>MERQ01000060.1 GCA_001770655.1 Betaproteobacteria bacterium RIFCSPLOWO2_12_FULL_68_20
GGAGGCGATCGTGCCGCGCGGCCAGGAAAGCTACGTGTTCCGCGTCGCGAACGGCAAGGCCGAGCTGGTGCGCGTGCAGACCGGAGTGCGCAAGGTGGGCGAGGTGGAGATCGCGAAGGGCATCGCCGCGGGGGACGTGGTGGTCACGGAGGGCACCCAGCGCCTCGGCCCGGGGATGCCGGTCACGGTGATGGGCGGGCCGGCGAAGCCGGCGGCGGCGGCGAATGACAAGAAAGGATGAATTGGTTTTCGCTTTTCATCGATCTCATGGCTTTCGGGCCTTTTCTTTTCCGAAAGCCATGAGACATTGGGGCGATCGCGGACCTGCGAATGCTTTCGCTATGCGTAGCCACCAATGTCTCGCGATTTTCGGAAATGAAGAAGCCCGAAAATCGCGAGATCGGATGAAAAGCGAAAAGCACAAGACGTAAGACATGCGGCTCCCCGAGCTCTGCATCCGCCGCCCCGTCCTCGCCACGGTGATGAGCCTGATGATCGTGCTGCTCGGCGCGATCTCGTTCGGGCGGCTGTCGGTGCGCGAATACCCGAAGATCGACACCCCGGTGGTGTCGGTGCGCACCGTCTACAAGGGCGCGGGACCCCAGGTGATCGAGTCGCAGGTCACGCAGCCGCTCGAGGATTCGATCTCCGGCATCGAGGGTGTGCGCACGGTGAAGTCGGTGTCGCGCGAGGAGGTGAGCCAGATCACGGTCGAGTTCGTCCCCGAGCGCGAGGTGGACGCGGCGGCGAACGACGTGCGCGACCGCGTGGCGCGCGTGCGTTCGCTGCTGCCGGAGGCGGCCGACGAGTCGGTGGTGTCCAAGATCGAGGCCGACGCGCAGGCGATCATCTGGCTCGGTTTCTCGAGCGACAAGCACTCCTCGCTCGAGCTCTCGGACTACGCGGAGCGCCATATCGCCGACCGCCTGAAGACGCTGCCCGGCGTGGCCTCGGTGATCGTCGGCGGCGGGCGCCGCTACGCGATGCGCATCTGGCTGGACAGGGAAAGGCTGGCGGCGTTCTCGCTCACGCCGCAGGACGTGGAGAGCGCGCTCAGGCGCCAGAACGTCGAGATCCCGGCCGGGCGCATCGAGTCGGCGCGGCGCGAGTTCACCGTGCTCGCGGAAGCGGATTTGCGCACCGCGGAGCAGTTCAACGAGATGATCGTCACCGAGACCCGCGGCTACCCGGTGCGCCTGCGCGACGTGGGAGCCGCGCGCCTGGGGGCCGTCGACGAGCGCTCGATCGTGCGGCGCAACGGCCGTCCCGCCACCGGCATGGGCGTGGTGAAGCAGTCCACCGCCAACACGCTGTCGGTGGCGCAGGCGGTGAAGCAGGAGATGGCGCGCATCCAGCCCACGCTCCCCGACGGCATGCAGCTCGAGGTGGCGTTCGACTCGTCGCTGTTCATCGAGCGCTCGATCCAGGCCGTGTACCGGGCGATGGCCGAGGCGCTTCTGCTGGTGATGGCGGTGATCTTCGTCTTCCTGCGCTCGTTCCGTTCCACGCTGATCCCGTTCGTCACCATCCCGGTGGCCCTGGTGGGCTCGTTTTTCTTCCTCTACCTGCTTGGCTTCACCATCAACGTGCTGACGCTGCTCGGCGTGGTGCTCGCCATCGGCCTGGTGGTCGACGACGCCATCGTGGTGCTGGAGAACTGCCATCGCCACGTCGAGATGGGCAAGACCCCGGTGCAGGCCTCGGCCGACGGCTCGCGCGAGATCGCGTTCGCGGTGGTCGCCATGTCGCTCACGCTGACCGCCGTGTTCGCTCCGGTCGCGTTCGTTCCGGGGAACACCGGAAAGCTCTTTTCCGAGTTCGCGCTCACGGTCGCCTCGGCGGTCGCGGTGTCGGGCTTCGTCGCGCTCACGCTCACCCCGGTGATGTGCTCGAAGATCCTGAAGGAGCACGAAAAGCACGGCGGCCTGTACCTCGCGATGGAGCGCTTCTTCGCCGGCATGACGCGCGGCTACCGCCGCACGGTGGCCGCGGTGCTCGCCTGGCGCTGGGCGGTGGTCGCGACGTTCGCGCTGGTGGTCGGCGCCACCGCCGCGCTGATGGGGGTGCTCAGGCAGGAGCTCTCGCCGCTCGAGGACCGCGGCTACTTCCTCACTCTCATCCAGGCGCCCGAAGGGGCGTCGATGGAGTACACCGACGGCTACGTGCGCGCCGTCGAGCGCATGTATTCCGAGGTCCCGGAGATCCGCAACATGTTCGCGGTGGTGGCGCCCGGCCTGGAGCGCCCCAACCCGGTCAATTTCGGGGTCACGTTCACGCAGCTCGCCCCGTGGGAGGAGCGCGACCGGAAAACCCAGCAGATCACGGCCTCGATGGCGCCGAAGCTGTTCGGCGCGCTCCCGGGCGTGCTCGCCTTCCCGGTCAACCCGAACTCGCTCGGCCAGGGCTTCCGCTCCCCGCAGGTGCAGTACGTGGTGCAGGGCAACTCCTACGAGGAGCTGGACGCCGCGGTGGAGAAGCTCCTGGCGAAAATGCGCGAATCGGGGTCGATCGTCAACGCCGACTCCGATCTCAAGCTCAACAAGCCGCAGCTCGCGGTCGACGTCGACCGCGAGAAGGCGGCGGCGGTGGGCGTGGACGTCGAGACCATCGGCCGCACGCTGGAGACGCTGCTCGGCGGACGCCAGGTCACGCGCTTCAAGCGCGAAGGCAAGCAGTACGACGTGATCGTGCAGCTCGAGGCGAAGGACCGCAACACCCCGGCCGACCTCACCTCGATCTACGTGCGCGCCAGGGACGGCCGGCTGGTGCAGCTCTCGAACCTCGCGCGCGTGCGCGAGACCGTGGCCGCGAAGGAGCTGAACCACTTCAACCGTTCGCGCGCCGCGATCATCTCGGCGAACGTCGCGCCCGGCGCGACGCTGGGCGAAGCGCTCGACTTCCTCGACCGCGCGGCGGCCGAGGTGCTGCCCGAGGGCACGCGCACCGATCTCGACGGCGTGTCGCGCGAGTTCCGCGAGTCGGGAGCGGGCCTCGGGTTCGTGATCCTGTTCGCGGCGATCTTCATCTACCTGATGCTCTCGGCGCAGTTCGAGAGCTTCGTCTCGCCCTTCGTCATCATGCTCACCGTGCCGCTCGCCGGGCTGGGCGCGCTGCTCGCGATCCTGCTCACCGGAGGCACGCTCAACGTCTATTCGAAGGTGGGGCTGGTGATGCTGATCGGCCTCATCACCAAGCACGGCATCCTCATCGTCGAGTTCGCCAACCAGCTGCGCCTGCGCGGCATGGCGAAAGACCAGGCGGTGGTCGAGGCGGCCACCCTGCGCCTGCGGCCGATCCTGATGACCACCGGGGCGATGGTGTTCGGCGCGTTGCCGCTCGCGCTCGCGATGGGCGCCGGCGCCGAGGCGCGCCAGGCGATCGGCTGGGTGATCGTCGGCGGGCTGCTGGTGGGGACGCTGTTCACGCTGTTTGTGATCCCGACGGCGTACTCGCTGCTGGTGCGCGCAGGGCCGAGAAGGGAGCCGGCGCTGCAAGCCGCCGGCGGCGGGCAGGCGACGCAGGTTTCCGACCGCCTCGACTGATTCGATTTTGTCCGGGTGCGGCGGCGCTAGAATGCCGTGGTCTTCCCGCACCGGAGATCGCCATGACAAGTCGCGACGAGTACGTGCAGAAGCTGAAGGCCCAGCTCGAGCAGTGGAACGCCGAAGCCGGGAAGTGGGAGGCGAAGGCGAAATCGGCCGAGGCCGGCATGAAGGCGGAGTACGAGAAGCATCTCGAGCAGTGGCGGGCGCGCCGCGACGAGGCGCTCTACCAGATGCGGCTGCTGCAGAACGCCTCGGCCGACGCCTGGACGGAGATGATGCGCGGCGCAGACGAGGCGTGGGAACGGATGCAGGAGGCCTTCTCCAGCGCGCGCTCGAAGTTCGAGAAGAAATAGCGTCGCGTGAGCGAGGCGCTCCAGGTCGTCGGGCGAGGGTTCCGCTTCGAGGACCTGAAGGTCGGTTTCCGCTTTCGCACGCACCGGCGCACGATCACGCAAGCGGACCTGTCCGCCTTCGTCAACCTCTCCTGGCTCACCGAGGAGCTGTTCACCGTGGCGGACGACTCCGGCCGCGCGATCGCCGGGCGGCCCGTCCCGGCGGCGCTGATCTACTCGTGCGCCGAGGGCCTGCTGCTGCCGACCATGCAGGACACCGGGCTCGCGTTCCTGAACGCGACGCTCGACGTCAAGGCGCCCACGCTGGTGGGCGACACCATCCACGTCGAGTCCGAAGTCATCGAGCATCGGCTGACCTCGAAGGGTGATCGCGGGCTGGTGCGATTTGCGAACAAGGTGGTCAACCAGCGCGGCGAAGTGGTGCTCGAGTACAACCCGCTGCGGCTGCTCAAGCGAAGGGCGGTGTAGTGGGTCCGGCAACGGTGCGCAGCAGCGCCGCGGTACTCGCCATGCTGCTCGGCGCGATCGCGCTGTCCGCCGCCGGGGCGGACCCGTTTCCCGACCGGCCTGGTGCGCTCTCCGCCTCGCAGCTCAAGGCCGCCGGCGAGGCAGCGAGCTCGGTCCTGTGCGATAGGGGGATCCTTGCCGCCTCAGGGAAGTCGCAGGATGGGACGCCATATGCGGTATTCGTGATGCCGGCCGTCCAAGAAACCGGACGCGTGCGGCGCACAACCAAGACCTGGTGCTCGATCTCGGAGGACAGCTGGCGCTGTACGCCGCCGGCTCCGGAGTTCCGCGTCGCCGCCGGCAGCCTCGAGCATGTCTTCGTCACCGTAGACGCGGCGCTGGCGGAGAGCCTGGTGGATTTCGTCGGCTCGCCCTGATTCGGCGCCCAGATCGCCGCTGCGCGGCTCAAGCCGCCACTGCCGCCGGTGCGTATCACGGCGGCGCGCATCGACACGGGGCGGAACGGTTACCAGATCTTCACGATCGCCGACGAGGCGGGTGGCACGGACAATTATTTCCTGCGGCGTGCCTCGGAAGCGGCGCCCCCCTGCTCGTTCCGGGTGGTCGACGGGAGCCGCGCGGCGTCGGCCGAAGCGCCCGCTACGACAGTGCGCCAAGCTCCCTCGTTGTTCGCCATGGTGTTCGACATCGCGCTGGGCCTGTTCCTGATCATCGGCGCACCGCTTGCTGCCGGAGCGCTGGCGATGGCTTACGCGTCGAGGACCACCGATCCGGGAGAAGCGCGGCGTCGCGGGGTGTGGGTTACCTGGGTTCTCGGCATCGTCTTCGGTGGAGCGGCGGGCCTCGTCTTGGATTTGCTCCAAAGTTCCATGATCCCGGCCACTCTGGTGTTCGTGATCGTTCAGACGGTGGTGAGCGGCGCCGCCGCTCTCGGCGTCGGCCGCTTGTGCGCACGCCGCGTGCGGGCCGCATAGGAGAGAGCCACGCAAACGTCCGCCGCTGCCGGGCCGCTCGCCGGCATCCGCGTCCTCGAGCTCGGCAGCCTGGTCGCCGGGCCGTTCTGCGCCAAGACGCTCGCCGACTTCGGCGCCGAGGTGGTGAAGATCGAGCCGCCGGGCGAAGGCGATCCCCTGCGCGGCTGGCGGCGCATGCGCAACGGCGTGTCGCTGTGGTGGCAGGTGCAGTCGCGCAACAAGAAGTCCGTGACCTGCGACCTGCGCCGTCCCGAGGGCCAGGAGATCGTGCGGCGCCTGGCGCGCGGCAGCGACATCGTGATCGAGAACTTCCGCCCGGGCGCGCTGGAGAAGTGGAACCTGGGGTGGGATGCGCTCTCGCGCGAGAATCCGAAGCTGATCCTGGTACGCATCTCGGGCTACGGCCAGAGCGGGCCGTACCGCGAGCGTCCGGGCTTTGCGGCCATCGCCGAAGCGGAGGCGGGCTTGCGCTACGTCACCGGCTTTCCCGACCGGCCGCCGGTGCGGCCGAACCTCTCCATCGGCGACACGCTCGCCTCGCTTCACGGCGCGCTCGGCGCGCTGCTCGCGCTGCACCACCTGAAGAACGGCGGCGCCGGGCAGGTGATCGACGTCGCGCTCTACGAGTCGGTCTTCAACTGCATGGAAAGCCTGCTGCCGGAGTACGACGCGCAGGGCTACGTGCGCGAGCGCACGGGGAGCACGCTGCCCGGGATCGCGCCCTCGAACCTTTACCCCTGCAAGGACGGCAGCTACGTCCTGATCGCGGGCAACGCCGACAGCCTGTACCGCCGCCTCATGACGGCGATCGGCCGCGAGGACCTGCGCGACGACCCGGCGCTGGCGAAGAACGAAGGCCGCGCCGCGCAGATGCAGCGCATCGATGACGCCATCGCCGCGTGGACGTCCGGGCTGAGCCTGGAGGAGGTGCTGGAGGCGATGCGGAAGGCCGAAGTCCCGGCCGGGAAAATCTATACCGCCGCCGACATCGCCGCCGATCCGCACTACGCGGCGCGCGGCATGATCGTGCAGACGGTCGCCGGAGACGGCGAGCCGCTGAGGCAGCCGGGCATCGTACCCAAGCTCTCGGCGACCCCGGGCGCGATCCGCGCGGCCGCGCCCAAGCTCGGCGAGCATACGGACGAAGTGCTGGGCGGGCTCGGCTACGGCGCCGCGCAGATCTCGGAATTGAGGAAGAGCGGGATCGTATGATCGACCACATCGACCACGTCGTTCTCACCACGCGGGACCGCGAGGGCTGCATCCGCTTTTATCGCGACACGCTCGGCATGAAGCTTGAAGCCTTCGGCGAGGGCCGCACGGCGCTCAAGTTCGGCAACCAGAAGATCAACGTGCACGACTGGGGCAGGGAGTTCGAGCCGCGCGCGCACGTCGCGGCGCCCGGAACGCTGGATCTTTGCTTCATCGCCTCGGTGCCGCTCGACGAGGTCATGCGGCGGCTCGCGGCGGCGGGGGTGAAGATCGTCGAAGGCCCGGTGATGAAGACCGGCGCGACCGGGCCGATCCGTTCGGTGTACGTGCGCGATCCGGATCTCAACCTGGTCGAGATCTCGGTTTCCGCCTAGACCCCGAGCATCGCCAGGGGAAAGCGGAAGCTCACCGCGCCGCGCGCGCATTCCTGGCGGCAGGCGCCGCAGTGCCAGCATTCGTCCGGGTAGCGCACCACCGCCACTTCGCCCTCCATGTGGATGACGTCGAGCGGGCAGTACAGGTCGCACAGCTCGCAGCCGTTGCATTTCGAGGCATCGATCACCGCCGGCACGTGGCCGCCCCTCAGCCCGCGTAACGCAGCTTGTCGAGCCGCGTCGTGACGTCCCCGCCCGGCTGCTTCTGGATCACCATCAGTCCGCAGAAGTTTTCGTCGTCGCTGAGCGGATAGTCGGCGCGGTAGTGGTAGGGAGGAAAGCGCGTTTCCCGGCGCGCGAGCGCCGCCGTGGCCGAGATCTTGGACACCGCGTGGATGTTCATCGCCTCGTGCGTGCGCATCAGCTCGTGCAGGTTGTCGGCCTTGAGCTCGTCGCGCGCGGCGTCCAGCCTGCCCAGCTTCTCGAGCGCCGCCTTCAGGCTCAGCTCGGTCTTCACCGGGCCGAAGTGGTCGCTGCAGATCTGGCGCACGATGGTCTCGAACTCGCGGTAGGTGCTCCCGGATTTGCGCTCCAGCGGCCGGAACACGCGCGCCTGTTCCTCCGCCATCGCCTTGGTCGCGAGCGGCCTGCGATGGGCCGTTTTCTTCGCGTAGGCCGCGGCGTGCCTGCCGGCGGCGAAGCCGCCGGCGGTCGCCATGTGCAGGCAGCCCATCTGGTCCGAGGCGTCTCCGGCGGCGAAGATTCCCGGCACGTTGGAGGCGCAGTCGCGGCCGATGCGGATGCCGCTCCCGCAGACCTCCGAGGGCCGCGCCTGCATCGGCTCGGAGACCGTCATCTCGATCATCGCGCCGTCCTTCGCGTAACCCTTGGCGAGCAGGAATTCGGGCAGCGTGTCCTTGTCGATGCCCAGCGTGCGGAACAGGTGCTCGAGGTCCTTTGCCTTCAGATGCCCGCAATCCATGTAAATCGGGCCGCGCCCTTCCTTCAGCTCCTGCAGCGCCCCCCAGACGATGAAGTTGCGCGGCGCCTTGTTGCCCATCTCGTGGTAGTTCTTCATGAACGGCTCGCGCAGCGAGTTGACGAGCTGCGCGCCCATGCCGAAGAAGGCGTTGAAGCCCGGCGTGCTGAAGCCCTTCGGCACGATGGTCATGCGCACGTATTCCATGTTGGCGAGCGCCACCCCGGCGTCGAACGCCGCGCGGTGCAGGTCGCCGGTGTTGGCCGGGCAGTACCACAGGTTGAACGGATTGCCGACCTGCGCGTTGAACATGCGGTTGGTGTTGCCGGTCGCGATCACCACCGCCTTGGCGCGGATGCGGTAGAAATCGCCGCTGCGGATGTCGAAGCCGGTGAAGCCGGCGAGCTCGCCGTCGTGCAGGTAGAGATTGGTGACCTGCACGCGGTTCAGGACCCTGCACTTGCGCCGCCGCACCTCGATCGCCATCTTGGGCTTGAGCTTCTTGCCGTCGAAATTGATGGCGTAGGGGCCGGGCTGGCCCAGCGCCGCGGTGCGGAAGATTTTGCCGTCGGGCTGCCTGAGTGAGACGCCGATGCGCTCGACGCGCTCCAGCGCTTCCTTGAGCTCGTCGCAGTAGACGGCTTCCTGCACCTCGAGATCGGCCGCGCCACGGGCGACGCTGCCGACCCAGCCGAGATAGGCCTCGCGCGTATCCCAAGGCTCGCCGGTCTCGAGGAACGCCATGAAGTGGTCGATGCCCCCGGCGATCGCGCCGCTGTGCACGATGTTCGCCTTGTCGACGATCAGCACGCGGCAGCCCGCCTGCGCCGCTGCCATGGCGCTGTTCAGGCCCGCCGTGCCCCCGCCGATGATCGCCACATCGGTTTCGAGGTCGTGCGAGGAGCGGCTGCCCATGTCCCGGACATGCTAGGCCGCCGGCTCGGCGCCCCGACTTGATGTGAATCAACGCCCGGCGTGCCCGGTCATCGCCGCCGGCGGCGCGCCGATATGATTCAATTGCGCGGCATGGCTCTGGATCAGACTTGGGAATTCACGGCGCTCATGGTCGCCAGCGCGCCCGGGGAGCCCGGGGTCTACGCGCTGTGGGAAAAGGGCGATCTGATCTACTACGGCGCGGCGCTGGGGGGGACGATGACGATCCGCTCGCGGCTTGGCGATCATTTCTCCGGGCGCGACGGCGCGTGCACGGTGCGCGCAACGCACTACAGCTGGGAGCTGTCTCTGGATCCGAAGGCGCGCGAAGCGGCGCTTCTCGACGAATACCGCGCGGCGCACCATCGCCTGCCGCGCTGCAACGCAAAGGCGGCCTAGGTCGCGTCCTTCAGCCAGGACGGACGGCGCCACGAGCCGACCAGCGTACCGGTCGCGGCCATGCAGCCGTAGGCGTCGAACAGGATCTCGCGGTTGCCGTGCTTCAGCGCCTCGCCGACGATGACGAGCCGCGCGCCGCCGTCTTCGCGCTGCTCGAACTGGAGGGTGAGGCCGCTTGCGGGATCCTCCACGATCTGCTCGCGGATCTGGCAGGTGGCCCCGCCGGGTTTGAGTGCCATGCGCCTGGCGGACAGCAAGCGCCGTGCCGGGCGCGGGCGGCGAGCGCAACCGCCTGATCGAAAGGGACAATGGATCCCGCGCGGGCCACCGAAATGACGCCGCTCCCCGACGCGCTTGTGTAGAATTCCCGCAAAGGAGGGCGCCATCATGAAAAGACTGCTTGTCGCAACGCTCGCAGGCGTTGCCTTCGCCGCCTCGGCCCAGCAGGTCTCGATCGCCACGTCCAATCCCGGCTCGATCTATCACTCGTCGGGGTCGGTGATCGCGAAACTGCTGAACGAGAAGGGCAACGTGCAGACGACGATCCAGCCCTTCGCCAGCCCGAACGTGTTCATCCCGTCGATCGAGGCGGGCGAGATCCAGCTCGGCCTCGCCAACATCGCCGAGGTCCGCTACGCGCTCGAGGGCAGCGAGCACTTCCAGGGGCGGCCGTACAAGGGGCTTCGCGCGGTGGCGATCATGTACCCGCTGCGCTCGGCGATCTTCGTGCGCAAGGACTCGCCGATCCGGTCGCTCGCCGACCTGAAGGGCAGACCGGTGCTCGACGGTTTCTCCAGCCAGAAGATCATCCTGCCGCTGCTCGACGCGATGTACGCCACCGTCGGCATGAAGCGCGGCGACATGCGTCCCGTGCAGGTGCCGACCGTGGTCGCGGGCGCGGATGTCTTCGCCTCGGGCAAGTCGGACATGTTCTTCTTCGCCATCGGCGCGGCCAAGCCCAAGGAGGTGGACGCTTCGGTCGGCGGCATCCGCATGCTGTCGCTGGCGAACACGCCCGAAGCGGCGGCGGCGATCAAGAAGCACTTCCCGCCGGGCTATCTGCGCCTCGAGAAGCCGAGCCCGGTGAATACCGGCGTGCTCTCGGACAGCTACTCGCTCGCCTATGACGCGCTCGTTTTCGCCAGCCTCAAGACGCCGGACAACATCGCCTACCAGACGGCGAAGGTGATGTACGAGAACGGGAAGAGCATGGGCGAGCAGTTCGGCCCGTTCCGCCTGTTCGACACCAAGACCATGGCGAAGGACGTGAGCCCGGTCGAGTACCACCCCGGGGCAGTCAAGTTCTACAAGGAAGCCGGCATCTGGCCGGCGAAGTGACGCAGGCGAGCGGAGGCCGGCTCGAGCCGGCCTTCGCCCGCTGGACCGTCGCCACCCTCGCCGTCGCGCTCACGCTGGGCGCGGTGGCGTGGTCGGTCGGGATCTACCAGATCCTCGACCTCGCGCTGTACACCGAGCAGTTCTCCGCCGCGATGCTGTCGGTGGGCCTGGCGCTCGCCTACCTGCACCTGCCCGCGCAGCGCCATGCGCCGCGCCTGCGCGTGCCCTGGCACGACTGGATCGCCGCGGCTGCCTCATCCGGCTGCGCGATGTACCTCGCCGTGCGCTACCCGATGCTGGTGGACATCATCCTGCTGCGGCCGCGCGACGCGGTGATCGTGGGCGCGGTGCTGATCGTGTTGGTGCTCGAGGCGCTGCGGCGCGGCACCGGACCGACGCTCCCGGCGATCGTGGTGGTGTTCATCGCGTATGCGCTGTTCGCCGACCTCGTGCCGGGGCGGCTGGAGGGCCGCGCCACCGACTGGCAACGGCTGGTCGGCTATCTCGCGCTCGACACCAACGCCATGCTCGGCCTGCCGATCAAGATCGGCACCACCATCGTGGTCACCTTCATCCTGTTCGGCGCGTTTCTCTCGGCCACCGGGGGGTCGCGCTTCTTCACCGAGCTCGCGCTCGCCGGCATGGGGCGCTTTCGCGGCGGCTCGGCGAAGATCGCGGTGGTCGCGTCCGCCCTGTTCGGCTCGATCTCGGGAAGCGCGGTCGCTAACGTCGTCGCCACCGGCGTGGTGACGATCCCGATGATCAAGAAGAGCGGCTACGCGCCACACCAGGCCGGCGCGATCGAGGCGGTGGCCTCGACCGGCGGGCAGCTGATGCCGCCGGTGATGGGTGCCGCAGCGTTCCTGATGGCCGAGTTTCTGCAGATTCCGTACAGCGCCGTGGTGCTCGCTGCGCTGGTGCCGGCGCTGCTCTACTACCTGGCGCTGTTCATCCAGGCCGACCTCGAGGCGGCGCGCCGCGGCATCTCGCGGGTGGACGAAGCCGAGATCCCGCGCTGGCGCGTGGTGCTGCCGGGCCTGCATTTCGTGGTGCCGTTCGCGGTGTTGATCGTCGCGCTGTTCATCTACGGCCAGCAGCCGGAGACCGCGGTGCTGTGGTCGGCCGTAACATTGATCGCCGGGGCGTTTGCCTTCGGCTACCGCGGAAAACGCCCGCGCATCCGCGAGCTGCTCGACGCGTTCCGCTCCACCGGCATCGCGGTGATCGAGATCATCCTCATCACCGCCGCCGCCGGATTCGTGATCGGCGTGCTCTCGATCTCGGGCCTGGGCTTCAACCTGACGCTCGCGCTGGTGCAGATCGGCGGCGGCAGCACGCTGCTGCTGCTCGCGCTCGCGGCGGTGGTGTGCATCCTGCTCGGCATGGGGCTGCCGACCGTCGGCGTGTACGTGCTGCTCGCGGCGCTGGTTGCGCCCGCGATGGTCGAGGTCGGCGTGCTGCCGATCGCGGCGCACCTGTACGTCATGTATTTCGGCATGATGTCGATGATCACGCCTCCGGTGGCGGTCGCGGCCTACGCGGCGGCGGGACTGGCGGGCGCCGACGCGATGCAGACCGGCTGGGAGGCGTGCCGCTTCGGCTGGTCGGCGTTCATCGTGCCGTTCCTGTTCGTGCTCTCGCCGACGCTGCTCCTGATCGGCGAGCCGGGCGACATCGCGCTGGCGCTGGTCACCGCCGCGCTCGGCATCTGGCTCGGCTCGATCGCGGTGATCGGCTACTTCATGCGCCCGATGGGCGCGGGGCTGAGGGCGCTGTTCGGGGTCGCCGGAATCCTCGCGCTGATTCCCTCCGGCGCGTTCCCCGGCGCGGTGGTCACCGACGTGATCGGCGCGGCGCTTGGCGCGGCGCTGATCGCCCGGGAAATATGGCTGGTGCGACTGCGCGCGAAAGTCAGACCCGCGTTGCCCTGACGCCTTTCGACTCGAGCGACCCGATCAGCGCCTGCGTATGCTCGCGGTCGCGCGTCTCGACCAGGAACTCCACCTCGGGCGACTTCACCGACGCGGTGCCGAAGATCCTCTGGTGCTGCACCTCGACGATGTTGCCTTCGGCCTCGCCGATCATCGCCGCGACTTTCGCCAGGCTGCCGGAGACGTCCGGCATGGTGACGCGCAGGCGCACCAGCCGCCCGTCGCGCACCAGGCCGCGCATCAGCACCGAGGCGAGCACGCGGCTGTCGATGTTGCCTCCCGTGATCGGGATGCCGACTCGCCTTGCCGCGAAGCGCGCCGGGTGCTCGAGCAGCGCGGCGAGCCCGGCGGCGCCCGCGCCCTCGGCGACCGTCTTCTCGATCTCGATCAGCGCGACGATCGCGCGCTCGATCGATTCCTCCTCGACGACCAGCATCTCCTTCACCAGCGAGCGGACTACCGGTGCGGCGAGGCTTCCGATCTCGTCCACCGCGATGCCCTCGGCGACCGTAGCGCGCGACCTGACGCCGTAGACCTCGATGCGCGGGCTGAGCGCCTTCGCGGCGACGGCCATGCCGGAGATCAGCCCGCCGCCGCCGACCGGAACAACGAGGCAATCGAGATCCGGAACCGCCTCGAGCATCTCGAGCGCGACCGTGCCCTGGCCGGCGATCACGAGCGGGTCGTCGTACGGATGGATGAAGATGAAACTCTCGCGCGAGGCAAGCTCGTGCGCGTGCCGCGCCGCCTCGGCGAGCGTCTCGCCCTGGAGCACCACCTCGGCGCCGTGCACCCGGGTGTTCTTCACCTTGGTGTTCGGCGTGCCCTTCGGCATCACGATCACCGCGCGCACGCCCAGGCGCGCGGCGTGGTAGGCGACGCCCTGCGCGTGGTTGCCAGCGCTCATCGCGATCACGCCGCGCCTGCGCTCGGCTTCGGAGAGCGACAGAAGCTTGTTCAACGCGCCGCGCTCCTTGAACGAGGCGGTGAACTGCAGGTTCTCGAATTTCAGGAACACCTCGGCGCCGGCCAGCAGGGACAGCGTCCTGCTGTGCAGGCAGGGCGTGCGCTCCACCGCGCCGGCGATGCGCGCGGCGGCCGCTCGGATGTCGTTCAGGGATACAATTTCCACAGGAGGAGATTATGAACAAGGAATGGATTGCCGCCGCATTGGCGGCCTGCGCGCTGTTTGCGGGCGGCGCGAGCGGGCAAGGCGCCTACCCGAGCAAGCCGGTGCGCTACATCGTGTCGTTCCCGCCCGGCGGCAGCGCCGACCTGGTGTCGAGGGCGATGGCGCCGCGCATGGCCGAGCGGCTCGGCCAGCAGGTGGTGGTCGAGAACCGCCCCGGCGCGGGCGGCAACATCGGCGTGGACGCGGTGGCGAAGAGCGCGCCCGACGGCCACACCATCGGGCTCGCCGCCGCGGGCGCGCTCGCGATCAACTCGAGCCTCTACCCCAACATGCCGTTCGACCCGGTGAAGGACCTCGCGCCGGTGTCGCTGCTCGCCACCATCCCGATCGTGATCGCGTCGAATCCGTCCTCGGGCGCGGCATCGGTGCGCGAGCTGATCGCGCTCGCCAGGTCGCAGCCCGGCAAGCTCTCGTTCGGCACCACCGGCAGCGGCTCGGCGATGCATCTGGCGGGCGAGCTGCTCAAGATGATGGCCGGGATCGACATGGTGCACGTTCCCTACAAGGGAAGCGGGCCGGCGGCCTCCGATCTCGCGGGCGGCCAGATCCCGCTCGCCATCGTGGACCTGACCTCGGCGCTGCCGCACATCCGTTCCGGACGCATCAGGGCCGTGGCGGTGACCGGCGCGAGCCGCACGGTGACCGCGCCGGACATCCCGACGGTGGCGGAGTCGGGCGTTCCGGGATTCGACGCCATCGGCTGGTTCGGCGTGGTGGCGCCCGCCGGCACGCCGGCACCGATCGTCGCGCGCCTCAACGCCGAGATCGTCGACGCGCTGAAGCTGCCGGAAGTCCGCCAGCGGCTGCTCGCCGGCGGGGCGGAGCCCGCGACCAGCACGCCGGAGGAATTCGGCAGGCTGATCCGCTCCGAGAGCGCAAAGTGGGCGAAGGTGATCAAGGCCGCGGGCGTCAAGCTGAATTGAACCGGCGCTTCGCCTGAAGCCCCTCCCGCGCACGATCCTCGAGATCGTCCTCCTCGCGGCGCTCTACTTCGCCGCCGCGAAGGCGTCGCTGGTCCTGGCCGTTCCGCCGGGCTTCGCGAGCGCGGTGTGGCCTCCCGCCGGGATCGCGCTCGCCGCATTGGCGCTGCGCGGCCCTCGCTTGTGGCCAGGCGTATGGATCGGATCGGCGGCGGCGAATTTCACCGTGCAGGCCTCGCTCGTGGCGCCGCTCGCGATCGGCGCCGGCGCGGCGCTGGAGGCGACGGTCGGCGCGCTCCTCACCCGGCGCATCCTCGCCGATCCGCGCGCGACGTTTGCCGAAGTCATGCCGGTGTTCCGCTTCGTCGCGTCCGCGCTGCTCGCGGCGACGCTCTCGGCGTCGGTCGCGGTGGTCGCGCTAGGGCTCGCGGGCGTCGTTTCGTCGCTGGAGAGCGCGGCGACGTGGCTGACGTGGTGGCTGGGCGACGCCACCGGCATCATGATCGTCGCGCCGCTCATCGTGAGCTGGATCCGCCCGTCGCGCATCGCGTGGAACGGATGGCGCGTCCTGGAGCTGGCGTCGCTCGCGGTTCTGCTGGTCGCCGCGGCGGGGGAGCTGTTCACCGGCTGGCTGCTCGAGCTCGAGTCGCTTCCGGTCAGCTTCATGCTGGTGCCGTTCGTGATCTGGGCGGCGATCCGCTTCACCGAGCGCGAGGTGCTGACGCTGTGCGTGATCGTGTCGGCGATCGCGATCTGGGCCACCGTCACCGGCAGCGGGCCCTTCGCCGCGCGCTCGCTCAACCAGTCGCTGCTGCTGCAGCAGGCGTTCGTGGCGACGCTGCTCGTCACCGGCCTCGCGCTCGCCGCCCTCGTTCAGGAGCAGCGCCGCATGCGCGAGACGCTGCAGCGCGCGCACGGCGAGATGGAGCAGATCGTGCACGCCGCGGCGCACGATTTGCAGGAGCCGCTGCGCACGGTGATCGGCTACGCCGACCTGCTGCAGCTGCGCCACCGCGAGCGGCTGGACGCCGACGGGCTGGAGATCCTGCGCACCATCGTCGCCGGCGCGACGCGCGCGCGCCAGCTGTTCGAGGACCTGCTCGCGGTGTCCGAGACCGGGCGCCGGCCGCTCGCGCTCGAGCCGACGAGCGGCTCGCAGGCGCTCGCCGCCGCGCTCGGCCACCTGAAGGGCGCGATCGAGGAATCGGGGGCGCGCGTGACGCACGACGCGCTGCCGCAGGTGCGCGCCGACCGGCGCATGCTGGAGAGCCTGTTCCAGAACCTGGTCGGCAACTCGCTCAAGTACCGCTCGAGCGAGCCGCCGCGCATCCACGTCTCGGCGCGGCGCGAAGGCGGGGACTGGGTGTTCTCGGTGCGCGACAACGGCATCGGCATCGATCCCCGATACCACGATGTGGTCTTTCGCACGTTCGAGCGTCTGAACCGCGACGATGCGCGCCCCGGCACCGGAGTCGGGCTCGCGCTGTGCAAACGCATCGTCGAGCGGCATGGCGGCCGCATTTGGGTAGAATCCACTGCGTCACAGGGGGCGACGATTCACTTCAGCATCCCTTGGGGAGGGGAGAGAGGCGGACGTGGTGGAAGCGACGGAAGCGATTGACAGGACGCCGGTGAGGATTCTGCTGGTCGAGGACAACCCGGCGGACGTGCGCATGACGCGCGAGGCGCTCAAGCTGGCGAAAATCGATCACGAGCTGCACGTGGTCGGCGACGGCGAGCAGGCGCTCGCGTTCCTGAAGCGCCAGGGACCTTTCCGCGAGGCCCCGGTCCCGGACCTGGTGCTGCTCGATCTCTCGATCCCGAGGATCAGCGGCCACGGCGTGCTGGAGGAGCTGCGCTCCGGGCGCGCCGAGCGGCGCTTTCCCGTGGTGGTGCTCACCGGCTCGAAGCTTTCGGAAGACATCGAGCGCAGCTTCGCGCTCGACGCCGACGAGCACATCACCAAGCCGGCGGGACTGCTGCATTACGCCTCGGAGCTGATGTTCGCGGTCGGGCTGGTGCGCCCGCGTCCCGCGGTCTAGCGGGAAGGGAAGTGGTGGGTGGTACTGGGATCGAACCAGTGGCCCCTGCTGTGTGAGAGCAGTGCTCTACCGCTGAGCTAACCACCCGCCCGGCAATTCTAGGCGGTGCGAGGATCGCCGGGCAACCGGCGATACCATATCCGGCCATGGTTTTCCGGCAGCTGTTCGATCAGCAAAGCTCGACCTACACCTACCTGCTCGCCGACGCGGCGAGCAGGCGCGCGGTGCTGATCGACCCGGTGTTCGAGCAGGCGAGGCGCGATGTCGCGCTGGTCGAGGAGCTCGGCCTGAAGCTCGAGTGGACCCTCGAGACGCACCTGCACGCCGACCACGTGACGGGGGCGTGGCTGCTGCGCGAGCGCCTCGGCAGCCGTATCGCGCTGTCGGCGGCGATCGGCGCCCAGGGTGCGGACCGGCACCTGTCCTCCGAAGAGAGCATCGAGTTCGGCGCCCGCTCGCTCGAGGCCCGCGCCACCCCCGGGCACACGAACGGCTGCCTGACCTACGTGCTCGACGACGCCTCGATGGCGTTCACCGGCGATACGCTCCTCGTCCGCGGCTGCGGGCGCACCGACCTGCAGCAGGGCGACGCGCGCGCGCTGTTCCGCTCGGTGCGCGAGCGGATCTTCTCGCTGCCCGAGCGTTGCCTGCTTTACCCGGGCCACGACTACCGCGGCCTCACGGTCACCAGCGTCGGCGAGGAGAAGCTCTACAATCCGCGGCTCGCCGAATCGATCGGCGAAGAGGATTTCGTGGGCTACATGACGCACCTCGGGCTGGCGCATCCCAAGCTAATGGAGATCGCAGTGCCCGCCAACCTGGCGTGCGGGCGGCCCCAGGGCCGCCACGCGCTCGCCGACGAGGCGGGCTGGGCGCCGCTCACGTACACCTTTGCCGGAATCTGGGAGGTGCAGCCGAACTGGCTCGAGGAGCACCTGCGCCAGGTGCAGATCGTCGACGTGCGCGAACCCGGCGAGTTCACCGGAGCGCTCGGCCGCATAGCGGGCGCGCGGCTGATTCCGCTCGGAGCGCTGGTGGCGCGCGCCGGGGAACTGTCGCGCGAGCAGCCCGTCGTCGCGGTGTGCCGCTCGGGCGCGCGCTCGGCGCAGGCGAGCGTGCTGCTGCGCGGCGCCGGCTTCGACAAGGTCGCCAACCTTTCCGGCGGCATGCTGCGCTGGCGCGCGCTGCGCTTCGCGGTGGAAGGCGGAGCCGATTGAACGTCCGCACCCGCTTCGCTCCCAGCCCCACCGGTTACCTGCACGTCGGCGGAGCGCGCACGGCGCTCTATTCCTGGGCGTACGCGCGCCGCAACCACGGCAAGTTCATCCTGAGGATCGAGGACACCGACCTCGAGCGCTCGACCGAGCAGTCGGTGAACGCCATCCTCGAGAGCCTGAAGTGGCTCGGCATCGACTGGGACGAGGGGCCTTTCTTCCAGATGCAGCGCCTCGCGCGCTACCGGGAGGTCGCGGAACAGCTGATCGCCTCGGGGCACGCCTACCGCTGCTGGGCGACGAAGGAGGAGCTTGACTCGCTGCGGGAGGCGCAACGTGCGCGAGGAGACAAGCCGCGCTACGACGGTCGCTGGCGTCCCGAACGCGCGAAAGCGGCCGGCCTCGCGGCGCCGCGGGACCGGCCGCCGGTAGTGCGGTTTCGCACGCCGGAGGAAGGCGAATCGCTGTGGAACGACCTGGTGAAGGGCCCGATCTCGTTTCCCAACGCCGAGCTCGACGACCTGGTGCTGCTGCGCTCGGACGGCGTGCCGACCTACAACTTCGGCGTTGTCGTCGACGACATCGATATGAGCGTCACGCACGTCATCCGCGGCGACGACCACGTCAACAATACGCCGCGGCAGCTCCACATCTTTCGTGCGCTCGGCGCCGGACTGCCGCGCTTCGCGCACGTGCCGATGATCCTCGGCGCCGACGACGAGCGGCTTTCCAAGCGCCACGGCGCGGTGAGCGTGACCCAGTACCGCGACGACGGCTACCTGCCGGAGGCGCTGGTCAACTACCTCGCGCGCCTGGGCTGGTCGCACGGCGACGAGGAGCTGTTCTCGACCGCGCAGCTCGTCTCCTGGTTCGACCTCGAGCACGTCAGCCGCTCGGCCGCGCAGTTCGATCCCGGGAAGCTCGCGTGGCTGAACCAGCAGCACATGAAGCACGCGTCGAACGAGCGGCTCGCCGCGCTCGCCGAGCCGGCGCTGCGCGCGCTCGGCGCCGACCCGCTGCGCGGCCCGCCACTCGAGCGCGTGGTGGCGCTGCTCAAGGACCGCGCCACCACGGTGCCGCACCTCGCCGAGGCGGCGCGCTTTTTCTACGAGCACGAGTCGCCGTCGCCGGCGCTCCTCGGCGAGCATCTCACCGACGCGGCGCGCCCGGTGCTGCGCGCGCTGAAGGCGAAGCTCGCCGAGTCCCCGGGCTGGGACAGGCAGGCGATCTCGGCCGCGATCAAGCACGCGCTCGCCTCGAGCGGGCTCAAGATGCCGCAGCTCGCGATGCCGCTGCGCGTGCTGGTCACCGGGCGCGCGCAAACGCCGGCGATCGATGCGGTGCTCGAGCTGCTCGGGCGCGAGACGGTGCTCGCGCGCCTGGCGCATTACCTGGATAGCGACTGAACGGAGGAGCCATGCTGCGAATTCTTTTCGGTCTGGCGCTCGCCGCGGCGAGCGCCGCCGCGGCCGCGCAGGAGCTGGAGCCGGGCGAGTGGCGCTTCACCTCGACCGTCACCTCGCCGATGCTTCCCAAGCCGCAGACGATGAGCGTCACGCAATGCGTGAAGAGGGAGGACGCCGCGGACTCCAGCCGCTGGATGGGCAAGCAGGACGGCGACTGCAAGGTCACGCCCGGCCGCAAGACCGGCGACAGCTTCAGCTGGGAGGTGTCGTGCCCGAAATCGGGCATGCGCGGCAAGGGCAGCGTGCGCTACGGGCGCGGTACCATCGAGAGCGAGATCCAGATGAGCGGCGACATGCAGGGCCGCAAGTTCGACATGCTCACGAAGATGAGCGGCAGGCGTCTCGGACCGTGCAAGTGAGCTATAATCCGCGCCCTTGGCTGGGGGTATAGCTCAGCTGGGAGAGCGCTTGCATGGCATGCAAGAGGTCACCGGTTCGATCCCGGTTACCTCCACCAGCCCCGGTTCCCAGCTCCACCAGGACCCCATCGTCTAGAGGCCTAGGACATCGCCCTTTCACGGCGGTAACCGGGGTTCGAATCCCCGTGGGGTCGCCAAAAAAATGCCGGCTTTTCGCCGGCATTCCTATTTGCCGCGCGAGCCGCTAGCCCATCTTCGCAAGCACCCGGTTCATCTCGGCTGCGTTGAACGCCTGCAGCGTATGCGTGCGCACGTTTCCGGCCGCGCCCACGCTCAGCGCCCACGCCGTCATCGTCTCGTTGTCGGGCGCGTCCAGCAGCGCGACGACGTCGTGCTTGCCGAGCGTCCAGTAGATCTCCTTGATGGTGACGCCCATCTTCCCGGACATCGCCTTGATCGCGTCCGCGCGCTTGGTCGTTTCCTTGACGTTGCGCACTCCCTGGTCGGTGAAATCTCCCAGCACTATGTAAGTCGCCATGGCTCTCCTCCTTGTAAGGACGGCCGGAGAGCAGTCTAGCGCGTCCGGTACCGCTCGTGCTCGGGTTCGCCGTTCCGACAGTGACCTACGCGATCGGCTGGCTCTGGGAGCGGTGGAAATTGCGCAAACGCTAGATTCGCCCGCGGCTGCGCAGCAGCGCGAGCGCGGCAAGACCCGCGACGCCGAACCCGACCAGGATCCACTGCAGCGTCTCGATGCTCACGATCTGGACGAGCTGGCCCGCCTGCGAGAACGGCGCGAGCGGGTAGAGGTCGCCGTGCATGAAGCTGTCGATGAAGACGTGGCTGTAGGCGCCGAGAAATGCTCCGGTGAGCGCCTCGCGCAGTCCGATCGAAGGCGCGAACGCGAGCCAGCGCGCCTGCGCCGGGCTCATGCGGCTGTTCCACACCCGCAGCGCCCATTCGCAGACCCTGCGCCCCGGCCACACGCTCAGTAGCGCGACCGCCAGCGCGCCGAGGTAGGTGTGCAGGTACGGATGCGCCGGGTCGCCGGTGAGGAAATAGAGGCAGACCGGCTCGAGGTCGATCAGGACCTGCGAGAAAGCGAAGACGGTGAAGCTGAAATTCCCGGGCGCGGCCGCCTTAAGCGCGGCCCCCGGCCCGAAGTGGAACGGCGTAATGGGCATCCAGCGCCTTCTCCAGTTTTCTCGCGTCGGCGTCGAAGCGCCGGATGCCCTCGGCGAGCTTCTCCACCGCCATCGCGTCCCCGTTGTGCATCCAGCGGAAGGCTTTTTCGTCCAGGCGGATCTTTTCGATCGATTGCCTGTTCGCCTGCTCGGGCGAGAGCTTCCTTTCCACGTCCCCGGGAGCGGCGGCGAGCTTTTCCAGCAGGTCGGGTGCGATGGTGAGCAGATCGCAGCCGGCGAGCGCGAGGATCTGCGCGGTCTTCCTGAAGCTCGCGCCCATCACCTGCGTCGCGTAGCCGTGCTTCTTGCAATAGTTGTAGATGCGCACCACCGATGCGACACCGGGATCGTCCTCGACCGGGATGTCGTCCGCCTTGCGCGCCTTCAAGTGCCAGTCGTAGATGCGGCCGACGAAGGGCGAGATGAGCGTCACGCCGGCGTCGGCGCAGGCGACCGCCTGCGCGAAAGAGAATAACAACGTCATGTTGCAGTGGATGCCTTCGCGCTCCAGGCGCTCGGCGGCGCGGATGCCTTCCCAGGTGGCTGCGAGCTTGATCAGCACCCGGTCGCGGTTCACGCCCGCGGTTTCATACATCGAGACGAGCCTGCGAGCCTTGGCGATGCTTGCCTCGGTGTCGAAGGAGAGCCGCGCTTCCACCTCGGTCGAGACGCGGCCGGCGATGTGCGTCAGGATCTCGCGGCCGAAGTTGACGAACAGCCGGTCGAGATCGCGGTCCACGAGGTGCGCGTATCGCGCGTCCTGCGAGGCGGCGAGCAGCAGCGAGGGGTTGGTGGTGGCGTCCTGCGGCTTCCAGCGCGCCACCGCGTCGATGTCGCCGGTGTCGGCGACCACCAGCGAGTGCTTCTTCAAGGAGTCGAGCTGCGACATGCGCGCGGTGATTATGGGACCGCAGCGTGCCCCTGACAATTCCTGACAGTCGTTCCGCCTGTCGCCGTTTAGTCTTTTTGCAGGGGGACAGATGGAGCAAGGCGTCCCCGCCGCGGGCCCGGGGGAGAATGGCGCGCATCGCCTGGCGCGCATCGACTACGGGGTGCGCACGGCGGCGTTCGCCTACTGCTTCGTCGTCATCGCGCTGCACGTGTGGGGGCGGTCCCAGGGCTGGGGGTTCTGGGCCGCCCTCGCGCTGCAGTTCCTCGCCTACCCGCACCTGCTCTACCTCGTCGAGACGCGCTCGGCGCATCCGACGCGCGCGGAGCTGAACGGCCTTTACCTCGACTCGCTGCTGCTCGGCGCCTGGACGGCCGAGCTCGGCTTCCCGACCTGGATCGCCTACGCGCTCATCTTCAGCACCGCGCTCAACGCCACGGTGAACCGCGGCGGCTGGGGCGCGCTGTGCTCGCTCTCGCTGAGCGCGGTTGGCGCGGCGCTGTGGACCGCGATCGGCGGCTACCGCTACTGGCCGGCGACCGGCGACCTGGTCACCACGCTGAGCTTCTTCGGCTCGCTCGCCTACACCTGCGGGGTCGGCTACGTGGTCTACGGGCAGACGCGCAGGCTCGCGGCGGCGCGCGACGACCTGCACCGCAGCGAGGAGCGCTACCGCCTGATCGCCGAGCACGCCGCCGACCTGATCGCCATGGTCGACCTGCGCGGGCGCTGGCTGTATACCAGCCCTTCCTACGCGCGAATGCTCGATCCCGCGGACCTCGAGCCCGGCGCGGACGCGTTCCGCCGCATGCATCCCGAGGACGCCGAGCGCGCGCGCATCGCGGTGCTGCGCGGGGCGGCGAGCGAGCGCGCCCCCGAGCTGGCGCTGCGCCTGGTGGACCGGGAGGGGCGCATCCGCCAGCTGCGCACGCGCGTGCAGTTCGTCCCGGCGAACGGCGCGCCGCGCGAGTGCGTGCTGCTGGTGTCCCAGGACATGACCGACCTGCGCGAGAGCGAGGAGCGGCTGCTGCTCGCCGCGCACGCGCTGGAAGGCATGACCGAGGCGATCATGATCACGTCGGCGGACGGCACCATCGCGACCGTGAACCGCGCCTTCACCGAGATCACCGGCAACGCCCGGGACGAAGTGCTCGGCCGTCCCGAATCGGAGTTCCGCAACGCGCTCCAGCCGCCCGAGTTCTACGACGAGCTCTACCGCACCGTGCGGCGCGACGGCTACTGGTCGGGCACCACCTGGAGCCGGCGGCGCAACGGCTCGGTGTACCGGGAGTGGAGGAGCGTGCGCGCGGTGCGGGACGCGGCCGGCGCGATCACCCATTGCGTCAGCGTCTTCTACGAGATCGGTGCCGGATCGAGGCCGACGGGCGAGGCGTTCGCCTCGCCGTAGCGAATCCGCCACTGGCCTTAGGGTTTTGAAACTTAAGGCTTTCCCAAGCTGTCACAGCTGTGTAGACTATTTGTGCACCGAACAATCCGGCGCGCATAAAAAAAGCGGAGCGCCGCCAAGGAGCCAGGTAGTTGCAGCCGACTGACATCAAGGATCCCGACTACTTCCACAAGGTTGTGGATTGCCAGTGGGCGTGTCCCGCCCACACCCCCGTTCCCGAGTACATCCGCCTGATCGCGGCGGGGCGTTACTCCGACGCCTACCTGGTCAACTGGGAATCGAACGTGTTTCCCGGGATCCTCGGGCGCACCTGCGACCGGCCGTGCGAGCCGGCGTGCCGGCGCGGCCGCGTCGAGGAGGAGAACCAGCCGCGTCCCGAGCCGGTCGCGATCTGCCGCCTGAAGCGCGTCGCCGCCGACCTGAAGGACGATTCCTTCAAGGCGAAGTTGCCGAAGCCGGCGGCGAGGAAGAACGGCAGGAGGATTGCCTGCGTCGGCGCCGGTCCGGCCTCGCTCACCGTGGCGCGCGACCTCGCGCCGCTCGGTTACCACGTGACCGTGTTCGACCAGGACCCGCGCGCGGGCGGCATGATCTGGTCGCAGATCCCGCGCTTCCGCCTGCCGCTCGAGGTGATCGACGAGGAGGTGGGCTACGTGCTGGATCTCGGCGTCGAGTTCCGCGGCGGCACCAGGATCGAGAGCATGAAGAAGCTGATGTCCGAGGGCTGGGACGCGATCCTCGTCGGCTCGGGCGCGCCGCGCGGGCGCGACCTCGACATCCCGGGACGGAAAGAGGGCGCGGCGAACATCCACATCGGCATCGACTGGCTGTCCTCGGTCTCCTTCGGCCACACCTCGAAGATCGGCAGGCGCGTGATCGTGCTGGGCGGCGGAAACACCGCCATGGACTGCTGCCGCACCTCCAGGCGCCTCGGCGGCGAGGACGTGAAGGTGATCGTGCGCTCCGGGTTCGAGGAGATGAAGGCGAGCCCGTGGGAAAAGGAGGACGCGCAGCACGAGGGCATCCCGATCCTCAACTACCTCGTACCGAAGGAATTCGTCATCCGCAACGGCAGGCTGGGCGGCATGATCTTCGAGAAGGTGAAGGCCGAGTACGACGACAAACGCCGCCGCCGGCTCGTTCCGACCGGCGAGCCGGACCAGCTCTTCGAGTGCGACGACGTGCTGGTCGCGGTCGGGCAGGAGAACGCCTTCCCCTGGATCGAGCGCGACTCGGGGATCGGGTTCGACGCCTCGGGCATGCCGGTCGTGAACAAGCTCACCATGCAGTCGACCGTGCCGAACGTGCTGTTCGGCGGCGACTCCGCGTTCGGGCCGAAGAACATCATCTGGGCGGTGGCCCACGGGCACGACGCGGCGGTGACGATCGACAAGCTGCTGAACGGCGAGAACGTCAACGAGCGCCCCGCGCCGGGCGTTACGTTGATGTCGCAGAAGATGGGCATCCACGAGTGGAGCTACGACAACGAGATCGCGCCCGATGCGCGCTACAAGGTGCCGTGGCGCGACATCAAGCTCACGCTGAAGAACGTGAAGGCCGAGGTCGAGCTGGGGTTCGATGCGGCGACCGCGTGGAAGGAGGCGCAGCGCTGCCTCAACTGCGACGTGCAGACGGTGTTCACCACGAGGCTGTGCATCGAATGCGACGCCTGCGTGGACATCTGCCCGATGGACTGCATCAGCTTCACGCAGAACGGCGAGGAGGGCGAGTTGCGCTCGCGCCTCATGGCGCCGGCGAAAAACCTCACCCAGGACCTTTACGTCTCCGAGCCGCTCAAGACCGGGCGCATCATGGCGAAGGACGAGGACGTGTGCCTGCACTGCGGCCTGTGCGCCGAGCGCTGTCCGACCGGCGCCTGGGACATGCAGAAGTTCCTCCTCGACATGACGCGCGCCGGACCGGGCTGCCGCACCCGCCACCGCAAAGCCGCATAAGAAGAACGTGAAGCGAATCGAATCCCTCAACGATTTCGTCATCAAGTTCGCCAACGTGAACGGCTCGGGCTCGGCCTCGGCGAACGAGCTGTTCGCCAAGTCGTTCCTGCGCATGGGGATCCCGGTCTCGCCGCGCAACATCTTCCCCTCGAACATCCAGGGCCTGCCCACCTGGTACGAAGTCAGGGTCGACGAGAAGGGCTGGCTCGGGCGCCGCGGCGGGGTGGACCTGATGGTGGCGATGAACCCGCAGACCTGGGACGCGGACGTGAAGGAGATCGATCCCGGCGGGTACCTGTTCTACGACGACACCAAGGCGCTGCCGCCGTCGAAGTTCCGCGACGACATCCACGTCATCGGCATGCCGCTCACCGAGATCTGCAACGCCACCTACACCGACTCGCGCGAGCGGCAGCTGTTCAAGAACATCATCTACGTCGGGGCGCTCGCCGGCATGCTGGGCATCGAGCCCGAGGTGATCGCCGAGCTGATCGGCGAGCAGTACAAGGGAAAAGAGAAGCTCCTCAAGCCGAACCTCAACGCCTTCAAGATGGGGCTCGACCACGCGCGCATGCACCTGAAGGAAGCGTGCGGCTTGAAGGTGAAGCGCGCCTACGCGGTCGGCGAGAAGATCTTCATCGAGGGCAACGCCGCGGCGGCGCTGGGCTGCGTGTACGGCGGGGCCACGGTGTGCGCGTGGTACCCGATCACGCCTTCGTCGTCGCTCGCCGAAGCCTTCCAGCGCTACTGCTCGAGGCTGCGGGTCGACAAGGAGACCGGGAAGAACAAGTTCGCCATCATCCAGGGCGAGGACGAGCTCGCCTCGGTCGGGATCGCGATCGGCGCGGGCTGGAACGGGGCGCGCGCCTTCACCGCCACCTCTGGCCCGGGAATCTCGCTGATGACGGAGTTCATCGGCCTCGCCTACTTCGCCGAGATCCCGCTCACCATCATCGACGTGCAGAGGGGCGGGCCCTCGACCGGGATGCCGACCAGGACGCAGCAGGCCGACGTGCTCGCCTGCGCCTACGCCTCGCACGGCGACACCAAGCACGTGCTGCTCTTCCCCGAGGACCCGAACGAGTGCTTCGAGTTCGCGGCGCAGGCGCTCGACCTCGCCGACCGGCTGCAGACCCCGGTGTTCCTGATGACCGATCTCGACATCGGCATGAACCAGCGCCTCACCGCGCCGCTCAAGTGGGACGACTCGAGGAAGTACGACCGCGGGAAAGTCATGAGCGCGGAGGAGCTGGAGGCCGGGAAGGAGTTCGGGCGCTACCTCGACGTGGACGGGGACGGCATCCCGTATCGCACGCTGCCGGGCACGCACCCGTCGAAGGGCGCGTACTTCACGCGCGGCACCACCAAGAACGCCTACGCGACCTATTCCGAGGCGGGGTCGGATTACGTCACCAACGTGCAGCGGCTGCTGAAGAAGTTCGAGACCGCGAAGACGCTGGTGCCCAAGCCCGTGCTGACTCCGGCGAAGGTGCCGGCGAGGTTCGGGTGCATCTACTACGGCTCCACCAGTCCGGCGATGAGCGAGGCGCTGGAAGCGCTCGCCGGGCAGGGCATCTTCATCAACGCGCTGCGGGTGAGGTCGTTCCCGTTCCAGGACGAGCTGTTCGACTTCGTCGCCTCGCACACCAAGGTGTTCGTGGTGGAGCAGAACCGGGATGCGCAGTTGAAGACGCTGCTGGTGAACGACGCCGGGATCAATCCGGCGAGCCTGATCTCGGTGCTGCACTACGACGGCACGCCGATCACCGCGCGGTTTATCACCAAGGAGATCGCGGAGATCGTCGCCGCGCTCAACGTGCGGCCGATCAAGAAGGACAAGGCCGCATGACTTACGTGACGAAGCCGAGGCTGCATCACCCGACGCTGGCGAAGAACAGGCTCGGGTTCACGCGGCGCGACTACGAGGGCAACGTCTCGACGCTTTGCGCCGGCTGTGGGCACGATTCGATCTCGGCGGCGCTCATCCAGGCCTTCTGGGAGCTGTCGATCGAGCCGCACCGGGTGGCGAAGCTCTCGGGGATCGGCTGCTCGTCGAAGACGCCGGATTATTTCCTCGGCAATTCCCACGGCTTCAACACCGTGCACGGGCGCATGCCTTCGGTGCTCACCGGGGCGAACCTGGCGAACCGGGATTTGATTTATCTCGGGGTGTCCGGGGACGGGGATTCCGCTTCGATCGGATTGGGGCAGTTCGGGCACGTGATGCGGCGCGGGGTGAACATGACCTACATCCTGGAGAACAACGGGGTGTACGGGTTGACCAAGGGGCAGTTCTCGGCGACCGCGGACAAGGGGTCGAAGGCGAAGCGGGGGCAGGTGAATACCGAGGCGCCGGTCGATACCGTGAGCCTCGCGCTCATCATGGGCGCGACCTTCGTCGCGCGGAGCTTCTCGGGGGACAAGCATCAGCTCGTGCCGCTGGTGAAGGCGGCGATCGCGCACGAGGGGGCGGCTTTTATCGATGTCATCAGCCCTTGCGTCGCGTTCAACAACCATCCGGGGTCGACCAAGAGCTACGACTACGTGCGCGAGCACAACGAGGCGGTGAACCGGCTGGATTTCTGGCCGAGCCGGGAGGCGATCACGGTCGAGTACAAGGACGGGCAGGTGATCGAGGTGGCGCAGCATGACGGGTCGATCATCAAGCTGAGGAAGACGCATCCTGACTACGATCCGGGGGATCGGACGCGGGCGCTTACGTACATCCAGCAGCACCAGGCGCTCGGGGAGGTGGTGACCGGGTTGCTTTATCTGCATCCGGAGGCGGAAGACCTCCACGCTCACCTCAATACTTGCGAGGTGGCGTTCAACAGGCTCGGGGAGAAGGAGTTGTGTCCGGGGGCGGGGATGCTGGAGAAGATCAACGCCGCTCTGCGCTAGTCGTCCTGCAAATAACTGGGGTTCGAGTCCGCGTGGGGTCGCCAGCTCGTCCGCTAATCCGACCGCCAATTACTCCCCCCAGCGCCGCAGTGGATCCGCGTCCCTCGAAGCGCGGCCGGTTGGTCTATCGCCGCGTTCGTCGTGTGCTCAATCGTCAACAGAGCGAACGCACGAAGTTGATCACCGCGACGACGCCCGACGCGAGGGCGCCTAGGGCCCCGAGCGTGAGAGCTACGTTGAGCCACCATTGCAGTGCAAGCTTCTGCTCTGTGACGACCTGCTCGCCGTTGAC
>MERQ01000061.1:0-18391 GCA_001770655.1 Betaproteobacteria bacterium RIFCSPLOWO2_12_FULL_68_20
GGCAGGATCGGCAGCACGATGAAGGTCACCACCAGGAACTGCAGCACCGAGACCTGGTCCTGTCGCTTGAGCGAGGTCGACAAGCCCTCGAGTTCGGGCTTGAAGTAGAGCAGCGCGGTGACGCCGATCGCGAGCGCTCCGGCGAGCGCCGCCTCGCCCATGCCCGCGAGCACGCCGAGGAGGTAGCAGACCGCGGCCGCCGCCACGGTGGTGGTGCCCGGGTCTTCCAGCCGCTCCTCGCGCGCGTACGCCGCGATCAGCATGCCTGCCACGGCGGCCAGGCCGACCGGCACGGTCCAGACGTTGTCGGTGCGCTCGGCGATCATGGCGGCGAGCGTGCCGAGCAGCGCCACCAGCGCGAAGGTGCGCACGCCCGCTTTCGCCGCGGGATTGCGCTCGCGCTCCAGGCCGATCAGCAGGCCGATGCCGAGGCTCGCGCCGAACGCGAGCCAGACCTGCGGCTCGGTGAGCGCCCCTCCCTCCACGTCGCTATCCGGCCTTTTTCCAGGGCGCGCCCAGGCCGATCGGCTCGGGCGCAAGCGCCACGATGTGCGCGAACAGCCGCTCGAAATCCTGCCCGCGCACGTCGGCGAACGGGTCGTGATGGCCGGCGAACGCCTCGTCGATTGCGCGCCAGTCCTCGGCGCTCAAGACGCGCTCGGCGAGCGGCAGCACCTGCTCCTCTTCCTTGCGCATGTGCTTCCAGTGGAAGTCCGCGTAGGCGGCGACGGCCGCGGCGAACTCGCGCGCCCCGCGCGGCCAGTTCTGCTCGAAATCCAGCAGCGCGTGCTCGAGGCCGCGCAGCATGGGGGCGCCGCTCGCGTGCTCGGCGATCAGCTCGTCCAGCAGCGGCTTCGCTTCGGGTGCCCGCGCGGCGAGCCGCGCGAACAGCTGCCCGTCTTCCTTCGGGTGATGCAGGCGCTCCGGATACTCGGCGATGTAGTAGATCATGGCGCGCAGCACCTCGAACCCGGGGCGCACGGCCGGGTCCTGCGCCGCGCGCGCCAGGTGCGTCAGCGCGTGCATCACCGCCTCGATCGAGCGGTGCTCGTCGCGGATGATGCGAATGGCGTCCATGTCAGATCACCTTCGAATAGCTCGCGTGCTCGCGGCGCTCGCGCAGGTGGCGATCGAACGCCATGGCGACGATGCGCACCAGCAGCCGGCCCCTGGGCGTCACCACGATCCAGTCGGGCTGCAGCTCGACCAGCCCCTCGTCGGCGAGCTTCCGCAGCTCGGCCAGCTCGGCGGCGAAGTAGCTGCCGAAGTCGACCAGGTAGGCGAGCTCGATGGATTCCATCGAGACGCGGAAATGGCACATCAGCGCCTGGATCACGGCGCGGCGCACCAGGTCGTCCTGAGTCAGCTCGATGCCGCGCGTCACCGGCAGGCGCCGCGCCTCGAGCGCCGCGTAGTACTCGTCGAGCGACTTCAGGTTCTGGTAGTAGGCCGGGCCGACGCGCCCGATCGCCGAGATGCCGAAGCCGAGCATGTCGCTCTCGGGCTGCGTCGAATAGCCCTGGAAATTGCGCTGCAGCCTGCCCCGGCCCTGCGCGAGCGCCAGCTCGTCGTCGGGCCGCGCGAAATGGTCCATGCCGATGTAGAGGTAGCCGGCGCGCGTCAGGCGCCCGATCGCGAGCGTCATGATCTGGAGCTTGGTCTCGGCCGAGGGCAGCTCGGCCTCCGCGATGCGCCGCTGCGGCTTGAACACCCTCGGCAGGTGCGCGTAGGCGTACAGCGCGATGCGGTCCGGGTCGAGCGCGATCACCTTGTCGAGCGTGCGGTTGAAGCCGTCGAGCGTCTGCTTGGGCAGGCCGTAGATCAGGTCCACGTTCACCGAGCGGAAGCCGTTCGCGCGCGCTTCGGCGATGGCGCGGCGCGTCTCGTCCTCGCTCTGCACGCGGTGCACCGCCTTTTGCACCTTCGGATCGAAATCCTGCACCCCGACCGAGACGCGGTTGAATCCCAGCTCCGCGAGGAACTCCAGCGTGCCCGGCTCGAGCCGGCGCGGATCGACCTCGATCGAGCACTCGAAACCGTCCGCGCGCCGGAACTGGCGATCGAGCGCGCCCATCAGCTCGCTCATCTCCCCGCGCGAAAGGAAAGTGGGCGTGCCGCCGCCCAGATGCAGCTGGCAGAGGCTGCGATCCTCGCCGAGCAGCGGCACGGCGAGCGCCAATTCCTTCGCCAGGTACTTGATATACTTGGCAGATCGGTCATGGTCGCGCGTGACCACCTTGTTGCACGCGCAGTAGTAGCAGACGGTGTCGCAGAACGGCACGTGCACGTAGACCGACAGCGGCTGGCTGATGCCGCCGATGTTGCGCTTGGCAAGCCATTGCCTCAGCTCCGCCTCGCCGAACGCCTCGACGAAGCGGTCCGCGGTCGGGTACGAGGTGTAGCGCGGCCCGCTCACGTCGTACTTGTGGATGAGGACCGGGTCGATGACCAGCTCGGAGGCGGGGTAATGCATCTGGCTCAATTGCTTGCTCTCTTGGCCCACTATGCCGCTGCGGGAAGGGGGCGCCTTGACCTCCGTCAAACCGGGGCCTGACGTGGACACCGAACGCTCCGCCGGGCTGGACCTGTTGCGCCAGCCGGTTGCGATCGCCGCCGGCGCGGCCTCGGCGCTCGCGCTGGTGCTGTTCAACATCTACGCCTTCATCCTCGGCGACCGGGCGCCGTGGCTGCTCGGCGGGATCCTGATCGCGGACATGCTGGTGGTCGCCACCGGGATCGCGGTCGCGGTGCGCGAGGTGCTGCGCACGCGCGAGATCACGCAGCAGGCCGAGGAGACGGTGGCGCGCACGCGCGGCGAGCTGGAGGCGAGCGAAGCGCGCCTCGCCCGCATCGTGGATTCGGCGATGGACGCGATCATCACGGTCGACGAGGGACAGAACATCGTGCTCTTCAACCGCGCCGCCGAACAGGTGTTCGGCTGCCGCAGGGAGGAGGCGATCGGCCGCCCGCTCGGCCGCTTCATCCCGGCGCGGTTCCGCGAGGCGCACCGCGGCCACGTCGAGCACTTCGGCAGGACCGGCGTCACCAGCCGGCGCATGGGCGACGTGACGACCCTGTGGGGATTGAGCGCCGACGGCGCGAGGGAATTCCCGATCGAGGCCTCGATCTCGCAGACCGGCGAGCCGGGGCGGCGCTACTACACCGTCATTCTGCGCGACATCACGCTGCGCAAGCAGGCGCAGGACACGCTCGCGCGCCAGCAGGAGGAGCTGCGCACGCTCTCGGCGCGTGTGCTCGAGGCGCGCGAGGAGGAAAAGACCCTCATCGCGCGCGAGCTGCACGACGAGCTCGGCCAGCTCCTGACCGCGCTCAAGATGGACCTCGCCTGGCTGCGCGAGCGGATTCCCGCGGGCGACCCCGAGCTCGCCTCGAAATTCGAGCAGATGGGCGCCATGCTCGACCAGACGGTCGGCGCGACGCGCCGCATCTCGGCCGACCTGCGACCGATGATGCTCGACGACCTGGGGCTCGCCGACGCCGCCTCCTGGCTGGTGGAGGAATTCGCCAGGCGCGCCGGCCTGGAGTGCCGCATGGAGTCGAGCGTGACCCTCGACCTGTCGAGCCTCGACCGCGCGGTCGCGAACACCGTGTACCGCGCGCTGCAGGAGTCGCTCACCAACATCGCGCGCCACGCCCAGGCGAAGCGCGCCTGGGTGGTGCTCGGCGCGAACGACGGCGAGCTGCTGCTGGAGATCGAGGACGACGGGCGCGGCATCGCGCCCGAGGACCTGGAAAAGTCGCGCTCCCTCGGCCTCAAAGGCATGCGCGAGCGCGTCAGCTATCACGGCGGCTCGATCGATATCGCGCGCGCGCCGCGCGGCGGGACGCGCGTGCGGCTGCGCGTGCCCTTGCGCTTCGCAACTGCGGGCGAGGCGTCCTCGTGATCCGCGTTCTCCTCGCCGACGACCACCAGATCGTGCGCGACGGCCTGAAGCGCATCCTCGCCGCGAGCGCCGACATCGAGGTGGCGGGCGAGGCGGCGAGCGGCGACGAGGCGCTGGCGCTGGTGCGCGCGAACGACTACGACGTGGCGCTGCTCGACATGTCCATGCCCGGGCTCTCGGGGCTGGATCTGGTCAAGCGCCTGAAGACCGAGAAGCCGGGGCTGAGGCTGCTGGTGCTGTCGATGCACGACGAGCAGCAGTACGCCGCTCGCGCGCTCAAGGCGGGCGCCTCGGGCTATCTCACCAAGGACAGCGCCGCGCCGCAGCTCCTCGGGGCGATCCGCAAGGTCGCCGCCGGCGGCATGCTCATCAGCGAGGCGGCGGCGGCGGGCCTGATCTCGGGAGCGGCGGGCGACGGGCCGCCGCACGGCCGGCTTTCGGACCGCGAATTCGAGGTATTTCGCCTCCTCGCCGCGGGGCGCAGCCCGACCGAGATCGCCGGGCAACTGCATCTGTCGGTAAAAACGGTCAGCACGCACAAATCGAGGATCCTCGAGAAGATGGGGCTGGGAGGCACGGCGGAGCTGGTGCGCTACGCGCTCGAGCACAAGCTGCTGTAGGAGGATTCCTACAGCCGATTGGGAAAATCCCTATATCGCGTGCGGCGCGCTTATCCGAGAGTCCGCCGGATGCTGAAACAAGCGGCCCGAGAGCCGCTGAAGGTCTACCTGGTCGAGGATTCCCCGGTGTTGCGCGAGCGCTTGGAGGCGATGCTCGCCACGATCGCGGGCGCGCGCACCGTCGGCTACGCCTCCGGCGCCGAGGACGCGGTGCGGGGCATCGGCGAGCAGCGTCCCGATGTCGTGGTGCTCGACCTGAAGCTCGCGCAGGGCAGCGGCTTCGACGTGCTGCGCGGGCTGAAGGGTCTCTCGCCGCCGGTGGACGTGTACGTGCTGTCGAATTTCGCCACCGAGCCCTACCGGCGCATCGCGGCGCAGCTCGGGGCGCGCGGGTTTTTCGACAAGAGCCACGAGTTCAACGAGTTGCGCCAGGCGCTGGCCGAGCGCGCCGCAGCGCTCACGTAGGAATTTTCCGACCCTCCCGGGGCGTCGTCCGACGCGAACTTAAGCCCCCGCCGATACCGGCGCCGCTGCCGCGCCGCCACACTCCCGTGCATGGTGGCAGCGGATCAGCAGGACAGCGACGCGCAACTGCGCGTGTTCATCGTCGAGGACTCGGCGATCGTGCGCGAGCGGCTCGAGGAGATGGTGTCCGGGGTCGCCGGCGCGCGCACCGTCGGGCACGCCTCCGGCGCGGACGACGCGGTGCGCGAGATCCTCGCCGGGAAGCCCGACGTGGTGGTGCTCGACCTCAAGCTCGCGCAGGGCAGCGGCTTCGACGTGCTGCGCGCGCTGCGCGGCCGGGCGCCGGAAACCGACGTCTACATGCTTTCGAACTTCGCCACCGAGCCCTACCGGCGCCTCGCCGCGCAGCTCGGGGCGCGCGAGTTCTTCGACAAGAGCAGCGAATTCGGGCGCGTGCGCGAGATCATCGCCGCGCGCGCCATCCACCAGCACTGAGCGAAAGGAACCGCCATGCCCGCCGTTACCGCACTCAGACCCGCCCAGAGGACGATCTTCATGCGCAACCCCGAGGCGCCCGTGGGCGCGCGCAAGTTCGAGGTGACCTGCTCGAGCTGCAACCTGAGGGAGCTGTGCCTGCCGGGCGCCGTGGGCGAGGACGATCTCGCGCGCGTGGAGAACCTCGTGTACGCGCGCCGGCGCATGAAGCGCGGCGAGTCGCTGTACGACGCGGGCGACGAGTTCAACGCCGTGTACGCGATCCGCAGCGGCTTCTTCAAGACCAGCCTGCTCGACGGCGAGGGCCGCGAGCAGGTGACCGGCTTCTTCATGGGCGGGGAGCTGCTCGGCATGGACGGCATCGGCGCCGGGCGCTACCACGGCACGTCGATCGCGCTCGAGGACAGCGAAGTGTGCGTCATGCCCTACTCGCTCGTCGAGGAGCTGGCGCGCGAGATGCCGGCGCTGCAGCGGCACCTGCACGCGGTGCTGTCGCGCGAGATCGTGCGCGACCACGGCGTGATGATGCTGCTCGGCTCGATGCGCGCCGAGGAGCGGCTCGCCGCCTTCCTCACCAACCTCTCCAAGCGCTTCGTGCGCCGCGGCTACTCGCAGAACGAGTTCCACCTCAGGATGACGCGCGACGAGATCGGCAGCTTCCTGGGGCTGAAGCTCGAGACCGTGAGCCGGCTGTTCTCGCAGTTCCAGAAGGACGGCCTGATCGAGGTGAACCAGAAGCACGTGCGCATCCTCGACATCGAGGGCCTGGGGCGCGTGCTGGCGGCGAAGCACTGAGCGCCAGGCGCGTGCCCTAGCTGCGCGCCGGCGCGGCGAGCAGCAATCCGGCCAGCGCGACCGCGGTGAACGCCGCGCCCGCGTAGAAGGTGAACGAAGCGCCGAGCGCGCTCCACAGGACGCCGGCGATCACGCTCGCGGCGAGCAGCGCGCCGCCCGAGACGAGGTGAAACACGCCGAACGCGGTGCCGCGCAGCCGCGCTGGAGCGGCGTCTGCGACGAGCGTCGCGAGCAGCCCCTGCGTGAGCCCCATGTGCAGGCCCCAGAGCGCGACGCCCGCAAGCATCGCTCCGATCGACGTCGCCGCACCCAGCACAAGGTCCGACACGATCAGCGCGGCGAGCCCCCAGAATAGCAGCGCCCTCCTCCCGCCGCGATCTGCGGCGATGCCGGCCGGATAGGCGACCGCCGTGTAGATGAGGTTCATCACCACCAGCACCGCGGGCACCAGGGCGAGCGCGAGCCCGAGATCCAGCGCGCGCAGCACGAGAAAGGCCTCCGAGAAGCGCGCCAGCGTCAGCACCGCGCCGAGCGCGACGATCAACCAGAGACGGGGGCCGAACTGCCGCAGGGAGTCGAGGGACACCGGATTCGCCGCCGGCCGCGGCGCGTGCGCGTCCTCGGGTTCTTTCACCCACACTGCGAGCACCAGCACCGCCACGACGGCGGGAACCACCGCCGCCCACAGCACCGACCTGATATCGCTCGCGAGCCAAAGCATCAACCCGATCGCCGCCAGCGGCCCGAGCACCGCGCCGGCGGTGTCGAGCGCCTGCCTCAGCCCGTAGGCGGCGCCGCGCAGCTCGGGCGGCGCGACGTCGGCGATGAGCGCGTCGCGCGGCGCGCCGCGGATGCCCTTGCCGACGCGGTCCATGAAGCGCGCGGCGAGCACCAGCGCGACCGATCCGGCGAGAGGGAACAGCGGCTTGGAGAGCGCCGCGAGGCCGTAGCCGAGGAGAACCAGCGGTTTTCTGCGCCCGAGCCGATCGGAGAGCACGCCTGAGAAGACCTTGACGACCGAGGCGGTGGCCTCGGCGATCCCTTCGACCAACCCGACCGCGATCATGCCGGCGCCGAGCACCGTCGTCAGAAACACGGGCAGCAGGCTGTGGACCAGCTCCGAGGAGAGGTCCATGAAAAGCGACGTCGCGCCGAGCGCCCAGATGGTGCCCGGCAGGGCGCGGATGCGCGGCTGAGCGCTCACGCGCCGCAGTCTACAACCCGAACGCGCGCACCACGGCGAGGTAGACGAGCAGGCTCAGCACGTCCTGGATGATGGTGGCGATCGGCCCGCTGCCGTAGGCCGGGTCGCGGCGCATCCTGGCGAGCAGCCAGGGAAACAGCAGCCCGACGATGGCGGCGATGCTGCCGGCGGCGAACAGCGCCGCGGCCACCGCTCCGGCGAGCCGCAGATCGCCGAACGCCCCCAGCACGAACGGGAAGCTGATCGCGCCGAGGATCGCGCCGAGCAGCATCCCGGTGCGCAGCTCGGCCGAGAGCAGGTGGGCGATGCCCGAGCGCGTGAGCGAGAGCCCGCGCACCGCGATCGCCTCGCTCTGCGTGCCGATCGCGTCGGCGAGATACACGATCGCCGGGACGAAGAAGGCCACCGCGATGGTCTGCCTGAGCGTCGCCTCGAAGCTGGCCATCGCGGCGGTGGCGAGCGCGCTGCCGGCGAGCCCGGCGAGCAGCCACGGCAGGCGGTGCCGCACGCTGCGCAGCGGCGGGTCCTCGATGGCGTGGCGCGCAAACGCCGTCTCGCGGCGGATGCCGGAGAGCACGTGCAGGTCCTCCACGTGCTCGCGGCGCAGCACCTGGAGCAGCGCCTGCGAGGGCATGACGCCGAGCGGGCAGCCCTCGGCGTCCACCACCGGCAGCGCGTCCACGCCGTGGTGCAGCGCGAGCGAGGCGGCGTGCTCCTGATCCACGTTCGGCGCCACGCTCGGAAAGTCGCGCACCACCGCCTCGGAAAGCGGCGTCGCGCCGTCGAGCGCGAACAGCTTCGCCATCGGCACCACACCGACGAGCTTCCCGTGAGCATCGACCACCAGGAGCAGCTCCACGCTCGTGGGCTTCTCGGCCGTCATGCGCGCCAGCGCCTGCGCGGCGGTCTCCTCGGGATGCGCGCGCGCGACCGAGGCGACCACGTGGGCGCCTACGGTCTCGTGGCGCCGCATCATGCCTGCTTCGACTTCAGGTAGGCGACGATGTCGTCGAGCCTGACCAGCTTCGCGTAGTCGGCTTCCGGGATCTCCACCTTCAGGCGCTCGTGCAGCGCGACGAGAAAGTTCAGCCAGTCCATCGAGTCGAGGTCCACCTGCTCGCGCAGGGGCCGCGAGCCCGCGAGCTCGCCCTCCTCCAGCTCGGGGGCGATCCGCATCAGCTCCTCGACGACGGTCTTGCGCAGCTCTAGCGCGTCCATCACAGTTTCTCCGGTTGCTGCAGCAGCCGCGCGATCTCGGCGAGGAAGAGGGCGCCGCGGTGCCCGTCGCTCGCGCGGTGGTCGGCCGACAGGCTGGCGACCACCGCAGGCGCGATCCTGACCTCGCCGTCCTCGACCCACGGCCGCCGCGCGATCGTGCCGAAGCCGACGATCGCGACCTGCGGCGGGTAGATGACGCCGAACACCGACTCGACGCCGCCTTCGCCGAGATTGGTGACGGTGATGGTGGGGTCGGACATCTCGGAGCTCCTCAGGCTGCCGGCGCGCGCGCGCTTCACCAGGTCGGCGAGGTTCCGCATCAGCTCGGAGAGCGATTTGGCCTGCACGTCGTGGATTCCCGGCGCGATCAGCCCGCCCTGCCTGAGCGAGATCGCCACCCCGGCGTGCACCGCCGCGCTGGGCGCGAACCTGCCGTCGCGAAAATGCCCGTTCATGTCCGGGCAGGCCTTGCAGGCGAGCGCCACCGCCTTGAGGGTGAGCACCGCCATCAGCAGCCGCCCGGTCATCGGCCGGCGCGCGTTCTCCGCCTCGAGCCACGCGGCCGCGCGCGCGAGCGAAATCGTCTCGGACAGGTAGTAGTGCGGAATCTCGCGCTTGGAGCGGCTCATCGCTAGAGCGATGGCGCGGCGCATCTCGGCCGCGCGGTCGAGCGTGGGCTGCACGGCCTTCCCCTCCTCTCCGAGGAGGGGTGGCGCGGAGCGCCGGGGTGGTGCGGCCTTTGCCGCCCGCTCGATGTCCTCCACCGTCACCGCGCCGCCCGGCCCTGTGCCTTCCACCGCGTCGAGATTCACGCCGAGGTCTTCCGCGTGCTTGCGCGCGGCGGGCGAGATGCGCCTGCGCGCTCCGGGAGCCGGCGCCGCCGCAGCCGGCGCGGCCACCGGCGCTGGAGCGGCAGCGGGTCGGACAGGCGCGATTTCCGGCCGCACGGCGGTTTCCGGATTTTCGCCGGGCGCGAGCAGCAGCGCGAGCACCGCTCCGATCGGAACGGTCTCGCCGGGCTGCACGATCCATTCGTGCATCGTGCCCTCTTCCCAGATCTCGACCTCGACCGCCGCCTTGGAGGTATCCACCACCGCGACCACATCGCCACGCTTCACCTTGTCGCCCGGCTTCGCCTTCCACTCGAGGAGCTTGCCCTCCTCCATGTCGGAGCCGAGCGCGGGGAGCTTGAATTCGATCATCCGAGCAGTCCCCTGGCCGCGGCGACGATCTTCGGCACCTGCGGCAGCGCCGCTTCCTCGAGGTGCTTCGGGTACGGGATCGGCACCTCCTCGCTGCACACCCGCGCGAGCGGCGCGTCGAGATCGTAGAACGCGCCCTCGGCGATGCGCGCCATCACCTCGGCGGCGAGACCGCCGCTCCTCCAGCCTTCGTCCACCACCACTGCGCGGCGCGTCTTGCGGATGGAATCCAGCACCGGCCCCATGTCGAGCGGACGCAGCACGCGCAGGTCGATCACCTCGCCGTCGACTTCCTCGGCGGCAGCGAGAGCCTTCGGCAGCGAGCCTCCGTAGGTGACGAGCGTGACCTTGCCGCCGCTGCGCCGCACTTTCGAGCTGGCGATGTCCACTTTCACCCCATCATCCACTTCGCTTTTCGTCTCGAACAGCTGCGCGTGCTCGGCCACGATCACCGGGTCGGGATCGTCGAGCGCCGCGGCGAGCATGCCGCGCGCGTCCTCGACGGTGGCCGGCGCGACGATCTTGATTCCGGGGATGTGCGCGTACCAGCCCTCGAAGCTGTGCGAGTGCTGCGCGGCGAGCTGGCGTCCCGCGCCGGTGGTCATGCGGATGACGAGCGGCACCGAGAACTGGCCGCCCGACATGTGGCGCAGCAGCGCCGCGCTGTTCACGATCTGGTCGAGCGCGAGCAGGCTGAAATTGACCGTCATCACCTCGACGATCGGCCGCATGCCGCCCAGCGCGGCGCCGATTCCCGCGCCGACGAAGGCGAGCTCGGAGAGCGGCGCGTCGCGCACGCGCTCGGGACCGAACTCGGCGAGCATGCCCTTGCTCACCGCGTAGGTGCCGCCGTATTTTCCGACGTCCTCGCCCATCAGGAACACGCGCGGATCGCGCGCGAGGGCCTCGTGCAGCCCCGCGCGCAGCGCCTCACGGTAGCTCATCACGCTCATCGCCGGCCCGCCTTTTCCCCTCCTCCTTGAGGAGGGGTGGCGCGAAGCGCCGGGGTGGTGACCGCGCGAAGCGCCGCAGAGGAGCGATCGCGAACGCCCGCACCACCCCGCCGCCTGCGGCGGCACCCCTCCTCGGAGAGGAGGGGAAGGGCGCTTTTGCTGTTCATGGCAGTGTGTACACGTCCTTTGCCAGATCCTCGACCGGCTCCCAGGTGCCCGCCTCGGCAAACTGGACGGCCTCGCCGACCTCTTTCATCACCGCCGCATCGATCGCGAGGAACTGTTCTTCCGTGAGATCGCCCTGTGCCTTCAAGCGCGCGGTGAAGGTGTGGATCGGCCCGCGCGTCTTCCACTCTTCCACTTCGCTTTTTTCTCTGTACAGCTCCGCGTCGAACATCGAGTGCGCGCGGAAGCGGTAGGTCTGGAACTCGACGAAGATGGGTCCCTTGCCCGAGCGCACATGCGCGCAGGCCTGCTTCGCCGCTTCGTGCGACGCCACCACGTCCATGCCGTCCGCCTTGAGCGCCGCCATGCCGAACGAGGCAGCCTTGACGCACAGGTCGATCTGCGACTCGTAGCGCGCGAGCGCGGTGCCCATGGCGTACAGGTTGTTCTCGCAGAAGAACGCCACCGGGAGCCGCCAGAGCTGCGCGAGGTTCATGGACTCGTGGAAGACCCCTTCCGCGACCGCGCCATCGCCGAAGAAGCAGGCGTTGACGCGCGCGATTTTCTGCATCCGGTCGGCGAGCGCGAGCCCGACCGCGAGCGGCAGGCCGCCGCCGACGATCGCGTTGCCGCCGTACAGCCTCGCCGCCTTGTCGAACAGGTGCATCGAGCCGCCGCGCCCGCGCGAGCAGCCCTCTTTCTTCCCGTACATCTCGGCCATGATCGCGCCCATCGGCACGCCGCGCAGCAGCGCGTGGCCGTGCTCGCGGTAGGTGGCGACCACGTTGTCCTCGCGCGCGAGAGCGTGGATCGCCGCGGTCGCGACCGCTTCCTCGCCGATGTAGAGGTGCAGAAAGCCGCGGATCTTCCCCGCGCCGTACATCTCGGCCGATTTTTCCTCGAGCCTGCGGATGCGCAGCATGTCGGTGAGCAGCTTCAGCGACAGCTCCGGAGGGTAAAGAACCGGGCCGCTCGGCGGTGGGGCAATCATGTGCGAGCTCTTTCCCCTCCTCCTCGAGGAGGGGTGGCGCGAAGCGCCGGGGTGGTGTTCTCCCCTCCTCTCCGAGGAGGGGTGGCCGCGTCAGCGGCCGGGGTGGTGTTCTCCCCTCCTCTCCGAGGAGGGGTGGCCGCGTCAGCGGCCGGGGTGGTCAGCGCGTTGACACTCTCATGCCTCTGCGTCTCAATAACCGCGTTGCGCTCAAACTGCGGCGCCGCGAGCTTCGCTCCAGCCTTACCCCCGCGGAGGCACGCCTGTGGACCGCGCTTCAACACCGCAAGCTCGAAGGGCGCAAGTTCCGGCGCCAGCACAGCTTCGGCCAGTTCGTTCTCGATTTCTACTGCCCCTCCGAAAAGCTCGCGATCGAGCTGGACGGCGCTGCGCACGACAGCGAACAGGCGGATGCCGCTGACCGGCGCCGCGACGGCTTTCTCGCGAGCGCCGGGATTCGCGTGGTGCGGTACGAGAATCGGGCGGTGATGGGAAATCTCGAGGGAGTGCTGCAGCACATTCGCGGCTACTTCGGGAGCTGATGCTTGTCCACCACCCCGGCGCTTCGCGCCACCCCTCCTTGGAGAGGAGGGGAAAAGACCACCCCGCCGCCTGCGGCGGCACCCCTCCTCGGAGAGGAGGGGAAAAAGCGTAACCGCATTCACGCCGTGCCCTCCAGGGTCGAGGTATCGCCCTCCGGGAGCCCCAGCTCCCGCGCCTTCAGCAGCCGCCGCATGATCTTGCCGCTGCGCGTGCGCGGCAGCGAGGGCGCGAATTCGATCTCCTTGGGCGCCACCGCGGCGCCGAGGCGCTTCCTCGCGTGCCCGAGCAGCTCCATCCTCAGCTTCTCGCTCGGCTCGAAGCCGGCCCTGAGCGACACGAACGCCTTCACCACCTCGCCCACCACGGGGTCGGGCTTGCCGATCACTCCGGCTTCGGCGACCGCCGGGTGCTCCATGAGGGCGCTTTCCACCTCGAACGGGCCGATCAGGTGGCCGGCGGACTTGATCACGTCGTCGGCGCGCCCTACGAACCAGAAATAGCCGTCGGCGTCGCGCCTGGCGAGATCGCCGGTGAAGTACAGCCCGCCGGCGAAGCACTTGCGGTAGCGCTCTTCCTGGTCGAGGTAGCCGCGGAACATCGACGGCCAGCCGGCGCGCAGCGCGAGCTCGCCCTCGACGCCGGGCAGGTCGACGATCTTCACGCCCTCATCGGTGCGCCGGGCGATGCAGGCCTCGACTCCCGGAAGCGGCTTGCCCATCGAGCCCGGCTTCACGTCCATCGCCGGGGTGTTCGCGATCATGATGTCGCCGGTCTCGGTCTGCCACCAGTTGTCGTGGATCGGAAGGCCGAGCACATCCTTGCCCCACCACACCGCCTCGGGATTGAGCGGCTCGCCCACGCTCGCGACGAAGCGCAGCTCGGGAAAGCGGTATTTTCGCGCCACCTCCGCGCCCGCCTTCATCAGCATGCGGATCGCGGTCGGCGCGGTGTACCACACGGTCACGCGCTGATCCTGCAGGTTGCGGTACCAGCGCTCGGTGTCGAACTCCGCCTCGTCCACGATGCTGGTGACGCCGTGCACCAGCGGCGCGACGATGCCGTAGGAGGTGCCGGTCACCCAGCCCGGGTCCGCGGTGCACCAGAAGATGTCCTCGGGATGCAGGTCGAGCGCGTACCGGCCGGTCGCGTAGTGCGCCACCACCGCGCCATGCACGTGCACCGCCCCTTTTGGCGTGCCGGTGGTGCCGCTCGTGAAATGAAGCAGCGCCGGCGTCTCGGCATCGGTGCGCTCGATCTCGAACCGGTCGGACGCCTCGGCAACGAGTCTCCGCCCCTCCTCGCCATCCACGCGCATCACGTGAGCAAGCGTCGGCATGCCGGCTTCGACCTTGGCGATCTTGCGCTGGTACAGGAGCTCGGTGGTGACGAGCACCTTGCCGCGGCCCAGGTTTACGCGCGTCCTGATCGGCTCGGGGCCGAACGCCGAGAACAGCGGCGACACCATCGCGCCGAGCTTCAGTCCGCCGAGCACCGCGGCATAGAGCTCGGGGATGCGGGCGCAGAGCACGAACACCACGTCGCCCTTGGCGATTCCGAAGCCGCGCAGCACGTTGGCGAAGCGGCTCGAGAGGCTGGCGAGATCCGCGAAGGTGAAATCGCGCGGCGCGCCCGCCGCCGGCAGCCAGCGGATCGCGACGCGCGATGCGTTGGCGCCGGCCGCGTGCCGGTCCACCGCCTCGTAGGCGATGTTGAGCCCCCCGCCCGGCAGCCCGGCAAGCGCGCGCCGCGCCTCTTCCCAGGTCAGCGGGGAATTCGGCGCGACACGCAGGTCGGCCGCGGTCTTGCGGATGATCGCCGGTCTCACGACCCGAATGCTCGCCCGCAACCGGCGGCCGGACTTGAGCTACGTCAAAGGCCCGGCGCCTGCGTCAGCGCAGCCACAGGTCGTAGAGCGTGAGCAGGATCTCGAGCACGATCAGCGCCACGATCATCCACTCCACGCGCAGCGCGTGCTTCGCGTTGAGCAGCTCGACCAGCGTGCGCACCGTGCGGTCGGCGAGGTCGAGCTTCTTTTCCAGCGCGTCGAGCCGCTCGCTCAGCTCGTACTCGGCCTCGAGCAGCGCGTAGAGCCGCTCCAGCTCCGGGTGCTCCCAGAGCAGCTCCGGCTTGTCGCCGATCTCGGCGCGCCCGAGCATGCGGTGCTCGATCAGCAGCAGCGCGCCGACGCGCTTCAGGTGGTCGCGCGTGCCGCCCCGGATGCGTCCCCTGCGCTCGAGCTGCAGCGCGAGCGGCTCGATGCGGTCGAAGTCGGTCGCCAGGCGCGTCTCGTAGTGGCCGAGCAGCAGGCTCTTGGAGAGCGCGTCGGCGACGAGCTGCAGCCGCTCCAGGCTCGCCGAATGCACGACCAGCGCACCCTCCTTCTGCGGCCCTTCGGCGCCGCCCGCGTCCACGCGCACCTCGACCTCCTCGACCTCGGGGCTGCGGTAGCGGTGCTCCATGAGCGGCGCCAGCCGCTCGCGCAGCGCTTTCTCGGCCTCGGGGGCGACGCCGAACAGCACCGCCACCCCGTAGCGGAACAGCACCGCCGCGCCGCCGCCCGGCAGCTGCACGGTAAGCGGCATGCGCGCGAGGATCTCGGCTTCCGGCCAGGCGCGCAGGTCGAGCCGCGCCCCGAGGAGCAGCGCGCGCGCCCGGGACGAGCCCGCCGGAAGCAGCGCGCGCGCGTCCATCTCGCCGATTGCCATAGGCACTTCCCCGCGCTCGCGACTCGATGCGCCAAGCTTGGACGGGCGCCTCCCGCCGGTATTGACCTGCGTCAAGCGCCGCCCGCGCGCGCGTCCGAAAATGACCGCGAGCGGCATGGAGAAAATCTGGCTCAAGTCCTACCCGAGCGGCGTGCCGGCCGAGATCGACGCGCGCCGCTATCGCTCGCTCAAGCATCTGTTCGAGCACAGCTGCGAGCGCTTCCGCGACGTGACCGCGTTCACCAGCATGGGCGCGACGATGTCGTTCGGCGAGCTGGACCGCCTGTCGCGCAGCTTCGGCGCCTGGCTGCAGAAGACGCTCGGCCTCGCCAGCGGCGAGCGCGTCGCGATCATGCTGCCGAACCTGCTGCAGTACCCGGTCGTCCTGTTCGGCGCGCTGCGCGCGGGGCTGACGGTGGTGAACGTCAACCCGCTCTACACCGCGCGCGAGCTCGCCGCGCAGCTCGCCGACTCGCGGCCGGCCGCGATCGTGGTGCTGGAGAACTTCGCGCACACGCTCGAGGCCGCGCTCGCCGAGGCGCCGGTGCGCAACGTCGTCACCACGCAGGTCGGGGACCTGCTGCCGCAGCCGAGGCGCTGGCTCGTCAATCTCGTCGTGAAGCGCCTCAAGCGCATGGTGCCGCGCTGGCGCATCGCGGGCGCGGTCGCCTTGCGCGAGGCGCTGGCGCGCGGCGGCGGGGAGGGGCTCGACGACGTGGAGGTCGGCCCCGAGGACATCGCCTTCCTGCAATACACCGGCGGCACCACCGGCGTCGCCAAGGGGGCGATCCTCACGCACCGCAACATGGTGGCGAACGTGCTGCAGACCGCGGCCTGGATCGGCGGCACGCTCAAGGAGCGCGAGGAGACCGTCGTCACCGCGCTGCCGCTCTATCACATCTTCGCGCTCACCGCGAACCTGCTGGTGTTCCTGCAGCTCGGCGGCAACAACGTCCTCATCGCCAACCCGCGCGACCTTCGCGGCTTCATCGCCGAGCTGAAGCGCACCCGCTTCACCGCCATCACCGGGGTGAACACGCTGTTCGCGGCGCTCCTCGACGCGCCGGGATTCGACGCGGTGCGCGCGGCGAACCGCGGCGCGCTCAAGATCGCGGTGGCCGGCGGCATGGCGGTGCAGCGTTCGGTCGCAGAGCGCTGGCAGCGCGCGATGGGCGTGCCGCTGGTCGAGGGCTACGGCCTCACCGAGGCCTCGCCGATCGTGTGCGCAAATCGGTTCGATGCGCCGGAGTTCACCGGCAAGCTGGGGCTGCCGCTGCCCTCGACCGAGGTGGCGATCCACGACGAGCGCGGCGTGGAGCTCGCGCCAGGCGAGACGGGCGAGATCTGCGTGCGCGGCCCGCAGGTGATGCGCGGCTACTGGAACCACCCGCCGGAGATCGAGGACGCGTTCACGCCGCAGGGTTGGCTGCGCACCGGGGACCTCGGGCGCATGGACGAGCGCGGCTACGTCGAGTTCGTCGACCGCAGGAAGGACGTGATCGTGGTGTCGGGCTTCAAGGCCTATCCCGCCGAGATCGAGGACGTGGCGATGCTGCACCCGGGGGTGAAGGACGCGGGCGCCGCTGGCGTGCCGGATGCGCGCAGCGGCGAGGCGGTCGCGCTCTACGTGGTGAAGCGCGACCCGGGGCTCACCGCCGAGGCGCTGCGCGAGCACTGCGCGAAGTACCTGACCGGCTACAAGAGGCCGCGCGAGATCGTGTTCCGCGACTCGCTGCCGAAGTCGCCCATCGGCAAGGTGCTGCGCCGCCGGCTGCGCGAGGAACGCGCGTCCGCTCATGGCTGAGTACCCGGCGCACCTCGCACGCGAGCGGCGCCTCGCCGACGGGCGAGCCGTGCTCATCCGGCCGATCCGGTCCGACGACGAGCCGGGCGAGCGCGAGTTCTTCGACCAGCTTTCGGGCGAGACGCGCTACCTGCGCTTCCAGAAATGGGTGAAGGCGGTCGGCGACAAGCTGGTCCACTTCTTCACGCACATCGACTACGATCGGCACATGGCGTTCGTGTGCGCGGCGCTGCGCGACGGGCGCGAGGAGCTGGTGGGCGAGGCGCGCTACGTCGCCAACCCCGACGGCAGGAGCTGCGAGTTCGGCGTCGTGATCGCCGACGACTGGCACCGGACCGGGATCGCGGGGCTGCTGATGGAGGCGCTGATCCGCGCCGCGCGCGCGCACGGCTTCGAGACCATGGAGGGCATGGTGCTGCGCACCAACGACGAGATGCTGCGCTTCACCAGGGCGCTGGGCTTCGAGACGATCGCGGTCCCGGAAGACGCGACCATCGTGCGGGTGGTGAAGAAGCTGTGAGCCGGAGCGGGGCTCCGGTCCTCTCGGCGCGCGCCCTGACCAAGGTCTACCGCATGGGCGAGGCCGAGGTGCACGCGCTGCGCGGCGTGGACCTCGAGATCCGGCCCGGCGAGCTCATCGTGCTGCTCGGCCCCTCGGGAAGCGGCAAGTCGACGCTGCTCAACATCCTCGGCGGGCTGGACACGCCGACCGCCGGCGAGGTGCGCTTTGTCGAGCGCGATCTCACGCGCGCCGGCGAGGCCGAGCTCACGCGCTACCGGCGCGAGCACGTCGGGTTCGTGTTCCAGTTCTACAACCTCATCCCCAGCCTCACCGCGCGCGAGAACGTGGCGCTCGTCACCGACATCTCGGCGCAGCCGATGCCGCCGGCGGAAGCGCTCGGCTGGGTGGGGCTCGCCGACCGGCTCGACCATTTTCCTTCGCAGCTCTCGGGCGGCGAGCAGCAGCGGGTCGCGATCGCGCGCGCCATCGCCAAGCGCCCGCGGCTGCTGCTGTGCGACGAGCCGACCGGCGCGCTCGACTACGAGACCGGGAAGATGGTGCTCGAGGCGATCGCCAGGATCAACGCCGAGCTCGGCACCACGGCGATGGTGATCACGCACAACGCGGCGATCGCCGCGATGGCCGACCGGGTGCTCAGGCTCGGCAACGGCCGGATCGTGGGCGAGGCGAGGCCGGAAAGAAAGCTGACCGCCGCGGAGATCTCATGGTGACCGCGCTCTCTTCCCCTCCTCCCCGAGGAGGGGTGGCGCGAAGCGCCGGGGTGGTGGCGCGAAGCGCCGGGGTGGTGGCGCGAAGCGCCGGGGTGG
>MERQ01000061.1:18397-110545 GCA_001770655.1 Betaproteobacteria bacterium RIFCSPLOWO2_12_FULL_68_20
GAAGCGCCGGGGTGGTGGCGCGAAGCGCCGGGGTGGTGGCGGCGATCGCGTGGGCGTGCACACCACCCCCCGCCCTTCGGGCGGACCCCTCCTCGGGGAGGAGGGGACAGACCCCGTGAAATCCCTCGACCGCAAGCTCCTGCGCGACCTGTGGGCGCTCAAGACCCAGGTGGCCTCGATCGCGCTCGTCATCGCCTGCGGCATCGGCGGTTTCATCGCCTCGTTCTCGACCTACGAGTCGCTCAGCTTCTCGCGCGACCGCTATTACGACCAGGCGCGCTTCCCGCACGTGTTCGCGACCGTGAAGCGCGCGCCGGCTTCGCTCGAGGCGCGCATCCGCGCCATCCCCGGCGTCTCCGAAGTCGAGACGCGCGTGGTGCGCGACGCGCAGCTCGCCGTCCCTGGCATCGTGCCGCCGATGATCGCGCGCCTGATCGGCCACGACTTCGCGCGCCACGGCGGGATGAGCCGGCTCACGCTCAAGAGCGGGCGCTGGCCCTCGCCCGGGGCGAAAGGCGAGGTGGTGGTGAACAACCGCTTCATGGAGGCGCGCCGCCTCGCGCTCGGCGTCGAGGCGAGCGTGCTGCTCAACGGCAAGCGCGAGCGGCTCGCGATCGTCGGCACCGTGCTCACGCCGGAATACATCTATGCCACGCGCGGCGGCGGCATGCCCGACGACGAGTGGTTCGCGGTGATGTGGATGGACGCGCGCTCGCTCGCCGCGGGGTTCAACATGGCAGGCGCGTTCAACTCGGTGCAGCTGCGCCTCGCGCGCGCAGCGTCCTCTCAGGCGGTCGTCGAGGCGCTCGACCGCATTCTCGAGCCCTACGGCAGCTTCGGCGGGGTCGGGCGCGAGGACCAGATCTCGCACAAGATCCTGTCGCAGGAGATCAACCAGCAGCGGATCTTCGGCACCGTGCTGCCCTCGATCTTCCTGCTGGTCGCCGCCTTCATCCTGAACGTGGTGCTGCACCGGCAGGTGAACGCGCAGCGCGGCGAGATCGCGGCGCTGAAGGCGCTCGGCTACGAGGACCGCCGAATCGCCTGGCACTACCTCAAGTTCGCCTCGGTGATCGTGCTCCTCGGCGCGGCGATCGGCGTCGCGCTCGGGCGCTGGCTCGGCGGCGCGATGACCGGGCTGTATACCGAGTTCTTCCACTTCCCCGAGCTCAATTTCCGCACCCTGCCCTGGGTGGTGGCGAGCGGCGTCGCGGTGGCGTTCCTCGCCGCGTTCGGCGGCGCGCTCGCCGCGATCCAGGGCGTGGTGCGCATGAAGGCCGCGGAGGCGCTGCGCCCGCCCGCCCCGGCGGAGTTCCGGCCGCTGCTCATCGAGCGCCTGGGCTACGCAGAGCTCGCCACGCCCGCGCAGCGCATGATCCTCAGGAACCTCGAGCGCCGCCCGGTGCGCGCGGCGCTCACCGTGGCGGGGATCGCGGGCTCGGTCGCGATCCTGCTCTCGGGCACCTTCTGGGTGGACGCGGTGGAGCACTTCATCGACGTGCAGTTCAACCACGTGCAGCGCGGCGAGGTCACGGTCGGCTTCGTCGAGCCGCGCGATCGATCGGTGGTGCGCGAGCTGGCGCGGCTCCCGGGAGTGAAGGAGGCCGAGGCGAACCGCGTCATCCCGGCGCGCCTGCGCGCCGCGAACCGCAGCTACCGCACCGCGCTCACCGGACTGCCCGACGACGCGCGCCTCTTTCGCATCGTCGACCGCGATCTCGCGGCTACGCCGCCCACGCCCGGCGGCGTGCTGCTCACCAAGCGGCTCGCCGACCGGCTCGGCCTCGCGCCCGGGGACGCGATCTCGGTCGAGCTGCTGGAGGGAAAGCGCGTGAAGGCGGATCTGCGCGTCGCGGGCACGGTGCGCGAGCTCGCGCACATGAACGCCTACCTGCGGCTCGAGGAGCTGAACCGCCTCGCGCGCGAGGGGCCGGTGGTCTCGGGCGCCGGGCTGCGCGTGGACCGCGCCGACGAGGCGAGCCTGCTTGCGCGCCTGAAGGAGATGCCGGCGGTGGCGGTGGTGATCGTGACGCGCACGCTGCTCGACACCTTCCGCGCGCAGAGCGCGAGGAACATCCTCTTCTTCACCTCCATCCTCACCGCCTTCGCCGCCACCATCGCGGTCGGCGTGGTGTACAACAACGCGCGCATCCAGCTCGCCGAGCGGGCCTGGGAGCTGGCGAGCCTGAGGGTGCTCGGCTTCACCCGCGGAGAGGTGTCGGTGCTGCTGCTGGGCGAGCTGGCGCTCGAGATCGCGCTGGCGATCCCGCTCGGCTTCGTCGCCGGCTACTGGCTGTCGTGGCTCATCATCTCGCTCATGCAGCACACCGAGGTGATCGAGATCCCGCTGGTGATCCTGCCCGACACCTACCTCTACGCCGGCGCGGTGGTGGTGGCGGCCGGGGTGGCGAGCGCGCTCATCGTGCGCAACCGCATCGATAATCTCGACATGGTGGCGGTGCTGAAGACAAGAGAATGAAAACCAGGAACCAGATCGCGCTGGCGGTGGCCGGCCTCGCGGTGGCGGGGCTCGCGGTGTGGGCGTTCCAGCCGCGGCCGGTGGCGGTGGAGACCGCGCAGGTGACGCGCGGGGCGTTCGAGCAGACCGTGTCGGACGACGGCAAGACGCGCGTGCGCGAGCGCTACGTGGTGTCGGCGCCGCTCGGGGGAAGAATCGAGCGAAGCGGCCTCAAGGCGGGCGACCCGGTCGAGGCGGGACAGGTGGTGGCGGTGCTCACGCCCGCCGCGCCGGCGTTCCTCGATGCGCGCACCGCGCGCGAGCTCGCCGAGCGCGTCGGCGCCGCCGAGGCGCAGCAGCTGCGCGCGCGGGCGGAGGTCGCGCGCGTCTCGGCGCAGCGCGACCAGGCGAAGGCCGATTCGGACCGCCAGGCGAAGCTCGCGCAGGGGGGCTTCGTCTCGCCGACCGCGCGCGAGCAGGCGGAGCTCGCGCTGCGCACCGCCGAGAGGACGCTCGAAGCGGCGAACTTCGCGCAGCAAGCCGCGCAGCACGAAGTGCAGCAGGCGAGAGCCGCGCTCGTGCGCTACAAGAGCGGCGAGGCGGGAGCGAAGTGGGAAGTCACCTCGCCCGTCAAGGGTTCGGTTCTCAGGGTAGTGCAGGAAAGCGAAGGCGCGGTGGCGCTCGGCGCGGCGCTCATCGAGATCGCCGACCCGAGGAGCCTCGAAGCCACGGTGGACATCCTGTCGCAGGAGGCGGTGTCGGTGCGGCCCGGCATGCCGGCGCGCATCGAGCTCGGGGCCGGGGTGCCGCCGCTCGCCGCGCGCGTGCGCCGCGTCGAGCCCGCGGCCTTCACCAAGATCTCGGCGCTCGGAGTGGAGGAGCAGCGCGTGAACGTGGTGCTCGACTTCGCCGAGCCGATCGACAAGGTGCAGACCGTCGGCGACGCGTTCCGCGTCGAGGCGCACATCGTCACCTGGCGCGTCGAGGACGCGGTGAAGGTGCCGGTCGGGGCCCTCTTCCGCGACGGCGAGGGCTGGGCGGTGTTCGGGGTGGATGGCGGGCGCGCCGCGAAGCGCGCGGTGAAGGTGCCGCGAAGGAACGGCGTCGAGGCGCTGGTCGAGGAAGGGTTGAAGCCGGGAGAGACCGTGGTCGTCTATCCGTCGGATGCGCTCAAGGACGGCTCGCGGGTGACGGTTCGCGGGCGCTGAGGCGGGTCAACGCCCGGCGCGGGTCAGGCGTTGCAGCGTGCGTGGAAACCCGCCTGACCCGGCGGCCGGGCGAACCGGGAACACGCAAGCTCGTCGCGCGCTACGGCGAGCGCCTGCTTCGCGTGCGCTACCTCTACGACGCCGAAAACGGGCGCCGGCTCAAGACCGTCGAATTGGTGGTCGAGTCCGTGCCATGGCGGCCGCGCGCGCGAGTCCCGCGCCGTCGCCACGACGAGATCGTCGCCGTGCGCATCGCCTGGAGCGAGACCGATCTGCGCGAGCGCGCGAAGATGCTCGGCGCGGTGTGGCGGCCGAAGCAGAAGCTTTGGGAAATGCGATGGGAGGACGCCCGCCGGCTCGGCATCGCCAGCCGGGTGGTGCAGGGCTGAAGGACGCTTTTCGAGGATCTACTAATAGAGATCTGCCGGCATATCTGACGATCTAGCTGTAGATCGTTGCATCTACATATAGATCGTTCTAGCATCCCCGGCACCACGTCTAATCATAAAGTCAAGTTGCCTCAACAAGCGCCGTGCTGAATTTTGAGTGGGATCCGGAAAAGGCTCGAGAAAACGAGCAAAAGCACGGGGTGAGCTTCGTTGAAGGGTCTGAGGTCTTTGACGATGATCATTCCTCATCTGTTCGCGATCCGGACCATTCTCAAGATGAAGATCGATATCTGATCTTTGGGATGTCGAAGGGTGGCAAGTACCTGGTTGTGTCCTATACTGAGCGTAGCGATCGAGTCCGATTGATTTCGGCAAGACAAATGACACCGCGAGAGCGGAGAGCCTATGAGCAATGACAAAGATACCCTTAGAGCCGAGTATCCGGAGGAATTGATCAAGTCTGGTGTCCGCGGCAAATACGCCAAGAGCTATCGTGAAGGAACCAACGTAGTCCTGATCGATCCGGATCTGCACAAACTGTTTCCAGACTCGGAAGCTGTGAACCGTGCTCTGCGCGAGTACGTCTCTTCGAAGCGAACGGCAACTTAACTTAGCGCCCAACCCGGACGCGCGGCGAGCGTCGCACCGAGTTTTCAGCGCCGAGCGCGCGCGCCGGTTGGCTCCACGTTAATCGGCAACATCGGGGGGCTCGGATCCAAGCGGTATCCTGTCGCAAATGGCCGAGTACCGCTTCACCGAGTATTTCGAGAAAGAGGTTCTGCGCAAACGCTCCTACCTGAAGAAGGAATGGTGTACGCGAGTTCTCGACAACCCAATCCGCTCGGAGCCGCAGGAAGGAAACCGGTCTAGAGTTGGCATCAATCTTTTGGGAAGAGGCCGTCAGGCTCGATCCGGGCGCAGACGCCCGCTCTCAAAGACCTAAGCACTCGAATCAAGAGGGCCAGCTCACCGCGCTCTGGCGCTCCGCTGGCTTGGAGGACGTGACAGAAACGGTGATCACGATGCAGCTGCCGTTTACGTCGTTCAACGATTTCTGGGATCCGCATCTCGGAGGGGTCGCGCCGCAGGGCGCCTACGTTGCTACTCTTCCCGAGGAGCGTCGCGAAGCTTTGCGGCAAGGCCTGCGCAAGCGCGTCCTGGGTGATCGGCCCGACGGCCCTTTCGCTTTGCGAGCGAAGGCCCTAGCCGTGCGGGGCACGGTACCGCACTAGTTCGGGGAATGTGACCGGCCGGGAGGAATGATGCCAGTCGACAGCATGTACCACGACGGAATGCGGCGACTCCAGGACATCCGCGAAACGCGATCCATAGCCGACCGCCTGAGCCAAGTGACCGTTCGCGCGGCCTTCACGGAGGAGGACCGCGCGTTCATTCAGCGTTGCGCCATGTTTTTCGTAGCGACGGCCGACGCCGACGGCCACCCCGACTGCTCCTACAAGGGCGGGTTACCCGGATTCGTGCGCGTCCTCGACGATCGCACTCTTGCCATTCCGGACTACGACGGCAACGGGATGTACCGAACGTGGGGCAATGTGCTTGTCAATCCTAATGTCGGCCTGCTTTTCCTGGACTTCGAGCAGCCGCAGCGCCTGCGCATCAACGGCACGGCGCAGCTGAGAGAAGACGATCCCCTGCGCGCCGACTTTCCCGGCTCGGTGTTCATCGTACGTGTTACACCCGCTCACATCTTTCCGAACTGCCCGCGCTACATACACAAGATGCAGCTCGTCGAACACTCGGTCTATGCGCCGCGGCCGGACCACACGCCGCCCGTCCCCGCCTGGAAGACGTTCGACAGCTTTCGCGATTATCTGCCGGCACGCGACCGTCCCCAGGGGAAACAGGAGTGAGCCGCGCGACGCAGGCATTCTCGCTGCTCGCCCTGTCGGCGATCTGGCTCGGCATCGCTATTCCCGGCACCACCTCGGAGCACGGAACGAACTGGGAAGCCCTCATATCGGTCGGCATACTCCCGGTGGGCGCGCTGTGGGCGGTATTCCTGTTCAGTGTCGTGAGGAAGCGGCGGGATTGACGTGGCGCACGTCTGCGCCCTGTACCGCTACCCGGTCAAGGGCTTCACCCCCGAGAGCTGCGAATCCCTGACGGTCCTCGCCGAAGGCCGCGTCGCCGGCGACCGCGTGCTCGGGCTGCGCTTCGCCGACGGCACGCCCGCCGACGCGTGGAGCCGCAAGCACGAGTTCGTCGCCCTGATGAACACGCCCGGCCTCGCGCGCCTTCGCTTGAGCTTCGACCACTCCGCGATGCGGCTGCGCATCGACCTCGGCAACAAAGTCCTCGCGGACGAATCGCTCGACGAGAGCGGCCGCGCGCGCATCGCCGCGGCGGTCGAGGAATTCGTGCTCGGCCTGGATGAAAACCCTCTCGCCGGCCAACCGGAAAGACGCCCGCTGCACCTGGTCGGCGACGGCATCACGCCGCGCTACCAGGACGACGGCGCGGGCCGCGTCACGCTGCACGGACGCGAAAGCCTCGCCTCGCTCGCCGCCGCGCTCGGCGGCAAGGAGCTCGACGAGCTGCGCTTCCGCTCGAACATCGCCGTCGAGGGCCTGGAGGCCTGGGAAGAGCTGCGCTGGGTGGAAAGGAAGATCCGCATCGGCCCGGTAGAATTCGATGTCGTGGCACCCAAGGGCCGCTGCCTCGCGACGCACGCCAACCCGCGCACTGGAGAACGCGACCTGCCAATCCTCCCCACTCTGACCACCGCCTTCGCACAGCAGAAGCCGACGTTCGCAATCGCGATGACGCCGCTCGGCGCAGGCGAGATCCGCGTCGGCGACGAGGTCGAGCTTGCCTGAGCGCGCCGGCACCGTAGCGGAAGTCTTCGCCGCCTTCCTCAAGCTCGGCCTCACCTCGTTCGGCGGCCCGATCGCGCACCTCGGCTACTACCGGCGCGAGTTCGTCGAGCGCCGCGCCTGGGTGGGCGACGCCCAGTTCGCGCAGCTGCTCGCGCTCGCCCAGTTCCTGCCCGGCCCGGCGAGCAGCCAGCTCGGTTTCAGCATCGGCCTGCTGCGCGCCGGGTGGTTCGGCGCGCTCGCCGCGTTCCTCGCCTTCACCCTCCCCTCGGCGCTGCTGCTCTTCGCCTTCGCTGCGCTGCTGCCTTCGATCTCGGGCACGGCGGGCGACGCGGCGATCCACGGGCTCAAGATCGTCGCCCTCGCCGTCGTCGCGCAGGGCGTGCTCGGCATGTCGAAGCAGCTCTGTCCCGACGCGCCGCGAGCGACGATCGCGGCGCTCGCCGCGGCTGCGATCCTCGTCGCCGGCGAGGCCTGGGTGCAGCTCGCCGTGGTCGCGGCGGGCGCAGCCGCCGGCCTCGCTTTCTGCCGCGGCGTGCAGCCGCTCGCCGAGACCGGGCTGCAACTGCGTTACGGCGCGAAGCTCGGCTGGACGCTGCTCGCCACTTTCGCGGTACTGCTCCTCGGCCTTCCGCTCGCCGCGCAGGCGGGCGGCCTGCTGGCGGTGACCGAAGCGTTCTATCGCGCCGGAGCGCTCGTGTTCGGCGGCGGCCACGTGGTGCTGCCGCTGCTCGAGGAAACGGTGGTCGCGCCCGGCTGGATCTCGCCCGACGAATTCCTCGCCGGCTACGGCGCGGCGCAGGCCGTTCCCGGCCCGATGTTCACGCTCGCTTCGTACCTCGGCGCGCGGCTGCCGGGCGGCGAAGGCGGCCTCGTCGGCGCCTCGGTCGCGCTCGCGGCGATCTTCCTGCCGGGGTTCCTGCTCGTCGCGGGCGTGCTGCCGCTGTGGCGCGCGGTCGCCGGACGGCCGAGCGCAGCGCGCGCGATCGCGGGAGTCAACGCCGCGGTGGTCGGGCTTCTCGGAGCGGCGCTCTACGATCCGGTGTGGACGAGCGCGGTGCGCGGGCCGCTCGATCTCGCGATCGGGCTCATCGGCTTCGCGCTGCTCGTCGCGTGGCGCGCGCAGCCGCTCGCGGTCGTGCTGTGGTGCGTCGCGGCGAGCGTTGCGGGAGCGATGCTCTTCTAGCACCACCCCGGCGCCTGCGGCGCCACCCCTCCTCGGGGAGCGCACCACCCCGGCGCCTGCGGCGCCACCCCTCCTCGGGGAGGAGGGGAAAGAAGCGGATCAGTATTCGCCGCCGGGCGCGGGCTCCTCTTCCTTCGGCTCGGGAACCTTCGCCACCATGCAGTCGGTGGTGAGAATGAGCGCCGCGATCGAGGCGGCGTTCTGCAGCGCGCTGCGCGTCACCTTCCTCGGATCGAGCACCCCCATCGCCACCATGTCGCCGTACTTGTCGGTGGCGGCGTTGTAGCCGAAGTTGCCCTCGCCCGCGAGCACCCTGGCGAGCACCACCGAGGGCTCGGCGCCCGAGTTCGACGCGATCTGGCGCAGCGGCTCCTCGACCGCGCGCAGCACGATCTTGACGCCGCAGTCCTGGTCCTCGTTGTCGCCCTTCAGGTCCTTGAGCGCCGCGCGCGCGCGCAGCAGCGCCACGCCGCCGCCGGGAAGGACCCCCTCCTCGATCGCGGCGCGCGTCGCGTGCAGCGCGTCTTCCAGCCGCGCCTTCTTCTCCTTCATCTCGGTCTCTGTCGCCGCGCCCACCTTCACCTCGGCGACGCCCCCGGCGAGCTTCGCCGCGCGCTCCTGGAGCTTCTCCTTGTCGTAGTCGCTGGTCGATTCCTTGATCTCCTCCTTGATGCGCGCGATGCGCCCCTCGATGGCCTTCGGGTCCCCGGCCCCGCCGACGATGGTGCAGTTGTCCTTGTCGATCTCGACGCGCTTGGCGCGCCCGAGCTGCGCGAGCTCGGTCTTCTCGAGCTTCAGGCCCGCCTCTTCCGCGATCACCATGCCGCCGGTGATGATCGCGATGTCCTCGAGCATCGCCTTCCTGCGGTCGCCGAAGCCCGGAGCTTTTACCGCGCACGCCTTGATGATCGCGCGCAGGCTGTTCACCACCAGCGTCGCGAGCGCCTCGCCCTCGACCTCCTCGGCGATCACCAGCAGCGGCTTGCCGGCCTGCGCGATTCTCTCCAGCAGCGGCAGCATGTCGGCGATGGTCGAGATCTTCTTGTCGTGGATGAGGATGAGCGGGTCCTCGAGCACCGTGCGCTGCTTCTCGGGCACGTTGATGAAGTAGGGCGAAAGAAAGCCGCGGTCGAACTGCATCCCTTCGACCACCTCGAGCTCGCTCGCGAGGCCGCGGCCGTCCTCCACCGTGATCACGCCTTCCTTCCCAACCTTCTCCATCGCGTCGGCGATCAGGTCGCCGATCGAGACGTCGTTGTTTCCCGAGATCATCGCCACCTGCGCGATCTCCTTGCGGCTCGCGCACGGCTTCGCCGCGCGCTCGAGCTCGGCCACGAGGGCGTCCACCGCCTTGTCGATGCCGCGCTTCAGGTCCATCGGGTTCATGCCGGCGGCGACGTACTTCATGCCCTCGCGCACGATCGACTCGGCGAGCAGCGTCGCCGTGGTGGTGCCGTCGCCCGCGACCTCGGAGGTCTTCGAGGCCACCTCGCGCACCATCTGCACGCCGAGATTCGCGAACGGATCGGCGAGCTCGATCTCCTTGGCCACCGCCACGCCCGAGTTGATCACGATCGGCGCGCCGTAGGAGCGCTCGAGCACCACCGTGCGCGCCTTGGGCCCGAGCGTGACCCGGACCGCGCCGGCGAGGATGCCGATACCTTCCATGATCTTGGCGCGGACGTCTTCCCCGAATATCACCTGCTTGGCAGGCATGGCTCCGTCCTCCCTTGTTCGTGCCTATCGTAATTCACTTGGTTGCCGACTCGTCGCGCTCCACGTCCCCGGCCTTGCGCTCGGAGAGCCAGCGATCGGGCTGGTCCTCGTGCTCGACCGGGCCCTCGACCGACTCGCGCTCCCTGCCGGCGAGCTCCCGCGCCTCGGCCGGGGGCTGCGGCGCCGCCGCGCGCCGGCGTTTCGCCTTCCTGGGCTTTCGCTTCATGACTTCAATGATTTCCCATCCGCGGGGGCGGCCATTGACTTGCATCAAACGCGGCTCCCGCCCGGGCGTGTGCAATGGCGGAATGCCGATACGACACTCGATGGACGCCTCCACCCGCGCGAGCGCCGGCCTCGCTGCGCTGATCGAGAAGCTGGTCAACGACCCGGACCGCGAGCCGCCCGAGAGCCTGGGCGAGGTGCGCGAGCTGCTGCGCGCGAAATCGCGCGATCGCCAAACCGAGTTCCTGCACCCGCAGGACCGCGAGTCGCTGCTGGTCGAGCTGGACGGCCTGATCGAGGAGCTCGGCGAGGAAGCCGCCTCCTACGAGCTCGTCGGCGCGAAGGCGGGCGAGGCGCTCTCGCGCGTGATCGAGGCGGCGATGGACGACACGGCGCTCCCCGAGGAGCCGACGCTCGGCGCGGTGCGCGAGGCGATGCTCGGCGGCCTCGCCGCGCGCCTGGTGGGCGACGGCGCGATCGACGAGGACGACGATGCGGCGCTGCTCGCCGAGATCGACGAGCTGATCCGCCGCTTCGGCGCCAACGCGCCGGCCGAGCCCTTCGTCCGCTTCGAGTAATCACCTGCGCAGCGCGCGGGCGCTCCCACAGCTTTCGACGGGCGCCGTGGCGCCGATCCGGTAGGTACGGTAAAATCCCGTATCCGACGCGAGGACCGCCATGACCACTCACGCACGTTTCGATCTCAAGATGGACGCCGAGGAGAAACGGGTCGTCTCCCGGGCCGCGGCCTTAATGGGTACGACCATGGCGGGCTTCGTGCGCGCCGCAGCCAAGGAAAAGGCGCAGGCCCTGCTCGAGCGCGAATCGCGCCTCGCGCTTTCGCAGCGGGACTTCGCCGCTTTCGCCAGGGCGCTGAACCGAGCTTTCCGCCCCAACCCGGCGCTCAAGCGCGCCTTGAGCGAAGCGCACCGCAAAGTCCGGCGTGCTTGAGGAGCGGCCGCTCGACTCCGCGGTCCACGACCGGCATGCGTTCGATTGCGGCGTTCCCGAGCTGAACGAGTACCTGCGCCGCTACGCGGATCAGCACCGCCGGAAAGGTGTCAGCGCAGTCTACGTGCTGGCTGACTCGGACGCACCGAAAGTGGTCCTCGGTTACTACGCGATCAGCGCGGCCCAGGTCGACGCCGATCAGCTCGCAGAAGCGGATCGAAAAAGGCTGCCGCGATATCCAGTGCCGTGCTTTCGCATGGGGCGCCTCGCCTGCCGCACGGACCAACGGGGACGGGGCCTCGGCAGGCTGCTGGTCGGCTGCGCAGTGGACCGCTGCCTGAAGGCGAGCGAGCAAGTCGGCGCTTACGCGCTGATCGTCGACGCAAAAAGCGAGCAAGCCAAGGCGTTCTACGAGCACTTCGGTTTCACGCCTTGCCGGGATCAGCCGATGACGTTGTATCTGCCGTTGGGCCGGCGGGCGGCTCGAGCGGGGAAAAGCAGGGTCTGACCGAGGGGTCGTGCATGGATCGGCTGAGCGTTTGCAACGCCAAAGCGCGCTTTTTCGAGTTGATCGAGCGCGCGCAGGGCGGCCGCTCCACGCTGATCACCAAGAGCGGACGGGTGGTCGCGAAGATCATTCCGGCGAAGGAGCGCGGGTGGGACCGAAGTGCAGTGCTCGACGAAGCGGAGCGACTGCGCAAGTCGCTTGAGGTCTCAAGGCGGGTCAAGCTTGCCGATCTGCTTGACGAGGGGCGACCCTAGGAGGGCCTTCGCCAGCAACACGAAAATCTGATCTGACCCCTTTTTCTAGTCCGGCCGCTTCTCGCCCCTGCGCACCCACACCCCGCGCGGGCGGCATTGCAGCACTTCGCTGCCGCTTTGCACGTAGGCGCCGAGCTCGAATTTCTCGCCGTTGAAGGTGCACACCCCCGTCTCGATATCGAGGTCGGGCGAGGCGGCGTGCTCGTCGTATTCGGACTCGTCGATGATCGGCGAGGTGTTCCGCTCGGGGTCCGGCGCTCCGACCTGCTGGACGTGGTCCGTCATGGCTTCTCCTTTCGTTGGGGCAGTATCGCCGCGCGCGGCAGGCGGGACTTGACGTGCGTCAACCGTCCGGGGCGCGCGAATCCCACAATCGGACGGCGTGCACACCGCCCGCCTGACCGTAGAGGAAGCGCTCGCCAGCCTGCGCAGCGGAAAGGACGGTCTCGCCTCGCGCGAGGCCGCGCGGCGCGCCGCGGAATACGGGCCGAACCGCGTCGAGGAGGTGAAGCGCGAGCCCGCGCTCGTCCGCCTCGCGCGCCAGTTCACGCACTTCTTCGCGCTGATCCTCTGGGTCGCCGCGGGGCTCGCCTTCGCCGCCGAGGCGTTCCAGCCCGGCCAGGGCATGGCGACGCTCGGCACGGCGATCGCCGGCGTGATCGCACTGAACGGCGCGTTCGCGTACTGGCAGGAAGCGCGCGCCGAGCGGACCGTCGCGGCGCTGAGGGCGCTCCTTCCGCACCAGGTCACGGTGCTGCGAGACGGGGCGGCGACGCGCCTTCCCGCCGAGGCGCTCGTGCCGGGCGACGTGATCCTGGTGCAGCAGGGCGACGACGTGCCGGCCGACTGCCGCCTGATCGAGGCGCTGGGGCTGCGCGTCAACATCGCGACCGTCACCGGCGAGTCGCTGCCCAAGCCGCGCGGCGCCGATCCCGACCCGGCCGGCGAGCCCTTGCGCGCGCGCAACCTGCTCCTCGCCGGCACCTCGGTCGTCGCCGGCGAAGCGCGCGCGGTGGTGTACGCGACCGGCATGCGCACCGAGTTCGGCCGCATCGCGCAGCTCACCCAGGCGGCGCCCGAGCCGGCGTCGCCCTTGCAGAAGGAGATCGCGCGCATCTCGCGCCTGGTGGCGGTGCTCGCGGCCGGGCTCGGAGTGGTCTTCTTCGCGATCGGACAGCTGCTCGGCCTGGGCTTCTGGGCCAATCTGCTCTTCGCGATCGGCATCATCGTCGCCAACGTCCCGGAAGGGCTGCTGCCGACGGTGACGCTCGCGCTCGCGATGGCCACCCAGCGCATGGCGAAGCGCCGGGCGCTGATCCGGCACCTGCCCGCAGCCGAGGCGCTCGGCTCGGCCACCGTGATCGTCACCGACAAGACCGGCACGCTCACCGAGAACCGCATGCGCGCGACGCACGCCTGCTTCGGCGAGGGCGCGCTCCGACTCGACTCGCTCGGCGATGAGGCGGCTGCGCACCGGCGGTTCTTCGAAGTCGCGCTTCACTGCCACAGCCTGCAGCGCGTGACCGACGACGGACGCGTGCGGCTGCTCGGGGATCCGATGGAGGCGGCGCTGGTCGAGATGGCCGAGCGCGCGCTCGGCGAGGCGCGCGTCGCGGCCAAGTCGGACGAGCTGCCGTTCGACGCCGACCGGCGCCGCATGTCCACCTTGCACGAGACGCCTCGCGGCCGGCTGCTCTACTGCAAGGGCGCGCCCGAGGTCGTGCTGCCGATGTGCGTCGCGCCCGCGGCGCTGGGCGAGCGGCTGCGCAAGGCGCAGGAGGAAATGGCCGAGCGCGGGCTGCGCGTCCTCGCGCTCGCCTGGCGCGAGCTGCCGCCCGACGCGCCGCGCGAAGAGTGGGAAAGCCGGCTCGTCCTCGCGGGCCTGGTCGGCCTGGAGGACCCGCCGCGCCCGGAAGTGCCGGAGGCGGTCGCGAAATGCCGCGCGGCCGGTATCCGCGTGATCATGGTGACCGGCGACCATCCGCACACCGCGGTATCGGTGGCGCGAGCGATCGGCCTTTCGCCCTCGGGCTCGCCCGCGGTGGTGATCGGCGAAGCCGTCGCGCGCATGAGCGAGGCGCAACTGCAGCTCGCGCTCGACGCGCCGGAGATTCTTTTTGCGCGCGTCAGCGCCGACCAGAAGCTGAGGATCGTGCAGGCGCTGCAGAGAAAGGGCCACGTGGTCGCAGTCACCGGGGACGGGGTGAACGACGCGCCGGCGCTGCGCGCGGCGGACATCGGCATCGCCATGGGCGTGGTCGGCACCGACGTGGCGCGCGAGTCGGCCGACATGGTGCTCCTCGACGACAACTTCGCCTCGATCGTGGCGGCGATCGAGGAAGGGCGCGCGGTGTTCGACAACATCCGCAAGTTCCTCGCCTACATCCTCACCTCGAACGTCCCGGAGATCGTGCCCTACCTCGCTTTCGTACTGTTCAGGATTCCGCTGCCGCTCACCATCATCCAGATCCTGGCGGTGGATCTGGGCACCGACATGCTGCCGGCGCTCGCGCTCGGCGCGGAGCGCCCGGCGCCGGAGGTCATGCGGCGCCCGCCGCGGCCGCGCGCCGAGCGGCTGCTGAATGCGGCGCTGCTCGTGCGCGCGTATCTCTGGCTCGGGATGCTCGAGGCGGTCGCCGCGCTCGCGGCATATTTCTACGTGCTCGACTCCGGAGGCTGGCGCTACGGCGAGGCGCTTGGCTCCCTGGACCCGCTCTATCTCCAGGCCACCACTGCCTGCCTCGCGGCCATCGTCGTCATGCAGGTCGTGAACGTGTTCCTGTGCCGGGATCCCGCGCGCTCGACATTCTCGTTCGGCTTCATGTCGAACCCGCTCATCCTGTGGGGCATCGGGTTCGAGCTCGTGCTCATCGCCGCGATCGTGTACACGCCCTGGGGCCAGGCGCTCTTCGGCACTGCGGCGCTGCCGGTGGAGGTGTGGCTCTACGTGCTGCCGTTCGCCGCGGCGATGCTCGCGCTCGAGGAAGCGCGCAAGCTGCTCGCGCGAAAACGTGGTCTGTCCCTGATTTCTAGCCCTTGACGCACACCAGCGGCTCGAGCCGCGCAACGGTGCGCGCAAGTCCCGCCGCGTCGGCCGCGTCCACCACCGCCGCGACGTCCTTGTAGGCTTCCGGCGCCTCCTCCGCGATGCCGCGCATCGAAGGGCTCTTCACGATGATGCCGCGCGCGGCGAGCTGGTCCACCACCGCGCGGCCTTTCCAGGTCTTCAGCGCCTGGTGCCGGCTCATCGCGCGCCCGGCGCCGTGGCAGGCCGAGCTGAAGGCGAGCGCCTCGGATTCCTTCGTTCCGGCGAGCACGTAGGAGCCGGTACCCATCGAGCCGCCGATCAGCACCGGCTGGCCCGCCGCGCGCAGCGCCCCCGGCACGTCGGGATGACCCGGGCCGAAGGCGCGCGTCGCGCCTTTCCTGTGCACGTAGAGCTTGCGCTTGCCCCCGTCGGTGCGGTGCTCTTCCACCTTGCAGGTGTTGTGCGACACGTCGTAGAGGAGCGGCAGCCTCGCCTGCGGCAGCATGCGGCGGAAGACCTTCCTCACCAGGTCGGTGAGGATCTGGCGGTTGGCGAGCGCGCAGTTGATCCCTGCGCGCATCGCGCCGAGATAGTCCTGGCCGACCTCGGAATTAATCGGCGCGCAGGCGAGCTCGCGATCGGGAAGACGGATGCCGTGCTGCGGGGCGGCGATCGCCATCCTCTTCAGGAAATCGGTGCCGATCTGGTGCCCGAGGCCTCGCGAGCCGCAGTGGATCATCACCACGATGTCGCCGAGCGCAAGGCCGTACGCCCGCGCGATCGCCTCGTCGTGCACGCGGGTCACTTCCTGCACTTCGAGATAGTGGTTGCCGCTGCCGAGCGTACCCATCTCGTCGCGCTGGCGCTTTTTCGCCTGCGGCGAGACGCAACCGGGCTTGGCGTGCTTCATCTGCCCGTTCTCCTCGATTCGCTCGAGATCCTCGGGCACGCCCCAGCCGCGCTGCACCGCCCACGCGGCTCCGCCCGCGAGCATCGCGTCCATCTCCGCGTCGCCGAGGCGGATCTCGCCGGTGCTGCCGACGCCCGCGGGGATGGCACGGGAGAGCTCGTGCGCGAGCGCCTGCTGCACCGCCACCACGTCAGGGCGCGTCAGTCCGGTGTGCAGGCAGCGCACGCCGCAGGAAATGTCGAAGCCCACTCCGCCCGCCGACACTACCCCGCCCTCGTCCGGGTCGAATGCAGCCACGCCGCCGATCGGAAATCCGTAGCCCCAGTGCGCGTCCGGCATGGCGTAGGACGCCTTCACGATGCCGGGCAGCGCGGCGACGTTCACCGCCTGCTCGTACACCTTGCGGTCCATGTCGCGCATCAGCGCCTCGCTCGCGAAGATCACCGCCGGCACGCGCATCGCGCCCTGCTGCGGGATCTCCCACTCGTATTCCGAGCGCCGCTCGAGGAGATTCAGGTCCATGTCACACGTCTACCACGGTCTGCGCCACCCAGCCGCCGTTGTCGCGCGCGACGCGAAGCGTCGTGTAGGTGGCGCCCTTCACTTCCACCGCCGGATGGTGCCGCGCGACGTCCACCTGCTCGCCCCAGGCCGCGCCGGCGAGCCTGCCGCCCCGGATGCGCACCCTGAAGCGCGAAAAGAGCATCTTGCGGGTGGACATCTCGTAGACGAGCGCGTTCAGCCACTCGGCAAAAAGCAGCTCGTCGTCCGGCGCCTCGCACTCGATCGCGACCCGCTCGCGCGGCTCGACCTCGGCGAGATCCGTCACCACGGCGGTGAGCGCGAGCGCGGCCTGGGCGAAGGCCTCGGCCCGGCTCGCGCCGCGCCCGCGCACGCCGACGTCCGCGCCGTGCTCGAAATGCTCCCACGCGCCGGGTCCGCGCTTCGCGCAGGCGCGCAGATGAGGCCCCCATTCGGCGCGCAGCCTCTCGCGCACGGCCGCGTCGCTCAGGCTCGCTCGCAACTCGGCGGGGTCCACGCGCAGCCTGACGGCCTGCCAGCCTTCCTTCATCGCGCACTCGACCGCGAGCACCCAGCCGCCCTCTTTGCGCTCCACCGTGTAGACGAACGCGCGCAGCCCCACCTCGTCCAATAAATGCTCGACTGCCTCGCGGGCGCTGCGGATGTCCTGTGCGAGCGGCATGGGAGTCGCGGATTCTGCCATTCAGGGCCGGCCGGCGTAGAAGGTTTCGGCCCAGGCGTCGTAGTTCCAGCCGCTCGTGCCGATGCAAGCGCGACCTGCGCGGCGCTTGCGCCATGTCAAATCCCGCCTCATTCCCTGGAGTATGTTAGCGGCGCAGGAGTCCCTGCATGAAGATCGACGGCACCGAATTCGGGACCATCACCATCGACGGCAGGACCTACGATCACGACGTCCTGATCGACCTCTCGGGAGAGGTCTCCAAGCGCAAGAAGAAGCTCTCCAAGAAGGTCTACGGCACTTCGCACACGATTTCCAGGGACGAAGCCGAGTATGTCTACCCCAGAAGGGCTGCCAGGAGCTGATCCTCGGCACCGGGCAGTACGGCAAGGTGCGGCTCTCGCCCGAGGCGGCCGCATATTTCGAGAACAAGGACTGCCCGGTGATCGCGAAGCCCACGCCGGAGGCGATCCAGGCCTACAACAAGTCGACGGCGAGGAAGATCGGGCTGTTCCACGTGACCTGCTGACACCGCCATGATCCGCAACCGGCGCATCCGGCGCACGACGGCGATCGCGCTGCTCGCCGCGGGAGCCTTGCTGATGTGGCTCGCGCCGCAAACGCTCGCCGGCGCGGCGCTGCTCGCGCTCGGCATCGCGCTGGAGGCGATCGGCATCGCCGTCGAGCGCCGCGGCAAGGGCTGACGCGCGGCGCGCCGCGGCATGAAGGACGCCGACTGCGTCGTCTTCCTTCAGTGGGCGCTGCCGCGGCTCGGCCTGCGCTGGCCGGGGTTCCGCAAGGTGCGGCGGCAGGTGTGCAAGCGCATCGCGCGCCGCGCGCGGGAACTGGGCCTCGCCGATGTGTCCGGCTATCGCCTTCACCTCGATTCCCACGCGCCCGAATGGGACGCGCTCGCCGCGCTGTGCACGGTTTCGATTTCGCGCTTCTACCGCGACCGGGGCGTGTTCGATTGCCTCGGTGACAAGGTCCTTCCCGCGCTCGCCGAAGCCGCGCTGGCGCGCGGCGCGGCGCGCCTCGAATGCTGGAGCGCGGGCTGCGCGTCGGGCGAGGAACCGTACACGCTCGCGATCCAGTGGCGGCACGCCCTTCAGCCGCGCTTTCCGCGCCTGGACATCCGCGTGCTCGGCACCGATGTCGACGCGAAGCTGATCGAGCGGGCACGCACCGGCTGCTACCGGGTCGCGAGCCTCAAGGAGCTGCCTGACGCGTGGCGCGAGAAGGCGTTCGAGAAGGAAGGCCTGCTTCTCCGCCTGAAGCAGGGGTTTCGCCGCGGCGTCGAATTCGAAAAGCAGGATTTGCTCGAGCAACTGCCGCACGACCGCTTCGATCTCATCCTGTGCCGAAACCTCGCGTTCACCTATTTCGACTCCGCGCGCGCGCAGGCGAGCCTCGAGCGACTTGCCGGCCGCTTGCGTCCCGGCGGCGCGCTCGTGACCGGCGCCCACGAGAAGCTGCCGCCCGGCAGCCCGTTCGCCGAATGGCCGGGCTGCCGCGCGGTCTACCGGCTGGCGCAGGCCGACTGAGTCAGTCGATCCTGATGGTGCGCCGCTTGGCCTTCTCGACCTTGGGAAGCGTCAGCTCGAGCATGCCGTCCTTCATCTCGGCCTTCACTTTCGACTCGTCGACCTCGGCCGGGAGCGTGAGCGTGCGCGAGAACGCGCCGCGCGAGATCTCGCAGCGCCAATAGTCGCCCTTCTCTTCCTTCTCCTCGTGCTTGGACTCGCCCTTGATGGTGAGCGTGTTGCCCGAGATGGAGACCTCGATGTCCTCCTTGTTCACCCCGGGCACCTCGGCGCGCACCACCACGTCGTCCTTGCGGTCCACCACGTCCGCTTTCGGAAGCTTCCAGTCGAATTCCGAGGGCACCGGGCGCTCCCACCGCAACGGCCGCAGCCAGCCGCGGCCGAAGAACTCGTCGAACATGCGGTCCATCTGCTCGAACGGGCTCACTGCGCGCGCCGGCATTCTCTCGATTTCGCCTTTCGCTACCGGGACATCCTTGCGTTTCTCTGCCATGGTCTTTCTCCTGTGTGTCATGACTTGCGGTTGCGCGGCTCGCGCACCTGCTCCGGGGTCGGCACGTGCGTGCGATCCGCGGTGACGCGGCAGGTCGGGCGCCGGTTGGCGCGGTCGTAGCCGTTCGAGTGGTGAAACGCCCGCAGGTTCTCCGGCGTGTCGGACCCGCCGGCGGAGACGTTCTCGATCTTCCAGCCGAAATCCGAGCCCTCCTGCCCGTAGTCGCCGCGCCGGATCCAGGCCCCGCACTCGTCCTCGCGCCACGTCTCGGGATTCAGCTCGGTGAAGGCGCGCGCCCTGCGCCACACCTGATCGATCACCTGCTCGGTGTAGGCCATGATCTCAGTGCGACATATCGTCAGCCCACCGGGGCACTCATGCTGCGAGAATCATCGCGCCGGCGCGGCGCTCGGGCTTGATCCTGATCAATCTCAAGCCGCGGCGCTGCTCACGCGCCAGAGCAAACCATCCGGTTCGACCGTGAACCGCACAGGGAGAAACTGCGGCAGCAGCCACATCGCGGTGCGCGCATGGCTGGAGACGGCGCGCGTGGTAAAGCTCGAGGCACCTTTCGCCATCGCCATGTAGACGAGGACCTGGTCGGCCGCGTGCACGTCCAGCGCCGCTCCGCTCGCCATGTCGGCTGCCAGCTCGGCGCCGACCGCCTCGCCGAGCGCCTCGGCGCGCACGCCGCGCTCGGCCACGCGCGAGGCTCCGACGATGCCAGCGTCGCTTTCAGCCCAAACCGTGACCGCACCTCCCGTGCCGAAGGCGTCCTCGCGCCCCAGCACGCGCGCGCCGATATCGCCTTCCCGTCCAAGCGCGGAGAGCGCGGCGCCGCGCATGCGCTCGGCGATCGACAGCGGAAGATTGGCCACGTGCGCCCTGCCCAAAACGCGCCTCGGGCCCGCTCGCTCGCGCATGAGCAGCGCGGAGGGCGTCCCCGGCTGCACCTCGACGGCGACCTCGCCGCCGCCGCGCGGGTAGTAGCCGCGGCGCGCGACCGAAGCGCGCACGGGCAGGCCCATCCTGGCGAGCAGCCGCAGCAGCACCTCGCGGAAATAGTCCCACGGCGGCGCCATGCGCACGTCGGTTCCGCCCGCGACCACCACGCGCGCAGGGCCGCGCGCCCCGAGAAGGATCGGCAGCAGTGCCTGCAGCACCAGCGTGACGCTGCCCGCCGTGCCGACCTCGACGCGCAGCTCGCCGCCTTTCGGGCGCGAGCGCGGCTCGAACGTGAACGAGGTGGAGCGCAGCTCGAGCCCTTCGCAGCGCGCGTCGCACAGCGCGGCTACCGCGCGCAACGCCGCGAGGTGCTGCGGGGCGAGCCCGGGCTTGGGGCGCCCCGCCCGCGCGTTGGTGAGGCGCAGCGCGCTTCCGGTGAGCGCCGAAAGCGCGACCGCCATGCGCACCAGCTGCCCGCCGCCCTCGCCGTAGGAGGCGTCGATTTCGATCACGGCGACGACCGCGAGAAGCGGCTCGTCAAGGAGCATCCGCAGCGCGACGAGCCGAAAGTCGACAGCGTCGAGCGCGACGACGTGCCCGGAGAGTGAAGAGGAGTTTCCCGCTGCCGCGTCAGAACCAGTCGATCACCTCGAAGTACCTGTTGCCCTTCAGCCGATAGATCTCGAAATCCTTCCGGTCCACCGTCAAGATCCGGCGCGCGCCCGTCTCGTTGGCGAGCCAGATCAGCCCGGCGTCGGCGATGTCGATATCGCGGTCGGCGTATTTCCTCAGCGTCAGTTCGAGCTGCGGGTAGGCTTGCACGGGTATCTCGACGACCGAGGCGGCGCCGCGTCGTACCCAAGTCAGCAGTTCCGCCTTTCGATCCGGTGCCAGGAAGAAACACGCCTCGATGAGAGTCGCTGAAACAGTCGCGAGCGGATGCGAGTGTTCCCGCAGATAGCGCGCCGCCGGGGCTGCCAGGTGATCGGAGGGATCGAAAAGAGCGACGAAGAAACCCGAGTCGACGAGAACGGGCGTCACCGCCGCTTGCCGCGGAAGTGCTCGGTCAGCAGGCGCTTCGAGTGCCTTGCGACATCCGTCTTCGGCTTCGTCCTCAAGTTGCGCTCGAAGAACTCCTTGCCGAGGTCGTAGGGCGATTGCTTGCCCGCGTGTGCCTCGAGCATCCGCTCAAGGGCGCGCTTGACCGCCTCGCTCCGGGTGACCCGGTGCGAGACGCAATACTCCGCGAGTTTCTGCTCGACCCGCGGAGGCAGGCGGACGGAGATGGGCATGACGGCGCTGTATGACGAAACCGGGAGAATTGTATTACAGCACCTCGCGAGCGGCTAGCCCTGCTTCGCTCAATTGACACGGCGGGTGAACGCTCCGTCCACCACCAGGTTCGCGCCGCTGATGAATCCGGCCGCGGGGCTGGCGAGGAACGCCACCGCCCGCGCCACGTCCTCCGGCCGCCCGAAGCGGCCCAGGCGGAAATGCCCCTTCGCTTTTTCGTACATGGGATTGCGCTCCTGCTCGCGCTTGTGCCAGACGCCGCCCGGGAAGTAGATCGGGCCCGGCGACACCGCGTTGGCGCGGATGCCTTTCGGGCCGAGGGTGCGGCTCAATTCGGCGCTGTAGTTGGTGAGCGCGGCCTTCATCGCGCCGTAGGCCTGCAGGAACCCGTCGGGAAAAATGTCGTGGCCGACCTCGATCGCCGCGATGCTGGCGATCACGACGATCGCGCCGGCATTCGATTTCTCGAGGAACGGCCGCGCCGCTTCCACCGCCTGCACGGTCCCCAGGACATCGATCTCGAAGTATCGCCTCCAGCCCTCGACGCCCGAGAGCCCGCCCATCGCGCTCACGTTCGATACCAGGATGTCCAGCCCGCCGAGCGTCGCAGCGCTCGCCTCGATCCACGCCTTCAGCGCAGCGCCGTCGCCGACGTCAACCGCGCGCCCGGTCGCCTTGACGCCCTTCGTCGAGAGCGCGGCCACCGCCTCGGCCACCGACTGCGGGTTGCGCGCGCAAATGCCGACGTCGCAGCCTTCGTCGGCGAGCGCCTCGGCGATGGCGCGGCCGATGCCGCGCGTCGCTCCGGTCACGAGGGCTTTGCGGCCTTTGAGTCCGAGATCCATAGGCGTTTCACCAGGGGAAAGAGGAGGAAGCCCGCGGTCGCGAGCAGCAACACCAGCGACACCGGCCGGTCGACGAAGATGGCGAAATCGCCGTGCGAGATCATCACGCTCTGGCGGAACGCGACTTCCAGCTTCGGGCCGAGCACCAGGCCGAGCAGCAGCGGCGCGCCTTCGTAGGCCCAGCCGCGCAGGAGGTAGCCGAGCACCCCGAAGCCGAGCATCATCCAGATGTCGGGGATCGAGTTGTTCACGCTGTACATGCCGGTGACGCAGAACAGCATGATGAGCGGCAGCATCACTTTCTTCGGCACGCGCAGCATGTTGGCGAACAGCGGCACGAACGGCAGGTTGAGCAGCAGCAGGATGAAGTTGCCGATGTACATGCTCGCGACCACCGCCCAGAACAGCTCCGGCTTCTCGGCGATCAGCAGCGGCCCGGGCGTGACGCCGTGGATGAGCAGCGCGCCGAGGAGAATGGCGGGCACCGGGCCGAAGGGAATGCCGATGACGAACAGCGGGATGAAGGCCGATTGCGTCGCCGCGTTGTTGGCCGACTCCGGCCCCGCGACGCCCTCGATGGCGCCGTGGCCGAATTCCTCGGGATGCTTGGAGACTTTCTTTTCCACCGTGTAGGAAGCGTAAGTGGCGATCACCGGCGCCGGCCCGGGAATCAGGCCGGTGAAGAAGCCGATCCCGGTGCCGCGGAGAATCGCTCCCATCGAGCGCTTCAGGTCCTCGAGCGACGGATACAGCTCGCGAAAGCGCGGCACCGTGACGCGCTGCTCGAGCTGGCCGCGCGGCTTCGCGGCGTTGACCAGGATCTCCCCGAGGCCGAACACGCCGATCGCCACCGCGACGAACTCGATCCCGCCCAGCAGATAGGCCGAGCCGAAGGTGAAGCGCGCGTCGCCGGTGACCGGGTCGAGGCCGATGGTGCCGAGGATGAGGCCCACCACCACCATCATCAGCGCCTTGACGAGCGAGCCGCCGGTGACGTTGGAAAGCACCACGAAGGCGAAGACCATCAGCGAAGCGAACTCCGGCGGACCGAAAGCGAGCGCCGCGTTGGCGAGCGGCGGCGCGATCAGCACCAGGCCGAAGATCGAGATCGTCCCCGCGATGAACGAGCCGAGCGCGGCGACGGCGAGCGCCGGTCCCGCGCGCCCCTGCTGCGCCATCTTGTAGCCGTCGATGCAGGTGATGACCGAGGCGGTCTCGCCCGGCACGTTGATGAGGATCGAGGTGGTCGAGCCGCCGTACATCGCGCCGTAGTAGATCCCCGCGAGCATGATGAGCGCCGAGGTGGCGTTCAGGCCGAAGGTGACCGGGATGAGCAGCGCGATCCCGGCGATCGGCCCGAGGCCCGGCAGGATGCCGACCAGCGTGCCGACGATCGCGCCCATGAGGGCGTAGCTCAGGTTCTGGAGCGTCGTCGCGGTTGCGAAGCCGCTCGCCAGGAGCTGCAGGGATTCGAGCATCTCAGAAGCCGAGCCAGCCTTCGGGCAGCGGGATCCTCAGCCAGCGCACGAAGACGATGTAGCAGGCAACCGCGGTGCCCAGCGCGATGAGCACGGAAGGGACGCGGCGCATGCCGAGCACCTGGAGAAGGGCGAGCATCAGCAGGAAGCCGACGAGCGCGTAACCCAGGTACGGGAGAAGCGCGACTGCGAGGGCGGTGGCGCCCATGAACAGAACTACCTTCCGCGTCGCGCCTTCATCCGAAGCCGCCGCGGGAGCGGTTTTCGCCAGATATACGCGGGCCGCCTGCCCCACCGCGAGGGCGGCCAGCAGCAGCCCGAGCGCAAGCGGGAAGAAGCCCGAGCCCGGCACGCGCAGCGTGCCGAGCGGCAGCTGGAGCGAGAGCGCCGCAGTGACCGCGCCGAAGGCGAACAGCGCGATCGCCGCGGTCATCGGCCGTAGAAGACGGTCGGGACCCTGTACGAGCGCCAGACCTCGTCGCAGGCGGCGAGCGCGTCCGGCGAAAGCTTCACTTCGGTCGCGGCGGCGTTGTCCTCGAGCTGAGCGGTCGAGGTCGAGCCGTTGACGATGGCGGTGATCGCGGGATTGGCCAGCACCCAGGCCAGCGCGAACCTCGACATGCTCACGCCCGCGCCGTCGGCGATTTTCTTCAGCTGACCGATGGCGGCGAAGTTGGCGTCGTTCCAGTACGGCTTGTTGTAGGTGTAGCCCCAGTGGCCGAGGCTGTAGCGCGCGCCCTCGAGCGGCGGCTTCTCCTTGTCGTATTTCCCGGAGAGCAGCCCGGCGGCCATCGGGCTGAACGAGCACACGCCCACGCCCTCCTCCAGGCACAGCGGCAGCAGCTCGTATTCGACGTCTCGCGCGAGCAGGTTGAACGGCGGCTGGATCGCGTCCCAGCGCGCGAGGCCGAGCTTGTCGCTGGTCCACAGCGATTTCGCAAGCTGGAAAGCCCGGAAATTCGAGCAGCCGAGATAGCGCACCTTGCCCTGCTTCACCATGTCGTCCATCGCGCGCAGCGTCTCGTCCACCGGCGTGGCGTAGTCGGGCATGTGCGCGTAGTAGAGGTCGAGGTAGTCGGTGCCGAGGCGCTTGAGGCTGGCCTCGAGCGCCTGCATCAGGTGCTTCCTGGAGAGGCCCATGTCGTTCGGCCCGGTGCCCTCGCCGGCTTCCCAGGGCCGGAAATGCTTCGGCCGCGCGAGGTCGATCGGCCCCAGGTCCTGATACTCGCCGTACTTCGCGGCAAGCTTGCGGATGTGGCCGCCCTTGGAGGCGAGCACCACCGAGTCGCGCCTGCCCTGGATCGCCCTGGCGACGATTCTCTCGGTGACGCCGTTCACGTACATGTCCGCGGTGTCGATGAAGTTGACGCCGAGATCGAGCGCGCGCCCGATGATCGCAAGCGAAGTGGCTTCGTCCACCTGCTTGCCCATCGTCATGGTGCCGAGGCACAGGGCCGAGACCCGCAGCCCCGTGCGGCCCATCTTGCGGTACTGCATGAGCGGGTCTCTATTGCGCGAGCACTTCAGCCCAGGTGGTGACCGGCCAGTTCTTCCTGAACAGCTCCTCGATCGCCGGCTTGGCCTTGGTGCGGAACGAGTCGGCATCCGGGATCACCACCTGCATGCCGGCGCGCTGCAGGTTGAGCAGGTATTCGAGCTCGCCCGTCTTCATCTTCTGGTTGGCCCAGTCGGAGGCGTCCTTCCCGGCCTTCACCACCAGGTCCTGGTCGGCCTTCGAGAGCTTGTCGAAGAACGGCTTGTTGACGAGCATCCCGCCGGTCTGCACCAGGTGGTTGGTCATGATCAGGCGCGACTGCACCTCGTTCAGCTTGAACGAGGCGATCTGCGGCAGGTCGCCTTCGGAGGCCTCGGCCTTGCCCGATTTCAGCCCCGGGTAGAGCTCGGGCAGCGTGAGCGCGACCGGGTTGGCGTCGAGCGCTTTCCACGCCGCCATCCACGTCGCGACGTTCGGCAGCCGCAGCTTGAGCCCGTACACGTCCGCCGGCGTATAGATCGGCTTGTTGGCCGTGGTCTGGCGCAGCCCCCGGTACACGATGCCGAGGAACTTGGCGTTGCCTTTCGCCTCCACCTGCGCGCGCGCGGCCTCGCCGAGCTTGCCGTCCCACACTCGCATGAAGTGATCGAAGTCCTTCATCACGTAGGGCGCGTTGAAGAAGAAGTACTGCGGCGCGCCGACTTCCAGCGAGCGGTGGCCGTTCGACTGCATCTCCAGCTCGCCCTTCGAGTTCAGCTCGGCGATCTGCTCCTCGGACTTGGTGCCCGCGTCGATCGTCACGGCGAAGCGTCCGCCGCTCCTCTGCTCGGCCAGCTCCTTGAACTTCTGCGCCGCGTCGACGAGGATGTGGCCGGGCTTGAAGGGGCTGCCGATCCGGATGGCGGTCTTGTCCCCGGCGGCCGCGGGGGCGGCGCCTTCCTGGGTCGTGGTGGCGCAGCCTGCTACGGCGAGCGCCAAAGCGAGAATAGCGAGTTTCATTTTTTGATCTCCGCAACGAGTTTGCCGAAGCGTTCGTGGTCCGCGGCCATCAGCTTGCCGAAGTCGGCGGGGCCGACGTAGGCGAGCGCGACGCTCATGTCAGCGGCGTTCTTGACGAAAGCGGGGTCTTCCATCCCCCTCTTGAATGCGTCGTGCAGCGTCTTGACGACCGCGGCGGGCGTGCCCTTGGGCGCGGCGAGACCGCGCCACTGGCTCATCGCGAAATTCACGCCCTGCTCGCGCACCGTCGCGACGTTCGGGAAGTCGGCCATGCGTTTTTCCGAGAACAGCGCGATGATGCGCAGCTTGCCGGCCTTCACCTGCGCGATGCCCTCGGGCGGCGACACCGACACGGCGTTGATGTGCCCGCCGAGCAGCGCGGTGACCGACGGTCCGCCGCCGGCGAACGGGATGTGGTTGAACTGCACGCCAGCGGCTTTCTCGAAGGCGAGCGCGATCAGGTGCACGCCGCCGCCCGCTCCCGAGTTGCCCACCGTGATGAGGCCGGGGCTCCGCTTCGCGTAGTCGAGGAATTCCTTCAGCGTCTTCCACGGCGCGTCGGCGCGCACCTGGAACATCACCGGGTCCTGCACCACGTTGATGACCGGCTCGAAGTCCCGGTAGGTGAACGCGGTCTTCACCTGGTGCGGCAGGATGGTGAGCGGCGTGATCGCCGAGAGCAGCGTGTAGCCGTCGGGCTTGGACTGCATCACGTCGACCACGCCGACCGCCCCGCCGCCGCCGGGCTTGTTCACCACGACCACCGCCTTGCCGAGGTATTTGCCGGTGTTGGCGGCGAGCGCACGGAACACGAGGTCGGTCGCGCCGCCCGCGGCGTAGGGGATGACGATCGAAACCTCCTTGGCGGGGAATTGCGCCAGGGCGGGGCCCGAGATTCCCAAGCCCGCTGCCAGACAGAGGATTGAAATCGCTATTCTCATGACAACCTCCGTTAATGTCCCCGATCGGACACGTTACCACTCTGCGCCGCGGGCCGCGCGGCGTCTTGACCGGGATCAAACGGGAAGCGCCCGGCCGGGCAGAATGTGGCGATGGCACCGCCGCCCGCCATCGAGAATCCTTATGCGCTGCCCGCCGGCGAAGTGCTCGGCCGGCTCGGTGCCGACCCGGTGCGCGGTCTCGACCAGGCCGAGGCGCGGGCACGGCTCGCGCAATACGGGCGAAACGAGCTGCCCGGCGCGCCGCCCGTTCCGCGCTGGAAGCGCTTTCTCGCGCAGCTGCAGAGCCCGCTGGTGCTGCTGCTCGTCGCCGCGGGCGCGATTTCCATCGTCGTCTGGTGGGTCGAAGGCGCGGGCGGCGCGCCGTACGACGCTCTCGCCATCCTGGCGATCGTCGCCGCGAACGCGATCATCGGCTTCGTGCAGGAGGAGCGCGCCGAGCGCGCCGTCGCGGCGCTCAAGCGCATGACCGCCGCGCAGGCGCTCGTGGTGCGCGAAGGCGAGCGCCTGAGCGTGCCGGCCGCCGAGCTCGTGCCCGGCGACCTGCTCGCGATCGAGGAAGGCGCGGCGATCCCGGCCGACGCGCGCGTGATCGCGTCGGTCTCGCTGCAGACCGCCGAGGGCGCGCTCACCGGCGAGAGCACGCCGGTCGCGAAGGCCATCGAGCCGGTCGGCGCCGAGGCGGCTGTGGCCGACCGCTCGAGCATGATCTTCTGCGGCACCGCGGCGACCTACGGCCGCGGGCTCGCCGTGGTCACCGCGACCGGGCCGCGCACCGAAATCGGCCGGATCGCGGGGCTGATCGCGGCCACGGAAAGCCCTCCGACCCCGCTGCAGCGCCAGCTGGCGACCGTGGGAAGGGTGCTGGGCGCGGCGGTGATCGCGATCGCGGTCGTGGTCGGCGCGACCGTCATCGCGATGGAGCACGTCACGAGCGCCGCGGCGCTCGTCGGCGTGCTGCTCTTCGCCATCGCGCTCGCGGTCGCCGCGGTGCCCGAAGGGCTTCCCGCGGTGGCGACCATCGTGCTCTCGCTCGGCATGCAGCGCATGGCGAAGCGGAACGCCATCGTGCGCACGCTCGCCGCGGTCGAGACGCTCGGCTCGGCGAGCGTCATCTGCTCGGACAAGACCGGCACCCTCACGAAGAACGAGATGACCGTGCGCGCGCTCGTCACCGCGAGCGGGCGCGCGGATCTGACCGGCAGCGGCTACGCGCCGCAGGGCGAGCTGCGCGCGGCGGGCGCTCTGCGCGAAGAAGCCGAGCGGGCGCTCGCGGCGGCGCATCTCTGCAACAACGCCACCGTCGCCGAGCGCGAAGGACGCTGGCTCGTGCTCGGCGACCCGACCGAAGGTGCGCTGAAAGTGGCGGCAAGCAAGGCCGGCATCGACCCTGCGCAGCTGGAGAAGCGTTTCCCCCGCACCGGCGAGATCCCGTTCTCGGCCGAGCGCAAGCTGATGAGCACGGCCCACGCCGGCGCCGGCGGTGCGGTCACGCTCATGACGAAGGGCGCCCCCGACCTGCTGCTCGCGCGCTGCACGCACGAGCGCGCGGGCGATGCCGAGCGACCGCTCACGGACGAGCGGCGCGCGCGGATCCAGGCCGAAATCGAGACGCTCGCCGCCGAGGCGCTGCGATGCATCGGGCTGGCGCAGCGCGAGCTGCCCGCCGGATCGTCCTTGAACGAGCAGGAGCTGGTCTGGCTCGGCGTCGTCGGCATGATCGACCCGCCGCGCCCCGAGGCGGCGCAGGCCGTGCGCACCGCCCAGGAGGCCGGCGTGCGCGTGGTGATGATCACGGGCGACCACCCGGCGACCGCGATCGCGATCGCCGGCGAGCTGGGGATCGCGCGGCGCGGCGAGCGCGCCGTGCTCGGCGCCGAGATCGCCCGCATGTCCGAATCCGATCTGGCGGCGGCCGCGGCGAGCACCGGCGTCTATGCGCGCGTCAGCCCCGAGCACAAGCTCGCCATCGTGCGCGCCCTGCACGCGCACGGCGAGATCGTGGCGATGACCGGCGACGGCGTGAACGACGCGCCCGCGCTCAAGGCGGCCGACATCGGCATCGCGATGGGCATCACCGGCACCGACGTCGCCAAGGAGGCGTCCGACATCGTGCTCGCCGACGACAACTTCGCCTCCATCGTCGCCGCGATCGAGGAAGGGCGCTCGATCTACGCCAACATCCAGAAGTTCCTGAGGTACCTGCTCTCGGCGAACAGCGGCGAGGTGCTGGCGATGTTCTTCGGCGTGGTGCTCGCGGGCTCGATCGGCCTCGCGGCCGGCGCGGGCGAGGCGCTGGTGCTGCCGCTGCTCGCGACGCAGATCCTGTGGGTCAACCTGGTCACCGACTCGTTCCCTGCGCTCGCGGTCGGGGTCGACCCGGCCGATCCGGGGCTGATGCGCCGCGCACCGCGCGACCCGCGCGCGGGCGTCATCACGCGCCGCATGTGGGCCGGGATCGCGGCCGCGTCGGTGGTGATCGCCTCGGGAGTTCTGCTCGTGCTCGACGCGGGGCTGCCGGGCGGGCTGATCGAGGGCGAAGGCACGGTCGCGTACGCCCGCACCCTCGCCTTCAACACGCTGGTGCTGTACGAGCTGGTCGACGTGTTCTGCGTGCGCTCCGACGAGCGCAGCGCGATCCACGACCTGTGGCGAAACCCTTGGCTCTGGGCCGCAGCCGCCGCCGGGCTCGCGCTCCAGCTCGCCGTGATCTACGTCCCTGCGCTGCAGCGCGGGTTCGGCACCGTGGCGCTCGACGCCGGGGACTGGCTGATCAGCGCGGCGGTCGCCTCGACGATCGTCCTGGCGCGCGAGGCGGGCAAGGCGTGGTGGCGGGCGGTGGATCGGCGCGCGGCGCGCTGATCGTCGCCTTCGCTTGGGGCCGCCGAGGTGGTCAGAATTTCCGGAACCGACATAACTGCAAGAAGCTATAATTTCAGTCTGCATCAAGTCGCATCCGACATCAGACATGGGCACCGCGCTGAAACTCGACGCTGAAACGCTGCACGCGCTGGAAAAAATTGCGCGTCGGGCGGGCAAGTCGCCCGAGACGCTCGCTCGCGCGGCTTTGCGCGAATTCGTCGAGGATTACTGGGACATGCTCGAAGTGAAGCGCCGGGCCCGCTCGCGCGCAAAGAGCATCCCCTGGGCCGAGGTCAAGAAGCAGCTTGGCCTGGACCGTTGAGTTTCATCCTGCGGCCCGGGACGAGCTCGTCGCGCTAGATCGACCCGTCCAGCGCCGCATTCAGCGCTTCATCGACCAGAGACTCCTGCAGGCAGAAGACCCGCGCAGGCTGGGCCAGGCCCTGACTGGCGCATGGGCCGGTCACTGGAGGTACCGCGTAGGCGATTGGCGCATGATTGCCCGCGTGCGCGACGAGCGCCTTATCGTGTACATCGTGCGCGTCGGCCATCGCCGCGAGGTCTACCGCTAACTTCTCGTTTGGCCGTGGGCTGCGCGCGGCGTTGAATACCTGCTGGTCGGCGCCCGGCCCCAGGACATCGCCGACGTCGAGTGGTTGGAGCGAAGCGGCAAGAGGTAGCGGCAGGATTCAAAGGTGAAAAAAAGGGGGCCGCAGCCCCCAGCGAGGGAAGGAGGTAGGAGAATCCCTCAATCGGACTTCTTGCCGCCGTCCTTTTCCTTGTCTTTGTCCTCTTCGTCCTTCTGCTCGTCGCCCGACGGGGCCTTGGAATCGCCTTTGGTCTGGTCTTCGTCGGAAACGACCGTCCCGGCGTAGGTCTTCAGGGGGGAGGCCATCGCCGATGCGGTGGTCAGCGCGAACAGCGCGGCAAAGATGCTGGCAAACAGGGCTTTCATGCGGTCTCCTTTCGGTTGTGGAACGTTGCCTCAACGAAACGCGTGAGGAAGACCTCTCAATCGGCCTTCCTCTCGCCTTCTTCCTTCTTTTCGCCCTCGGCCGGCGCCCGGGATTCGTCCTTCTTTTCCTCGGTGGCAGCGGGGCTTTGCGCCACAGCCTCCTTGGATTCGGCCGCCGGAGCCGGAGCGGGGGGCTGCGGCGCCGCCGTGCTCGCCGGGGCCGCGGCACCGCTCTGCGGCGTGACGTCCTGGCCGCATGCCGCCAGGGTCGCGAGCGCGAGCGTCGCGACGATTGGGAACAGCTTCATGGGGTTTCTCCTGTAGAGGTTGGCGAACAGAGCGCGCATTTCACCACCCGCATGTAATGCGGCGATTGCCGAATGCGGCGGATTGGTATCGCCGAAGCAGGTTCATGTGTCGCCGTGTGTCGCGCCGACCCGCGCCGTTACACGGCGTTACATGGCTTGTGTGCCGGAAGTCGCGGGTGCTATATAGCCCCGGTCATGGAGGAGCAGGATCACGTCCTTGTCGTCGACGACGATTCCGAGCTGCGCGCTTTGCTCGCGGAGTACCTCGGAGCCAACGGGTATAGGGTCTCGGTCGCTACCGACGGACGCGAAATGCACAGGCTCCTGGAAAGCGACCGCCCGGACCTCGTGGTGCTGGACCTCATGCTCCCGGGCGACGACGGACTCGCGTTGTGCCGCGACCTGCGCGCCAACTCCAGCATTCCCGTGATCATGCTCTCGGCTCGTCGCGACGAGGTCGACCGCATCGTCGGCATCGAGATGGGAGCGGACGACTACCTCGGCAAGCCCTTCAGCCCGCGCGAGCTGCTGGCGCGGATCCGAGGCATCCTGCGCCGCACTCGTGCGCTCTCGCGCGAGCTTGTGGACGCGCACCGCGTGCGCTTCGCCGGCTGGACGCTCGACTTGACGGCGCGGCATCTTCTCGCGGCCGACGGAGTCGTGGTGTCCCTCAGCAGCGCGGAGTTCAGGCTGCTGTCGGTGTTCGTCGAGCATCCGAACCGCGTGCTCGATCGCGACCAGTTGATGGATCTCACGCTTGGGCGCGAGGCGACGCCGCTTGACCGCAGCATCGACGTGCAGGTGAGCCGGCTGCGCCAGCGGCTGCGGGACGACGCGCGCAACCCGCGCATCATCAAGACGGTGCGCAACGGCGGCTACGTGCTCGCCGCTGCCGTGGAGCGGGTTCCGTGATGCGGCTCGCGCCGCGCTCCCTTTTCGGGCGCACGCTCCTCGTGCTCGCCCTCGGCCTGCTGCTCGCGCAGATCGCGAGTCAGGCGGTCAACCTTTTCGACCGCGGCAGCTCGGTGTACCGGCTCGCCGCGTACCAGGTGGCCGCCCGCATCGCGCAGGCCGCGCGTATCCTCAACCGCCTGCCGCCGCACGAGCGCACGGCGTTGGTGGAAGAGATCCGCGGCCCGCACCTTGCCGTCGCGCTGAGCAGGAACCCCTTGGCGGTGGTGAAGGGGTACGAAGAGCACGACCGCTACGAGCAGGCGTTCGCGGAGTCGCTGCGCAGGCAGCTCGGCAAGGACTGGAAGGTGAGCGTCGAGATCAGTTCCGAGCCGCGTTCGCGGGGCACGTCCGGTGAGAGGGCGGTAGCGAGCGATTTCGAGATCTGGGTGGCGCGCAACTTCTATTTCCTGCTGCCCGGGACGTTCTCGCTCGTCGCCCAGGTCGGTCTGGAGGACGGGACCACGGCCGTGTTCTACGCGCGCATCCCTCAGGAGCCACTCAGCCGGCTCGATTCCTTGCTCCCGCGGCTGGTGGTGACGCTCGTGATCTTCTTCCTCCTCGGAGCGCTCGTGGTCCGGATGATGACCCGGTCGCTCGACCGGCTGGCGCGCGCCGCGGTCGACCTGGGTGCGAACCCGGAGGGCCCGCCGCTCAAGGAGCACGGTCCGCCCGAGGTGCGGCGCGTGATTGCAGCCTTCAACAACATGCAGGTGCAACTCCGAAACTACGTTCTGGAGCGCGCGCGCATGCTGGGGGCGATCTCGCACGACTTGATGACCCCGATCACGCGCATGCGGCTGCGCGCCGAGCTGCTGCCGGATTCGCACGTGCGCACCAAGTTCGCGCGCGACCTGGACGAGATGGAATCGATGGTGAGCTCGACGCTGGAGTTCTTCAGCGCCGTCGACAAGGCGCCGCAGCGTCATCCGATCGACATCGGCACGTTGATCGATAGCCTGTGCGAAGACTATCGCGAGTCCGGTGCGCAGGTGACGGCGACCGGCGCGGCGCGCGCCCCTTTCAGCGCGCATCCGCAGGCGCTGCGGCGCTGCCTGGGCAACCTGATCGAGAATGCGTTGCGCTACGGCGGGCGCGCCGAGGTGGAGATCGACGACGGCGACGCGACGCTGCGCGTCAGGGTGCGCGACCACGGCCCGGGGATCCCCGAGCCGGAGCTCGAGCGGGTGTTCGAGCCCTATCTTCGGCTCGACGTTTCGCGCAGCCGCGACGGCGGCGGCACCGGCTTGGGGCTGAGCATCGCGCGCAACATCGCGCGCTGGCACGGCGGCGATATCCGCCTGCGCAACGCCGCACCGGGCCATGGCTTGATCGCGGAACTCAGCCTGCCGCGCCCGGCGGCGAACTAGACTGTCGCTTACACCTTTGGGATCCGACCGCGGCCGCGCAGGCCCGGCCCTCAGTGGGTGTGCGAACCGGCGTCGTGAGCCGCCGGTCCGGCGCCGCCGTATCCGCGCAGCTCCGCATACTGCGCGATCTGGGCGTGCGTGAGGATTTCCGTCTGCGCCAGGTGCGCCTCGAGATGGACGCGGCGCAGCTCGCCCTGAACCTTCGCGATGTCCTCGAGCCGCGACTTGAGCCGCTCGCGCGAGATGCTGCGCGAAGCGAACAGCCGGTCGAGAGCGGCTTCGCGCTCGATCAGCGCCTTTCCGAGCACGCTCGCCCGGCTCTGCACCTCGCCGCGTAAGGTTTGCGTGCGCGCTTTCTGATCGGCCGAGAGCGCGAGGCGGTCCGCAAGCTCGAGCACGTGCAGCGGCCCGGGATAGCGGTTGAGCTCCGCCGCCCTGGCGAATCCCATGCCGCGGCCGGCGAGATAGTCGTCCACTTCCTGCGCCGAGAGCGCCTTGATCTCGCGGCTCTGCTCGCCGGCGTAGGGGGAAGGCGCGGGCTGGGCGGCGACGGCGAACGGCGCGGCTCCCAGGACGCAGAGCAGCGCGGCGTTGACGATTCGATGCATGACAGTCTCCGATTTCGGGTTGGTACTAGCGAGTCGTTGCCATGCTCGCACGGGCGCGCATCATAGCGGCCATTCCGTCGCGGGCCAATTCGCTGACCTCGACCGCGTGCGCCTGAAGCGCGGCCACGACCTTCGGGTCGTCGGAGGTCTGGGTGACGACGGAGCCTTTCCCGGTCGTCTCGACCACGGTCTTGATCTTGTCCCTGTTCTCGAACAGGACCGGGAGCGTGGGGCTGAACAGGTTGAACACTTTCCCCTCGTAGAGGCGTTTCTCCATGCTGGCGACGTGGGCCTTGATGGTTTGCGCCACCTTCGGGTCGTCGGACTCGGTGACGGTCCTGATTCCGTTCGGCAGGTCGGTCACGGTGCGCTTGATGCCCTCGTGGTTGGTGAGCATGTCGTGGACCAGTCCCATGTCGGCGCGGAACGCGTCGTCGTGCTGCACGCCTGCGGCCATCGGGCCACCCGTCGGGCCGTGCCCCATGCCCGCCTTCGCGTGCATGCCGCCTTTCATCTGCGGACCCATTCCGCCCATCTGTCCCGGCTGAGCGATGACGGCGGCTGCGCCCAGGCCGAGGCCGAGCGACGCCGCGATGCCGATCGCGATCTTGTGCGACTGTTTCATGATGCATCTCCTGTTCGAGGTTTCGAATGACTGCGACGCTCATTGAATGCGCATGCTGCAAGCGGCGGATTTCAGGGAGCCCGAGTTTTGTATCGCAGCCTTGCGAATCGCGGCGCCGTTAACTATCGGTTACAAAATTCCGGCACGAAGCGCGCCGCCGGGCCTTATATGAGCCTCATGACGAAGCAGGACCACATCCTGGTGGTGGACGACGACGCCGAAACGCGCCAGCTGCTGCGCGAGTACTTCGAGAAGAACGGCTACCGCGTCTCGGCGGCGGCCGAGGGCAGGGCCATGCGCACCGCGATGAACGCCGCGCATCCCGACCTGGTCTTGCTCGACGTGATGCTGCCCGGCGAGGACGGGCTGAGCCTGTGCCGCGACCTGCGCGCCGGCGCCGGCGTGCCGGTCATCATGGTGACCGCGCGCGGCGAGGAAACCGACCGGATCGTCGGGCTCGAGCTCGGCGCCGACGACTACCTGTCCAAGCCGTTCAATCCGCGGGAGCTGCTGGCACGGGTGAAAAGCGTGCTCAGGCGCGCGCGCGCGCTGCCGGAAAACCTGCGGCCGGAGGCGGCGAGCGCGTTCCGCTTCGCCGGCTGGACGCTCGAGGTCGCCACGCGCAACCTGACGGCTCCCGACGGCGTGGTGGTGCCGCTGAGCGGCACCGATTTCAAGCTTTTGCGCGCGTTCCTCGGCCACCCCAATCTCGTGCTGACGCGCGAGCAGCTGCTGGACCTGATGCTCGCGCGCGACGCCGCGCCCTTCGACCGCGCGATCGACGTGCAGGTGAGCCGCCTGCGCCAGCGGCTGCGCGAGGACGCGAAAGAACCCCGCATCATCAAGACGGTGCGCGGCGAGGGCTACGTGCTCGCCGCGCGCGTCGAAGCTCTAGGAACGGATTCTCAAAGCAGCTCTTCGGGCGCCAACGCGCCGAGCAGCCGGGAAAGCATCCGCCGCCACCAGCCGGTGAGCGGTTCGTCTTCGTAGCGTACCTGCTCGCCCCGCTCGCGGCCGAGCCAGACGAGCGGCGCGTTCTCGTTTGCGCGCTCGGCGAGCTCGACGTGGAACGCCTGCTCGAGCGAGGACGCCTCGTCGAACAGCGTCGCCAGCTCTGCGGCGAGCGCTTCGCTTTCGACCAGCACCGCGACTTCCGTGTTCGACAGCCGCGAACGCGGATCGAGGTTCATCGAGCCGACGAGCAGGAGCTTGCGGTCCACCACGACCGCTTTCGCGTGCAGGGTCGCTCCCGACGACAGCCCCGGTCGCGCGTTTCGAAGCCTCGCCGCACCCGGGCGGCGCTCGTGCAGCTCGACGCCGCGGGCGAGCAATCGGCCCCGATAGCGGGCATAGCCGGCGTGCGCGAGCGGGACCGGATCGGTGGAGGCAAGCGAGTTCGTGAGTACCCTCACGCGCACCCCGCGCTGCGCGAGCGAGCCCAGTACCTCGAGACCGCGCGCGCTCGGGATGAAGTAGGGCGAGATCAGGATCACCTCGCGCTGCGCTCCCTCGATGATGCCGCGCAGGGTCGGAAGGATGCCGCCTTCGCCTTCGACCGCTTCGCCGCGCAGCTTGGCGGGCTCGTCGTAGAGGGCGGCGGCGCGTCCGGCGGCGAGCGGCAGCTCGCCGAAGCGCACTGACCGCCCGAATTCGGTCTCGCGCAGCAGGCGCGCATAGTCGGTGTCGCGGAAGCGCTCGGCTCGCGCTGCCATCTCCGACAGAATCAGGTCGAGCCGGCCCTTTTCCGGCGGCTGGTCGAGAAACGCCGCGATCGGCACCGCCCATTCGCTGTTCCAGTAGGCGTCGAAGCTGCGCGAGATTTCCGCCACCACGGGTCCGCCAGCGAGCACGTCGAGGTCGGCGAAATCCTCCTCGTTCTGCGCCTCGAAGTAGGCGTCGCCGAGATTGCGTCCGCCGACTACCGCCGCGGCGTTGTCGGCGATCCACAGCTTGTTGTGCATGCGCCGGTCGAGGCGGTCGCGGTCGCCAAGGTATTCGAATAGTTGCGAGATGCCGAGCGGTCCCCGGCGCGAAAAGGGGTTGAACACCCTCACCTCGACGTTGGGATGCGCGTCGAGCGCCGCCAGGTCGAAGTCGCGCCCGGCCGCGTAGATGTCGTCGAGCAGCAGGCGCACGCGCACCCCGCGCTGCGCGGCGCGCAGCGCCCGGTAGAGCAGCAGCGTGGCGGTCGCGTCCTCGGCGACGATGTAGTACTGCAGGTCGAGCGAGCGCTCGGCCGATTCCGCGAGCGCCGCCCGGGCGAGAAACGCTTCGTGTCCCGAGGCCAGCAAGCGAAAGCCGGACTCGCCCGGCCTCGGGGCGAGCCGGGCGGCGATGCTCTGGCCGAGAAACGTTTCCCCCGGGCGATCGATCGCGTGAGACGGCGTGCGCGGGACTTCTTGGCGGACAGACGAACAGCCCGCCGCCGCGATCGCGGCAGCCAGGATCACCAGCGCGCGGCGCATTGCGGCGGCGGCCTCTCCTCCCGATTTGATATCGGTCAAGCGCGCCGCAATCGGGCGCTAGACCGCAGCCTGCGCGAGCTGCTCGGCGTCGCCGTCGGGCCTGCGCAGCAGACGCATGGTCTCGCGCATGAACGCCGGCAGGTCCGCGGGCTCGCGCGAGGTGACGAGGTTTCCGTCCACCACGACCTCGCTGTCCTCGTAAATCGCGCCGGCCCGCGTCAGCTCTTCCGCGACACTGCGGTGGCAGGTCGCCTTACGCCCCTGGAGCACTTCCGCGGAAACGAGAATCTGCGGGCCGTGGCAGATCGCGGCGACCGGCTTGCCGCGCTCGAAGAACGATTTCGCGATCGCGAGCGCCGCGGGATCCCGGCGCAGCGCCGCGGGCGCATCGCCGCCGGGAAGAACCAGCAGGTCGTAGCGCTCGGGCTCGACCTCGGCGAGCGCGAGATTCGCCTCCACCCTGTAGCCGTGCTTGCCGGCGAGCGTCCCCTTGCGGATCGAGGCGATGTCCACCTCGATGTCCTCCTCCTTCAAGCGGTAATAGGGAACGAGGAGCTCGGAATCCTCGAACAGGCTCGCGGCGACGATCAATGCTCTCATGGTCCCTCCTCAGATCCAGCCGCGCCGCTCGAGCAGCGCGACGATCGCGGCGGCGGCTTCCTGCGGCGTGCCCGCGTCGCCGCGCACCGAGAGATCAGGATTCAGCGGCGCCTCGTATGCGGATTGCGCTCCGGGCAGGGTAACTGATTTTCCCTCGCGCGCTGCGCGGTAAAGCCCCTTCGGGTCGCGCGCCGCGCACACTTCGAGCGGGGTGTCCACGAACACCTCGGCGAAGCGTTCGATGCGGGCGCAAGCCGCTTCGCGGTACGCGCGCCGGTTGGCGGTCGCGTCGAAGATCACCGGGACGCCGCGCGAGACAAGAAATTCCCCGAGATGAGCCAGCGTCGCGTAGAAGAGCTCCCGCTCCGCTTCGTCGTAGCGGGGATAAGGCGTCAACTGCCTGCGCAGGGCATCGGATTCGAGCACCGCGACATCGATGCCGCGCGCGTGCAGCATTTCGAGGAGCGCCTTGGCGATCGTGCTCTTGCCGCAGGCCGGGAGCCCGGTGAGCCAGACTGCGAAGGCCGCGTTCACCTCAGGCCCCGCAGTACTCGTTCACCTTCGCAGGATCGAAGCGCGACTCGTCGAGCACGCTCAGCACGAACCTCAGCATTCGGCTCCGGACTTTCTCCTCGAGCGCCGGGTACCACACCGGGTTCGCCATCACCAGCCCGCGGAAGGCGAAGAACGGCGCGATCACTTCGAGAATTTCGCGGTCGCCCGAACGCTCGAGGTAGCGGTCCCAGAACCTGCGCCACAGCAGCTCGAAGTAGCCCTCCAGGCGCCGCGCGTTCTGCAGCGAGAAGAAGACGTAGTTGAGCGTCAGGCACGCCACATCGTCGGCCGGGTCGCCCCACTCGCCGCGCGAGCGGTCGAGCACGGTGAAGTCGGTCCCCTCGCGGAACAGGATGTTCCACGGATGGAAATCGCCGTGCACCATCCTCAGCCGGTGCGTCCTGCCGCGGATCTTCCAGCGCCACGCCACGCAGCGCCGCTCGATCTCCTGGATCGTTTCGGGCGCGACCGGGCCGCCTTCGGGATAGCTGTCGCAGATGCCGAAGATGCACTCGCCGTGCCCGACCAGCTCGCGGATGCGGCGCAGGTACAGCCCCGCGTCCGAGCCGGCGTGCCGATGGATGCCGACCAGGTAGTCGCACAGCGCGTCGGCGCGCGCTTCGTCGAGCTCGGTGAGCGTGCCGCCGTCGCGCAGGCGCAGCAGGTCGTTGGCGTATTCGGCGCCCTCCACGAACTGGGCGAGCATGAAGAGCTCCTCGGCGTCGCCGAGCGGGGTCAGCTCGCCGCTCGAGCGCACCGCGCCGACGTCGAGCGAGGGCACATGGCGCGGCAGGCGGGCGAACGCCTGATGCGCCCACAGCAGGAGCTGCGCGCGGTCGGCCATGTGCTCGTGGCCGAAGGGGCCGGGCCGCACCGACTCGATCACCGCGCGGCGGCGCTCGCCGTCCAGCTCGTAGTCCACGCGCAGCGGGATGCCGTAGCCGTAGCCCTTGTCGCCCTGCCTGCCGCCGCCCATCGGCGTGACGCGCACGTCGCGCGCCGGGCGGCCGTGGACCCTGGCGAGGTAGGCCGCTACCGCTGCGGGGTCAAATGGCGAGCGAACCATCGGGCGGCAAGGCGCGCGACTTCATCCAGCGCGCCCCGCTCCTCGAACAGGTGCGTTGCTCCCTGCACGATTGCCAGCTGCTTGACGCAGTCGAGCTGCACGAACGCCTGCTCGTTCAGCTCGATCACGCGGAAGTCGCGTCCGCCTACGATGAACAGCGCCGGCGCCTTCACCCGCTTGAGCGCTTGTTCGCCGGCGAGGTCGGGCCGTCCGCCGCGCGACACGATCGCCGAGACGGCCTCGGGCATGCCGGACGCCACGCGCAGCACCGCGGCGGCGCCGGTGCTGGCGCCGAACAGCCCCAGCCCCAGCCTGGCGGTCCTCGGCTCGCGCGCGAGAGTTCGCGCCGCGCCGGCGAGCCGCCGCGTGAGCAGCTCGATGTCGAAGCGCGTCTCGTAGTTCGCGTCCTCTTCCGGCGTGAGCAGATCGATGAGCAGCGTCGCGAGGCGCTCCTCGTTCAGCTTGCGCGCGACGAAGGTGTTGCGCGGCGAATGCCGGCTCGAGCCGCTGCCGTGCGCGAACAGCACCACGCCCGTCGCGTCCTGCGGAACATCGAGGTTGCCCTCCAGCTCGATCTCGCCGGAAGGAACGAGCAAGGTCGAAGCGGCGGCGGCCGTCATGGCTTCATGGTCGCGTGGGGCTGCACCTGCCGCGCGAGCAAATCGACCACCTCGTCGTCCTCGACCTGCGCGAACTCGCGGTAGAACTGGCCCACGGCGTAGAAATTGGGCGGCGTCTCCAGGCACACCGTCTCATCGGCGTACGGCTCGACCCTGGCGAGGCTGTCTGCCGCCGCCACCGGCACCGCGCACACGAGCTTCGCCGGGTTCTTCGCCCGTACCGCGTGCAGCGCGGCGATCATGGTCGCGCCGGTTGCCAGCCCGTCGTCCACCACGATCGCGATGCGCCCGGCCGGATCGATCGGCGGCCGCGCCGGCGTGTACTGGGCGCGGCGCCTGCGCAGCGTGTCCAACTGCGTGCGCTTCTCGCGCGCGAGGTAGGCTTCGTCGGCTCCGGCGCTCCTCGCATACTCGGCGACGAACGCCCAGCCGCTCTCGTCGATCGCGCCGACCGCGAGCTCGGGGCTGTCGGGCGCGCGCAGCTTCCTCACCAGCACCACGTCGAGCTCCCCGCCGAGCGCGTCGGCGAGGACGCGCCCCATGTGCACCGCGCCGCGCGGGATCGCGAGCACGAGCGGGTTCTTCCCATGGTACGCGGCGAGCGCTTTCGCCAGCCGCTGCGCGGCGTCGATGCGATCGCGGAAGATCATGCCCGCTCCTTCAGCGGCTCCAGGACACGCGCAGCAGGTCGTCTTCTTTGTTGTAGCGGAACTCGAGCTCGCCCTTGTAGGCCTTGTGCAGGGCGACGCCGATGCGCCGCGCGAGGTGCGTGTCGGTGGTGGTGACGAGCGTGCCCTTGCGCTGCGCCTCGATCGCCATGATGCGCTGGAGCGGATGGTCGGCCCGCTCGGCGCCCTCGCAGCTGCGCACGCGGTGCAGGACCTCGTTGCGGTGCGCCTCGAAGAACCTGCCCGAGAGCGACACGTAGCCGGCCGGGAAGCGGTCGCGGATGCGCCGGCACGCGGGGCAGCGCGTCCCGCGCGCGTCGGCCGCCGCGCGGCCCCAGCGCCAGCGGCCGCGCCGGTACACCGCGCCGCAGTCCGGGCAGCGCGCCGGCTCGGGGAGCTTCCTCTTCGAATGGTAGCTGTCGTGCACCAGCTCCTGCATCAGCTGCTCGTGCTGCAGCATCCTGAAGCCGCCGCGCTCGCGCTTCATTCGCCCTCCCCGTGCCTGCCGACGCTCACGCGCTTCGCCTGGCGGCCCTCGCCCGCCGCTTCCTCGATGAACTGCACGACGTCGCCGACCTTGAGATGCTCGAACGGGGGCTCGACCACGTTGTCGCGCGAGAAATACAGCTCGCGGCCGTCCGCGGTCACGATGAACCCGCAGCCGTCCTGGGCGAACAGGCGCGCCACCTCGCCGCGCTGCGGGATTTCGTGGCTCTTCACGTCGCCGCGCTGCAGCCGCACCGCGTCCTCCAGCTGCCGCGCGGCGGCGTCGAACGCGTCGCGCAGCGCGACGAACACGTCCTCGTGGTGGTCGCGGTTGACCACCACCTCGCGCTGCGGCACGCGGATGTCGAGCTTGACGCGCCACTGCTTGCCCTGGCGATGGTGGCGGTCGCGCTCCTCGACGGTGACGCGGCAGCTCATGATGTGCGGGTGGAACTTCTCGAGCTGCGCCGCCTTGTCGCGGATGCGCGCGTCGAGCGCCTCCGAGCGCGCCATGTCGCGGTAGGTGATCTGCAGGGGGGCTTGCATGCCCGTCACGATAAGGCGTGTGGCGGCGCAGCGTTTGATATCGATCAAACGCCAGGGGCGCCCCGGCGCAGCGAGACCTACGCGGGTTCCGGCGAGCCGACCCTCGGAGTATTGGCGCGGCCGCAGCGGTCCGGCTCGCGGGCGCGGTAGAAATGGCAGCGCTTCCCGCCGAGGCGCTTGGCGGCGTACATGGCGCCGTCGGCGCGCTTGAGCAGCTCTTCCTCGGTGGCGCCGTCGCGCGGATAGGCGCAGGCGCCGATGCTCACGCCGACGCGGATCAGGCGCTCCTCGAAGCGCACCGGGGCCACGTTCGTCGCGATCACCTTGTCGAACACCGGGGCCGCGCTGGCGCGATCTGCCGTGCCGACCAGGATCAGCGCGAACTCGTCGCCGCCGATGCGCGCCACGGTGTCGGCCTCGCGCACGCAGCCCCTGGTGCGGCGGGCGACTTCGCGCAGCACCGCGTCGCCCGCGGCATGGCCGAAACGGTTGTTCGCCTCCCGGAAGCGGTCGAGGTCGAACACGGCGACGGTCAAGCCCTCGCGGCGCCGCGCCGCCTGCCTCAGCGCCTGCCCGAGGCGGTCGAGGAACAGCGTCCTGTTCGGCAGGCCGGTGAGGCCGTCGTGGGTCGCGGCGTGCGCGAGCCTTTCGGTCTCGCGCACCTGCTCGCTGACGTCGCGGCCGGCGGCGACGAAGTGCGTGGTGCGGCCGCCGCGCGCCGCGAACGGCCGGATGATCGTGTCCAGGTGGAACAGCTCGCCGCCCTTCCTGCGGTTGGCGAGAACCCCGCGCCATTCCCGCCCGGCGAGGATCGAGCTCCACAGCCGCCGGTAGAACTCGGCGTCGTGCCTGCCGGATTTCAGCACCGCCGGCGTGCGGCCGACGACCTCGGCCGGCGCATAGCCGGTCAGCGCCTCGAACGCCGGGTTCACGTACTCGATCTTCCCGGCCGCGTCGGTGACCATGATCGAGTCGGGGCAATGCTCGAAGGACCAGGGCCGCCCTTCAGAAAAGGAAGCGCCGCTCCGCAGCAGAAACGATCGACCCTTAGGGAGGAGGAAAGACGAGGTCTTCGGCTGCGTGATCATGCCCGGAGGCGATGACGCGAAGCGGCGGTTTGTTAATCGTTGCACGCATCATCGAGCTTTCGATACCCGAGGGGGTTGACCTAGATCAACCAAGCACGATCCTTCCGTCGGCGAGCGGTTCGAATGGCGATCCGAGGCCCCGCGAGCGCTCATTCAGCATGCCGCACAGCCACTTACGGTCGGCATCGGCGCAGCGCTCCAGCCGGAAACGGCGCCGGCCCGGTCATCACGTCGCCGCAGACGAAAAGCTTGCGCATCCGGTGGTGCGGTCGACCGCCTCGGCAGCCGCGCGCAGCGCCGGCGCGATCTCGACCGGATAGGGGGCGAGCGCCGCCTCCAGGGACCTGAGCGGAGCCGGCAGCCGCTCGAGCTGCGCGAGCGCATGGGCGCGCGCCGAATCGAGCGCCGGCGAGGCGAGCCGCTTGCCGCGCTCGATCACGCGGGCGAGCAGCGGCTCGCCCGGCCGGGGATCGGACTCCAGCGTCACGACGTCGCCCGCGAACGTGCCGTCGGCGTGATAGCGGCGGTACACCTGCTTGCGCCCCGGCCAGGTCGCCTTGCCCGTCGAGCGCTTGCGGCGCGGCTGGCCGGCGTATTCCTCCAGCTTGTAGACCGCGTCGAGAAACGGGCAGTCCGCCGAGGTGACGAGGCTGGTGCCGATGCCGAAGCTGTCGATCGGCGCGCCCTCCGCGACCAATTTGGCGACCCGGTATTCGTCCAGGTTGCCGCTGGCGAAGATGATCGCGTCCTTCAGGCCTCCCGCGTCGAGAATCTTGCGCACCCGCCTCGACAGCGCACCGAGGTCGCCGCTGTCGAGCCTCACACCTTTCACCTGGACGCCCGACCTCGCCAGCTCCACCGCCTTGCGTGCGCCTGCGGCGGTGTCGTAGGTGTCGATGAGCAGCACCGCGCTCTCCGGGAACACCTCGGCGAAATGCTCGAACGCGGCGGCTTCGTCCTCGTGCGCCTGCACGAAGGAGTGCGCCATGGTGCCGAATACGGGAATGCCGAAGCGCGGCGCGGCGAGCACCGTCGAGGTGCCGGAGAACCCCGCGAGGTAGGCTGCGCGCGCGGCGAGCAGCCCCGCCTCCGCCCCGTGCGCGCGGCGCAGCCCGAAATCGATCAGGCGTTTTCCTTTCGCTGCGAGAACCGAGCGCGCCGCCTTGGAAGCCACCACGGTCTCGAAATGCACCAGGTTCAGCACCCGCGTCTCCAGCAGCTGCGCCTGCGGCATCGGCGCGCTCACGCGCAGCAGCGGCTCGTCGGGGAAGAACACTGTGCCCTCGGGCATCGCGTGCACGTCGCCGGTGAAGCGCAGGCCGGCAAGATGCTCGATGAAATCCGGGCGGAACAGGCCCGAGCGGGCGATCCAGTCGAGCTCTTCCTCGCCGAAGCGCAGCTGCGAGATGAAGTCGAGCGCCTGCTCCAGGCCCGCGGCGACGAGGAATTTGCGGCCCGGCGGCAGCTTGCGGACGAACAGCTCGAACACCGCGGTGTCGGTCATGCCGCGCGCGAAATACGCCTGCAGCATGGTGAGCTGGTACAGGTCGGTGAGGAGCGGGCTGGTGAGCGGGTTCATGGCGCGTTTGGCTGTTTGCTTTTCTACGATCTCGCGACTTTCGGCCGCCTTTGCCGAAAGTCGCGAGACATTGGGGCGCTCGCGTCCACGCGAACGCCTTCGCTACTCGACGGCCTCAATGTTCTCGCCATTTCCGCAAAGGCAAAAGGCGCGGAAATGACGAGATCGGATAAAAAGCAAAAGCACTCTAATGCGCGTTGCCGTCGCTGCGCTGCCCGAGCATCTCGGGGTAGACGAGCGTGATCCCGCTCTCGGTGACGTGGAAGCGCTTGCGGTCCGCCTCCAGGTCGACGCCGATGCGCATCCCGGGCGCGATGCGGCAGTAATTGTCGATCACCGCGCGCCTGAGCACCGCGTGGTGGCCGATCTCGACTTTCGGCAGCACCACCGAGTCCTCGACCAGGCTGTAGTCGTTGACGCGCACGCTCGAGAACAGGAGCGAGCGCCGCACCGTGCAGCCGCTGAGCACGCAGCCGCCCGACACCAGCGAATCCACCGCCATGCCGCGGCGCTCGTCCTCGTCGAACACGAACTTCGCCGGCGGCAGCTGCTCCTGGTAGGTCCAGATCGGCCAGTCCTGGTCGTACAGGTTCAGCTCCGGCACCACGTGCGTGAGGTCCATGTTCGCCCTCCAGTACGCGTCGACGGTGCCGACGTCGCGCCAGTACGGCCGGTCGCCGACCATGTTCACGCAACTGCGCACGAAGTTGTGCGCGAATACGCGCGAGCCGGCCTGCAGCAGCCGCGGGATGACATCGCGGCCGAAGTCGTGGCTCGATTGCGCGTCCCCGGCGTCGCGCCGCAGCGCCTCGTACAGGAAGTCCGCGTCGAAAAGGTAGATTCCCATGCTGGCGAGCGCCTTGCCGGGGTCGCCCGGGGCCGGCCGCGGCGCCGCGGGCTTCTCGTCGAAGGCGACCACGCGCCCCGCGTCGTCGGCCGCCATCACGCCGAAGGCGCTCGCGTCGGCCATCGGCACCTCGACGCAGGCCACGGTCGCCTCGGCTCCGCTCGCGACGTGGTCGCGCAGCAGCTCGCGGTAGTCCATCTTGTAGACGTGGTCCCCGCCGAGCACCAGCACGAACCTCGGCCTGTGCTGGCGCAGCACGTCCAGGTTCTGGTACACCGCGTCGGCGGTGCCGAGGTACCAGGAGGAATTGATGCGCTGCTGCGCCGGCAGCAGCTCGATGAACTCGCGGATGCGGCCGTCGAGGAAGCTCCAGCCGCGCTGGATGTGCCGGATCAGGCTCTGCGACTTGTACTGCGTCGCCACCGCGATGCGCCGCACGCCGGAGTTGACGCAGTTCGACAGCGGAAAGTCGATGATGCGGAACTTGCCGCCGAACGGCACCGCGGGCTTGGCGCGCCAGTCGGTGAGCTCGTGCAGGCGCGCGCCGCGCCCGCCCGCCAGCACGATCGCGAAGGTCTGCCGGACGTTGTCCTGGATACGCGCCGGGTGCGCCGCGTGCTGCTGCTCGGTCCGGCCGCCGGCCACAGCCGTCATGCGCTTTCAGTCCGTGCGCGGCGCGCCGAGCTGCCTGTCGATCTCCGCCTCGGCCGCGAGCCAGTCCTCGAGCTCGGAGCCGCCCTGGAAGCCGCGGCTCTCGGCGCGCAGGTAAGCGGCGAGCCGCACCATCTCGCGGCGCTCTTCCGGGCTTACGGTCGCTTTGCCGTCGCCGACCGCTGGCGGCAGCACGCGCGGCGCCTCGATCCTTGCAGGCGGCTCGATCGGCCGCTGCAGCCTGGTTCTGTCGCCCTTGCCTTTCGAAGTCTGCTTTGTTCCCATAACGACCTCCCGCTCATCCTGGCACGTGCTCATGACACGATAAGGACATCGGCTGCGCGCAGCTTGACACAAGTCAAACTGGCTGGCCCGTGCGCCTGAAACCGTGGTGAAACAGATGCGTGTGCTGTACGTCGCCAGCGAATACGCGCCGCTCGTCAAGACCGGCGGCCTGGGGGATGTGTGCGGGGCGTTGCCGCGCGCGCTGCGCGCAACGGGCATCGACGTGCGCGTGCTGCTGCCGGGTTATCCCGCCGTCCTGGACGCGGTGCGCCGCAAGCGCCTTGTCGCCGCAATCGGCGCGCAGCACGGCTTTCCGCCGTCGCGCCTGCTGCGCTGCGAAGCGCCGCACGCGCAGCCGCTCTACGCCATTGATTGCCCTGCGCTTTACGCGCGCGAGGGCCTCTATCAGGACCGCGCGCAGCGCGACTGGCCCGACAACGCGCTGCGCTTCGGGCTGCTCGCACGGGTCGCGGCGATTCTTGCGCGCGGGATCGCGCCGCGCGCGTGGCGCCCCGACGTTCTGCATTGCAACGACTGGCATGCCGCGCTTACCCCTGCTTATCTTCACTTCGCGCCAACGCTGCGCGTGCCGTGCATCCTCACGGTGCACAACCTCGCGTTCCAGGGACTGTTCTCCCGCGAATTCCTCGCGCCCCTCGGCCTGCCGCCGCAGAGCTTCGCGATCGAGGGATTGGAGTTCCACGGCCGGATTTCGTTCCTGAAAGCGGGACTGGTCTACTCGGACCGGATCACCACGGTGAGCCCCACCTACGCGCGCGAAATCCAGGGCGAGGCGCTCGGCTGCGGGCTGGACGGCGTGCTGCGCGGGAGAAGCGAGCGGCTCACGGGGATCCTGAACGGAATCGACACGGGCGCCTGGGACCCGAAGCGCGATCCCCTGATCGCGCGGCGCTACGGGCCCGAGAGCCTTGAAGGCAAGGCGGAAAACAAGGCCGCGCTGCGCCGCGAGCTCGGGCTGGCGCAGGCCGATGTTCCATTGTTCGGCGTCGTCAGCCGGTTCACCGCGCAGAAAGGCGTGGACCTCGTCGCTGAAATCGCACCCCGCCTTGCGGCGCTGCCCGCACAGCTCGCCGTGCTCGGCTCCGGGGACGAAGATCTCGTGCGGCTGCTCTCCGATGCCGCGCGCGCGCATCCGGGCACCGTGGCGGTGCGGGTGGGCTACGACGAGGCGCTCGCGCACCGCATCGAGGCGGGCGCCGACGCCTTCCTCATGCCGTCGCGCTTCGAGCCCTGCGGGATGAACCAGTTGTACAGCCAGCGCTACGGAACCCCGCCGATTGTGCGCGCGACCGGCGGGCTTGCGGATTCGGTGGTCGATTGCAGCGCAACTACACTCGCCGACGGCAGCGCGACCGGGTTCGCGTTCCAGGAACCCGATGCCAGGTCCTTCTTCGTGGCGATCGAGCGCGCCGCGCGCCTGTGGCGCGATCGCCACGCCTGGCGGCGGCTGCAGAAGAACGCCATGGCGCGCGATTTCGGCTGGACGGCGAGCGCGCCCCGCTACGCCGAAATCTATGAGCGGCTGAGCGCTACAGCCAGCAGATCAGCCCCAGCTCCAGCGGGTGCGTCAGCAGCTCGTGGCACGGGTACGCGCAGACGCGGTACTCGAGGTGCCCGCAGCGCTCGGGGTCGAGCTCGAGCACGTAGCGCTGCTCGGCGTCGTTGATCGGCCCGGTGTGCACGAAGCGGAAAGAGCGCGCCCCGTCACTGGGATGGCCGGCGCGACCGCCGAGCCGCAGCTCGAGCACCACGTCCTCGGGAGCGAGGCCGTTCAGCGCCACCGCGACCTCCATGCGCAGGTGCTCGCCGAAGCGCATCTTCTTTTTCGGCGCGTCGAGCCGCCGCAGCCTCAGGTTCGGCCAGGCGCGCGCCACCTTCGCCTTCCACGCCGCCACCGTGCGCGCGGCGGCGAAATCGTCGCTCGCATAGCGCGCCGACTGGCGCGCCGCGGGCGCGTAGCAGTGGTCTACGTACTCGCGCAGCATGCGGCCGGCGTTGTAGCGCTGCAGGATCGAGGCCATCGAGCGCTTGACCGTGCGCACCCACTCCGATGGAAAGCCGGTGTCGCTCTTGGCGTAGTAAAGAGGCACCACCTGGTCCTGCAGCAGCTCGTAGAGCGTGCGGCTTTCCTCCAGGCCGCGCCGCTCGGAATCGGCGAGGTCCGAGGCTGGCTTGATCGCCCAGCCGTTGCGCCCGTCGTAGCCCTCGCCCCACCAGCCGTCGAGCACGCTCAGGTTGAGCGCGCCGTTGATCCCCGCCTTCATGCCCGAGGTTCCCGAAGCCTCGTACGGGTACAGCGGCGTGTTGAGCCACACGTCCACGCCAGAGACCAGCCGCCGCGCCAGGCGCAGATCGTAATCCTCGATCAGCAGTAGCTTGCCTTCGAAATCCTGCCGCCGGGCCATGTTGTTGACGTGGCGGATCATCCCCTGGCCCGGCTCGTCGGCCGGATGCGCCTTGCCGGCGAAGATGAACAGCACCGGGCGCGCGGAATCGTTCACGATCTCGCGCAGCCAGTCGAGGTCGTGGAACAGCAGCCCGGCGCGCTTGTAGGTGGCGAAGCGGCGCGCGAAGCCGATGGTCAGCACGCCGGGATTGAGCGGGTCGGCGAGGCGCAGCATGCGGTCGAGGTGCGCCTCGCTTCCCTGGTTGCGGAAATGCCGCTCGCCGGCGCGAAAGCGCACCAGGTGCAGCATCTGCGCCTTGAGCGACTGGTGCACCGCCCACACCAGCTGGTCCGGGATGCGGTCCATGCGCTGCAGGCTGTCCGGGTCGCCCAAGCGCCGGTACCAGTCGAAGCCGAGGTAGCGGTCGAAAAGCTCGATCCACTCCGGAGCGAGGAAGGTCGGGATGTGTACCGCGTTGGTGACGTAGCCGAGCGGGCTCTCCGCGGGATCGAGCTGCGGCCACAGGTGCCCGAGCAGGTCGGCGGTGACGTGGCGGTGGATGCGGCTCACGCCGTTCTGGAAGCGCGAGCCGCGCACCGCGAGCGCGGTCATGTTGAAGTCCGGGCCGCCCGGCGAGCCGCCGAGCGCGAGCAGCTCCTCGGCGGACATGCGGCACTGCTCGCGCAGCGCATGCAGGTAGGTTTTCACCATCTCCGCCGAGAACTGGTCGTGGCCCGCCGCCACCACGGTGTGCGTCGTGAACACCGTGCTCGCCGCCACCGCCTCGAGGGCGGCGGCATGGTCGAGGCCGCGCGCGACCAGCGCGCGCATGCGCTCCAGGATCATGAACGCGGCGTGGCCCTCGTTGATGTGCCAGACGCCCGGACGGATGCCAAGCTTCTCCAGCGCGCGCACGCCGCCCACCCCGAGCACCAGCTCCTGCTCGATGCGCGTGGCGCGGTCGCCGCCGTAGAGCCGGTGGCCGATGTCGCGGTCGCGCTCCGAGTTCTCCTCGACGTCGGTATCGAGCAGGTACAGCGCCAGGTGACCGACCTGCGCGCGCCAGACTTTGGCGTGCACCGCGCGCCCGGGCAGCTCCACCTGCACGCGCACCCCGGCGCCCGCGGCGTCGAGCACCGGCACGACCGGCAGCTCCTCGAAATCCGAGTCGGCGTAATTCGCCTTCTGCGCGCCGTCGCCGTCGATCGTCTGCGAGAAATATCCCTGGCGGTAAAGCAGCCCGACCGCGACGAACGGCAGCCGCAGGTCGCTCGCCGCCTTGCAGTGGTCCCCGGCGAGGATGCCCAGCCCCCCCGAGTAGATCGGCAGGCTCTCGTGAAGGCCGAACTCGGCGCAGAAGTAGGCGATGAGATCGCCTTCGCGCAGCTCGCGGTTGCCGTGCTGCGGCGTGCGCTCGGCGTGATAGGTGTCGTAGGCCGAAACGACCCGGTTGAAGTTGCCGAGGAACACGTCGTCGAGCGAGGCCTCGACCAGGCGACGCTCCTCGACGCGCTTGAGGAAAGCCTTGGGGCTGTGGCCGGACGAGTTCCACAGCTCGGTGTCGAGCCGCGCGAACAGCGCGCGCGTCGGCCGGTCCCAGCTGTACCAGAGATTGTTGGCCAGCTCCTCGAGGCGCGCGAGGCGCTCCGGAATGGCCGGATTGACCTCGATCGCGAATGAAGTGCCGCGGCTCATGGCTCAATTTTGACGCAAGTCAACCGGCTGCGCGCCGCGACGAGCAAACTCGGGGCGTACGGCCATGAACAAGCCCCTTGCAGGCCCCGTCGCCCCCCTCGCCGCGGCCGAGCTGTGCCGGCGCTGCGCGCCCGAGAGGTTCGAATTCAGCACCACCGCGGAGCTGCCCGACCTCGAAGAAGTCGTGGGCCAGCCGCGCGCGCTGGGCGCGATCGAGTTCGGGGTGGGCATCCGGCGCGAAGGATACAACCTGTTCGCGATGGGCCCCGAAGGCGTCGGCCGGCACACCATCGTGCGCCGGCACCTGGAGCAGCAGGCGAAGCGCCTGGAGGCCCCGTCGGACTGGTGCTACGTGCTCAATTTCGATACGCCTCACCGGCCGCGCGCTCTCAGGCTCCCCGCGGGAGCCGCGCCCGCGTTCAAGCACAAGATGGAGCGGCTGGTCGAGGACCTGAGGGCGGCGATTCCTTCCGCGTTCGAGACCGACGAGTACCGCACGCGCCGCCAGGAGATCGAGTCCGAGCTCGGCGAGCGCCAGGAAAAGGCGATCGGCGAGATCGGCGAGCGGGCGCGCGCGCAGGGCATCGGGCTGCTGCGCACTCCGACCGGGTTCGGCTTCGCCCCGATCCGCAAGGACAAGGTGATGAGCCCGGAGGAATTCCACGCGCTGCCCGAAGCCGAGCAAAAACGGCTCGAGGAGCTCATCTCCGGGCTGCAGGAGGAGCTGGAGCGCGCGATCCACGAGCTGCCCAAGGTGCGCCGCGAGGCGCTGCGCCGGATGCGCGAGCTCAATCGCCAGGTCACGCGCGCCGCGGTGGACAGCCTGATCGAGGACCTCAAGGCCGAGTACCGCGACACGCCGCAGGTGCAGACCTACCTCGCGGGCGTGCAGAACGACGTGCTCGATCACGCCGAGGTGTTTCGCCAGCCCAAGGACGGCGAGCCGCCGACGCTGTTCGGCATCCCGCTCGCGCAGGCCGAGCCCACGGAGGTGGCGTTGCGCCGCTACCAGGTGAACGTCCTGATGGAGCACGCGGGCGCACAGGGCGCGCCGATCGTCTACGAGGACCACCCGAGCCACGACGCGCTGGTCGGCCGCATCGAGCACATCGCGCAGATGGGCGCGCTGGTCACCGACTTCACGCTCATCAAGGCGGGAGCGCTGCACCGCGCGAACGGCGGCTACCTCATCCTGGATGCGCTCAAGGTTCTCACCCAGCCGCTCGCCTGGGAGGCGCTCAAGCGCGCGCTGCGCTCGCGCGAGGTCCGCATCCAGTCGCTCGGCCAGGAGCTGAGCCTGATCAGCACGGTGTCGCTCGACCCCGAGCCGATCCCGCTCGACCTGAAGGTGGTGCTGGTAGGCCAGCGGTTCCTGTATTACCTGCTGCACGCCTACGACCCGGAATTCGCGGAGCTGTTCAAGGTGGCGGCGGATTTCGACGAGGACATGCCGCGCGAGCCGGCGAACGACCTGCTCTACGCGCGCACCATCGCGACGCTCGCGCGCAAGGACGGTTTGCGGCCGCTGGAGCGCAGCGCGGTCGCACGCGTGATCGACCACGCCTCGCGCGACGCGGGAGACGCCGAGAAGATCTCGGTGAAGATGCGTACGCTCGCCGACCTGCTGCGCGAATCGGACTACTGGGCGGGCGCCGCCGGCCGCGCCGTGATCGGGCCGGACGATGTTGCGCGCGCGATCGAGACCCAGATCGAGCGCGCAGGCCGCGTGCGCGAGCGGCTGCAGGAGCACATCCTGCGCGGGAGCCTCCTCATCGACACCTCCGGCGAGCGCGTCGGCCAGGCGAACGGGCTCGCCGTGATGCAGCTCGGCGACTACGCGTTCGGCTCGCCGCACCGCATCACGGCGCGCGCGCGGCTCGGCGGCGGCGGCGTGGTGGACATCGAGCGCGAGTCGGAGCTGGGCGGGCCGATCCACTCCAAGGGCGTGCTGATCCTGTCCGGCTTCCTCACCGGGCGCTACGCGACGAGGAAGCCCCTTTCGCTTTCGGCGAGCCTGGTGTTCGAGCAGAGCTACGGCGGCGTCGAAGGCGACAGCGCCTCCTCGGCCGAGCTCTACGCGCTGCTCTCCGCGCTCGCCGACGCGCCGCTCAGGCAGTCGCTCGCCGTCACCGGCTCGGTGAACCAGCACGGCGACGTGCAGGCGATCGGCGGCGTGAACGAGAAGATCGAGGGCTTCTTCGACGTGTGCCGCGCGCGCGGCCTGAGCGGAGACCAGGGCGTGCTGATCCCGCGCTCCAACGTGAAGAACCTGATGCTGCGCCGCGACGTGGTCGATGCCGTCGCGGCCGGCAGGTTCGCGATCTATCCGGTCGCGACCGTGGACGAAGGAATCGAGATCCTCGCCGGGCTGCCGGCCGGCGAGATCAACCGCCGCGTCGAGGAGCGGCTCGCCGACTATGCCGAGCGCTCACGCGCGTTCGGCGCCGGCGCGGCGGCGCGAAAAGAATGGCGCGCCAAGGCGAAGAAATGAAGCTGCGCAGGGTCGTCGTCGGCCTCGAGCCGACGCCGCAGCGCCGCGCCGCGCTGCAGGCCGCGGCCGAGCTCGCCGAGCGCATGCAGGCGGAGCTCATCGGGCTGTTCGTCGAGGACATGGACCTGCTGCACCTGGCGGGCCTGCCGTTCGCGCGCGAGGTCGGGTTTCCGTCCGCCGTGCGCCGCAGCCTGGACGTCGCCGCGATGGAGCGCTCGCTGCGCGCCGCGGCGCGCGACCTGCGCCGCGTCTGCGAGGAAGCTCTCGAGCGCACTTCGGTGCCCTGGTCGTTCCGCACCGCGCGCGGCTCGCCGGCGGGCGCGCTGCTCGAGCTCGCCGCCGAGGCGCGCGCCGCGACGCTGCTGCTGCCGAGCGCGAGCCCGCCGATTCCGCCGCTCGCCGCCTTCCTCGGGCCCGGCGTGCAGCGGCGCCGCCTCGCGCCGGCGCTCGCCTCGCTCGCGGAGACGTTCGGCGGCGGGCTGGAGATCCATCGCGAGCCCCCGGACGAAGACGCGCTGCGCGCGCTGCTCGACGCCGGGCGGCCGGTCCTGATCGTGAGCGGCACGGGCGAGGAGCCCGAACCAGGAGAACGCCAATGAACGTCGATCGCATCTTCACCCAAAATGCCATCCGCATCCCCCGTTCCGCCACGCTCGCCGACGCGGCGGCGCTGATGCGCGACCATCACGTCGGGGCGCTGCTCGTCACCGAGGACGCCGCGGACAACCACCGCGTCCTCGGCATCGTGACCGACCGGGACCTGGTGATCCAGGCGGTGGCGGAAGGCGTCGCGCCGCGCGAGTGCACCGTCGGCGAGGTGATGACGCGAGCGCTCGCCACCGTGCAGCGCTCGGCGGACCTGCGCGAGGCGCTCGAGGCGATGCGCAGGAACGGCGTGCGCCGGCTCGCGGTCGTCGACGGCATCGGCGAGCCTGTCGGGATGGTGTCGATGGACGACATCCTGGACGCGCTCGGCACCGAGCTCGCGAGCCTCGCCGCGGTGGTGCGCAGCGAGCTCGACCACGAGATCGCGAGGAAGGCGAACCGCGCCGAGATCAGCGGTTGATTGCGGCAACAGCTGTTGTATTAGTTCACTTCATGGGCTAGAATCGGCCTATGATCAAGCTCAACATTCACGAAGCGAAGACCCACCTTTCGAGGTACCTGCTGCGGTTGAAAAAAGGCGAGGTCATCGTCCTTTGCCGGCGCAACACGCCGATCGCGGAAATACGGCCCCTGCCGGCGGCACCGACGAAGCCGAGGCCGCTGGGAATCGGCAAGGGAACGGCGACGATCCGGCCGGGATTCTTCGAGCCGCTGCCCGAGGACGAGCTCGCCGCGTTCGAAGGCGAGAGCCCCTGAGGCTGCTGCTCGATACCTGCACGTTTCTCTGGGCGGTCGCCGAGCCGGCGCGCTTGTCGGACAAGGCGCGCGCCGCGCTCGCCGATACCGGCAACGAGGTGCACTTGAGCGCCATCTCGGCCTGGGAGATCGCCGTGAAGCAGGCGCGCGGCCATCTCGATCTCTCGGAGCCCGCGGCGCAGTACGTTCCGAAATATCGCGAAACGCTGCAGCTCCTGGAGCTTCCGCTCGACGAGGCGTCCGTGTTGCAGGTCGCGCGGCTGCCGAGGGCGCACAAGGACCCGTTCGACCGCATGCTCGTCTGCCAGGCGATCACGCATGGCCTGGCGATCGTCACCCCGGATCCGCTGATCGTCCAGTATCCGATTGGGATCGTCTGGTAGGGTCGCGCGCACCGCTCGTTTCAATGACGCAACACGCACTTCGCGTACAAGTCGGGAAAAGCCTCCTGCGGGTCGTATTTCGCCTTTAACTTGCAGTAAGCATCACCGCCGTACTCGCGCCGGAACTCCTCCTCCGGAAAAAAGCTTTCGGAGTACAGCGACTTGATCCCGCCCAGCTCCAGCACCTCGCGCTCGATGAGGCGGTTGAAATGCCCCGGCGGATGCGCCTCGCGCGTGCGCTTCACATCCCAGAATCCGAAATTCACGTACCAGTCGCTCTTCATCGGATAGAGCGCGAAGCGCGGCGCGTGCGGCTGCGGTCCGACCGGGCAGGTCCACTGCGGCCAGATGCCGATCTCGCGAGCGTAGAACTCGAAGAACTCGGCGGCGCGCGCGAGCGGGATGTCCACGTCCTGGATCACCGACTCGGAGTGCAGGCCGGCGAGCCGCTCGATCCATTTCGACGCGCCCACGCGGCTGTTCCAGCGCATGATCTTGGTATAGGTGCGCGAGCCCAGGCGCTCGCGCCCGTAGAGCCTTCTTACCAACGGGTGTTGCGCGAACAGGTTCTTCGAGCACCAGAACCAGTCGGTGTCCCAGCGCCAGATGAAGTCGTGCGCAGAGAGATAGTCCTCGCGCTTTTGCGCGATCGAACGGTAGTAGATGTTCTCGAAGGTGTAGTCGCTCGTGTATGGGGCGCGGTCCGTGAATCGGCCCAGCGTAAGGAACAGTCGCCCGGCGTCGAAGATCGTTCCATCCACGAAATCCGCATCCCCGGAGCGTAGTTTCGACTCGAGCTGGGCGAAGAAGCTGTCCGGCCGATCGAAACCGAGGTGCTCGAGCCGCACGTAGGGCTTCACCGGCACCGCCTTCGCCTTCACGCGCAGCGCGTAGCCGAGCGTGCCGTAGGAATTCGGAAAACCGAAAAACAGGTCCGAGTACTCGTTCTCAGGCGTGCACACGACGATGCTTCCGTCGCCGAGCAGCACCTCGAGCTCCTGCACCGTCTCGTGCACCAGCCCGTAGCGGTGCGACGACGCCTCGATCCCCACGCCGGCCACCGCGCCGCCGAGCGTGATGGTCTTCAGTTGCGGCACCACCGCGGGCATCACGCCGTGCGCGAGGCATTCGCGCGCCAGGTCCTCGTAGGTGACCATGCCCTCGGCGTCGATGAACCCGGCCGCGGCGTCGATGCGCAGCACGTCGCGGAACCCGCGCACGTCGAGCCGGCGCGCGGCCGCGCCGCCGCGGTCGCGGAACAGGTTGGAGGTCTCCTTGGCGAGCCCGACCGGGCCCGTGCCCTGCCTAAGCTGCGAGGCCAGGGCTTCTTTCTTGCGCGTATGCAGGCTGTTCGTAGAGGAACCCCCGGCTCATCGGATAGCTCGCGCGCGTCACGTTGCCCTTGCTGAAAACGATCTGGAAGAGGTGCGTGTAGCCGCGCGGCGAGCGGAACATCTCGGCGCAGCCGTAAAGATAGCTGCGCCAGACGCGGCGGAAGCGCTCGTCGAACTTCCTCGGATCCAGCGCGCGGATGCGCTCCCAGTTGCGGTCGAAGCGCTCGCCCCAGGCATCCAGCGTCAGCGCGTAGTGCCGGCGCAGGTTCTCGATGTCGAGCACCTCGAGCCCGGCACGCTCCATCTCCGCGATGGTGTCCGCGAGGCCGGGGATCCAGCCGCCCGGGAACACGTGCTTGCGGATGAAGAACTCGGTCTGGTAGCTGCCGACGTGGCCGATGAAGTGCAGCATGCCGAGGCCGCCGGGCTTGAGGAACTTCGCATGCGCCCGCACGACTTCGGCGAGCTGGTCGCGCCCGGCGTGCTCGAGCGTGCCGATCGACACCACCTTGTCGTACTCGCGCCGCGCGTCGCGGAAATCGGTGTCGATCACTTCCAGCGCTCCGCCCAGGCGCCGGCGCGCGATCTCGCGCCGCACCATCTCGACCTGCGACGTGGTGGTGTTGATCCCCGTCACCTTGACGCCGAATCGCTCGTGGGCGTGGAACATGAAGCCGCCGAAGCCCGAGCCGATGTCGACCACCTCCTCGCCGGGCGCAAGGCGCAGCTTCTCCGCCACGTGCTCGATCTTGTTCCTTTGCGCCTCCTCGAGCGTGCGCGTGCCCTCCTTCCAGTACGCGCAGGTGTACATCATCAGCGGATCGTCGAGCCACTGCCGGTAGAACTCGGTGCCGAGCGCGTAGTGGAGCTCGGCGTTCTTCTTCGCCTGCTCCCAGGTGCGGTTGCCGAACCGCAATTCGTGCCAGCGGTTGCGCACGGCGACGAGGGCCTTCGGGTCGGCCATGCCGCCCTCCATGCCGGCGGCCATCGCCCTGGCGAGATCGCCCTCGACGTCGATCTCGCCGTCGAAGTACGACTCGAGCAGCCCGATGTGGCCGAACGCGGCGATGCGCCAGTACGGCCGCGTGCCGCGGAACACCAGGGCAAACGCGGGATCTCCGCCATGGACGCGCAGCTCGCCGCCGTCGGCGAAGCGCACCGTGAAGGGAATGCTGGAGCGCTCCGCAACCCTCCGCAGAACGGATTCGAGAACGGATCGCACGGGCCGGGATTCTACCCGGCGCGCGATTTCAGAGAAGTGTCGATTTCGCCCTCGCGCTGCTCGGGCGGCACCCACGGCAGCCCGACCGCGGCGTAGACCGACTCCTCGGTGTCGCCGGCGATGCGGCGCCTGCCCCGCCACACGCCGTACTCGTTGATCTTGAGGCCGCGCGCCTGGCCGAGCCGCCGGATGGCGATGTTGTGAGCCTTCGAGCCGGTGAAGTAATGCAGCGCCGCGCCGTAGGCTTCGGCCGGCACGACGCGCAGGTCGGCCTGGATGCCCGCGGCGAGCACGACGCTCGCCCGCTTGGTGCCCCTGGCCAGCACCTCCCTCACCTCGGGATAGGTCACGAAGCGCTCGATCGCCTTGCGCGGCGCCTTCGACACCACCAGGAAGTCGAGATCGCCGACCGTGTCCCTCTTGCGCCGGTAGCTGCCGGCGATCACGGCCTTGTCGCCGCCGCTCTCGAGATAAGCGCGGTACGGCTCGGCGCTTCGCGCGGCCACCGCCAGCTCGAAGCGGCGTGGTCCCACGCGCTCTTCCGCCGCCTGAAGTATCTTCCTTTCCGAGATCTCGCCGAAGCCCGCGAGCTTGCGGATCCGGCCTTCGCGCGCGGCGTGCCGCAGATCCTTGATCGAGGCGATCTTCAGCCTGCGGTACAGCACCCGCACGCGCTTCGGCCCGAGGCCGGGAAGCCCCAGCAGCCCGGTGATCCCCGGCGGGAATTTCGCGCGCAGCTTCTCGAGCAGCGCGCAGCTTCCCGTTGCGGCGATCTCGCGGATCTTGCCGGCGAGGTCCGCGCCGATCCCGGGGAGCTTCGGCAGCTCGCGCCCCGCGGCGAGGCGCGCCTTGAGGTCGACCCCTTGCATCCCGACCACCTGTGCCGCGTTGCGGTAGGCGCGGACGCGGAACGGATTCTCGTCGCGCAGCTCGAGGAGGTCGGCGATCTCCTCGAAGATGCGCGCGATGTCTGCGTTGTGGACCGGCACTACTTCTCTAGCTTGTAGTGCGACCGGTTCAGGTACTCGGCGACGTCGTCAAGGTCGGCGGGAGTGAACGTGCGCTTGCTGTACGGCGCCCAGCGACCGACCTCGACGCGCAGCTGGGTGAGGGTCTTCACCTTCGAGCGCGAGCGCTCACGCTCGTGCACCCGCTCGTAGTGGCAGACGCCGCAATACGTGTCGTACAGGAGCTGGCCGCGCGCGGCATCCTGCGCCTGCGCCGGCAATACGAGCGCGGCGAGCGCCGCGAGCGCGAATGCGCGCTTCATCGGTTGATCTCCCTGGAGGTGCGTTGCAGAAAGCAGGTGAGCGCGCTCGAAGCCGCGGCGAGCGCCCAGAAAAAGAGAAACCCTACGGAATACGCCGCCAGCCGGCTCAGGCCCACGGGCTGGCCGAACAGGTGCAGATCCATCGGGTCGAAAGCGGTGAAGAACAGCACCTCGGCGACGCCGCCGACGATGAACGAAGGCCACAGGATGACCATCGCCTTTCTCACGGCGCCTCCTGCGCGACGCGCCAGCGTCCCTGAGGGTCCTCGATCGCGATGCGCCAGCGGCCGGCGGCGAGCGGTTGCAGCTCGGCTTCGTAGACGCCGTCCGGCGAGCGCGCGAGCCGCAGCCGCTGGTCGTTTCCAGCGCGCGTCGCGTGCGCGAGATGCGCGAACAGCGCCTCGGGTGCCTGTCCCTTCAAACGGATCCTGATCTTTCCGGACCCGATCTCGACTTCGGCCGATACGCCGAGCCTGCGCGCCGCCTCCTCGCGCGCGAGCACCTTGTTGATGGCGAGGCCCTGCTTGTAGTAGTCCTCGGCCACCGGGCCGTCGGCGGTGGTGACCGCGAGCCAGATCAGCGCCGCGCCGGCGACTAGCGCCGCCGCGGGCGGCGCCATCAGGATCCACGGCCAGGGCTCGCGGTACCAGGGACGTTGTGGGGCGCTTGCCGGCATCGCCGTCACCGCATGATGAACACGGACTTCTCGCGCACCGTCTCGCCCGGCACGCCGACGGCGCTCACTCTGAACTCGATCGGGTAGGTTCCCGGCCGGACATGCTCGCGCTCGACATGCACCCGGACCTTCAAGGGCACCATCCGCCCGGTCGCCCCCTCCACCTCGAAGCGCAGGTTGCCGTCGATATGGATATCCTCCAATCCCGAAACGCCGATTTCGTAGACGCGCGGCCGCTCAGTGGTGTTCATGATCTGCAGGCGGTAGACGTTCTCGATCTGGTCGTCGCCCACCTCGCGCGCGATCGCCGCGCGGTCGCGGATCACGTCCACCTTGAGCGGCACGCGCAGCCACAGGCTCGCCGCCGTCGCGACCACGATGGCGCCGAGGATCGCAGTGTAGACCAGCACGCGCGGGCGGAACGCGCGCGCGAACATCTGCGCGCGGGTGAGCCTGTTCTCGAGCGCATGCGCGGTGGAGTAGCGGATGAGCCCCTTCGGGTAGCCCACCTTCGCCATCACCTGGTCGCAGGCGTCGATGCAGGCGGCGCAGCCGATGCACTCGTACTGCAAGCCGTCGCGGATGTCGATCCCGGTCGGGCAGACCTGCACGCAGATGCCGCAGTCCACGCAGTCGCCCAGGCCGAGCGATCCTGCGTCCGCGTTCTTCGAGCGGCGGCCGCGGGGCTCGCCGCGCGCGCTGTCGTAGGTGATCATCAATGTGTCGCGGTCGAACATCGCGCTCTGGAAGCGCGCATAGGGACACATGTACACGCACACCTGCTCGCGCATGAAGCCCGCGTTGCCGTGGGTGGCGAAGCCGTAAAAGAGGATCCAGAACGTCTCCCACGGGCCGGTCGAAAGCGCGAGCACCTCGCCCCAAAGCTCGCGGATCGGCGTCACGTAGCCGACGAAGGTGAAGCCGGTCCACAGCGCGATCGCGATCCAGACCGCATGTTTCGCCGTCTTGCGCAGGAGCCTGGCTTTCGTGACGGGCCCCTGGTCGAGCTTCATGCGCGCCGCGCGATCGCCCTCGATTCTGCGTTCGACCCACAGGAAGATCTCCGTGTACACGGTCTGCGGGCAGGCGTAGCCGCACCACAGGCGCCCCGCCACCGCCGTGAACAGGAACAGCGCGAGCGCCGAAACGATCAGCAATACCGTCAGGTAAATGACGTCCTGCGGCCAGAACACCAGGCCGAGGATGTAGAACTTGCGGTGCACGATGTCGAACAGCACCGCCTGGCGTTCGCCCCACTCGAGCCAGGCGAGCCCGTAGAACACGAGCTGTGTCGCCCACACCAGCGCCCAGCGCCACGCGGCGAACCAGCCGTGCACCGCGCGCGGGTAAATCTTCTTCAGTACCTCGTAGAGCGGTTCTTCTGCGGGTGCGGCTGGCTTCGTTGCCGGGACGATTTTCAGGAGTGGCTGAGCCATGCCTGCGGCGCGCCTATCTGGGCGGCGCCGACAGCGAGTACACGTACGCCGTCAGCAATTGAATCTTCGCCTCGGAGAGCAGCTCCTTGTGCGCGGGCATCTGGTTGGTGCGCCCCTTCGTGATGGTTTCGACGATCGCCGCCTCGCCCGAGCCGTGCAGCCAGATCTTGTCGCTGAGGTCGGGCGCGCCGAGCGCGGGATTTCCCTTGGCCTCCGCACCGTGGCAGGCGGCGCAGTTCTCGGCGAACAAGTCCTTGCCGCGGGCGACCCGGATCGAATCGGCCGCCGCGCCCGACAGCGACAGCACGTAGTGCGCGACGTCCTTCGCGCCCTGCTCGCCCAGCACCGGCCCGAACGGCGGCATCACGCCGGTGCGGCCCTCGGCGATGGTGGCCTTGATCGCGGCCGGCTCGCCGCCCCACAGCCAGTCGCGGTCGGTGAGATTGGGAAAGCCGCGCGAGCCGCCGCCGTCGGAGGCGTGGCATCCGGCGCAGGTGTTGAGGAACAGCTTCTGCCCGATCGCCAGCGCCTCGCGAGACTTCGCCAGCTCGGCCACGTCCTGCCTGGCGAACTTCTCGTAGATCGGGCCGAAGCGCTTGTCGGCGCGCGCGGTCTCTTCTTCGAGCTGCTTCACCTGGCTCCATTGCCAGAGGCCCTGATAGCTGCCGAGCCCGGGGTACAGCGCCAGATAGGCGAGCGAGAACGCGATCGTGATGTAGAACAGCCACATCCACCAGCGCGGCAGCGGGTTGTTGTATTCGCCGAGGTCCTCGTCCCAGGTGTGCCCCGTGGTCTCGATGGAGCCCGTGGAGACGCGCCGCGCGCTCTGCAGCTTGAGGAACACCGCGCAGGCCACGATCGACACCACCGAGACCACCGCGATGTAGAGGTCCCAGAAGCCGGAGCTGAACTCGCTCATCGGTCGTCTCCATCGAACGGGAGCAGCGCATCGCGCTCGAAGCGGCGCTTGCGCGCCGGCGCGTAGGCCCACCACACGATGCCGAGGAACGCCGCGAACGCGGCGAGCGTCACGGCGATGCGGATCAGGTCGAGGTCCATGCTCAGTTCGCTTTCTTCTTGATGGCGGTGCCGAGCACCTGCAGGTACGCGATCAGCGCGTCCATCTCGGTCGCGCCCTTGAGCTCCTCCTTCGCTGCGGCGATCTCCTTGTCGCCGTAGGGCACGCCCAGGAAGCGCAGCGCGCGCATCTTGGCCCCGATGTCCTCAGCGTTCGCGGCAGTCTTCGCCAGCCACGGGTATGCCGGCATGTTCGACTCGGGCACCACGTCGCGCGGATTGAGCAGGTGGATGCGGTGCCACTCGTCCGAGTAGCGCCCGCCGACGCGGTGCAGGTCCGGGCCGGTGCGCTTCGAGCCCCACTGGAACGGGCGGTCGTACACGAACTCGCCGGCGACCGAGTAGTGGCCGTAGCGCTCGACCTCGGCGCGGAACGGCCGCACCATCTGCGAGTGGCAGTTGTAGCAGCCTTCGCGGATGTAGACGTCGCGCCCGGTGAGCTGCACCGGCGTATAGGGCTTGAGGCCGGCCACCGGCTCGGTCAGCGACTTCTGGAAGTAGAGCGGCACGACCTCCACCAGCCCGCCGACCGCCACCACCAGGACGACGAGTACGATGAGGAGCGCCTGGTTGCGCTCGATCAGGTCGTGCGTCAGTTTCATCGCGCGCTCCTCAGGCGTGCGCCAGCCTCGGCGCCGGGATCAGGGCTTCCTCGGCACGCCCGGCGGCGACGGTCCTGGCGACGTTGTAGGCCATCACCAGCATGCCGCCGAGGTACAGCAGCCCGCCCAGGAGGCGGATGACGTAGAAGGGATAGGTGGCCTTCACGCTCTCCACGAACGTATAAGTGAGCGACCCGTCCTCGCTGACCGCGCGCCACATCAGGCCCTGCATCACGCCCGCGATCCACATCGCGGCGATGTAGAGCACGATCCCGACCGTCGCGATCCAGAAATGCACGTTGATGAGGGGAACGCTGTGCATCTCGGCGCGGCCGAACAGGCGCGGCAGCAGGTAGTACACCGAGCCCATCGAGACCAGGCCCACCCAGCCGAGCGCGCCGCTGTGCACGTGGCCGATGGTCCAGTCGGTGTAGTGCGAGAGCGCGTTCACCGTCTTGATCGACATCATCGGCCCTTCGAAGGTGGACATCCCGTAGAAGGACACCGAGACGATCAGGAACTTGAGGATCGGGTCCTCGCGCAGCTTGTGCCAGGCGCCCGAGAGCGTCATGATGCCGTTGATCATCCCGCCCCACGAGGGCGCGAGCAGGATGAGCGAGAACACCATGCCGAGCGACTGCGTCCAGTCGGGCAGCGCGGTGTAGTGCAGGTGGTGCGGGCCCGCCCACATGTAGGTGAAGATGAGCGCCCAGAAATGCACCACCGACAGGCGATACGAGTAGATCGGCCGCCCCGCCTGCTTCGGGATGAAGTAGTACATCATGCCGAGGAAGCCGGCGGTGAGGAAAAATCCCACCGCGTTGTGGCCGTACCACCACTGCACCATCGCGTCCTGCACGCCGGCGTACGCCGAGTAGGACTTCCAGAACGTGGCGGGCACCGCGGCGCTGTTCACGATGTGCAGCAGCGCCACCGTCAGGATGAAGGCGCCGAAGAACCAGTTGGCGACGTAGATGTGCTCGACCTTGCGCTTCCAGATGGTGCCGAAGAACACCACCGCGTAGGCGATCCAGACGAGCGCGATGAGGATATCGATCGGCCATTCGAGCTCGGCGTATTCCTTGGAGGTGGTGATGCCCAGGGGCAGCGTGAGCGCCGCAGCCACGATCACCGCCTGCCAGCCCCAGAAGGTGAAGGCGGCGAGCCAATCGGAAAAAATCCGCGCGTGGCAGGTGCGCTGCACCACGTAGTACGAGGCGGCGAAAAGCGCGCTGCCGCCGAAGGCGAAAATCACCGCGTTGGTGTGCAGCGGGCGCAGCCTGCCGTAGCTGAGCCAGGGGATGCCGAAATCGAGCTCCGGCCAGATGAGCTGCGCGGCGATGACCACGCCGACCAGCATCCCGACCACTCCCCAGACCACGGTCATGATCGTGAACTGGCGGACGACCTTGTAGTTGTAAGTGGATTCGGTGCCTGTCTGCATGGAGCGCGATCCCGGGGGCGCATGAGCGCGCGTACCGGCGAACCTTATGCGCGCGCGCGCCGGGCGCTTTGATTTAGGTCAAATGCGCCGTGCCGAGATTGCCGGCGACATGCGCCCGCGCCGTGGCGGGGCCGATCGGGTGGCGCCTGGCGACGAGCTGCTCGAATTGGTCGCGGAGCGGCTCGCCTAGGATCTCAGGTCGCCGCGGGTTTTCGCGCCACGAGGTCGATCAGGGCGGAGCGGCCGCGGTGTTGCGTACCCTCCGCGAGAACGCGCTCGTGCTCGCGCAGCTCCAGGATCTCGAGCGAGGCGAACGCGGAGCGCAACAGCTCCGGCGTGTACATGTTTTCCGCGTGCGGCGGGCCGCCGGTCCGGTACTCGATCTGCTTCGGCGTGTAGCCCTGCAGCAGGAGCAGACCCTTCGGCTTCAGCGCCCGCGCGATGCGCTCGAACATGAAGCTGCGCATCGGTGGATCGGCGAACTGCACGAAGATCGCCGCGACCACGTCGAAGGCCTCGGACGGCCAATTCCAGCCGTATACGTCCGCCACCTCGAAGGCGACTGTGACGCCACGCTCGGCCGCAAGGCGCTTTGCCTTCTCCGCGGCGACCGGCGAGATGTCGAAGGCAACGACCTCCAGCCCGCAGCCGGCGAGCCATACGCTGTTGCGGCCTTCTCCGTCGGACACGCAGAGCGCGCGCTGCCCGCGCCGAAGCAGCTCCGCCTTCGAGACGAGGAACTCGTTCGGAGCGGTGCCGAAGATATAGTCCGCTACCGAGAACCGCTGGTTCCAGCGCGCAGCCTCGCTCAGATCAGCCTCCCGCTTGCCTCGACCCCATCCGATTAAGGCAGCAGCACCGCCGCGCCTTGCAGTTTTCCTTCGCGCAAGTCGGCGAGCGCCTCGTTCGCCTTCTCGAGCGGATAGGTCTTCACTTCGGTCGCGAGCGGCGTCTTCGCAGCGAGGGCCATGAAGCGCTCCCCGTCCGCGCGCGTGAGGTTGGCGACGGACTGCACGCGCCGCTCGCCCCACAGGAGCGAATACGGAAACGACGGGATGTCGCTCATGTGGATCCCGCCGCAGATCACCCGCCCGCCTTTCTTCACCGCCTTGAGCGCAAGCGGCACGAGCGCGCCCACGGCAGCGAAGATGATCGCGGCGTCGAGCGGTTCGGGCGGCGCCTCGTCGGATCCGCCCGCCCAGGCGGCCCCGAGCCGGCGCGCGAACGCGATCCCAGCCGCGTCGCCCGGTCGAACGAAGGCGAACACCTGTCGTCCCTCGGCGCGCGCAATCTGGCTCAGCACGTGCGCCGCCGCGCCGAACCCGTAAAGTCCCAGCTTGCGCGCGTCACCCGCCATCGAGTACGAGCGGTAACCAATCAACCCGGCACAGAGAAGCGGCGCCGCCGCGACGTCGCCGTAGCGCTCGGGAATCGGCAGGCAGTAGCGCTCGTCGGCGAGCGCGTAGCCCGCGTAGCCGCCGTCGAGGTGGTAGCCGGTGAAGCGCGCGCGCTCGCAAAGGTTCTCGCGCCCGCCCGCGCAGAACTCGCACTCGCCGCAAGTCCAGCCCAGCCAGGGGATGCCGACCCTCGTGCCGGCGGAATACCGCTTCGCGCGGATTCCGGTGGATACGACCTCTCCCACGATCTCGTGACCGGGTACCAGCGGCAGCTTCGGATGCGGGAGCTCGCCGTCCGCAACGTGCAGGTCGGTGCGGCACACGCCGCAGGCGCGCACCTTGACCAGGATCTGCCCGGCACCCGGCTCCGGAACAGGGAGTCGATCCAGAGAAAGTGCGGCGCGAGGCGCGTGCAGGCGCATCGCCTGGAAAAGCTGGGCAGCCCCCATCCTGCTTTACCGGCAGGCCGCAGTGGAAGCAGGCGCTCAGGAGATCGCGATGCGCTTGGTCGCCGCGCCCGCCTTCTTGGGCAGCGTGAGGTTGAGCACGCCGTCCTTGTAGTCGGCCTTGGCGCCCTGCGCGTCCACGTCGCTCGGCAGGCTGAAGCTGCGGCTCACCATGCCGTAGCTGCGCTCGCTGTAGATCACCTTCTCGCCCTTCTTCTCTTCCTTCTCCCGCTTCACCTCGCCTCGGATCGACACCTGGTCGCCGTCCACGTCGATCTGGAGGTCTTCCTTCTTCACGCCCGGGATCTCCGCGTGGATCGTGTACGCCTTTTCGTCCTCCTTGACGTCGACCTTGAGCTTCAGCTCGGTCTCGGCAGGGAAGGCGAGCGGCTTGACGAAGAAGCCCTTGGCGAGCTCGCCGAACAGGTCGTCGAACGGGGTGTAGCGCGTGATGTTGGCCATGTGAATCTCCTTTTCGCGATGACCCGAAGATGCTAGGACGCCGGATCGAATGCGTCTTGACGTGGGTCAAACGGCTGCGCGCGACTTGGCTAGACTTTCGCGGTGTTCCGCCATTACCTCCAGCCCCTGCTCGCGCCCAGGAGCGTGGCGCTCGTCGGCGCGACCGAGCGCGAAGGCGCGCTGGGCGCGATCGTCTACCGCAACCTCGCTGCGGGCGGCCTGCGCGGCGAGCTCTACGCGGTAAATCCGAAGCACCGCACGATCTTCGGCAAGCCCGCCTGGCCGCGGCTCTCGAAGCTGCCGCTCGCGCCCGACCTGGCGGTGATCGCCACGCCGGCGCGCACGGTGCCGGAGATCATCGAGGACGCCGGCGCGGCCGGCGTCAAGGCCGCGGTGGTGCTCACCAGCGGCTTCGGCGAGGCCGGCATGAGCGGGCGCGCGCTCCAGGAGGAGACCGTCGCTGCCGCGCGGCGCGGCGGGGTGCGCGTGCTCGGGCCGAATTGCCTCGGCATCATGCGCACCGACGCCGGGCTGAACGCGACCTTCGCGCGCACCAACGCGCTCCCCGGCAGGCTCGGCCTGGTGTCGCAGTCGGGCGCGATCTGCGGCGCCATCCTCGACTGGGCGGCGAGCGCCGGGGTCGGCTTCACCAGCGTGGTGTCGCTCGGCGGCGCCGCCGACGTGGATTTCGGCGAGGTGCTCGATTTCCTCGTCGCCGATCCGGCCACCGAGGCGATCCTCGCCTACATCGAGGGCGTGCGCGACGCGCGCACGTTCATGTCGGCGCTGCGCGCCGCGGCGCGCGCCAAGCCGGTGGTGGTGCTCAAGGTCGGGCGCCACGCCACCGGCTCGCGCGCGGCTTCCAGCCACACCGGGGCGCTGGTCGGCAGCGACGAGGTGTTCGGCGCGGCGCTGAGGAGGAGTGGCACGGTGCGCGTGCGCACCTACACGCAGCTGTTCGCCGCCGCGCGCGTGCTGGCGAGCGCGAAATTCCCCGAGGGCGAGCGGCTCGCGATCGTCACCAACGGCGGCGGCCCCGGCGTCATGGCCGCCGACAGCGCGGCCGAGAACGGCGTGCCGCTCGCGGTGCTTTCGCCCGCGACGGTGGCGCGCCTGGACGCGGTGCTGCCCTCGCAGTGGTCGCGCGGCAACCCGATCGATCTCATCGGCGACGCGCCGCCCGAGCGCTTCGCCGAGGCGACCGCGGCGGCGCTCGCCGACCCGGGCGTGGACGCGGTGCTCGCGATGTATTCGCCGGTGGCGGTGACCTCCCCGGAGGCCGCCGCGCGCGCCGTGGCCGGCGCCGCGCGCGGCAGCGCCAAGCCGCTGCTCGCGGCCTGGCTGGGCGACATCAACCCGAGCGAGAGCCGCGCCTACCTGGAAGCGCAGGGCATCCCGAACTTCTACACGCCGGAGAACGCCGTCGAGGCGTTCTCGTTCCTGTGCGCCTACCGGCGCAACCAGGCGCAGCTGCTCGAGGTGCCCGCCGCGCTCGCGCGCACGGGCGAGGAGCCGCGCCCGGATACCGCCGCCGCGCTCGCGATCCGCGACGCGGCGCTCGCCGGGAAGCGCACGCTCCTCGCCGAGCACGAGGCGAAGCGGCTGCTCGCCGCGTTCGGCCTGCCGGTGCCGCCCTCGATCGTCGCCGCGGACCGCGATGCGGCGGTCCGCGCCGCGCGCGAGATCGGCTTTCCCGCCGCGATCAAGATCCACTCGCCGGACATCGCGCACAAGACCGACGTGGGCGGCGTGCGGCTGAACCTGCAGAACGCCGACATGGTGGCCTCGGCGTTCGACGACATGGTGCGCCACGTGCGAGCGCTCAGGCCCGAGGCGCGCGTCGAGGGCGTGGTGGTGCAGCCGATGCTGCGCCCGGCGCATGCGCGCGAGGTGCTGGTGGGCGTCGCCACCGACGCGGTATTCGGCCCGGTGATCTCGTTCGGCGCGGGCGGCGTGGCGGTGGAAGCGGTGCGCGACACCGCCATCGCGCTGCCGCCCCTGAACGCGATGCTCGCGCGCGACCTGATCGGGCGAACGCGCGTGCACCGGCTGCTTGCCGGCTATCGCGACGTGCCGCCCGCCGACCTGGAGGCGCTGGTCGCGATCCTCGCCGGCGTCTCGCGCATGGTGTGCGCGCTTCCCTGGCTGAAGGAGATGGACCTGAACCCCGTGCTCGCGCACCCGGGCGGCGCGGTGATCGCGGACGCCCGGGTGGTGATCGACCCGGCGCGGCTCGAGGCGCCGCCGCGCTACGGCCACATGGCGATCCATCCCTACCCGGCGGAGCTCGAGGGCAGCATCGCGCTGCGCGACGGCCGGCGCGTCCCGGTGCGCCCGATGCGCCCCGAGGACGCCGCGCTCGAGCGGCGCTTCTTCGACGGCCTTTCGGAGCAGTCGAGATACCAGCGCTTCATGCAGTACGTGCCGCAGCTCACGCCCGGCATGCTCGCGCGCTTCACGCAGCTCGACTACGACCGCGAGCTCGCGCTGGTCGCGCTCGACCCCGCGAGCGGGGAGTTCGTCGCCGTCGGGCGCTACGCGCCGAACGCCGACGGCATCACCGCCGAGTTCGCGCTCATCGTCGCCGACGCCTGGCAGGGCAAGGGCGTGGGGCGCGCGCTGCTCGAGCGCCTGTGCGACGCGGCGCGCGACGCGGGCTACGAGGCGCTCTACGGCCACATCCTGAACGCCAACCGCGACATGCTCGACCTCGCGGCGCGCCTGGGCTTCGCCGAGTACGAGCGCAGCGGCGCCGAGGTGAGCGTGGTGCGGCGGCTCATATAGCCGGCCTCAATCGGAGGAATTGCCAATTTCCATTTGATCTATCGAAGCGCGGGCCGTAGGCTGGCTGCGCCGATTCCGGACAAGGAGGCAGCATGAAATCGATCAAGGGCACCAAGACGCACGACAACCTCAAGTACGCGTTCGCCGGCGAGTCGCAGGCGAACCGGCGCTATCTGTATTTCGCCGCCAAGGCCGACGTCGAGGGGCAAAACGACGTGTCGGCCCTTTTCCGCTCCACGGCCGAGGGCGAGACCGGGCATGCGCACGGGCACCTGGAGTACCTGGAGACCGTGGGCGATCCGGCGACCGATCTCCCGATCGGCAGGACGAGGGAGAATCTGAAGGCGGCGGTGGCAGGCGAGACGCACGAGTACACCGACATGTATCCCGGGATGGCCAAGCAGGCGCGCGAAGAGGGCTTTGCCGAGATCGCCGACTGGTTCGAGACGCTGGCGAAGGCCGAGCGCAGCCACGCCAACCGCTTCCAGAAGGCGCTCGACCAGCTGGCCGATTGACGCATGACCGTGCGCGAAGGGAGCCTCGAGGCTCCCACCCGCCATCCGCTCGACTGGAAGAGCGCGGACTTCTACGACGAGGAGAAAGCGCTCAAGGAGGTCGGGCGGATCTTCGACATCTGCCACGGGTGCAGGCGGTGCATCAACCTGTGCACCGCCTTCCCGACGCTGTTCGACCTGGTCGACTCGAGCTCGACCATGGAGGCGGACGGGGTGGCGAAGCAGGACTACTGGAAAGTGGTCGACCAGTGCTACCTGTGCGACATGTGCTACCTGACCAAGTGCCCGTACGTGCCGCCGCACCCCTGGAACGTCGACTTCCCGCACGTGATGCTGCGCGCCAAGGCGGTCAAGTTCAGGAAGGGCGGGCTGAAGCTGCGCGACAAGCTCCTCTCCTCGACCGATGCGCTGGGGAAACTGGCCACCATTCCCGTGGTGGTGCAGACGGTGAACGCGCTTAACAAGAACGGCGCCGCGCGTATAGCGATGGAAAAGATGCTCGGCGTGCACAAGGACCGCGAGCTGCCCGAGTACGCGAGCCGCAAGTTCCGGCCCAATGCGGCCGCGTCGAAGCCCTTCCCGGTGAAGGACGGCAAGAACACCCCGGGCAAGGTGGCGGTCTTCTCCACCTGCTACGTCAACTACAACGAGCCGGGGATGGGGCACGACCTGCTCGCGATCCTCGAGCACAACGAGATCCCGTACGTCATCGTCGAGAAGGAAGCCTGCTGCGGCATGCCGAAGCTCGAGCTGGGCGACCTCGAGGCGGTGGCGAAGCTGAAGGACGTGAACATCCCGGTGCTCGGCAAGCTGGCGAAAGAGGGCTACGCCATCCTCGCCGCGGTGCCCTCCTGCGCCCTCATGTTCAAGCAGGAGATCCCGCTCATGTTCCCGGACGACCCGGACGTGAAGGCGGTGGAAGACGCGATGTTCGATCCGTTCGAGTACCTGGTGCTGAGGAAGAAGGACGGGCTGCTCAGGACCGATTTCAAGGACAAGCTCGGAAAAGTCTCCTACCACATCCCCTGCCACTCGCGCGTGCAGAAGATGGGGCAGAAGACGCGCGAGATGCTGGAGGCGATCCCGGGTACCGAGGTGAATCTCGTCGAGCGCTGCTCGGGCCACGACGGCACCTGGGGCGTGAAGAGCGAATACTTCGCCAACTCGATGAAAATCGGCCGCCCGGTGTTCGGCCAGATGGGCTCGGGCGACCCGGATTACGTCAGCTCCGACTGCCCGATCGCGGGGCGGCATATCATGCAGGGCATGCGCAGCAGCGAGGGTGCGGGAAAAGCCGTGAAGGCGCACCCCATTACGCTGCTGCGCAAGGCCTACGGCATCTAGAGCCCTAGCACTCGTACTGCTTCTCGCCGGCTGCGCGCAGCTCGCGCCGCTGCCGCCGGGAACGCTCGCGTTCGGCCTGCTCGGCGACGTCCCCTACTCCGATTACGAGGTTCAGAGCCTCGAGGCGCTGATCGACGACATGAACGCGCAGAAGCTCGCGTTCGTCGTCCATATCGGCGACATCACCTCGGGCCGGGGCCCGTGTACTGACGAGTGGCTCGAGGCGCGGAAGACCCAGTTCTCGCGCCTGCGCCATCCGTTCGTGCTGCTGCCGGGGGACAACGACTGGACCGACTGCCACCGCACCGGATTCGATCCGCTGGAGCGGCTGGAGAAGTGGCGCAGCTTGTTCTGCTACGGCGAGACGATCTTCAGGCTGGAGCGGCAGCAGAACGAATACTGCGAGCACGTCCGCTGGATCGCCGGGGGCATGCTGTTCGTGGCGCTCAACGTACCGGGGAGCAACAACAACCTGGGGCGCACGAAGGAGATGGACGCCGAGCATGCGCGGCGCATGGCGGCGGTATTCGAGTGGCTCGATTCGAGCGCCGCGCTCGCGCGCGAGCGGCGGCTGGATGGGCTGGTGGTGCTGATGCAAGCCAACATCTTCGAGCGCCGGCGCGGGCCCGACGGGTTTGCTAGGGTGCGCGAGCGCCTCGCCGCGCTTGCGAGAGAGTTTGCCGGCCGGGTCGTGCTCGTGCATGGAGACGAGCACACTTTTCGCGACGATGAGCCGCTGCCGGGGCTACGGCGGATCGAGGTCTATGGCTCGCCGTTTGTGCGCTGGCTGAGGGCGATTATCCTTCCGGGCGGAATGCTGATCGAGCCGTCGAATTAGGCTCCGGCATCTAGTATTGGATATCCAAACGCCTGGCCACCTGATGACAAAAGGCACACGCCGGGGTACACTGCCCGCGTGAAGCCGTTCCGGTGGGACCCGGATAAGAACGAGCGCTTGAAGACGGGCCGCGGCATCTCTTTCGAGGAGATCGTTCTTGCGGTAGAGGAAGGTGGACTCAAGGATATTCTGGTCCATCCGAACCAAAAGCGTTATCCGGGTCAGGTGGTTCTAGTCGTGGCCTATCGGGAGTACGTCTTCCTTGTTCCATCGGTCGAGGAAGAGGAGCACTACTCCTTGAAGACCGTCATTCCGAGCCGGAAAGCAACGCGCGACTATTTGGAGATGGATGATCCCGATGAAAAGTCTTGACCGTTACGAACGAGAAATGCTGGGAGCCTACGAGAAGGGCGTATTGGTTTCCGTGCGCCCCACAAAGGCACAGCTCGCCGCGTTTCGCGATGCCGCACGTGCGACCTTTGTAAAGAGCAGGCGCGTGAACATTCGCCTTTCCGCGGCCGATCTTATGGACATTCAAGCCCGCGCGTATGAAGAGGGTGTTCCCTACCAGACGCTAATTGCCAGTGTGCTGCACAAGTACGTGTCGGGGCGTTTGCACGAGAAGAGGTCACGTCTAACCGCCGGTTCAACGGCGACCGCCCGCAGGCGGGCGGCGCGCTAGCCGGGACGTTTGGGCGTCATAGAGGGAAGCAAGGAGTGGCTGTGCGCATCGTCAGGCTTGGCAGCCCGCGAGTGCAAGGCGAAGGCACGCGCATCGGGACGGTCCGCCGTCCACCGCGAGGCGTGCCCAAGACCGAGTTCGCATCACGGAACTGGTACGACGTGTGGTTCCCCAACCTGGCGCCGAGCCTCGAGACCATGAAGCTCGGCCAAAAGGTCAGCACGCCCACTCAGTGGGCCGCATTTGCCAGGAAGTACCGGGCTGAAATGGCGACTCCCGACAACAGCCACGCCATCGGGCTTCTCGCCGCCCTGTCCCACCAAAGCAACTTCTCGGTCGGCTGCTACTGCGAGAACGAGGCGCACTGCCACCGTTCGGTGTTGCGCCAGCTCTTGATCGAAAAGGGCGCCAAGCTTGCCTAGCTGCGGAACACCGCCGCAAATCTCCCACCGAGCGTCTTGATCCGCTCAAGAAACGACCGCTCCGCCGCGCTCTCCTTCCTCTTCTTCGCCGACTCCACCCGCACCAGCCCCGGCGTCATCATCACCCGCGCATAGCGATCGAGCGCCGTGGCGAGCGCCTGGTCGAGCAACGAGTAGTTCACCGGCTTCTTGACGAAGCGGTAGATGCGCGCCTCGTTGATGAGGTTGATGATCGTCTCCGAGTCGGAAGAGCCCGAAGCGACGATGAGCTGGGTCTGCGGCGACTGGTTCTTCAACACGCGCAGCAGCGCCGCCGGGTCCTCAGACCGCCCGTCCAGATCGCACACCAGCGCGCCGACCTCTTCCTGAGCCAATAGCGCGAGCGCGGTATCGGCGTCCTGCGCCTCGAGCACGGAAAACCTCTTCTGCGCCAGCTCGCGCGCGGCGCGCGCCATCGCCGCCTCGCCGAGCACCAGCGCCGCCGCATCGGTGCGCGGCGCTTTCGCCCCGCGCGCGGCGGCCGCCTCGAGCGCGATCGCGACCGACACCGCTTCCGCGAGCGTCGCCTGCAGGTCCTCCTGCTGCCAGGGCTTGGAAACGAACCTGAACACCTCGCTCTCGTTCACCGAGCCGACGATCGCCGCGAGGTCGGAGTAGCCGGTGAGCAGCAGGCGCACCGTGGACGGCGCCAGGCTCTTCGCCTCGCGCAGCAGCTCGACCCCGAGCATCTCGGGCATCCGCTGGTCGCTCACCAGCACGTGGAAGCGCCGCGCCTTCAGCCGCTCGAGCGCCTGCGCCCCGCCGGAAGCGGTCTCGATTTCGTAGGTGTCGCGGAACAGCGATAGCAGCGCATTCAGCACCCGCTCCTCGTCGTCGACGAAGAGAATCGATGGCCGCTTCTGCGCCGGCGCCGCGGCGATCTGCGCTTCGCCTGCCTTGAGCGCGCGGCGCAGCGCGCCCACGCCCGCCATGCGCGGCGCCCGCGGCACGGTCGTTTCCGACCCGGCGCGCGCCGGCGCGGGCTTGGTCCCGAACGCCTTCCTCAGCGCCTCTAGGAACTCGCGCGCGCTCTCGTAGCGCTCGGTGCGGTCCTTGGCCAATCCCTTCGCGATCGCCTCATCCACCGCCGCCGGCAGCCGCGGCTCGAGCGAAGAAGGCGCGGCCGGCGCCTCTTCCAGGACCTGCTTGAGAAGATTCCCGCCTTGCCCGTCGAACGGCCGCCGGCCGCACAGCACCTCGTAGGCGATCACCGCGGAGGCGTAGACGTCGGTCCGCTCGTCGGCGCTCTTGCCGTCGAACTGCTCCGGCGCCATGTAGAAGGGCGTGCCCAGCACTTCGCCCGCCTGCGTGAGGTGCGAGCGCTCGATGCGCGCGATGCCGAAATCGCTGATCTTGGCGACTCCCATCTCGCTCACCAGCACGTTTCCCGGCTTCACGTCGCGATGCACCACGCCGCGAGCGTGCGAGTAGTCGAGGGCTTCGAGCAGCTGCGCCAGCACCTCGGGCAGCTCGGCGAGCCCCGGCCGCCAGCCGGCGCGCAGGTGGTCGCGCAGCGACTTGCCCTCCACCAGCTCCATCGCGATCCAGGCGTGCTCGTCGTCCTCGCCGTATTCGTAAATCGCGACGATGTTCGGATGCGACAGGTTCCCCGCCGCCTGCGCCTCGCGCTTGAAGCGCTCGAGGATCGGCTGCGCCTCCTCGGGATCGAGGTCGGCCTTTCTCACCACCTTGATCGCGACCGGCCGCTTGATCACCGGGTCCACGGCGCGGTAGACGATCGCCATCCCGCCGCGACCCACCTCGCCCTCCAGCTCGTACTTGCCGATTTTCGCCATCACCTCAGGCGGCGAGCGCGGCGGGCGGCGTGACCGGCAGAATAATGGTGAAGCGCGTTCCGACGCCGGGCTTGGACTGCACCTCGAGCCTGCCGCCGTGGCTCTCGACGATCTTGTAGGAGATCGAGAGCCCCAGCCCGGTGCCCTTGCCGACCTCCTTGGTGGTGAAGAACGGGTCGAAGATCTTCGGCAGCACGGCTTCGGGGATGCCTTGGCCGTTGTCGGCGACCTGGACGGTGACCTCGTTGGCCCCGCGCCGGCCGGTGCGCACGATGATGGTGCCGTCCTTGTCGGAAGTCGCCTGCGCGGCGTTGGTGAGGAGATTCAGGATCACCTGGTTGATCTGCGAGGGCGAGCAGGACACCCTGGGCAGCTCTCCGAACACCTTCCTCACGGTGCGGTGCTTGAGCTGGTTGTGCGCGATGCGGATGGTGCTCTCGATGCCCTCGTGCAGGTCGTATTCGGCCACGTGGCTGCGATCGAGACGGCTGAAGTTGCGCAGGTTCGCGACGATCTCGGAGATCTGGCCGATGCCGTACAGGCCGTCCTTCACCGTTCGCTCGACCTCTTCGAGCGCCTTGCGGCTCCTGAGCGCCTCGATCCGGCCGCGCACCGCGGCGAACTGCCGCGCGAGCTGAGCCTCGTCCGGGCTCTCGGCCGAGAGCAGCGCGAGCAGGCGCTCGGTAGCCGCGGCGAGGCTGCCGACGTCGGACACCCGCGCGCGCACCGACTCCAGGCTCGCCTTCACGTAGGCGAGCGGCGTGTTCACCTCGTGCGCGATGCCGGCGACCATCTGGCCGAGCGAGGACATCTTCTCGCTCTGCACCAGCAGCGCCTCGGACTCCTTCAGCTTCGCCAGCGCGTCGGTGAGCTCGCGCGTGCGCTCGGCGACGCGGCGCTCGAGCGTTTCGTTCGCCTCGCGCAGCTGGCGGTTGATGCGCTCGATGAGCAGGCGGCTCGAGGCGAGGTTCCACACCAGGTAGGCGAGCACCGCGAGCAGGAAGCCGGAGTAGTAGAGCAGCCACACGCGGTACAGCTCGGCCTGCGCGGCGGCGTCCTCGGAAGCGCGATCGAGGGTGCGCGCCAGCGCGTCGAGCCTCGGTCCGGTGGGCGCGAGCCATGCCTGGTCGAACAGCGCCTGCGCCGCCGCGGTCAGCTCGGCGCGCTTCAGGTCGTCGCCCTCGGCGTCCGGGGAAAGCCGCGCCAGCTCGGCCCGCGCGGCGGCAAAGCGCTTCGCCAGCGCCGTTTTTTCCTCGAGCGCGCTCTTCACGCCGGCGAGCGCGGAGCCGATCTGCGGATGCGTGAGGCGCAGCGCCTGGACTTCGAGCGCGGCATAGGCGCTGCCGTGGCGCGCCGGCTCGAGCGGCGCCTTGCCGCCGGCGCCGAGCAGCCGCGCGCCGACCAGCTGGTCGTTCCAGCGCGCGTCGATCGCGCGCAGCCCGTTCAGCGCGCCGCGCGCGCCGTTCGCCGCGTCGAGCTCCAGGCCGCTCGATTGCCAGTAGAGGAACGCCCAGCCTCCGGCGAGCACGATCGCCATGCAGGCGTACAGCGCGATGCGGATGACGCGCATGACCCGAGGCAGTATACCCACGGGGTACTTCTAGTGCAGGTCCAGGGCGTGGCGCTTGAGCGCCGAGAGCGGCGCGTAGTCGAGCACGTTCTCGTGCGTCGCCTCGAGCACCACCTGCGGCGCGCGCCCTGCTTCCCAGGCCTCCACCCAGCGCAGCACGTGCAGGCACCAGCGGTCGCCGGGCTTGAGCCCCCGGAAGCGCAGGTCGGGGCGCGGCGTCACCAGGTCATTGCCGCGCGCGACGCTGAACTCGAGGAACTCCGCCGTCACCCTGACGCACACCAGGTGCGCGACGCCCTCCATGCCGCGGGTGGCGCAGCAGCCGTCGCGGAAATACCCGGTAAGCGGGTCGTAGCTGCAGGCGAGCAGCTCCCCGCCGAGGACGTTTTTTTCGCCGGAGACCTTGGCGCTCATTTCGCGTGCGAGGCGATGTAGCGCTTCACCGCCGCGGCGTCGGGCTCGATCAGCTCGAAGCGCTGCGGCAGCTTCTCCAGGCCCTCGCAGCCTTTCGGGCGCCCGGGCTCGCGCCCCAGTGCTTCGCGTATGGTTGCGGCGAATTTCGCCGCAGCCGCGGTCTCCAGGCAGATCAGCGGTACGTCGGGCTCGCGATGCTCGAGCGCCACTTTGATGCCGTCGGCGGTATGCGGGTCGATGACGACGCCGTACTTCGCGTGCACGCTTCGGATCGTGGCGATGCGGTCCGCGTGCGTGCTGCGGCCGGACGCGAAGCCGCTCCCCGGGATGCCCGAGAGATCGAATTCGCCGTTCGACTCCAGCTGCTTCCACAGCTTCTTCACGCGCGCGCCATCCCTCGCGACCAGCTCGAACACGTAGCGCTCGAAGTTGGACGCCCTGGAGATGTCCATGGACGGGCTCGAGGTCTCCACCACCGCCTTGCGCACGCGGTAGCGGCCGCTGCGGAAAAACTCGTCCAGCACGTCGTTCTCGTTGGTGGCGAGGATCAATCGCTTCACCGGCAGGCCCATGGCGCGCGCGACGTAGCCGGCGAAGATGTTGCCGAAGTTGCCCGACGGCACCGCGAAGGAGACCTGCTCCGAGTCCCGCCGCGTCGCGGCGAAGTAGCCCGTGAAGTAATAGACGACCTGCGCCGCAACGCGCGCCCAGTTGATCGAATTCACCGCGCCGATGCGATATTTCGATTTGAAGGCGGCGTCTGCGTTCACCTGCTTCACCATGTCCTGGCAGTCGTCGAACACGCCCTTCACCGCCAGGTTGTGGATGTTGGGGTCCATCAGCGAGTACATCTGCGCGCGCTGGAAGGCGCTCATGCGGCCGTGCGGCGAGAGCATGAAGACGTCGATCCCCTTTTTCCCGCGCAGGGCGTGCTCGGCCGCGGAGCCGGTGTCGCCCGAGGTGGCGCCGAGCACGTTCAGCGTCTCGCCGCGCCGCCCGAGCACGGACTCGAACAGATTGCCGAGAAGCTGCAGCGCGACGTCCTTGAAGGCGAGCGTCGGGCCGTTGGAAAGGCCGAGGAGATGCAGACCCGGCTCGAGCGTGCGCAGCGGCACAATGTCGTCGCTGCCGAAGATCTCCTTCGTGTAGGTCCGCTCGACGATCTCCTTCAGGTCGGGAACGTCGTCCATGAACTGCGCAAGGACCGCGCAGGCGATCTCCGTGTAACTCCTGCCGCGCAGCGGCCCGAGATCGAGCGTCGGACGGCTCTGCGGAACATAAAGACCCCCGTCCGGGGCGAGCCCTTCGAGCAGGATCTCGTTGAAGCGGCGCGCCGGCGCACCGCCGCGGGTCGATTCGTAGAGCACTACAGCAGCTGTTCCAGCCGGATCCTGGTGACGCCGCCGGCCACCGCGGGCAGCTTCGCGATGCGCGCCATCGCGGCGTTCACGTTCCTCTCCAGCGCGAGGTGGGTCAGCATCACGATGTCCACGCGCTTGGCGCCCTCTCCCGGCTCCTTCTGCACCATCGCGTCGATCGAGATTTTCGAGTCGGCGAGGATGCGCGTCACGTCGGCGAGCACGCCCGGCCGGTCGGCGACGCGCATCCTGAGGTAGTAGCAGGTCTCGACCGCCTCGATCGACAGGATCGGCTCATCCGACAGGCGGTCGGGCTGGAACGCGAGGTGCGGCACACGGTGCTCGGGATCGGCGGTGATGAGCCGGGTCACGTCCACCAGGTCCGCGACCACCGCGCTCGCCGTGGGCTGGCTGCCGGCGCCCGCGCCGTAGTACAGCGTCGGCCCGACCGCATCGCCCTTGACCAGGATCGCGTTCATCACGCCCTCGACATTCGCGATGAGCCGCTTCTCGGGCACCAGGGTCGGATGGACACGGAGCTCTACGCCCTTCTTGGTTCTTTTCGTGATGCCGAGCAGCTTGATGCGGTAGCCGAGCTCGCCGGCGTACGCGATGTCCTCGCGCGTGAGCTTCGAGATGCCCTCGGTGTAGGCGCGCTTGAACTGCATCGGGATGCCGAACGCGAGCGCCGAGAGGATCGTGAGCTTGTGCGCGGCGTCCACGCCCTCGATGTCGAAAGTGGGATCGGCCTCGGCGTAGCCGCGCTTCTGCGCTTCCTTGAGCGCCGCCGAGAACGCCAGGCCCTTGTCGCGCATCTCCGAGAGGATGAAGTTCGAGGTGCCGTTGATGATGCCGGCGATCCACTCGATGCGGTTGGCGCTCAGCCCCTCGCGCAGCGCTTTGATGATCGGGATGCCGCCGCCGACCGCCGCCTCGAACGCCACCATCACGTCCTTTTTCTGCGCCGCGGCGAAGATCTCGTTGCCGTGCGTAGCGAGCAGCGCCTTGTTGGCGGTGACCACGTGCTTGCCGTGGCGGATCGCGTCGAGCACCAGGTCCTTGGCGACCGTGTATCCGCCGATCAGCTCGACCACGATGTCGATATCGCGCGCGCGCGTCACCTCGTGGGCGTCGGAGGTGACCCTGGCGCGGCCCTTCACTACCGAGCGCGCGTGCTCGATCGCCTTGTCGGCGACGCGCGTGATGCGGATGGCGCGGCCGGCGCGCCGCTCGATCTCGCCCGCATTGCGGTTGAGCACATCCCAGGTGCCTCCGCCCACCGTGCCGATGCCGAGCAGGCCGACGTTGATCGGCTTCATGCGAGAGGCTTGCGGAAATGGAACGAGGTGATGGTCATGCCCTCGCGAAAGTAGAACCGGTGCGCCTGCTGGCGCTGCGCGCCCGAGTCGAGCGTCAGGTTTTCGCAGTCGAGGTCGCGCGCAAGGCGCTCGCACTCGTCGAGCATGAGCTTGCCCACGCCCTTCGAGCGAGCCGCCTCGTCGGTAACCAGGTCGTCGACGTACAGGTGCAGGTTCGCGGAGGTGTTTTCGGTGACGCGCCACACCGCAACGCCGAGCACCCGCTCCCCCTCGGCGGCGACGAGCATGCGGCCGCCGTCGGCGAACACGCGCTGCATCTTCTTCGCATAGTCGGCCGGCAGCGCGGCGCGAAGCTGCCGGTGCACGGCCTCCGCGCGCGCCAGCCATTCCGGGGTCACCAGTCGTCCGGTCACGTCGGTGACGTGGATGATCCTCAAGCGGCCCCCCGGAGCAGGCCGTCCTTTCTGAACAGGTCCCGCACTCCCCTCACCGCCTGGCGCAGCCGGTGCTCGTTCTCGATCAGCGCGATCCTCACGTGGTCGTCGCCGTGATCGCCGAACCCGATCCCGGGCGCGACCGCGATCTTGGCGTCGGCGAGCAGGCGCTTGGTGAACTCGATCGAGCCCAGCGCGGAATAGAAGTCCGGGATCTTCGCCCAGATGTACATCGAGGCCTTCGGGTTCTCCACCATCCAGCCGGCTTCGCGCAGGCCTTTCACCATCACGTCCCTGCGCCGTTCGTACCTCTGCCTGATCTCCTCGACGCAGTCCTGCGGGCCCTCGAGCGCGATGATCGAGGCGACCTGGATCGGGGTGAAGGTGCCGTAGTCGTGGTAGCTCTTGATGCGCGCGAGCGCGTGCACCATGTCCTTGTTGCCGACCATGAAGCCGATGCGCCAGCCGGCCATGTTGTAGCTCTTCGACATGCTGAAGAACTCGACCGCCACCTCGCGCGCGCCGGGGACCTGCATGATCGAGGGCGCCTTCCAGCCGTCGAAGGTGATGTCGGCGTAGGCGAGGTCGTGCACCACCAGGATGCCGTGCTCGCGCGCCAGCGCGATCACGCGCTGGAAGAACTCCAGCTCGACGCAGCGCGCGGTCGGGTTGGCCGGGAACCCCATCACCAGCATCTTGGGCTTGGGAATCAGCTCCTGGATCGCGCGCTCGAGCTCGGCGATGAAATCCACGCCCGCGGTCATCCGAACCGCGCGCACGTCGGCGCCGGCGATGATCGCGCCGTAGATGTGGATCGGGTACGAGGGATTGGGCACCAGCACCGTGTCGCCGTTCTCCAGGCAGGCGAGCATCAGGTGCGCCAGGCCCTCCTTCGAGCCGATGGTGACGATCGCCTCCGAGTCGGGATCGAGCTCGACCGCGTAGCGCCGCCGGTACCAGTCGCAGATCGCGCGCCGCAGCCGCGGAATGCCTTTCGAGGTCGAGTAGCCGTGCGTGTCCTCGCGCCGCGCCGCCTCGACCAGCTTGTCGACGATGTGCTTCGGCGTCGGCCCGTCGGGATTGCCCATCGACAGGTCGATGATGTCCTCGCCGTGGCGCCGCGCCCCCATCTTCAACTCGTTGGTGATGTTGAAGACGTACGGCGGCAGGCGCTTAATCCTTGAAAACTCTCGCATTGTAGAATTCTAGCAGTGAAACTCCATCGCTCCGGCGCGGCCGGCGTGAACACCTTCACCGGCTACGGCGAGGGCTACGTGCTGGTGAACGGCGAGCGTCACGAATCGAGCGTGATCGTGCTGCGCGACCGCGTCTGCGCGTGGGACGTCGCGGAGTTCGCGGCCCTCGCCGAGGAGCACTTCGCGCAGCTCGCGGCGATGCAGCTCGAGGTGGTGCTGCTGGGCACGGGACCAAGATTGCGCTTTCCGCCGCCGCAGCTCACCGCGCCGCTCGCTCGCGCGAACATCGGGCTCGAGGTGATGGACCTGCAGGCGGCCTGCCGCACCTATAACATTCTCGTCGCCGAGGAGCGCAAGGTGGCCGCGGCGCTGCTGTTCGCGTGAGCCTGTTTCCCGGATTCGCGCGCCGCCGCGTGCGCGCGAGCGGCGCGACGATCAACCTGGTGAGCGCGGGAAACGGACCGCCCGTGCTGCTGCTGCACGGCTATCCCGAGACGCACGCCATGTGGCACCGCGTCGCGCCCGGTTTGGCAAGGGACTACACCGTGGTCTGCGCGGACCTGCGCGGCTACGGCGACTCCTCGAAGCCCAAGGGCCTGCCGGACCACTCGAACTACTCCAAGCGCGCGATGGCGCTCGACATGGTGGAAATCATGGAGGCGCTCGGCCACCGCTCGTTCCACGTTGTCGGCCACGACCGCGGAGGGCGCGTGGGTCACCGCCTCGCACGCGACCACGGCAAGCGCGTGCGCACGCTTACCGTCATGGACATCTCGCCGACGCTGAAGATGTTCGAATCCACCGACCAGGCTTTCGCGACCGCCTATTACCACTGGTTCTTCCTGATCCAGAAGCCGCCGCTGCCCGAGAAGATGATCGCTTCGATGGGGCCGAAGTACATCCTCGGACGCATCGGACGCGGTCCCGGCGGGATCGAGGTATTCGACAGGCGCGCCCTCGCCGAGTACGTGCGCTGCTTCCGCGACCCGCGCACCATCCACGCCAGCTGCGAGGACTACCGCGCCGCGGCGACGATCGATCTGGTCCACGACCGGCGGGACCGCGGGACAAAGCTGAACATGCCGCTGCTCGCCCTGTGGGGAAAGCGGGGCGTGATTCAGCGCATGTTCGACTGCCGCGCCGACTGGCGCAAAGTGGCGCGCGACGTCACGGGGCGCACCATCGACTGCGGGCATTTCCTGCCGGAGGAGAAGCCGCGCGAGGTGCTCGCAGAGTTGCGGCGCTTTCTCGGCCGGCACTGAAAAACGCTTTCGTTTCAGCCTCCTACATCGCGCTTGCGGCCGACATGAAAAACATGTTCAATGAACGCGTTACGGCGCATTGCTTAGAAGATTGGTAACAACCAGCATGCTCGGTAAGCCGGTCGCGGAGTTCAGCCTCGCGGCGACCGGCGGCAACACATTCAAGCTCTCCGGCACCCGCGGCGCCAAGCTGGTGCTCTACTTCTACCCCAGGGACAACACGCCCGGCTGCACCGCCGAGGGCGCAGATTTCCGCGATCGCTACGCCGACTTCAAGAAAGCCGGCGCCGAGATCTTCGGCGTCTCGCGCGACTCGGTGAAGTCGCACGAGGCCTTCAAGAGCAGGATGAAGCTCCCGTTCGAGCTGCTGTCCGACGCCGACGAGACGCTGTGCACGCAGTTCGGCGTCGTGAAGCTCAAGAACATGTACGGCAAGAAGGTCCGCGGCATCGAGCGCAGCACTTTCGTGATCGACGGCGACGGAGTGCTCGCCCGCGAATGGCGCGGCGTTAAGGTCCCAGGCCATGCACAGGAGGTACTAGACTTTGTTAAGACCCTCTGACCCCCCCTCAGAAACGCCAGCCGAAGTTCCCGTCCAAGAGCCCGCTCCCGATTCGATGCCCAAACCCCGCCGTTCCCCGAGAAAGCCGCGCGTGAGGAAGCTGTTCGTGCTCGACACCAACGTGCTGATGCACGACCCGACCAGCCTGTTCCGCTTCGAGGAGCACGACGTGTACCTGCCGATCGGCACGCTCGAGGAGCTCGACTCGAACAAGAAGGGCGTCTCGGACGTCGCGCGCAACGCCCGCCAGGCGAGCCGCTTCCTCGACGAGATGGTGTCGGGCGAATCGGCCAGGGATGCGGCCGACCTCAAGGCCGGTCTGCCGATCAGGACCCGCGAAGGCAGGGCTCCGGGGGGGCGGCTGTATCTCCAGACCGAGGCGATCGACGGCGACCTGCCGAGCACGCTCGCCTCGGGCCGCACCGACAACCGCATTCTCTCGGTGGTGCGCCACCTGCAGCGCGAGACGCCGCAGCGCCCGGTGGTGCTGGTGACCAAGGACATCAACATGCGCATCAAGGCGCATGCGCTGGGCCTCGCCGCCGAGGACTATTCCAGCGACAAGGTGCTGGAGGACGCGGACCTGCTCTACGCGGGCCTGCGCCGGCTGCCGCGCGATTTCTGGGATGCGCACGGACGCGACGTCGAGTCCTGGAAAAAGGACGGGCACAGCTTCTACCGCGTGCGCGGCCCGCTGGTGCCGAAGCTGCACGTGAACGAATTCGTCTACGACGAGTCGGGCGAGCGGCCGCTGTACGCGCTGGTGAAGGAGAAATCGGGGCGCGTCGCGGTGCTTGAGACCCTGCGCGACTACACGCACGCCAAGAACTCGGTGTGGGGGATCACCGCGCGCAACCGCGAGCAGAACTTCACGCTGAACCTGCTGATGAATCCCGCGGTCGATTTCGTGACGCTGGTCGGCCAGGCGGGCACCGGCAAGACGCTGCTCGCGCTCGCCGCCGGGCTCACCCAGGTGCTCGACGAGAAGCGCTACTCGGAGATCATCATGACCCGCGTCACGGTGCCGCTGGGCGAGGACATCGGTTTCCTCCCCGGCACCGAGGAGGAGAAGATGCAGCCGTGGATGGGCGCCCTCGAGGACAACCTCGAGGTGCTCAACGCCTCGGACGAGTCGGGCGGCGAATGGGGCCGCGCCGCGACGCGCGACCTGGTGCGCTCCAGGATCCGCATCAAGTCGCTCAACTTCATGCGCGGGCGCACCTTCGTCAACAAGTGGCTGATCATCGACGAGGCGCAGAACCTCACGCCCAAGCAGATGAAGACGCTGGTGACGCGCGCCGGCCCCGGCACCAAGGTGGTGTGCCTCGGCAACCTCGCGCAGATCGACACGCCCTACCTCACGGAAGGGTCCTCGGGCCTCACTTACGTAGTGGACCGCATGAAGGGCTGGACGCACGCCGGGCACGTGACGCTCGCCCGCGGCGAGCGCTCGCGCCTCGCCGACCACGCCGCCGGCGTGCTGTAAAAGCGCCGGAATAAAGTCGCTCGCCGCGCTGTTTCGCTGGCCCGGCGGCTTTTTTCTGCTACGCTTTCGCTCCCTTTTTTTAGCGCGAGAACCCCGATGTCCGTCGCCATCCCGCTCCGTTTCCTCACGGCGCTCGCCGCCGCCTTCCTCATCGCGGCCCCCGCGGCGGCGCAGAAATTCGAGCCGCAGGTCGGCCAGGCGGGCAAGGACGTGATCTGGGTGCCGACGCCCGACGACATCGTCGACCGCATGCTCACGATGGCGCAGGTGACGGCGAACGATTTCGTCGTCGACCTGGGCTCGGGCGACGGCAAGATCGCGATCGCGGCGGCGCAAAAGTTCGGCGCGCGCGCGCTCGGCATCGAGTACAACCCCGACATGGTGAAGCTCTCGCAGGCGAACGCCCAGGCCGCCGGGGTCGCCGGCAAGGCCACGTTCCGGCACGCCGATATCTTCGCCACCGATTTCACCCAGGCGACAGTGATCACCATGTACCTGCTGCCCGGCCTCAACATGAAGCTGCGGCCGCAGATCCTCGCCATGCGGCCGGGCACGCGCGTGGCGTCGCACTCGTTCAGCATGGAGGACTGGGAGGCCGACGAGACCTCGACGCTCGACGGCCGGCGCGCGTATTTCTGGGTGGTGCCGGCGAACGTGTCCGGCGGCTGGACGCTGGAAGTCGGCGCGCAGCGCATCGAGCTCTCGTTCGACCAGACGTTCCAGAAGATCAACGGCACCGTGACCCTCGGCCCGCTGCAGGCGGGCCTGCGCGAGGCGAAGCTGCGCGGCTTCAACATCAGCTTCGCGTTCGTCGACAGCGCCCAGGTGCGCCGCGAGTTCACCGGGCGCGTAATCGGAGCGAAGATGGAAGGCTCGTGGCGCGGCGACGGCGGCACCGAAGGCCGCTGGAGCGCGACGAAGAAATAAGCGGTTTGGTCTTTCGGTTTCCGGTTTTTATCCGATCTCGTCATTTCCGCGCTTCTTGTTTTTGCGGAAATGACGAGACCCTGGGGCCGGCGCATAGCAAAGGCGTTCGCGAAGAGCGAGCGCCCCAATGTCTCGCGATTTCCGGCAGAAGCGGCCGGAAACCGCGAGATCGATGAAAATCCAAAAAGAACTAAGCCAGCTTCTTATGCGTGCCGTCGCAGAACGGCTTGTTGCCGGTGCGCTTGCACCCGCACAGCCAGACTTTCTGCGCCTCGGTGACGGTGAACTTGACCGGCGTGAACTCGGTCGTCTTGTGCGAGCCGTCGCAGAACGGCTGGCGCTTCGACTGCCCGCACTGGCACCACCAGTAGTCGCCGGGAGCGAGCTCCACCGCGTACGGCCCCTTCTGCGCGATCATCGGCTCGGCCATGTCAGCCTCCAGGTCTGAACGCGCGCAATTCTAGAACGAACCGGGATCGGCGTAGTTGGCGAAGCGGGTGTGCTGTCCGAGAAACGTGAGCTCGATCTTGCCGATCGGGCCGTTCCTCTGCTTGCCGATGATCACCTCGGCCCGGCCCTTGGTCTCCGGCTTGTCGGGGAAATACACCTCGTCGCGATAGATGAACAGGATCAAGTCCGCGTCCTGCTCGATCGCGCCCGACTCGCGCAGGTCCGACATCATCGGGCGGCGGTCGTTGCGCGCCTCGACCGCGCGCGAAAGCTGGGAGAGCGCGATCACCGGAACGTGCAGCTCCTTGGCGAGCGCCTTGAGCGAGCGCGAGATCTCCGAGATCTCGGTGGCGCGGTTCTCGCCGCCCCTCAGGTTGATCGCGGACATCAGCTGCAGATAGTCCACCACCACCAGCCCCAGCTTGCCGCCGAACTGGCGCCACAGGCGCCGCGCCCGCGTGCGCAACTCGAGCGCGTTCAGCGCCGCGGTCTCGTCGATGAAGATCGGAGCGTCGTGCAGCTTGCCCATCGCCTCCGAGAGCTCGTGCCATTCCTGGTCGCTCAGCCGCCCGGTGCGCATCTTGTGCTGGTCGACGCGCGCGATCGAGCCGAGCATGCGCGTGGCGAGCTGCGCGCCGCTCATCTCCATGCTGAAGATCGCCACCGGCATCAGCGTATGCAGCGCGACGTGCTCGGCGATATTGAGCGCGAGCGCGGTCTTGCCCATCGAGGGACGCCCGGCGATGATGACCAGCTCGCCCGGCTGCAAGCCCGCGGTCTTGGAGTCGAGGTCGTTGAAGCCGGTCGGCACCCCGGTGACGTCGGAGGGATTGTCGCGGTGGTAGAGGTAATCGATGCGCTCCAGCACGCGCGCGAGCACCGGCTTGATCTCCTCCAGCCCCACGCCGTGCCGGGCGCCGGCCTCGCCGATCTCGAGAATGCGCGTCTCGGCCTCGTCCAGGAGCTGCCCCACCTCCTTGCCGCCCGGGCTGAGCGCGCCCTCGGCGATCTCGGTGGCGACCTGGGCGAGGCGCCGCTGCACCGAGCGCTCGCGCACCAGCTCCGCGTAGCGCCGGATGTTGAGCGCGCTCGGGGTGTTCTGCGCCAGCGCCCCGAGGTAGGCGGCGCCCCCGGTCTTGTCCCGGTCCTCGCTCGCCTCGATCGATTCCGACACCGTGACCACGTCGGCGGGTCTGCCGGCCTCGATCAGCTTCGCGACGTGGCGCCAGACGCGGCGGTGGTCGTCCCGGTAGAAGTCCCCGGCCGAGATCAGGTCGGCGATGCGGTCGAATGCCTGGTTGTCGAGGAGCAGCCCGCCGAGGAGCGATTGCTCCGCCTCGACCGAGTGCGGCGGAACCTTGAGCGCTAGGAGCTGCGCATCGGATTCGGCGCGGACGACTTGCGGCTGTGCCATGTCGTCGCGATGCTACAAAAACAATAGGGCTGTTGCCAGCCCTTCCGAGCGGAAAAATTTTCCGCGCTTGACAATCAGCTTTCGCCGAGCACGGAAACCGTGATCGTCGTGGTGACGTCGGTGTGCAGCGCGATCTCGATCGGCGTGTCGCCGACCTGCTTCAGCGGCCCCATCGGCATGCGCACCATCGAGCGCTCCACGTCGTGACCGAGCTTCTCGAGCGCCTCGACGATGTCGTAGTTCGTCACCGAGCCGAACAGCCGCCCGTCCACGCCCGCCTTCTGCGTGATCTGGATCGTCAGCCCGTCCAGCTTCGCGCCGCGCTCGCGGGCCTCGGCGAGCGCCTCGGCCTGCGTGCGCTCGAGCTCCGAGCGGCGCGCCTCGAACTCCTTCAGGTTCGCCTCGGTCGCGCGCTTCGCTTTGCCCTGCGGAATCAAGAAGTTGCGCGCGAAACCGTCCTTCACCTTGACAACGTCGCCGAGGTCGCCGAGGTTCGCCAACTTCTCCATGAGGATCACTTCCATGGCGGCAGCCTCAATGCAGGTCGGTATAGGGCACGAGCGCGAGGAAGCGCGCGCGCTTGATCGCTTCCGAGAGCTGGCGCTGGTACCCGGACGAGGTGCCGGTGATGCGCGCCGGGATGATCTTGCCGGTCTCGTTGATGAAGTCCTTCAGCACCTCGATGTCCTTGTAGTCGATCCATTCGGCCTTCTCGGCGGTGAAGCGGCAGAACTTGCGGCGCCGGAACAGCGCGCGCTGCCCGCGGTCCTTCTTGTCCTTGCCGAACTTGCCCTTGCCTTTGCCTTTGCCCTTGAACCCGCGTCTAGGCGGCATGTCATGCTCCTTCAATGAATTCGATGTCCGTCACGTGCAGCACCAGCTTCTTCGAGCGCCGGCTCTTCGCGGCGAGGAATCCGCCGGCCCTCAGCGCGGCACCGAGCCTCGCGCCGGCGACGAGCCTCGCCTGCGCCTCGAACGCCATCGCGACAACCTCGGCGCTCACTTTGCGCGTCGCGCCGGCTTCGCCCTGCTCGGACTCGTGCTGGATCCTGAACTCGAGCACCGCCAGGCCCGCAGGGGTGTACCGCAGCTTGCCCAGCTCGATCAGGGATCCGGAGAGCTCGACCCGGTTCAGACCGCGGGCGCCTCGGCGGGCTTCGCCTCGCCGCCTCGCTCCATCAGCGACTTCGACTTCTCCTCCTTCATCATCGGCGAAGGAGCGGTCACCGCCTTCGGCATCTTGACGATGAGGTGGCGCAGCACGGCGTCGCTGAACTTGAACGAATGCTCGAGCTCGGTGAGCGTCTCGTGGTCGCACTCGATGTTCATGAGCACGTAATGCGCCTTGTGCACTTTCTCGATCGGATAGGAAAGCTGCCGCCGGCCCCAGTCCTCCAGCCGGTGCACGACGCCCTTGCGCGCCGCGATCACGCCCTTGTAGCGCTCGACCATCTGCGGGACCTGCTCGCTCTGGTCCGGATGGACGATGAAGACGATCTCGTAATGCCGCATGCCGTGAGTCTCCTTATGGGGTGAGCCGCCCGCCATGCGTAGCGGTGCGGCAAGGAAGGGCGCGGATTATACAGTATGCGGGCGCCGAACAACCGACCCAAGCTGTCAACCAAAGAACATTGTCATTGTGGTGGGCCCTGGTCAGATCTTTTTTCCAACCATCCATGAATCAAGGCTGGACGACACTGACAATACACCAGCATTAGGATCACTACATATACGATCCAGAGGACCACAAGTACCTCCCAGAGCCAACCACTAGACTCCTCGTGAGCAACAATTCGCGGCCAGAGCGCCACCGTTGCCAACCACATGTGCAAGCCGGAGAAAAGCACAGGTATTACGAACAAGACCCACTGATTCCAGCTCAGGAACACTGCATTGCGAAGCCATTTCTGCCGGCGCGATTCCGCTAGCTCCGGCCACCAGTGTTTACCTACGGTTTGGTGGACCCGAACGAGTGAGCTCAATCCTTCGGGCACTAGCGCGCCCATGCTCAACATCCGGTTTTCGATACGTCGAATCTCTTGCCGAAAGACTAGTGCGTAGTGCCAAGTACGCACACCTAACAGAGCCCAAGCTAAGCCACTGAATATGCCAATCGTCGATACTCCACACATCACAAGATCTCGCGCGACGTTCTTTTCACCTCCTCCCGAAGAAAAGATCGTCGCCCAAGCGAGTACCAGGATCGAATTCGCCGTAAGGAAGTTGTAGAGCCCCGTCCAAGCACGCATCTCGACGTGTCTACTCGCGTCCGTCATATGTGAGTAGAGACTGGGCATCTCGCGAGAAGCCTGTTTCACACCTTCCATTCGTTGCATGCGCTGTGGCCTTTAAATAAGAAAGTCGTCACCGCCTCTGCGTGGTTGCGGCACGACCGCGGCGCACGGACTCGAACAAGCAAATTCCTGCGGCGACCGAAACGTTCAAGCTCTCCACCTCACCTGCAAGCGGGATTCGGACCAAAAGATCACAGGTGTCCTTGGTAAGGCGCCGCAATCCCGCCCCTTCAGCCCCGAGCACCCACGCCACCGCACCCGGAAGGTTTACGGAAAAGAGGTCCTGCTCCGCGCCGCTGTCAGCACCGACGATCCAGATGTTGCGTTCCTTCAGCTCGTCGAGCGTGCGCGCGAGGTTGGTCACCATCAGGTAGGGCGTCGCCTCAGCAGCGCCGCTCGCGACCTTCGATACCGCGGGCGTAATCCCCGCGGCGCGGTCGCGCGGCGCGATCACCGCGTGCGCTCCGGCGGCGTTGGCGACGCGCAGGCAGGCGCCGAGATTGTGCGGATCGGTGACGCCGTCGAGCACCAGAAGCAGTGGCGGCTCGGTCAGCCCGGCGAGCAGCTCGTCGAGGTCGTCGGAGACCTTCTTGACATCGACCCGCGCGACGACGCCCTGGTGCCGCCCGCCGCCGTAGAAGCCGTCCAGGCGCTTGGTCGGCACGCGCATCAGGCGCGCCCCTGCCTGCTCGGCGGCGTGCTCAAGGCCCTTCGCGCGCACGTCATGGCGGCCTTCGTCGAGGAAGATCTCCAGGACCGAGGAGGGATCGGCGCGCAGGCGCGCGAGCACGGCGTGAAAGCCGAACACCACGCGCGGCTCGCGCTTGGCGTGCCTACTCATTCAGCGACCGGAAGACATCCTCGTCGGTCAGCAGGCCCTGCGCTTCGGCGAACGGCAGGATCTTCGCGCGCAGCTCGCGGAAACGGACAACCATCACATACCGCTTGAGCGCGTCGCGCGCGATCTCGGCTTCCGACCGACCTGAGCGCCGTGCGAGACGACGGAGATCCCTCGCCAGCCTCGCATCGAGCCGAAAGGTCAAGGACGGCATGTGGTCTCCCGAACTCAGGACGACATCGTACAGTCGTTCATTCGAGACTACACCGGCACCAAGTCGATCTTCCTCTGCTCGACGTCCACGCGCACCAGCTTCACCTTCATGCGGTCGGCGAGGCGGTAGCGCTTGCGCGTCCTCTCGCCCATCAGCAGGTGCCGCGCGGCGTCGAACTGGAAGTAGTCGCGCCCGAGCTCCGAGATGTGCACCAGGCCGTCGACGAAATAATCGTCCAGCGTGACGAACAGGCCGAACGCGGTCACGCCGGTGATGGTGCCCGAAAACGTCTTCCCTGCATGGTCGCGCATGTAGTAGCACTTGAGCCAGTTCTCGACGTCGCGGCTGGCGTCGTCGGCGCGCCGCTCGGTCTCGGAGCAGTGCAGCCCGAGGGCGCTCCAGTCGAGGCCGTCGTAGCGCCGCCCGGCGAGCGCAGCCTTGATCGCTCGGTGCACCAGCAGGTCCGGGTAGCGGCGGATGGGCGAGGTGAAGTGCACGTAGGCGTCGAAGGCGAGGCCGAAGTGGCCGGCGTTGTCCGGGCTGTAGATCGCTTGCTTGAGCGAGCGCAGGAGGATCGTCTGCAGCAGCGCGAAATCCGGCCGCTTGCGGATGCGCTCCAGAAGCTGCGCGTAGTCCCCCGGGCGCGGGATCTCGCCGCCGGGAAGCTGCAGCCCGAGCTCGGCAAGGAACTCGCGCAGCGCGGCGACCCGGTCCGCCGCCGGAACATCGTGCACGCGGTACAGCACCGGGTGCGAGCGCTCGGTGAGGAAATTGCCCGCGCACACGTTCGCCGCGAGCATGCACTCCTCGATCACGCGGTGCGCGTCGTTCCTCGGCTCGGCGAGGATCTTCTCGATCTTGCCGCGCGCGTCGAACACCATCCTCGTCTCGACCGTCTCGAAGTCGATCGCGCCGCGCCGCCCGCGCGCTCCCGCGAGGATCTTGAACAGCTCGTGGAGAGCCGCGAGGTGCTCGGGTGCCCGCCCGGACGAGAGCTTCGCCCAGACCTCGCTGTAGGTGAGCCTGGCGTGCGAGCGGATCGCCGCCGGGTAGAACTCGTATGCCGCCACGTCGCCTTTGGGCGTGATCGCCATCTCGCAGACCATGGCCAGGCGCTCGACGCCCGGATTGAGCGAGCAAAGCCCGTTGGAGAGCTTCTCGGGCAGCATCGGGATCACGCGCCGCGGGAAATACACCGAGGTGCCGCGGCCGCGCGCATCCAGGTCGAGCGCGTCGCCGTGCCGCACGTAGTGGCTGACGTCGGCGATGGCGACCCACAGGCGCCGGATCTTCCCCTCCCGCCTGCAAACCACTGCGTCGTCGAAATCCCGCGCGGTCTCGCCGTCGATGGTGACGAAGCGCAGCTCGCGCAGATCGCGCCTGCCCGCGAGCTCCCTCGCGCCGACCGCATCGGGCAGTACGTCCGCCGCTGCCAGCGCCTTGGTCGAGAATTCGTGCGGCAGGTCGAATTTGCGCAGCGCGATCTCGATCTCCATGCCGGGATCGGCGTAGCTGCCGAGCACCTCGGCGACGCGCCCCACCGGTTGCGCGTGCTTGCTCGGCTGCGCGACCAGCTCCACGGTGACCACTTGCCCCGGCTTCGCGCGAGCGGCTTCAGCAGGCGGCACCAGGATGTCCTGCGCGATGCGCCGGTCTTCGGGCACGAGAAAGAGCACGCCGTGCTCCGAATGCAGGCGCCCGACGATGCGCGGGCTGCGGCGCGCGAGCACCTCGACGATCTCGCCGGCCGGGCGGCCGCGCGGATCGCGTCCGGTGGCGCGCACCGCGGCGCGGTCGCCGTGCAGCACCTGGCGCATCTCGGCCGGCGGCAGGAACACCTGCGGCCCGCCCTCGTCGGGGACGAGAAAGCCGTGCCCGTCGCGATGGCCTTCGATGCGGCCGGAGACGAGCGCGATGCGGCGCGCGACGAGGATGCTCCCGGCACGGTTCTGCACCACCGCGCCCTCGCGCTCGAGCGCCGCGAGCGCCATGCCGAACGCGCGCTTGTCGATCTTCGGAACGCGCAGGCGCTTCGCGATCTCGCGCGGCGTGAGCGGCGCGCCCGCGAGCTCGAGCGCGTGCAGGATGTCGCGCCCGAGATCGCTGGTTCCAACCTTGAACTTGGATCGCCTAGCCACTAGAATTCGCGTCCGCTGCCGAGGTGGCGGAATTGGTAGACGCACATGGTTCAGGTCCATGCGGTGGCAACACTGTGGGGGTTCGAGTCCCTT
>MERQ01000062.1 GCA_001770655.1 Betaproteobacteria bacterium RIFCSPLOWO2_12_FULL_68_20
GGGCCGAGGGCGCGCGAGGTCCTCCAGGCGCTGTTCGGCGAGCGCATTCTCGCCCTCGGCTACTACCGCTTCTTCGAGACGCGGCTCGACGGCATCCCGCTGCTCGTCACGCGCACCGGCTGGACCGGCGAGCTCGGCTACGAGCTCTACCTGCTCGATGCGGCGCGCGGCACCGAGCTCTGGGACCGTGTGCTCGCGGCCGGCAAGCCCTTCGGCATCGCGCCGACCGGCCCGTCGGACATCCGCAGGATCGAGGCGGGCATTCTCAACCACGGAATCGACATGACGATGCAGACCAATCCGTTCGAGGTCGGCCTCGAGCGCCTCGTGGACCTCGACAAGGGCGCCGATTTCGTCGGCAGGGACGCGCTGCGCCGCATCGCGCGCGAAGGGGTGCGCCGGCGCCTGGTCGGCGTCGAGATTTCCGGCGCCCGGCTCGATCTCAACATGACGCCCTGGCCGGTGCGCGCGGGCGGCCGCGTCACCTCGGCGGTCTGGTCGCCCCGGCTGAAGAAGAACGTCGGCTACGCGATGCTGCCGGTCGAGCGCGCCGTCCCGGGCGCGCGCCTCGAGGTCGAGACCGCCGACGGCATGCGCGCGGCCACCGTGGTGCCGATGCCCTTCATCGACCCGAAGAAGTCGCTCGCGCGCGCCTAGCGCCGCGTTTGCTTTCCGGCATAATCCCGCGCATGAGCCCGGCCTACGACCCCGCCGTCGCGCTGGAATTCTTCAAGTCCACCGGCAAGCCCGAGTCGGTCGCCCAGGGCGCGACCATCTTCGCCGAAGCCGAGAAAGGCGGCCTGCTCAGGCGCGACAAGGCCTACCTGCTGCTCGACGGCGAGGTGAGCCTGCTCGCCGGCAGGAAGGTCATCGGCGCCGTGCAAAAGGGCGAGATCTTCGGCGAGATGGCGGCGATCAGCGACTCGCCGAGGAGCGCCACCGCGGCGGCGAAGACCGCGTGCCGCGTGATCTCGCTCGACGACAGGCAGTTCAGGAGCGCGCTGCGCAAGAAGCCGGCGTTCGCGCTCATGCTCATGGGCATGATGATCGCGCGGCTGCGCGAGACGATCGCGCGGCTCACCGAAGCGAACGCGCTGCAGGGCGACGCGGTGCTCAAGGAATCGCGCGTGTTCGACCCGAAGCTTCTGGTCGAGCTGGTGCGCGGGATCTCCGACGATCCCCCGATCTACTACGACCGCGGCAAGCCCGTCATCGAGGAGGGCCAGACCGGAATCCGCATGTACGTGGTGCTCGAGGGCCGCGTCGCGGTCTCGATCGGCGGCGGGGTCGTGGAACGCCTCGGGCCCGGCGGAGTGTTCGGCGAGCTGGCGCTGGTCGGGCCCTCGCCGCGTCTCGCCAGCGTGGCCGCCGAGACCGACTGTTCGCTGCTGCCGGTCAACCGCAACGCCTTCCTCGCGCTGGTGAAGACCAGCCCGGAATTCGCCATCGCGATCCTCGCCGCGCTCGCCGGCCGATTGCGATCGCTGACCGCGCGCCTCAGGTGATCACTGTGGCTGGATCCTGGCGAGCTTGACGTAGCCGCCCCAGTTCTTGATGTCCGCCAGGAACCGGGCCTGCGCGGCCTCGGGCGTGTCGATGTACGGATCGCCGCCGAAGCCGTTCAGGAATTTCTTCGTTTCCGGGGTGCCGACGATCTCGACGAACCACTTGTTGATCGTGTCGACGACGGGCTTGGGGGTTCCCGCCGGCACCATCGCCGCCCACCAGCCGGTGAGATCCATCGCGATTCCCGACTCGGTCATGGTCGGCAGGCTCGGGCTCGCCTCCAGCCGTTTCCCCGTGCTCACGGCGAGGATGCGCAGCCGCCCCTCGCGCTGCTGCGCGAGCGAAAACACCGGGTCGTGCATGCCGTAGTCGAGCTTGCCGCTGAGCATCTCGTTCAGCGAGTCCGGCGCGGTCTTGTAGTTCACCTCGACCGCCAGGAGCTTCATCGCGTCCTTGTAGATCTCGCCCATGATCTTGCCCGTGGGCGCCGCGGTCGCATAGGTGGCCTTCGCCCCCTTCTTCTTCATTGCCTCGGTCAGGTCGGCGACCGTCTTATAGGGGCTTTTCGCGTCAACCACCAGCATGAAAGGCTGCCGGTTGATGGTCGCCGCGATCTGGATCGCCTTGCCGACCTCCACCGGGGGCTTCTTGAACAGGTGCTGGCTCGCCGCCACCGCGGTCGCGGCGTGCACGAAGATCGTGTAGCCGTCGGGCTTCGATCTGGCGACGAACTCGACCGCCAGGTTGCCCTGCGCCCCGGCCTTGTTCTCGACGATCACGGTGCGCTTGACGATCGGGCGCAGCTTTTCGGCGAAGTAGCGCACCAGCACGTCGGCGCCGCTCCCGGCCGGGAACGCGGCGATCACGCGGATGTCCTGGCTCGGGTACTGCTGGGCGCTTGCGGCGAGGGGCGCCGCACCCAGCGCCGCGGCGAGCGCGACCGCCGGCCCGGCGCTACGCAACGACCTCGAATAGACCCTCATTTGTCTTCTCCTTTCAGGAAACCTCGGGTTGGCGCATTCACTCCTGGAACGCTTTCTCGCGCGTCTTGCGGATCTGCGGCAGCACGATGAGCGCCACCAGCGCGACCGTCAGGCCGAGCAGCGTCGCCGAGATCGGCCGCTCGACGAAGATCGAGGGATCTCCGCGCGACATCACCAGGGCCCGGCGCAGGTTCTCCTCCATCAGCGGACCGAGGATGAATCCGAGCACCAGCGGCGCCGGCTCGCATCCGACGCGCAGCAGGACATAGCCGAACAAGGCAAAAACGGCGGTGATCACCAGTTGCGCGACGTTCGTGTTCGTGCTGTAGACGCCGATGATCGAGAATAGCAGAATCGCCGGGTACAGGAGACGGTACGGCACCGAGAGAAGCCGCACCCAGATCCCGATCAGCGGCAGGTTGATCACCAGCAGCATGGCGTTGCCGATCCACATGCTGGCGACCACGCCCCAGAACAGCTCCGGGCGCTTGGTCATCACCGCCGAACCCGGCTCGATGCCCTGGATGATCATCGCCCCCATCATCAGGGCCATGATGGCGTTGGACGGCAGGCCGAGCGTGAGCAACGGGATGAAGGAGGTCTGCGCGGCGGCGTTGTTGGCCGATTCCGGCCCCGCCACGCCCTCGATCGCGCCCTTGCCGAAGCGGCTCGGATCCCTGGCGACCTTTTTCTCCAGCGTGTAGCTCGCGAATGCGGCGAGCACCGCGCCCCCGCCCGGCAGGATGCCGAGCAGCGAGCCCAGGCCGGTGCCGCGCAGCACCGCCGGCCAGGAATCCCGGAAATCCTTCATGCTCGGCCACAGGTCCCGCAGGCGCGCGCCCACCGGTACGCGGTGCAGATCGCGGCTCTCCAGGTTGCGGATGATCTCGACGATGCCGAACATCCCGATCACCACGGGAAGAAAATCGATGCCGTCCCAGATCGCCGAGATGCCGAAGGTGTAGCGCGGCAGGCTGCTGTTGGTGTCGAGTCCGACCAGGCCGAGCAGGATGCCGACCAGCACCATGCCGATCGCCTTCGCCACCGAGCCGTGCGCGAGCACCACCGCGGTGACGAGTCCCAGCACCATGAGGGAGAAGTAGTCGGGCGAATTGAATTCCTGCGCCAGCACCGCAAGCGGCGGCCCGAACGCGGCGATGAACACGGTGCCGACGCACCCGGCGAAGAACGAGCCGAGCGCGGCCACGCCGAGCGCGGCTCCGGCGCGCCCCTGCCTGGCCATCTGGTGGCCGTCGATGCAGGTGACGATCGTCGACGCTTCGCCGGGCATGTTGGCGAGGATCGAAGTGGTCGAGCCGCCGTACTGCGCGCCGTAGTAGATGCCGGCGAGCATGATCAGCGCGCCGAGCGGGCTCAGGCCGAAGGTGATCGGCAGCAGCATCGCGATGGTCGGGATCGGCCCGATGCCGGGAAGCACCCCGATCAGCGTTCCAAGCAGGGCGCCGAGCAGCGCGTAGCCCAGGTTCTGGAGCGTCGCGGCCGCGGCGAACCCGGTCGCGAGATTGTTGAAAACGTCCAGTTCCACCGCTACGGCGCCCCCCACCAGGCCGGCAGCGGCTGCGACAGCGCGTAGACGAACAGCACGACGACGAAAATCGCCAGGCCCGCTCCGAGCAGGAGCGACTCGACGATCCGCACTTCGCGGCGCGCGAAGGCCGCGACCAGCGTGAGGATCATGGTCGAGAGCGCGAGCCCGACGATGTCGAGCAGGTAGCCGAAAAGGAGCACGACGCCGATCACGACCGCGACAGGGCGCAGCTGCACGGGCTCGATGCGCGGGCCTTTCACCGCGAGGGAGCTCGCCCCCAGGCCCAGCCCGAGCGCGACGATCAGCAGGCTGAGAATGCCCGGAAAGTAGCGCGGCCCCATTTTCGAGGCCGTGCCGAACTCGAGGTCCCCGCCGAGGAAGAACCCGGCGAGCCCGATCAGCACGAACATCGCCGCTGCCCCGAAGTCCTGCGGGTTCTTGATCCTCACCCGGGGCATCCCGACGGCCTCCCCTCTTTCACCGGTCGCTCGCGCAAAGCGCGAACGCTACCGGTGAAGCGGGCCGGGATCAACTGGCGGGTTCGCGGCGCTAGGCTCTGCGCCGAGCGAATCTCTCGGCGCGAATCAGTGCAGCTCCCGGGCGAAGGTGCGCCCGCGCAGCATCGCGTAGGCTTCGGGCCGCTCGGCCACGAGCTCCGCGAGCACGCGCGCGATCTCGCAGAGCACCTCGTCGTGCTGTTCGGCTCCCAGGCGCGGCGCGAAGCCGATCTCGGCGAGGTACAGGCGCTCCTCGCGTCCGTTTCGCTCCACGGGCACCGGCAGGCCGTCCGCCTCGTGCACGACGAAGCCGGCGAGCTCCGGGCAGCGGCCGAACAGCCGCCTCATGCCCGCGACGATCTCGGTCGCGACGCGGAACTCCCGCAGCGCCTTGTCCGCCTCTAGCCGGTTCATGGCATCAGAGGGAGGCGTTGAGCATGCCGCGCGACGGCGCGGCGCCGTTTCCGAACCGCTTGACCAGCTCTTCCCACATGCCGGCGGCGTCCTTGCGGAACAGCAGACCGGCGTCGGGCTCGCTCACGTGCCAGAAGCCCTTGCCGACCTCCCTGTCGAGCTCACCGGGCTGCCACACGACCAGGCCCGCGAAGTAGCGCGCGTCGTTCGGCGTCTGCTCGATGGTGAGGTCGACGGCCTCGGCGCTCGCGGTGACGAACAGGTCGCCGAACAGCCGCGCCCAGTCGGCCCCCGGATGATGCTCCGAGCGCTTCACCGCGAAAATCGCCTGCGCCAGCTCCGGGCCCCCGACGAAGACCGGGTCGACGACCTTGGCCGAGGGCGCGTGCTGCGGAAAGAGCCTCGCGAGCGTCACCTCGGTGGCGCGGTTGAGGATGAAGCCGAGATGGCCCGATTCGCCGGCCGGGACGGCCACGAGAACCGTATGGGCGTAGAAGGCCTTCATTTCCGGCGAGGCGACCAGCAGCAGCGGCTTTCCGACCTCCTGCGCGCGCGCGGCGCCCAGGGCAAGCAGGCAGGCGCCGAGCACGGCGAGCATGCGAACAAAGCGATTCGCGCCTTTCATGACTTCACCTCCGCGGCGTGCATGACGCATCCATTCGATCAGCGGGCGCATGGCCGCAATTGACCCTCGTCAAACCCGGCGTGCCGGGCCGTTTGATCCAGATCAATCGCATAGCGGCGGCGCGCTACTGAAGCGTCCGGACGAAGGTCCGCCCGCGCAGCAGCTCGCAGGCCTCCGGCCGCTCCTCGACCAGTTCGCTGAGCGCGGTGGCGATGTCCATGTAGATTTCCCCGTACTGCCCGGTGCCGAGCCGGGGAAAGATGCCGATCTCGGTGACGAACAGGTCGTCCTCGCGCGGCCCCGCGTCCTTGGCGACGCCGGCGAGCGCCTGCCGATCCTGGACCGCGAATCCCCACAGCTCGGGACGCCGGCTGAAGATGGCGCCGATGCGCGTTTCAAGCTCGGTATCGATCGTGCTCATGAAGCCAAGTTACCCGCGCGCGAACGCCGGGCCAATCGGGGAATTCCCGATCCCGACCCTCCAAAAACCTTAGACGGCCGGGAAAGGGCCGGCGGCCGGCCTGCGACCGTAAAATTTGGTCAGGCTCATCGAGTCGAGGGAGGGGTCGTGTTCAGCCGCAGCGAATTCCTGTGAAGCGGATCTTCCACGGCTGGTGGATGGTCGCGGCCGGCTCCGGCATGCTTTTCCTGCAGTCGGCGCTGCTGCTGCAGTCCTTCGGCGCCTACGTCGCGGTGCTGCGCGACGACCGCGGCTGGAGCAAGACCGCGCTCGCCGGCGCGGCGGCGCTGCACCAGCTCGAGGCGGCGATCCTCGGCCCGGCGATCGGCTGGTTCATCGACCGCTTCGGCTCGCAGTGGGTGATCCGCACCGGCGTCCTGATGCTGGGCGCGGGCTTCATGCTGCTCAGCCGCATCGACTCGCTGCCGGCCTTCTACGGCGCGTTCGTCGTGATCGCGATCGGCGCCAGCTTCTGCGGCTTCTTCCCGCTCAACGTCGCGCTCATCCACTGGTTCGAGAAAAAGCGCGCGCGCGCCCTCTCCACGCAGTCGCTCGGGCTCGCCCTGGGCGGGATCTTCGTGCCGGCGGTGGCCTGGTCGATGACCGCGTTCGGCTGGCGCGCCACCGCCTTCGCCTCGGGGCTGATCATCATCGCGCTCGGCTGGCCGCTCGCGATGATCTATCGGCGCCGGCCCGAAGACTACGGCGAGACCGTGGACGGCCTGCCCGCCGCGTCGCCCGCGGCCGCGCCGGGCGAAGCCGGCGCCGCGCCGGACACGCGCGATTTCACGGCGCGCGAGGCGCTGCGCACCCCGGCGTTCTGGCTGCTCTCGCTCGGTCACGGCTTCGCGCTTTTCGTGGTGAGCGCGGTGAACGTGCACGCGATCACGCACATGAAGGAAGGGCTCGGCTACTCGGTGGAGGCGGCCTCGCTCGTCATCACGCTGATGACGTTCGCCCAGATCGGCGGCATCGCCATCGGCTGGGCGATCGGCGACCGCGCCGACAAGCGCCTCATCGCCGCGAGCTGCATGCTCGGGCACATGGCGGGGCTGCTGTTCCTCACCTACGCCGCCGCGATCCCGATGGTGATCGCCTTTGCGGTGCTGCACGGCGCCGCCTGGGGCCTGCGCGGGCCGTTCATGCAGGCGCTGCGCGCCGACTACTTCGGCCGCAGCGCGATCGGCATGATCCTCGGGCTCTCGTTCATGATCATCGTGGTCGGCCAGGTCGGCGGGCCGCTGATCGCCGGCGTGCTCGCAGACGCGACGGGCAACTACCGCGCCGGGTTCACGGTGGTCGCGCTGCTCGCCGGGCTGGGCTCGGTGTTCTTTCTCCTCGCCAGGCGGCCGGCGCGGCCCCGCCTGTGAAAAGCGCCCGGTACGCGGCGCGCCGCAGCTCCAGGGAGCGCCCGAGCGCGCAGTACAGCGCGTGCGGCGTGACCAGCGCGTCGTCCTCCCCCAGCGCGTTGGCGCGGTAGCTCGACCAGCGCCAGTCGCCCGGCCACGCGACCAGGCGCGCGCGCACCGGGTTCAGCTCGATGTAGCGCATGCACGCGAGGAGCTGGCGCCTAGCCCGCACCGGCGTCGCATCGAACCCGCGCTCCCGCGGCCCGCCGCCGAGCGCGCGCATCAGTTCCCGGGCGCCGCGCGAGTCCGAAGGCGTCACGAGCAGGTGCGCGTGGTTGCCCATCAGCACGTACGCGTGCACCGCGCAACCGAGCCGCGCGGCATGGCCGCGCAACCGCTCGAGATACTCGAGCGGCTCGCGCCCGCCGGCGAAGCACGCCGCCGGGTCGCGCTGCACGAGATGCAGCGCGATCCCGGGGGCCTCGATGCAGGCCGGGCGCAGCATGCTGCGGTAAACGCTTTGAGGCGCGGCGGGGATGACTCGCCGCGCTACACTTTTCCCGTGCCCGACGCGCCGCGCCGCATCATCCACATCGACATGGACGCGTTCTACGCCTCGGTAGAGCAGCGCGACGACCCGAAGCTGCGCGGCCGGCCGGTCGCGGTCGGCGGCTCGCCCGAGTCGCGCGGGGTGGTCGCCGCGGCGAGCTACGAGGCGCGCGCCTTCGGCGTGCGCTCGGCGCTGCCGATGGCGCGTGCGCTGCGCCTGTGCCCGGAGCTCCTCGTAGTGCGGCCCGATTTCGCGCGCTACCGCGCGGTGTCGCAGCAGGTGATGGCGATCCTGCGCGAGGCGAGCCCGCTGGTCGAGCCGCTCTCGCTCGACGAGGCCTACCTCGACGTCACCGAGAACCTGTGGGGCGAGCCGCTCGCGGTGAGCGTGGCGAAGCGCCTCAAAGCGCGCATCCGCGACGAGCTTCGGCTGACCGCCTCGGCGGGCGTCGCGCCGAACAAGTTCCTCGCCAAGATCGCCTCGGGCTGGAGGAAGCCCGACGGCCTTACCGTGATCGCGCCCGAGCGCGTCGAGCGCTTCCTCGCCCAGCTTCCGGTCGAGGCGCTGTGGGGCGTGGGCCCGGTGACGGCGAAGAAGCTGCGCGCCATCGGCATCGCGCGGCTGGTGGACGTGCGCAAGACATCGGAGGAGCGGCTGCGCGGCGCGGTCGGGAACCTCGCCGGCTGGCTGGAGCGCCTGTCGCGCGGCGAGGACCCGCGCCCGGTCGAGCCGCACCGCCCGTGGATGTCGCTCTCGGGCGAGACCACCTACGCGCGCGACCTTGAGGACAGTGGCGAGATCCGCGCGGAGATCGAGCGGCTCGCGCGGCGCCTCGCCGCCTCGCTCGAGCGCAAGAACCTCCTCGCGCGCACCGTCACCGTCAAGGTGCGCTACTCGGACTTCTCCACCGTTACGCGCAGCCACACCGCGGCCGCTCCCACGCGCGAGGCGGGCGAGATCGCCGCGCGCGCGCGGGCGCTGCTCGAGCGCACCGACGCGGCGCGCCGGCCGGTGCGCCTGCTCGGCGTGGGAGCGCATGGCCTGCTCGGCGAGGCGGACTTCCTCCCGACTTCGCGGGCGCTGCCGCTGTAGCGCCACCCGCAGGCGAAAACTGATGTATAATCATGCACGAAGCTCGGGCGCACGAAGCTAGCTGCCGGCAGTTCTCCTGTCCCTCTGCTTCCCTTCCCCATACAGAGGGCCCACCCATTCATGCTAGTCCGCGACAACGCATTCAAGGCACACCGGGCGGCCGACTGGACCCGGGAGAGGATCGAGCTGCTCAGCACGCAGGAAGTCCAGCAGTTGCGCGTCAATGCCGACCGGCTTCAGGAGACCACGGTCGTGTCGCTGTGCGAGGAAGTGCTGCGCGCGCGTCCCAAGCGCGGCGGCAGGCCCGCCGGCAAGAAGCTCGCCTAGGAGGTCGCATGGCCGTTCCGATACGCGAGCGCTCCCAGTTCAAGGTCGGCAAGTACGACGTGATCGCGCAGCCCGTCCAGGGCTCGGCGCAGATGCTGCGCTACACCGTGATGCTGGGCGGCAAGCGCCTGGGCGCGCTGCTCAGCGTGCCGACCGAGTCGGATTGCAAATTCATCGAAAGCCCGCCGCCGGTGCCGCCGCTCAAGATCTTCTACGTCACCAGCCGGCCCGGGCGCCCGAAGAAGAACGCCGCGCGGCCTCCGCTGCCTGCGCCCGAGAGCCCCGCGCGCGGCCTGCGGCAGGAGGACCTGCCGGCTGCCGGCCTGCCGCTCGACATCGAGCGCGCCGAGCATCACTAGGCGACACCCATGAGCTCCGAGGAAGCGGCCCCCAAGGGAGAACGGCCGCGCGACGCCATCCACGAGCTGGCGCTGCAGATCTACGTGCAGCTCTGCGGGCGAATCTACTCCGCCTCCGGCGCCGAGAAGCCGCAGCCGAAGGCGGTCGCGCAAATGAGCATCAAGCTCGCCGAGATCTTCGAGGCGGTGAACCTCGAGTTCAACCCGATCGCCATGGCCACCCGCGAGGCGAAGAACAAGGCCGCCGTCAGCCTCGACAGCGTCGAGATCGACTTCGCCAGCATCGGCAAGCAGAAGTAGGCGGCAGGCGCGCGTCAGCCCGGCGCGGCCACCTTGATGCGGCGCACCTGCTCCTTGGTGAGCGCCCCCGACTGGTAGTCGGCGATCGCCTGCTCGATCTCCTCGCGCGTGTTCATCACGAACGGCCCGTACTGCACGATCGGCTCGCGGATCGGCTTGCCGGCGAGCAGCAGCACGCGCGCACCCGCGTCTCCGGCCTCGATGCGCACCGTGTCGCCGTCCGATAAGAGGCCCGCGGCGCGGTGCGCAAGCTGCTTGCGATCCGGGCCGACGAACGCCTCGCCCTCGTAGGCGTACAGGAACGCGTTGTAGCCCGCCGGCACGCCGGTCTCGAAGGCGGCGCGCGGCGGCAGGTGGACGTCGAGGTAGCGCGCATCGGTCGAGAGCCCCTGCATCGGCCCGGCGGTCTTCCCGCCGCCGTGCTCCAGCGTTCCCGCGATCACCTTCACTTTCACGCCGCCCGCCAGTTCCGCCACCGGGATCTCGCCCGACGGGATATCGCGGTAGGCGGCCGGCTTCATCTTCTCCGCGGCCGGCAGGTTCAGCCACAACTGGAACCCGCGCATGCGCCCTTCGGTCTGCTGCGGCATCTCCGAGTGGATGATGCCGCGCGCCGCGCTCATCCATTGCACGTCGCCGGGCCCGAGGTCGCCGCGGTTGCCGCTGGAGTCCTCGTGGCGCATATGGCCGTCGAGCATGTAGGTCACGGTCTCGAAGCCGCGGTGCGGGTGCGAGGGAAAGCCGGCGAGGTAGTCGTCCGGGTCGTCGGAGAAGAATTCGTCGAGCATCAGGAACGGATCGTGGCGCTGCAGCTGGCTCGCGCCGAGCGAGCGGCGCAGCTTCACGCCCGCCCCGTCGGAGGCGGCGATGGAGGGGATGACGCGTGCGAGGGTGCGAGGGGTCATGGCGGGAATCCTTCAGGTCGATTATCGCAATATGGGGCCGCCCTGCGCGCCCGCAAGCGGCGCGCGCGAAACGCGCCGCTCAGCGCCCGAGCGCATCGGGCCAGTTGGCGTCTGCCTTGCGGATGTAGCCCGCGGTGTCCTTGAGCCAGGTTTCGCGCACGCCGGTGCTGTAGTTCAGGTAGAGCTTGCCGGCGGAGACCGTCCAGGCCTTCGGGTCGATGCTCGCCGTGTAGCCCTGCGAGACGGCGTAGGCGCAGTAGCCGCCGTATTGCGGCGCGAACTGCTCGGGCGCCCGTGCGAACCTGTCTCGGTTCGCGGCGCTCGCGAAGCGCCAGGTCGCGCCCTTCCACTGGTGCGTGAACTTCTCAGAGCCTTTCGCCGGCTTGCCTTCGGCGAAGTACGCCACCGGGTCGTAGCCGCGAATCGCCGCGCCGCCGTCCGAGAACACTTCCGCTTTCTGGGCCGTCGCCGCGCCGGCGAAAGCGAGTGCGGCGATGGCGAGCGCGATGCGAGTGGTCATGGTGCCCTCCTTGCGGATGGCACTTGGTCGCGCCAGCCTCGAGAACCTTTCAGTGCAGGCAGCGCGCGAAGGTGCGGCCGCGCAACAGCGGCTCGGCCTCGGGATGCTCGTCCACCAGCTCGAGGAGCGCGGCCGAGATCTCGTCGCGCTGCTCCGCGGCCTGCGCGGCGTCCTGCGCCGGGTAGAACGCCAGGTCGGAGAGGAACAGGTCCCCGGCCAGGTGGCCGGCATTGCGCTCGCGGGTGAGGCTCCCGCCCGGCTGCACCGAGAAGCCGTGCAGCGCCGGGCAGCGCTCGAACACGCCTTCGACGTGCGCCGCGACGTCGGCCTCCAGCCGATGGCGCTGGGCGTTTCCGGTTCGGCCCTGAAGCCTGTTCATGACTTCAGTCTCGGGAAATCGTCCACGCGCGGCGAGGAATGAGTCGCGCTCCCGGACACTTTTTTACCAGCGGTGATGGTGGCGCGGGCCGCGGTGCGGATTCTGGTACGCCTGCGAGCAACAGCAATGCCAGGGTTTTCATCAGGGTCTCCGGGGTTGCCATACGCGTTAGAACGCGCTCGGGGCGCCCCGGATCGGGCGAATTTGTTACAAAACGTACTGCGATCTCACGCCCGCCTGGTGAGATGCCAGCCGCCGCAGTTGCGGCAGCGATAGGTGCCGAGCGCGCGCAGGCCGCGCCGCTCCACGCAGCGCGACGCCATGACCAGCGCGTCCACCTGCGACCAGTAGCGCCGCTTGCTGAGGCAGCTGCGCTCCTTGCAATTGTCCAGGCTATGTACGGTCTGCATCGGGGTCACGGCTGAAGCGAAAAAGCCCGGTCTCCCGGGCTTTTTCCATCGATCGATCGCGCGGTGATCAGCGCGCCTCGATCAGACCGGCCTGATGTTCGCCGCGGCCGGACCCTTCTGGCCGTCCTTCACTTCGAAGGACACCTTCTGGCCTTCCTTGAGCGACTTGTAGCCGTCCATCTGGATCGAGCTGTGATGGGCGAACAGATCCTTGCCGCCGTCATCCGGCGTGATGAATCCGAAGCCCTTCGAGTCGTTGAACCACTTCACGGTGCCTGTAGGCATGTCATGTTCCATTTCTTGAGATTGCAACTGGCGCGGCTGTCCGAGCCACGCATTCGGGCGAGATGTTCAAGAGTCGGAATTGACTGCCACTACGGACGCCGCGTTTCGGCGGCTTAGGAAGGGACGGCGCATTCGCTACTTGATATCCAGCGCGCGCACTATAGCACATTATCAAGCTTGCGTTCGATCGAGCCAGTCTAGCGCCGCCCTGCGTTTGCCACAGCTTCGCCTCTTTTCTTCCCCGATCCCCCGCCAGGCTGGCGCCGATGGACCGCAGCACCGCCCTGAAATGCGCGCTCGTCGCCCTGCTCGCGCTCGTTCTACTCGTGCCTGTCTCGATGATCCGCGACCTGATCGCCGAGCGGCAGGCGCGCAGGAACGAGGCGGTCGGGGGGATCGCGCTCGGCTGGGGGCAGCGGCAGACGATCGCGGGGCCTTACCTCGTCGTTCCCTACGAGCGCACCTGGACCGAGGTCGCGCAGGAGATCGTGGACGGGAAGACGCGCGAGCGGCGCACCGAGAGGAGCGAATCGCTCGTCGCGCGGCTGCCGGCGGAGAGCGTGCGCTGGAAGGTGGATGCCGCGACGAGCGAAAGATCGCGCGGCATCTACAGGGCGCGGCTCTACGTCGCGCGCATCCGTGCCGAAGGACAGCTTCGGGTGCCCGCGAACTTCGGCGTCGCCGAGGGCAAGGGACGGATCAAGTGGGGCACGCCGCGGCTCGTCCTCGGCGTCTCCGACCCGCGCGGCCTGAGGAGCGTGAGCGCGCTCTCGCTCGGCGCGGCCGCGGCCGAGTTCGCCCCCGGCGCGGGCGACCCGGCGCTCGCGGCCGGCATCCACGCGCCGCTCGAGACGCTCGCCGGCGAGGCGCAATCGCTTCCCTTCGACTTTTCCCTGGATCTCGCCGGCGCCGAATCCATCGCTATCGCGCCGCTCGCGCGCGACACCTTTGTCGCGATGCGCGCCGACTGGCCGCACCCGTCCTTCCGGGGCGTGTTCCTGCCCGCGCGCCACGAGCTCGGCCCGGACGGCTTCACCGCGCGCTGGCAGGTCTCGCGCTACGCCGCGCAGGGAGCGGAGCGCCTCGCCGCCTGCGAGCGCGCCAAGCCCTGCCCGCAGCTCGGCGCGCAGGCGCTGGAGGCCTCCTTCATCGAGTCCGCCGGCCTGTACCAGCGCCTCGAGCGTGCCTCCAAGTACGGGTTCCTGTTCATCGGGCTCACCTTCGCCGCGTTCTTCTTGTTCGAGATGCTGCGGCGGCTGCCGATCCATCCCGTCCAGTACGCCCTGGTCGGGCTCGCGCTCGCGATGTTTTTCCTCTTGCTCGCCGCGCTCTCCGAGCACCTCGCGTTCGCACTCGCCTACGCGGCTGCGACGCTCGCCTGCACCGGCATCGTCGCCGTCTACGTCGGGTACGTGCTGAGGAACGCGCGCGCCGGCCTCGCCTTCGGCGGAGCGCTGGGTGCTCTCTATGGAGTGCTCTACATGCTCCTCGGTGCCGAGGACTACGCGCTGCTCGCGGGGTCGGTGCTGCTGTTCGGGTTGCTGACTGCGGTGATGATTGCGACGCGGAGGGTGGATTGGTACCACCTCACGCGTGCGGCCGCGCCACTTGCCTAAGAAGAATCGCCGGACTTTCGCAGTCCAGCGAGGATGCGGCGCGAGTTGCGCGGGATCACTCGCAGGTAAAGGCCCGAGAGCTCGACCGCGGCAAGGGCGAGGAAGTACAGCGCCCCGGCGCGGATCACCGAGCGCCTCCCGTCCCACTTGTCGACGTCCTCCGGGGCGCCGAAGATCTCCAGCGCCGCGAGGAACAGGATAAAGCTCGCACCCCAGCGCACGCCGAGCTGCAGCAGCGCCGAGGGCGAGCGCCAGTTGAGGAAAAGACCCAGGTAGGTGACGAACGTCAGCCCCGCAAAGATCAGGAACTGCTGGAACCCGGCCGCGAGCGCCATCGCCACGTAGGCTGCGAACAGGCCCCAGAAGATCCAGGCGCGGGCCTTCGCCGCCTTCGCGTCCGCCGGCTTCCACAACGCCATCGCGCCGAGGAACGCCATCGAGTGGATCACGAAGAATTCCGCCTGCATCGCCGCGGTGAGCCAGTCGCGGCTCGCGCCGAGGAACGGCTTTCCCGTGCGGGCGACCACGAGGAATTGCAGGCCTACGAAGAGCTCGGGCAGCGCCGCCAGTGCGCATTTCCACCAGGGCGCCGGCGCCTCGTCCGCCTGCCCTGCGCCGGCACTTTCCGCGTTTTCTACGGTCGACAGATCCAGTCCCCTGCGCCGAGAATACTCCCGTCATGAGTGTCAAGCTGAACCACACCATCGTGCACGCACGCGACAAGCGCGCCTCGGCCGAGTTCTACTCGGAGCTCTTCGGCCTCGCCAGGCCCAAGGCCTTCGGCCCGTTCCTCGACGTCGAGACCGCGAACGAAGTGACGCTCGCCTTCTTCGAAACCGACGAGGAGATCCAGGTGCAGCACTACGCCTTCCTGGTGAGCGAAAAGGAGTTCGACGCCATCTTCGGCCGCGTCAAGGCGCGCGGCCTTTCCTATTGGGCCGACCCGGGGCGTACCCGCGCGGGCAAGATCAATCGCAACGACGGCGGCCGCGGGGTCTATTTCGAGGATCCGAGCGGCAACCTGCTCGAGATCATCACCCGCCCGTACGGGAGCGGCTAGGCCGCAGCCAGCGCCGCGCTCGCCCCCGCGAGGTAGTCCTCGTAGCTGCCGCGGAAGTCTACGACCTCGCCGGGCCTGAGCTCGATGATGCGCGTGGCGAGCGAGGAGATGAGCTCGCGGTCGTGCGACACGAAGACGAGCGTCCCCGTGTACTTGTCGAGCGCGGTGTTGAGCGACTCGATCGACTCCATGTCGAGGTGGTTGGTCGGCTCATCCAGCAGCATCACGTTCGGCATGCCGAGCACGAGCCTGCCGACGATCATGCGCTGCGCCTCGCCGCCGGAGATCACCCTGAGCGGCTTCTTCTGGTCGTCGCCCGAGAACAGCATCTGCCCGAGCGTCGCGCGCACGATCTGCTCGTCCTGCGCCCGATCCTGGCGGCGCCAGCGGCCCATCCAGTCGGTGAGCGTCTCGTCGGCCTTGAATTCGTCCGCCGGGTCCTGGGGCCAGTAGCCGGGGCGCGCTTTTTCGGCCCACTTCACGCCGCCGGCGTCCGGCTTCAGCTGCCCGGCAAGGCAGCGCAACAGGTGCGTCTTGCCCACGCCGTTGGGGCCGATGACCGCCACCTTCTCGCCCGCCTCGATGGTGAGGTTCAGCTTGCCGTAGAAGAGGCCCTTCGCCTCGACTGCCAGCCGGTGCAGCTTCTCCTTCGGGTCGACGAGGAAGCGGATGAACGGGTACTGCCGGCTGGAGGGCTTCACGTCCTCCACCTTGAGCTTCTCGATCTGCTTCATGCGCGAGGTCGCCTGGCGCGCCTTCGCCTTGTGGGCGCGGAAGCGCCGCACGAAGTCCTCCAGGTCGGCGATGCGGTCCCTGGCTTTGGCGTTGTCCTTCTCCTGCTGCTGCTTCGCCAGGGTGGAAGCTTCCATGTAGTCGTCGTAGTTGCCCGGGTAGACGCGGATGGCGCCGTAGTCCACGTCCGCCATGTGCGTGCAGACGCTGGAAAGGAAGTGGCGGTCGTGCGAGATGATCACCATGGTGCTCGAGCGCCGGTTCAGCACGTCCTCGAGCCAGCGGATGCCGTTGATGTCCAGGTTGTTGGTCGGCTCGTCGAGCAGCAGGATGTCCGGGTCGCCGAAGAGCGCCTGCGCGAGCAGCACTCGCAGCTTCCACCCCGGCGCCACCGCGCTCATCGGCCCGTCGTGCTGCGCCGCCGGCACGCCCAGGCCGAGCAGCAGCTCGCCCGCACGCGCCTCGGCCGTGTAGCCGCCGTACTCCGCGTACTTCGCCTCCAGCTCGGCCGCGCGCAGGAGCTCCTCCTCCCCCGCGTCCGGATCCGCGTAGATCGCGTCGCGCTCGCGCATCGCCGCCCACATCTCCGCGTGGCCCATCAGCACCACGTCGAGCACGCGCTCGGCCTCGAAAGCGAACTGGTCCTGGCGCAGCCTCCCCACCCGCTCGTTGGAATCGATCGCCACGGTCCCCGCGCTCGGCTCCAGCTCCCCGCCCAGGATCTTCATGAACGTCGACTTGCCGCAGCCGTTGGCCCCGATCAGGCCGTAGCGGTTGCCGCCGCCGAACTTCACGGAGACGTTGGAGAACAGGGGCTTGGCCCCGAACTGCATGGCGATGCCGGAGGCGACGATCACGAAGGTTCCAGAAACAAAAAAGCCGGCCGTGGCCAGCTTTGGTTGGGTCTAATTGAGAGGCCGCATTATAGCAGCCTCGCCTCTACGGCAGGTCCATCCCGCGTTGCCGCGCCTTCACTCGCCTGCCGTAGGCGGGCAGCGTGGTGAGGCGCGGATCGTCGACGTAGCCGCCGACGGTGAAGTGGTACAGGGACTGGAAGGCGAGGTCCTTGAAGCCGAAGACGTCGTGCACCGGATCGTCGAAGAAGCAGCCGATGCCTGTCGAGCGCACGCCGGCCGCTTCCGCCTCGAGGTAGAGCACCTGCCCGATCGCGCCCGCCTCCCGGAAGAGGCGCCGGTAGAACGACGGCCCGTGCGCGAGGAGGCTCGCCTGGTACTCGGCGATCATGCCGAGGGAAAACGCGCCCTCGCCCGCGATCTCCTGGCGGCAGCTCACCTGCGTGGCGAGCTGCCTCGCGTCGCCGCGCTCGAGGAGGTAGAGCGGGAGACTCGCGGGACAGCCCGGCGGCGTCTCCCACACGAAATGAGCGTGCATGCATTGCCGGAGCTTCTCCACCTTGCCTGGATCGCGCGCGAGCGCGTACAGGCCCGGATCGATGCCGTCCACGCGATGCACGAACAGGCCGAAGTGGATCGCAGGGCTCCAGGGAATCGCGTCCCAGGGCACCGGCATCACCCGGGACAGCATCCGGTAGAAGCGCCCGGCCGGGATCGACGTCCTGCCGTCGCAGGCGAGAAGGCTGCGCCGCTGGCGGATGATCTGTCCGGCGGAGATCACGGCTTTCGCGACGCCGCGGCGACGCGGTCGATCGCCCCATAAGGCACGGGATCGTCGCGGCTGAGTCGGTTCGCCTTCCCGTACCAGCGCTGTCTTTGCAGCTCCTGCACGGCCTCACCGTCGAGGCTTGAAGCCTTTGCCGCGGCCTCTCCCGGCCATACCGCCATCACCAGCTCCGCGCTTTCGCGCTCGGCGCCGTCGAAGTCCGCGCCGCGGTCGAGGCCGAGCAGCGCCTCGATCGTCTCGTCCGCCGTGTCGTCCAGCACTAGCGCCGACCAGCCGAGCGCCGACGCCGCGATCCGCACCGTGCCGATGGCATGCCCCACGTCGTGCTGGCAGTAGCGGAAGGCGCGCTCGCCGTATTTCCAGGCCTCGCGCCAGTGGACCGACGACAGGCCGACGAGGAACGCCCCTGCGGCCAGGCCGCGCGTGAGGCGCGCGAAGAGCGCGTCCGGGCAGTCAGCGCGCCGCTCGAGGCCGTGCTCCAGGGGCGCGTAATGGAACAGTCCCGGCGACGGGCCAAGCTCGGCAATCCCGCCGACCAGGAGGTAGCCCTCGGTGGGATGCAGATTGCCGCTCGACGGGTTCGCGCGCAGCGCCCAGCGCGTGCCGCCGGCCTGCTTCCACGCCGAGAGCGCGAGCGCGTATTCGAGCAGGCGCGAAAGCGCCCGGATCGTGAGCGGCGCGCACGGCGCGGCGCCGCGGACATACAGGCTCTCGTAGGCGGGCGAGACCGGCTCCTCGTCCGGCCCGAGGACGGGCAGCCGCACGAGCGCCGCGCCCGCGTAGCGCCGGAACGGATCGGGCTGGTTCGCCCAGTCGAGCTGGCCGGGCCCGGGAGCGAAGCGGTTGAAGTGGTGCTTGGTGCGCTCGTGATAGCGCATCACCGCTTCGAGGCGCGAAGCGTCCGGCACGTCGGACGCTCCGGCGATTACATCGGCTTGACGTTTGCCGCGGCCGGGCCCTTCTGCCCCTGCGTCACCTCGAAAGAGACCTTCTGGCCCTCTTTCAGCGACTTGAAGCCCGAAGCCTGGATCGAGCTGTGATGGACGAACAGATCCTTGCCGCCGTCATCCGGCGTGATGAATCCGAAGCCCTTGGCGTCGTTGAACCACTTCACGGTACCTGTAGACATGTCATTTCCATTCCTGAAATTGCAGCGCGCGGGGCTGTCCGAGCCTCGCTTCGGGCACGATGGTCAAGGGAGGGAATCGACTGCCACTAGGGAAACCGCTTTGGACGGTAGAAGGGCCGGGCGTTCACTGCTCTGCTTGAGATCCTGCGGCCGCAACTGTACCACGGTAATCCCGGTCAGCGCATCAGCGCCCGGTAGAGAAACGGCAGGCTGACGTCCATCCGGTAGTCGATGTCCGAGTGGTCGTCGTCGAATTCCTCGTAGCGGTGCCGGATCCCGGCCCGGGCCAGGCGCTGCGAGAGGATGCGCGAGCCGTAGTGGATGTGGTACTGGTCGCGCCAGCCGCAGTCGATGTAGATGCCGCGCAGCGACTTCAGGTTGGCCCGGTACCGCGAGACCAGGTTGATCGGGTCGTGGCGGCGCCAGTTGCGCCAGCGCTCCGGAATCGCTTCGCCCGATTCGGCGTTGAACGGGATGCGAAAGCCGAGCGGCGCGCGCGGGTCGGGGTCGTAGGTGGCGGCCATGCAGAGGTTCATGACGGCGTGGACTTCCTTCCCCGAGAGCTTCTCTTTCTTCCGGACGTGGTCGAGGAAGCGCCTGATGCGCCCGTCGTCCAGGCCCTTGGCGAGGCCCTTGCGGTTCGCCTCGCGGCGCGCGTCGTAGGGGCCGGGCCTGCGCTTGGGCACGCGGTGCCTGGCGAGCTCGTTCAGAGTGTTCGGCCAGTCGCGCCAGTAGACGAAGTCGAAGTACGCGTCGCCGGAGTGGTCGGCGACGGCGCCCCAGTAGCTTGCGTACTTCATGCCGTGGAGGATCGCGCCGTAGCCGCCCGAGGACTTGCCGAAGCAGCCGCGGCGCTCGCGGCCCGCAAGGGTGCGGAACCCGCGGTCGACGAAGGGAATGATCTCGCGCGTGAGGTAGTCGGCGTAGTCGCCGATCGCCGGGGAATTGACGTACTGGTTGCCGCCGAGCGCGGTGAAGCAGTCCGGGAACACGATGATCGCGGGCCCCATTTTCCGCTCGCGGATGAGGCGCGCCGCGCGCTCGGGGACGTTGTCGCCGAAGGGCTTCCAGCCGGCGTGCGAAAGTCCCGAGCCGGTGAAGCCGACGAGGTCGTAGAGCACCGGGAAGCGGCGCCTGCGGCCTTCGTCGTATTGCGGCGGCAGCCAGACCCCGAGCTTGCGCACGTGCGGGTCGCCGAGCGGGTTGCCCTTGAGGATCTTCGAGCTGTGCTCGAGGACGACCAGGGTGCCGGAGGGGCCTTGGGGGCGTTTCAGTGCCATGGGACCCTGATCACGCCCGGCCCCGCCTCGAACGCTCGATGATGGTGTAACCGCTGACGTAGCTTCCTCCGTTCGCGTTGGCGCTCCATGTCCACTGCACGTCTTCTCCCGGTTGCAGGACCACGGATACCACGCGATTGGGCGGAAGCGGGGCACCGGTGGGCAAGTTCGGCGCCGGCGCGCACGCCACTCGAGGTCCTGCGACTTTGCGCTTCTTGGGTTTCGGGGCCTTCCTCAGCAACTCGAGCTCGCGCATCGTCCTGCGGCCGATCGCCCCGACCTCATGCAGGCCGCGCGCAGCCTCAAGCAGCTCTCGGCGAAGCCGGCGGTTGGCCACGTCTAGAGCGCCACCTGAAGCGGCGCGTCGTGCAGCGCGCTGACCCGCATCACCGAGAATCCGATCACGTTTCCGTTCTCGTCCACCTTCTCCATAACGTGAGGGTTGGCGCTTTCGCGGAAGTACGCCGCGCGCTGCTCGAACATCACCTCGAGGTAGTCGCCCTCCCTGTCGTACCAGATCTTCAGTCGCTTGTCGGTCATATCAGTCTGCTTCCGTTCCACGGCGCCGGCGGCACACGGGAAATTCAGAAACTAAGCTCGAGATCCAGCGCGTCCGCCAGCACCACCGGCTTGAGCGGAGCCCTACCCCCTGCCCGGGGCTCGGCGGGTTTCAGCTCGACCAGCCCGTAGTGCTCCAAGGTATGCAGGGTGCGCGTCAGATTGCTCGCCGCCCGCCCGGTGATCTCCTCGAGCTCCGCAATCGATTCCGGGTTGTGCTCCCGGATGGTCTGAAGCAGGGCCTGGTTCTGCTCCGAGAGCACGCTCGCGAGCGACTTGAGCGAGGCGAACCACACCTTCGGCTCGTCCGGGCGCGGCTTGTACTGGCCGCGTGCGATCGCCAGTGTGCGCGCCTTCATTTCCCGGTACGGCATGATGCCGACCTTCAGCACCTTCTTCGCCATCGTCCTATTCCTCGTCCAGCGCCAGGATCCGGTCCACCTCGATCCAGAAATCCTCGATCAGCTTGCCCGCGTTCACGAACTCGTAAGGCTTTCCTTCGTCTTCCGCGCCGCGGTGCACGTGGTCGTAGACCCGCGGTTGCTCCATGAACTTGCCGCCCGGGCGCTCGACCGCGTGGGCGTTGTCGAACCCCATCAGTCTGCGCCCCGATCGGTCGTGCAGGGTCAGCGAGTACGACAGGCCGTACGGCCGGGCCTCCGTCACATCCGTCCTGCGGATCACGAACCTCACTACGCGCCCCTCGTCGTCGATCACCAGCGTCTGGCCGTCGAGGTCGAGCAGCGCGTCCAACGAACGGTCGCGCGTTGGCATTGATTATATCAGTTATTGATAGGTTCAACCGCCTGACTCCTTCAACGCGCCATGTCGAGAGTGGATGACTCGACTTGGGGCGGCGGACCGAGCGTTGTGGCGGAAGGTGCGAGGATCGAACTCGCGAGGCCCTACTTAGGTGCCCACGGCTTAGCAAGTACCAGGGGCGGGCACGCGGGCGGCCGCCCGTGCTCAATTCACGGCGCGGCGACGGACGGACGAGCGCCGAGCCGCTGCGCGCGGCGCGCGAGATCCGAGTCGAAGCTCAGGAACTTCTCCGCGCGCTCGCTCAGCGCGAGGTGGAACGCGTCCGCGAAGTCGAGCCCCGCTTCCACCCAGTCGATCGCGCGCCGCACCGCGTCCGGATGCTGGGCGTGCGCGCGCGGCAGGGCGACGATCTTGCGCAGCGCCGAGGCGATCTCCGCGCGAGTCGCCTCCCGCGCGCCCAGCACCCAGGCGAGCTCGAGCAGGACGGTGACCGGGATGAACAGGTCCTCGTCCGTCTCGAGCGCGGCGACCGCCCGCCGGTGCTGCGCCGGGTCGTCGGCGAGCACGAACCGCGCGAGCACGTTCGTGTCCACGCCGATCACGGCCGCCTCCGCGACCGGCGCTTGGTGCGCTCGTCCTCGGCAAGCACGGCGGCCATGATGGCGGCGTGCTCGCGCGCCCGGGACATGCGCTTGCCGCGGTGCGCGAGCATGCCCGCGAGCCCGCGCACCTGCGCCGCGCGGTCGGGCTCCGCCGCGCGCGCGACGAACCCCTCGCCGGGCAGCAGCTCCACGGCGAGCTCGGTTCCCTTCTTCAGGCCGAGCGCCTCCCGCACCCGCTTGGGGATGATCATCTGGCCCTTGCTCGATACCCGCGTGTTCTCCACGGCGGCCGCTCTCTCGGAAAGTAAGATAGTGAGGTAAGACGATACGCTCAGGGCGCGGCGGGGTCAACCGGTTTCGACCGCGCGCCACCCCTTGAGCAGCGGGAAATACAACCCCGGCCGCGCCCCGCCGAGGGCCCGTGCATAACGCTCGAGCTGCGGCGCGTACCGCTTGCACTCCTCGTCCAGAAACGCCTCGACGTTCGCGCCCAGGTGACGGCTGGTCTTGAAGTCCACCACCCACCGCTCGCCCTTTTCGTCCGTCAGCACGCGATCGATGACGTAGCGCCCCGCCGCGGTGCGGATCCGGTATTCGCTTTTCGCCTCGGGATGCGGGCCGAGGAGCCAGCGCCCGCGCTCGTCGGCAAGCGTGTTCTTCAGAGCGGAGGCAACCAGCTCGGCGGACGCCTCTACCTCCACTGCTCTGACCCCGCGCCGCTCGAGCTCGCGCACAAAGGTCCCCTTCAGCGACTCAACCCGCTTCGCATCCCACCCCCGCAACTCATCCCCCGCAATCCGCTGAAGCCAGCGGTGCACCACCGTCCCGACGTGCCGCGCGGTTTCGCCGACCCAGGAAAACTCGATCGGTTCTTCCTCGCGGCCTTCGGGAGGTCGGGTCCAGTGGACGGGGTCGGGAAGCGCCGGCATTTGAAAATCAGGTGCCAACCGCTTAAGACCCACCACCCCCGCCGGCAAAGCCGGCGACCCCTCCTCAGAGAGGAGGGGAAAAAATTCTGAGCCTGAAAAAACCGCTTCGGCGACAGGCCAGGCGCGAGCCAGAAGCGAGCGTGCCGGCGGCCGCTTCACCTCGCCCTCCTCGTCGCGCTTCACACACTCGAGCAGATGCAGCCGGTTCTCCGCCCGCGTAGCGGCCACATACAGCAACCGCGAAGCCTCCATGTCCTCCACCTCGGTGTCGAGCCGCGAGAGGTAGGAGTAGATCGGGTCCCGCTCGGCGCCGGTCGCCTTGATCGGCGCGAGCAGCATCCCGCTTCCCACCATCTCCTTCCACAAAAACAAAGGCTGATCGTCCCTCCCCGGCCCCTTGTCCAGCCCCGGCACGATGACCGTCCCGAACTCCAGCCCCTTCGCCTTGTGGATGGTCATGATCTGAAGGCTCTCGTCACCGGCCTCGACGTCGGGCAGCGCATACAACCGCTCCAGCGCCTCGGCGAGCGCCGCCGGATCGCCGATCGCCCCGGAAGCCTCGAGCTTCTCCAGCTCGTCCAGATAGATCCCGGCGTCCTCCAGATCGGTGCGGTCGGCGACGCACGCCGGCCCGCCGAGCGCGAGCCACACGCCCTCCACGCGGCTGCGCAGGCTCCCGCGCTCGCGCTCGGCGATCGCGGGCGCGAGCACGCGCGTGAAGGATTCGAGAAACAGGTCGTCCCGGATCAGCTCCCAGATCGTCCTGCTTCTCTCTCCGCCCGCGATCTCGAGCAATTTCTCCAAAGACAACCCCAGCCAGGGCGCGCGCAGGAGCGCGAGCCAGGCGACGCGGTCGCCGAGGTGGATGAGCGCGCGCGTGAGCGCGTAGAGGTCCTGCACCACTTGTCTTTCGCCCAGGCGCTCGATCTCGATCGCGCGGTAGCGGATGCCGGCGGCCTTCAGCGCCGGGACGATCGCGGCGAGCGACTCGCGGCTGCGCACCAGGATCGCGGCGCGGCCTTCGGCGCTTTTCGCGAGCTCCACCACGCGCGCGGCTTCCGTCGCGCGGTCGGCGACCGGGTGCCAGGCGACCGCCTCGCCCGGGAGCCTCGCCTTCTCCGGGTCCGGCACCTTCGGCGTGTAGGGCACGGCGCCCGAGCCGCGGTCGGGCTTTTCGGGCAGGATCTTCGGGAACGCGGCGTTGAACCACTCCACCAGCGCGGGCTGCGAGCGGAAGTTGGTGGAAAGCGTGAGGCGCTCGAGCTCGACCGTGCCCAGGCCCCCCTGCCAGGCATCGAGGAAGAGCGCGACTTCCGCCTCGCGGAAACGGTAGATCGACTGCATCGGGTCGCCTACGAGAAAGAGTGTGCGCCCGTCGCCGCGCTCCCAGCCGGCGGTGAGCCGCTCGAGCAGCTCCCACTGCGAGACGGAGGTGTCCTGGAACTCGTCCACCAGCACGTGGCGGATGCGGTGATCGAGCGAGAGCAAAAGATCAGTAGGGGCGTCGGGCGTGCCGAGCGCGCGCACCGCGCCTTGGGCGATCTCGGTGAAGTCGGTTTCGTTTCTTTCCGCGAACACGACTTTCAGCTGCGCCGCGGCGAGCGGCAAGAGCTCCACGATCGCGGCGAGGATCTCCCACTGCTCGTCCGTGTAGCGCTCGGGGGGCATGCGAAGGAGCGCCGAGAGCGCGAGGCGCAGCGGCTCGTTGTCCGAGAGCTTCTGCGCGCGCGGCTCCTTCTTGCGCCAGGTGCCTTCCTTGGTGAGAAGCTCGCGGGCGAGGGACACCACCCCGTCGGCTTCGCCGACACCCCTCCTCAGCGAGGAGGGGAGAAGCGAAAGGGCGTGGGCGAGCAGGCGTTCGCGTTCCTTCTTCAGCGAATTCTCCAGGTCGGTGCGCGTAGGCGCGGCGCCCGCCTTCCTCAGCCACTGATCGCGCCGCGCGAGCATCGAGGCGATGAGCCCGCTCGCCGTCTCAACGTTGTTGTCGAGATGAAGCAGCAGCCTCCCCACCGTCGGGGAAAGCTCCACGATCGTGCGCTTCGCCGCCTCGCGGTAGTGCTCGCGCGCGTCCTCGACCACGCCCGGCTGCGCGCCGAACTTCGAGAGCACCGGCATCTGCCGCGTGAGCGAGGCGCAGAAGGCGTCGATGGTCTGGATGCGCAGCCTGTGCGCGATCTCGGCGGCGTTCGGCAGCTTCTCCAGCACGCGCCTGCGCATCTCGGCGGCGGCCTTGATGGTGAAGGTGATGGCGAGGATCTCCTCGGGCTTCTCCACGCGCGGCAGGAGCGCGAGGTAGCGCTGGATCAGGAGCTCGGTCTTCCCCGATCCCGCGGGCGCCTGGACGATGAACGAGCGGGTGGGGTCGAGCGCGCGCTCGCGCACGGCTTGGTCGGGGATCCGCACTCTCACAGGGGTGTCCCCGGAGTAAAATTGCGGGACACGCCAACGAGCCCGAGGCCGCCATGGCTGACAAGGACCGCATCGAGATCAACCCGAAGATCATGGGCGGGAAGCCCGTGATTCGCGGCACGCGCGTGCCGGTCGAATTGATCCTGCGCAGGCTCGCCGAAGGGGCCACCGACGAGCTGCTCCTCGACGCCTATCCGACGTTGACGAAGGAAGACATCAGGGCGGCGCTCGCCTACGCGGCGGGCTCCATCGCGCACGAGGAAGTGCACGCAGTAGAGAAGTAACCGCAAGCGGCGGCGTAGGGCGATGCGCTTTCTCGCCGACGAGAACTGCGATATCGCAGTGGTGCGCGCCCTGCGGGATGCAGGGCACGACGTGACGATGGTCAAGGACCGATGCCGGGGAGCCGAGGACGAAGCGGTCGCGGCGCTGGCGTTGAGCGAGAAACGCGTGCTGATCACCGAAGACAAGGGATTCGGGCAGATCGCGCAGGCCTTGTCCGCCGCGCGCATTGGCGTCGTGCTGGTTCGCTTTCCGACCGACGCGCGGTCGGAGATCGGCGCTACGGTGGTCAACGCGGTTGCCGGGATGGGCGAGGCGTTCGAAGGCGGCGTTGCCGTGGTCGAGCCGGGGCAGTTCCGGGTGACTAGGTGGGAGTCGTAGGTTCCTGATTCCGAATGCGCACCAACCCCGACGACACCATGCCGGCGCTCGAAGCCGAGCTCGCCGGCGGCGGCACCTGGCGCCTCGCCGACGAGCACCCGGCGAAGCTCTCGCTGCTGGTCTTCTACCGCGGCCTGCACTGCCCGATCTGCCGCGTGTGGCTGGGCGAGCTCGACCGGCTCGTCCCCGAATTCACCGCGCGCGGCGTGAGCGCGATCGCGCTCTCGTGCGACGCGCGCGAGCGCGGCGAGCGCGCAAAAGACCAGTGGGGCCTGGAAAACCTGCGCGTCGGCTACGGCATCGAGCCCGAGGACGCGAGGAAAGCCGGCCTCTACATCTCCGAAGGCCGCGGCAAGGACGAGCCGCAGCTCTTCACCGAGCCGGCGGTGCTCCTGGTGAAGCCCGGCGACGGCACGCTCTACGCGGCGTGGGTGCAGTCGCAGCCGCGCGCGCGCCCGCATTTCGAGGAGGTGCTCGCCGCGGCCGACAAGCTGATCGAGCGCGGGCTGCCCGCGCCGCGCGGCTCGGCCTGAACGGAGCAAGCGATGACGATCAGGATGTGGGACCTCGCAGCGGCCGAACCCGACCGGCGCTTCTCGCCCCACTGCTGGCGCGCGAAGATGGCGCTCGCGCACAAGGGGCTGGAAGTCGAGACGATCCCCTGGCGCTTCACCGAAAAAGAGACGATCGCCTTCTCCGGCCAGGGGCTCGTGCCGGTGATCCTCGACGACGGGAAAGAGGTCCACGACTCCTGGGCGATCGGCTGCTACCTGGACGAGAGGTATCCCGAGCGGGCGCCGCTTTTCGCCTGCGAACAGGCGAAAGCGCTCGCCTATGCGTTCAAGTTCTGGGTCGAGACGGCGGTGCACGGGCCGATCTTCCGCGGCGTGGTGCTGGACATCCACGGCTCGCTCGACGAAAAGGACAAGGGCTACTTCCGCGCCTCGCGCGAGAAGCGCGCCGGCAAGCCGCTGGAGGAGATCGCGGCGAACCCGAAGCAGGCGGTGGCGGATCTGCGCGGGGCGCTCACCCCGGTGCGCTCGGCGCTGGTGCAGCAGCCCTACGTGTGCGGCAGCGCGCCGGCGTTCGCCGACTACATCCTCTTCGGAGCGTTCCAGTGGGCGCGCGCGATCTCGCCGCTTCGCCTGCTCGAGCCCGACGACCCGGTGTACGCCTGGCGCGAGCGCATGCTCGATCTGCACGGCGGCCTCGCGAGGAACGCCAAGGCCTACCCGGTCTGGGCTTAGGCGCACCACCCCGGCGCCTGCGGCGCCACCCCTCCTCGAAGAGGAGGGGAAATCCCTCGTCATTCGCCCTCCCCCTCTTCATCGGCGAGCGCGCTCAGGCGCTCGTGCACGCGGCACAGCGTGTGCAGGTCGCAGTGGCGGCAGGTCTTCAGGCCGTCCCTCGGGTCCACGCGCGCGTCGCCCGAGGAGAAGCCCTGCGCGAGCGATTCCAGCTCCTTTTTCCACCCTGCGAGAAGCGTCTCCCACGAGTCGTAGCGAGTGAGGCCCGGCAGCGCGCCCTCCTCGCGCGAATAGCCCATGTAGCGCATGTCGCCCGCGCGCAGCTTGGCGAACGCCACGGCGGTGACGTTCTCCTTCGCGCTCAGAGCATAGAGCGGAAGCTGCGGGTCCTCGGGACGCTCGCCCATCCACTGGCGCGGCGTAAGGTTGCGCGAGGTTTTGTAGTCGATGAGCGCGTGCGTGCCGTCCGGCAGCCGGTCCATGCGGTCGATGCGGCCGGAAAGCTCGAGCGTCCCGATGGCGAGGGTGCGGCGCTCTTCGAGCGCGGCGACCTCGAATTTTCCGCGCTTCCTTTCGACTTCGAGCCAGTCGCGCGCGAGCTTCGCCAGCCGCTCGCGCTCGAGCGCGGCGAAGCGGCCTTCGAGGCCGAGCTCTTTCACTGCGCGCGCGGCGGAACGTTCGATGATCGGGCTTAAATCTCCGGAAAGCGCGGAGCTTCCTTTGAGCTCGGTCCAGATCTCCTTCATCAGCTCGTGCAGAAGTCGCCCCCGGTCGAGCGCATCCGGCCCCGCCTCCGGAGCTTCCAGCGCCCGTGCACCCAGTCGATGGCGTGCGAACGCCCTGAACGGACAAGCTGACTGATCCGTCAGCACCCGGCTCCCTCCTCGTGCCTTGCCGCCCGCCAGCGCCGGCGCGGCTCCATCCGCGACGGATTCCAGGCGCCTCACTTCGAATATCAGGTCTCGATAGTGCGGGCGCCGGAGGGTCTCGACGGCTCCTTGAGGAGCCGTCGAGATCGATGGAAAGGCGAAAAGCAGCGGGCTCGGCGCGAGCTCCCGATCCTTCTCCATCCTCGAAAAAGAAAAAACCACTTCCTTTGCGGCGCCGAGCCAGCCTTCAGTGAGGCGTTTGTCGAGCGCGAGTGAAGTCTCTGCGGAAGCTTCCGGAATTCCGGCTTTCTTCTGCAGCGCGATCGGCAGGAACGGGTTCGGGCGCGCGGGGAGCGGCCAGGCTTCTTCGGTCATGCCGCTCACCCACAGGCAGTCGAAGCGCAGGCCAGCGGATTCGAGGACGCCGAGCACCTGGATCGGTGCGTCGGGGGTTTCGGGCTGGAAGAGCGTCTCCTCGCACAGGCGGCGCAGTTTCGCGAGCGCCTGATGGAAACTCATCTTTCCGGCGACGCGCTCCAGGCGCGCCAGCTCGCCGAGCAGCTCGTTCAGCTTGGCGCGCGCCTGGAATTCGTCGGAATCGAGCGCGCGCTCGCCCGGGAAGCCGGCGGCCTCCAGCAGCGCGGTGAAGTGCCGGCCCCACTCGTGCGGCGTGTGCTCGCGCTGCAGGTCCTTTGCGCAGGCGAAGAGCGCCTCGAGCCGCCGGCGCAGCTGCGGGCAGGCTTCGGTGAAGCCGATCAGCTTCGCGAGCGGGATGCGCGCGTCGAGCTTTTCCCGCAGCGCGGCGTCGAGCCGCGCGCGCTGCGCCATTTCCGATTCTGCGCCGCCGAGGAAGGGCGAGCGCACGAGGCCGGAAGCGAGCGCGAAATCGACCTCGCGCGCGGCGAGCTCGAGGATGCCGAGCGCGGCGCGCACGAGCGGGTAGGCCGCGAGCGGCTCGCCGAGCGAGAGGTTGAAAGGCATCGGCTCGCGCTTCGCGCCGGGAAGGTTCCAGCCGGGGCGCATGGCGCGCGAGAAGACGCGCACCGCTTCGCTTCTCCTTCGCTGCAGGTCGGGGACGACGACGCCGATCCTTTTTGCGCCCGCCTCCAGCCGCGCGCGCGCCCAGCCCGCCGCCTCCTCCAGCTCCTCGCGAGCCGACTTGAACGCGGCGCGCACCGCCTTTCCCTCGGTGAGCGGGGGATCGCAGCGCCTCACCTCGATTCCGGTCTTTCCGCACGCTTCGAAGAACTCCTGCGTCTGCGGCGGCAGGATGTCGAAGGCGTAGGCGACGAGGAGCTTCGGCTTCTTCGCGTCGAGCGTCGCGGCGAGGTCCGGAAGTCGCGCCGAGTCGATGTTCGCGCCCGCGCGCTTCTCGTACTCGCGCGCCCAGGCGGCAAAGGCGCGCGCGTCGTCGCCCGCCGCGAATTTCCCGAGCGCGCCGGCGATCCGCCACGCGTGCGCGAGCCGCCAGGCCTGCATCGCCCGCGCGGCCGCCTCGCCCGGCGAGGCGAGCGCCCCGCCCGCTTCCGAGGCGGCGATCGTCTCCTCCCACAGGTGCCGCTCCTGCGCCGGGGTGAGGAGCATCGGCAACTCGCCCGCGCGCTCGGAATAGAGCGCGTCCTCGTAGAGGCGCGCCACGAAAGCGCCGAAGGGCAGGATGTCGGCGTCCTCCCACACTGCGAGGCCGCTCGCGATCTGGCGCTCGTCGAATTCGCGCGCGAGCTCGGCGGCGAGGCGCCGGTTGGGGGTGACGACGGTGACTCCCGCCGCGTGTCCCTCGGCGAGTCGGGAGAGCAGATCAGCTTTGTCGATTGGCGCGAGTGGCATCACGGGTCAGTTTAGACGAGCCGCGCCGCTTGACTAGGCCTATCGAACGTCTGTAGAAATCGTGCTGAAATGAAAAAGATCGAGATCGCGAAGCGGCGCCGGAAGACCTCGCGAGCAGTATCGGGGAAGGTCAAGCGCGCGGCTGCGCGCAAGTGGCTCGCGAAGCTCAGAAAGCGTGGCGCGCGAATCACGGGCGACATCATCAGCCCGAGCGGTGACGTTTGGGACGCAGAGCGCTAAGCGGGTCGGCCGCCGAGAGTTGCGCTTGTCTCAGTCCTTCCGGGTAAACTCGCCCGACAGGAGGAGAATCAGGCCATGTTGCGAATTCTCGTAGTCGCCGTGCTGGCTCTCGCCGCGCCGCTCGCCGCCGCGCAGGAATATCCCTCCCGCGAGATCCGCTCGATCGTCAACTTCGCGCCTGGCTCGGGCGCCGACATCCTGGTGCGCTGGTACAGCGACCAGCTCTCCAGGCTCGCCGGCAAGCCGGTGGTGGTCGAGAACAAGCCCGGCGCTCAGGGCACTCTCGCGACCGATTTCGTCGCCAAGTCGAAGCCCGACGGCTACACCATCATGATCACGCCTGCCAGCTCGACGCTCGCGGCCGTGCGGTACATCTTCAAGAAGCTGCCGTTCGACCCGCAGAAGGACTTCGCCTCGGTCACCACGCTGTCCTCGCTGGCGTTCGTGCTCGCGGTCGACGCCTCCAGGCCGATCAATTCGGTGGCCGACCTGATCAAGCACCTGAAGAGCCGGCCGAACGACGGTTTTTACGGCACCGGCTCGAACACCGGGCAGATCGCCGCCGAGGTGTTCAAGACGGGCGCGAAGCTGAAGACCACCTACGTGCCCTACAAGACGAACGCGCAGGCGCTGTCGAGCCTGCTGCTGGGCGAGGTGGACTTCATCTCCTACGACGCCACCTGGGCGGTGACGCAGCAGGAAAGCCGCGGCGGCAAGCTGCGCATCCTCGCGGTCTCCTCGGCCAAGCGCGCCGGCGCCCTGCCCGGCGCGCCGACGCTGGGCGAACTGGGCCTGTCGGACTCCGACGTGACGCCGTGGTGGGGGGTGGTGGTGCCCGCCGGCACGCCGCGGCCGATCGTGGAGAAGCTCGCCGCCTGGTTCAACCGGATCGTGGCGAGCGAGGAGCACAAGACGTTCCTGCAGCGCGCCTCGCTCGATCCCCTGCCCGGATCGCCCGAGCAGATGGACGCGCTGCTCAAGACCGAGAGGGCGCGCTGGGCGGGCTACGTGAAGCTCGCCAACATCGAGCCGCAGTAGGCGCGGCCGCAGCGCTTCAGTGCGACATCAGCGTCGGCGCCGTCATGGACTCGAGCAGGGTGCGCGTGGCGCCGCCCAGCACCAGCTCGCGTATGCGCGAATGCCCGTAGGCGCCCATGACGATGAGGTCGACGTCCAGGTCCGCGGCGCGCGACAGGATCTGCGCGCCCACGTCCACCTCGCCGCCGTGCTGCTCCGAGGCGGTGACCTTCACGCCGTGGCGCGCGAGAAACAACCCGATGTCGGCGCCCGGCTGCTCGCCGTGGTCCGCCTTGTGCGGCTGGAACGCGACCACTTCTACGTTCTCGGCGCGCTTGAGTAGCGGCAGAGCGTCGGTGAGCGCGCGTGCCGCCTCGCGCGACGCGCTCCAGGCGACCAGCACCCTGCGGCCGATGCGCTCGAATTTCCCCGCGTAGGGCACCAGCAGCACCGGGCGCCCTGCCGAGAGCACCAGCTCGTCGGCGAAATCGGGCGCCACGCCGCTCGCCGAGCCGTCGTCGCCGAATTCGTGCTGGCCGGCGATCACGAGGTCGGCGTAGCGCGCCGACAGGCGCACCGCGTCGAGCGCGTCGCGCGCCGACGCGCGCCATTCGGACTTGGCCCGTCCGTGGCGCGCGGCGGCCGCGCGGAACACCACTTCGGCGCTGCGCAGCGCCTGGTCGCGGTAGCGGGCCTCGGCTTCGCGCACCGCGCTTTCGGCCTCGGCGATCGCGTACGAGGGGATGCGCGGGGAGCTGAGCGCGAACAGCCCGGTCAGGTGCGCGTCGAACGCCTCGGCGAGCGCGAAGCCGATCTCGAGCCGCGCCGCGGACTTCGCGCCGCGGTCGAGGTGAACCAGGATGCTCTTGTAGTCCATGGCCGCTCCTTGAATGCGGCCATGCTAAGCGGGGCGGCCCGCGCGCTTTTGACCCAGATCAACCGGCCTAGCGGCCGAAGATTCCGCGCAGCGTCCTGATTCCTTCCTCCACCGGGTCGGGCGCCGCGGCCGGCGGTGGCGCGGCTTCCCTCCCGGCCTGCGGCCCGGCTTGCGGCCGCGAGGCACGCTCGGGCCTGGACGATTCGCCGAGGATGAGCGACGCGGTGGACTTGAAGCGCACCTTCGCCGTCCACACCAGATCCCACGGCTTCTTCGGGTCGCCCGGGCGCGGCGGCTGCGCGAAATTCGCCTCGGGGCCATAGGCGATGAAATTGAGGAACGGCGAGCCGCCCGATTTCTTCACCACCTCGGCGGGCACGGTGCACTCGGTCGTCGAGGGCGCCAGCACCACCTTCTCGCGCACCAGGCGCGCCACCTCGGACGGCGGAACGTAGTCCATCAGCATCCCGCCCATCTCCTGCACCTCGCTCGAGGACCAGAACACCACTTCGTCGCGCTCCTCGGAACCGAACACGGTGGCGAAGTAGCCGGTCGCCGTCGGCAGCGCGTTCCAGGTCACGCTCGCGGCCCCCGCGCCGCGCGGCGCGCTCGCCAGCGCGACCCGGTCCATGAAGTCCTGCCCTTCGCCGAGCGAGAAGCGGATCTCGGGCGAATAGCTGCCCTTCACCGCGTGGTCGCCGCGCAACGAGGCCGAGTCGGGAACCTGCTTGGCGTCCTCGACATTCGGCCAGTCGCCGTAGGTCCGGTTGCGCCCGGGCGCCGGCGCGGCGGGAGCGGAAACGCGCCGCGCGGCCATGCCCGGCGCCTGACCCTGGGCGAGCTTCGCGTAGTCGATCACGACCGGCTGGCCCGGACGCACGCTTTCTCCGCATCCCCAATAGATCAGCATCCGGCCCTTCGGCTGCTCCATGCCTCCTGGCTCCCCGCCGCCGCGCGGCGCGGCAGCGCGCTCGGGCGTGAGCAGCGGCAGCGCGGGTCCCATGTTCATCCCGGCCGGGATGGCGTGGTCGGCGCGCGGCGGTCCGGCGGGGACTTGCTGCGAGCCGAGCTGGAGCGCCATGCGGCGCCCGCCCTGCGCGGCGCCGCCCGTCATTCCGGGAACGACCGAGCCCGTCGCGCCCATTCCGGGCATCGTCATGCCGGCGGCGGTCTCGACGCTCACCCAGTACTGGGCGATCGGCGGCTTGACGACCTGGTTCTGCGCGGCGACCGGGGCCGCGGCGACGAAAAAAAGGACGATGCTGCGGCGCATGGATTCTTCGCGGGGTGGCCGCGAAGTATAGCGCCGCCCCGCTTCAACCGCGCGGGATCGGCACGCGAAACGACTCGCGCACCACTTCCTTGCCGGCGATCAGCTCCTCGGACTCGCGGCGTTCCTCGTCGAACACCACCGCGGCGAGCTTTTGCAGCGTCGCGCGCGCCTCCTCCAGCGTGCGGCCGCTCGAGTTGACTCCCGGAAGCTCCTCCACGAATCCGATGTATCCGCTCTCCGACTTGAGATACACCGCGGTGAACGCGATCTGTCCCTGCTCCATGAGTTCGCTCCTCGCTCTGTATGCCGGCGGCGCCACATTAGGCGCCAAGGATGACAGGCGTGTGATCGCCGCGTTCGGCGCGGTTTCAAGGAGCGAATCAGCGCTCGATCAGGTGCTTCTTTTGCTTCACCTTGGACCACTCGTCGGCGTCCGCCGGGGCGGGCTTGCGCTGCACGATGGGCTTCCACTCGCGCGAGAGCTCGCGGTTGAGCGGGATGAAGTCCTTCTGCTCGTCGGGGACATCGTCCTCCGCGAAGATCGCCTCGACCGGGCACTCCGGGACGCACAGCGTGCAGTCGATGCATTCGTCGGGGTCGATCACCAGCATGTTCGGCCCCTCCCGGAAGCAGTCCACCGGGCACACCTCGACGCAGTCGGTGTACTTGCATTTGACGCAAGACTCGGTGACCACGTAGGCCATTCCAGGGGGATTCCTGCAACAGGAAAAAGGTTAATGTAATCCGCAGTTTAGCATCGACCCCGGAACGCGACTTGCGTTCCCCGGAAGCGCCCCCATAATGAGGGCTCCCCCTGCAAGTCCCCCCCCAGAGGAGCCATGAGCGGTACGCAGATTCGGCATGTCACCGACGATACGTTCGAGCCGGAGGTCCTGAAGTCCGAGGTCCCGGTGCTGGTCGATTACTGGGCCGATTGGTGCGGGCCCTGCAAGTCGATCGCGCCCATCCTCGACCAGGTGGCCGAGGAGTACGACGGCCGCCTCAAGGTCGCCAAGCTCAACGTCGACGAGAACCAGCAGGTGCCGGCGAAGTTCGGCATCCGCGGCATCCCGACGCTGATGCTGTTCAAGAACGGCAACCTCGAGGCGACGCGCGTCGGGGCGCTCTCGAAGTCCCAGCTCACCGCGTTTCTTGACAGCAATATCTAGACCCCTTAGGCTTTAGAGCGTCGCGCCGGAGGTCCGGCGCGGCGGCAGTCTCCGGCGCCGCAGTCCAGGCGCACACCCCGAGAATGAGCAGGCCGCAGGCCGTCGAGCCGCAAGCAGTTCGTCCATCCATCCCCGCAGAATCGGCGACCCCGATTCCGATCTCTATGCATCTCTCCGAACTCAAGACGCACCACGTCACCCAGCTGGTCGAGATGGCCGTCTCCAACGGCATCGACGGGGCCAACCGGATGCGCAAGCAGGACCTCATCTTCGCCATGCTCAAGAACCAGGCGAAGAAGGGCGAATCGATCTTCGGCGACGGCACGCTGGAAGTGCTGCCCGACGGCTTCGGCTTCCTGCGCTCCCCCGACACCTCGTACCTGGCGAGCACCGACGACATCTACGTCTCGCCCTCGCAAATCCGCCGCTTCAACCTGCACACCGGTGACACCATCGAGGGCGAGATCCGCACCCCGAAGGACGGCGAGCGCTACTTCGCGCTGGTCAAGGTCGACAAGGTCAACAGCGACGTCCCGGAAGCGGCCAAGAACAAGATCCTGTTCGAGAACCTGACGCCGCTGCACCCGGACGAGGCGTTCAAGCTGGAGCGCGACATCAAGGCCGAGGAGAACATCACCGGGCGCATCATCGACATCGTCGCGCCGGTCGGCAAGGGACAGCGCGGGCTCATCGTCTCGCCGCCCAAGGCCGGCAAGACCGTGATGCTGCAGCACATCGCGCACGCCATCATCGCCAATCACCCGGACGTCTCGCTGATCGTGCTGCTGATCGACGAGCGGCCCGAGGAAGTGACCGAGATGACGCGCTCGGTGCGGGGCGAAGTGGTGGCGTCCACTTTCGACGAGCCCGCCGCGCGCCACGTTCAGGTCGCCGAGATGGTGATCGAAAAAGCCAAGCGCCTGGTCGAGCACAAGAAGGACGTCGTCATCCTCCTCGATTCCATCACCCGCCTGGCGCGCGCGTACAACACCGTGCAGCCGGCCTCCGGCAAGGTGCTGACCGGCGGCGTGGACGCCAACGCGCTGCAAAAGCCCAAGCGCTTCTTCGGCGCGGCGCGCAACGTCGAGGAGGGCGGCTCGCTCACCATCATCGCCACCGCGCTCATCGACACCGGCAGCCGCATGGACGACGTGATCTACGAGGAATTCAAGGGCACCGGCAACCTCGAGATCCACCTCGACCGGCGCATGCACGAGAAGCGCATCTACCCCGCGATCAACGTCAACCGCTCGGGCACGCGCCGCGAGGAGCTGCTGATCGAGCAGCCGATCCTGCAGAAGGTGTGGGTGCTGAGGAAGCTCCTGTACCCCATGGACGAGCTGGAAGCCGCCGAGTTCCTGATCGACAAGCTCAAGGCCACCAAGTCGAACGCGGAGTTCTTCGACTCGATGCGCCGCGGTTGATGCCGAATCCGGACCTGCGTATACTTCGCGCCCCATGAAGCCAGGCATCCATCCCGAATACAAGCCGGTGATCTTCCTCGACACCGCCTCCAACCATTCATTCCTCACGCGCTCGGCGATCGACAGCAAGGGCCGCGAGACCATGAAGTGGGCCGACGGCAAGGAGTACCCGGTGGTGAAGGTCGAGGTGTCGTCGGAGTCGCACTCCTTCTACACCGGCAAGCACAAGATCGTGGACACCGCGGGCCGCGTGGAAAAGTTCAGGCGCCGCTACAGGAAGAAGACCTGAGCCGCGCCGCGCGCCGCGCCAGGGGCAGCTTCGGCTGCCCTTTTGTTTTTGCGGCCTAGAATGCGGCCGTGATGCCCCGGCTCGCGCTGCCGCCCTCGCTCGCGTGGATCGCGCTGCTCGCCGCGGCGTTCGCGCTGCCCGGGCTCGGCCACGATCCATGGAAGCCGCTCGACGCGATCGGAATCTCGATCGTGAGCGCCATGGCCGCGGGCGGCGACGGGATCGTGCCGCGCGTCGCGGGCGTGCCCTGGCTCTACGATCCGCCGCTCTATCACTGGGTCGCGGCCGTGTTCGCCAGGGTCTTCTCGATCGTGATGGAGCCCCTGGCGGCGACGCGGCTCGCGAGCGCCGCGTTCGTGCTCGCCGCGCTGTGGCTCGCGCGCGCCGCCGCGCGCGACTGGACGGCGGGCGAGGAGCGCGCCGGCGCCGCAGCGGCCGCCCCCCTCATTCTGCTCGGCTCGGTCGGCCTGGTGGTGCGAGCGCACGAAGCTGTGCCGGAGCTCGCCGCCCTCGCCGCGCTCGCCGGCGCGCTGGCCGCGCTGCCCCACGCGGCCGCGCGCCCGACCGCATCGGGCGCCGCGTTCGGCGCCGGGCTCGGGCTCGCGTTCCTCTCGGCCGCCTGGATCGCGCCCGCCGCGCTCGGCGTCGCGGTGCTCGCCGCGCACCTCGCCTGCGCCGAATGGCGCAGCCGCAGCGCGCTGCCCTTCCTCAGTGCGGCGAGCGTCGTGTGCGCGGCCGTCGCGGCGAGTTGGCCGCTCGCGCTCGCCTGGCGCTCGCCGGAGCAGCTCGCGGCGTGGTGGTCGCTCGCCTCGCAGCCGCAGGGCGCCCTGGGCGCCAACCTGCGCTACTACGCGGTGACCGGCAGCTGGTTCGCCTGGCCAGGCTGGCCGCTCGCGCTGTGGTCGGCGTGGGCGCTGAGGACGCGGCTGGCCGAGCCGCGGCTGTTCGTGCCGGCGGCGGCGACGCTGCTGATGTTCGCCGGCACGGCGTTCTGGGGGCCGCCGCAGGACGTGAACCTGATCGCGGCGCTGGCGCCGCTCGCGCTGCTCGCCGCGCAGGGAGTCTCGCGGCTGCGCCGCGGCGCGGCCGCCGCACTCGACTGGTTCGGCGTCATGACCTTCAGCTTCTTCGCATTCCTCGTCTGGCTCGCGTACGTGGCGATGATGACCGGCGTCCCGCCGCGGCTGGCGAAGAACTTCGCCAGGCAGGCGCCGGGGCTCGTCACCCAGTTCGAGCCGCTCGCGTTCGCGCTCGCCCTTGCGCTCACGCTCGGATGGATCGCCATGGTCGCGTTCACGGCGAGGGGGCCCACGCGCGGCGTGCTGCGCTGGGCGGCGGGCGTCGCGCTCCTCTGGGGCACGTTCGCGAACCTGTGGATGCCGTGGGCCGATCACCAGAAGAGCTACCGCGCGGTGGCGCTGCAGCTGCGCTCGAAGATCCCCGTCGACGCGCCGTGCGTCGCGCAGAAGGGGCTCGGCGTGCCGCAGAGCGCGGCGCTCGATTACCATGCGGGCATCCGGCCGCGCGCGTTCCGGGTGCTGAATCCCGGCGCCTGCCCGCTGCTCATCGTGCAGGGCAGCCCGCGCCACGAGCTGGACGCTCCCGGCGCCGGCTGGACCAAGCTCGCCGACGTGGGGCGGCCCGGCGACAAGCTGGAGCGCTATCGGCTCTACCGGCTGAACAGGTGAATACGACTTCTCCGACGCAGTGCCGGGCGTGGAGCCGGCTTTCGGCGCAGGCCGCCGAATCGGCGAGCATCGCGCAGCTGTTCGCGGCCGACCCCTCCCGGGCGCAGAGCCTGGTCGCCGAAGCGCCGGGCGTGCGCTACGACTATTCGCGCCAGCGGCTCGACGCGCCGACGCTCGAGCTCCTTTGCGAGCTCGCCGCCGAGCGCGGCCTTGCCGATTGGCGCGAGGCGTTGCTGGCGGGCGCAACCGTCAATTCGACCGAGAACCGCGCGGCCTGGCACACGGCGCTGCGCGCCGGCGACGCCGCGCCTGCCGAAGTGAAGAAAACGCTGCGCGCGATGAGCGACCTGGCGGGTCGAATTCGATCCGACGGGAAATTGAGGAGAATCGTCAATCTGGGAATCGGCGGCTCGGACCTGGGGCCGCGCCTGGTGGCGGACGCGCTCGCCGACGGCGCGATCGACGTGCGATTCGCCGCCAACGTCGATCCCCTCGACCTCGAGCGCTCGCTCGAGGGCGCCGATCCCGCCGCGACGCTGTTCGTCGTCGTCTCGAAGACCTTCACGACGCAGGAGACGATGGCGAACGCGCAGGCCGCCAAGCGCTGGTCGGGCGGCAGGAGCCGGTTTATCGCGGTGACCTCGAACGTCGAATTGGCCGGGGGGTTCGGCGCCGCCGAGGTGCTGCCGATGTGGGACTGGGTGGGCGGGCGCTTCTCGGTCTGGTCGGCGGCGGGCTTCAGCGCGATGTGCGCGCTCGGTCCCGAGCGATTCGACGAGCTGCTCGCCGGCGCGGCCGAGATCGACCGCCATTTCGCCGCCGCGCCGCTGCAGAGGAACGTCCCGGCGCTGATGGCGCTCGCCGGCGTCTGGAACGTGAATTTCCTCGGCGCGGCGACGCACGCGGTGCTGCCCTACGCGACCGCGCTCAGGCTCCTGCCGGCGTACCTGCAGCAGCTCGAGATGGAGTCGAACGGCAAGCGCGTGGACCGCGAGGGCCGCCCGGTGAGCTACGCGACCGCGCCCGTGCTGTGGGGCGCCGAAGGCACGACGAGCCAGCATTCGTTCCACCAGCTGCTGCACCAGGGCACGCAGGTGGTTCCGGCGGATTTCATCGAGGCCGGGCGCGGCGAGATCCTCGCCGCGCACGCGCGCGCGCAGGCCGACGCGCTCGCCTTCGGCCGCGACGATCCGCAACTGCCCGCGCACCGGCGCTATCCCGGCAACCGCCCTTCCAGCACGCTGCACCTGGAGCGGCTCGACGCGCGCGGCCTCGGGCACCTGCTCGCGCTCTACGAGCACAAGGTGTTCGCGCAGGGGGTGATCTGGAACATCAACAGTTTCGACCAGTGGGGCGTGGAGCTCGGAAAAGAGCTCGCGAAACGGATTCTTTCGAGGAGGTAGCACATGGACCAGGAAACGTTCAATCTCAGCATCCGCAAATTCCTCAAGATGGTCGGGGTCAATTCGCAGCGCGAGATCGAGCAGGCGGTGCAGCGCTCGCTCCAGGCGGGCAAGCTGAAAGGCACCGAGACCTTCCCCGCCAAGGTGACGCTCGAGATCCCCTTGCTCGGCGTGCGCGTGCCGTTCGACGGCGACATAAAGCTACAATAGCGGCGCGCGTTGGAACGGACGCACCGCGCCGTTCAACGCCCGGCATGAACAAGGCGCGCGAATTCGACCAGTCTGTGGTCGCCGAGCTCAAGGCGCTGCTCGGCGATCGCGTCTCGACCTCCGCGGCGGTGCGCGAGCACCACGGCAAGGACGAGTCGTACTTCCCCTGCGCGCCGCCCGACGCGGTGGTGTTCGCGCGCTCGACCGAAGAGGTGCGCGACGTCGTGAACATCTGCCGCCGGCACCGCGTGCCGATGATCCCGTTCGGGGTGGGCACCTCGCTCGAGGGCCACGTGCTCGCGACGCGCGGCGGCGTTTCGATCGACATGAGCCAGATGAACCAGGTGCTCGCGGTGCACGAGGAGGACCTCGACGCCGTGGTGCAGCCCGGCGTCACGCGCAAGCAGCTGAACGAGCACATCAAGCACACGGGGCTGTTTTTCCCCGTCGACCCCGGCGCGGACGCGACGCTCGGCGGCATGGCGGCGACGCGCGCCTCGGGCACCAACGCGGTGCGCTACGGCACGATGCGCGAAAACGTGCTCGCGCTCGAGGTGGTGCTCGCCGACGGGCGCGTCATCCGCACTTCGCGCCGCGCCAAGAAGTCGGCCGCGGGCTACGACCTGACGCGGCTGTTCGTCGGCTCCGAGGGCACGCTCGGCATCATCACCGAGGTGTCGCTGCGCCTGTACCCGGTGCAGGAGGCGATGTCGGCGGCGGTGTGCGCGTTCGACTCGGTGGACGGCTGCACCAGGACCGTGATCCAGACCATCCAGGCCGGGATCCCGGTGGCGCGCTGCGATCTGGTGTGCGAGAAGACCATCGACGCGATCAACCGCTACAAGAAGACCGGCTACCGCGTCGCGCCGACGCTGTTTTTCGAGTTCCACGGCTCGCAGGCGAGCGTCGTCGAGCAGGCCGAGGCCGTGCAGGCGATCGCAAAGGACAACGGCGGCATGGATTTCGAGTGGGCGACCAGGCCCGAGGACCGCAACCGCCTGTGGGACGCGCGCCATAGCGCCTACTTCGCCTGCCTGCAGCTGCGGCCCGGCGCGCGCGCGGTGTCGACGGACGTGTGCGTGCCGATCTCGCGCCTCGCCGACTGCGTGCACGAGACCATGGAGGACGTGAAGAGCTACATCGTCCCGGTGCCGGTGCTGGGCCACGTCGGCGACGGCAATTTCCACCTCGTGTTCCTGGTCGACCCGGCGAAGCCGCAGGAAATCGAGCTGGCGAAGCAGTTCAACAGCCGCCTGGTGGCGCGCGCGCTCGCGATGGAGGGCACCTGCACCGGCGAGCACGGAATCGGCTTCGGCAAGATGGCCTCGCTGCGCTCCGAGCTGGGCGAGGCGGTGGACGTGATGGGCGACATCAAGCGCGCGCTCGACCCCGAAAACCTGATGAACCCCGGCAAGGTGGTGGCCCTGTGAGCGCCGACAAAAGGCTCGAGGAGCTGGGGATCGCGCTGGCGGCGCCGGGCGCCCCGGTGGCGAACTATGTGAACGCGGTGCGCGCGGGGAACCTGCTGTTTCTCGCCGGGAAGGGCCCGAGCGCGGTCGACGGAGTGCGGCCCGCGGGCAAGCTGGGACGCGAGCTCAGCGTCGAGCAGGGCTACAAATTCGCCCGCACCATCGCGCTCGCGCACCTCGCGGTGATCAAGGCCGAGCTGGGAAGCCTCGACAAGGTGAAGCGCGTGGTGAAGGTGCTCGGCATGGTGAACGCCATGCCGGAATTCACCGATCACCCGAAGGTGATCAACGGCTATTCGGACCTGCTGGTCGAGGTGTTCGGCGAGCGCGGCAAGCACGCGCGCTCCGCGGTCGGCATGGGATCCCTGCCGAACGCGATCCCGGTGGAGATCGAGGCGGTCGTCGAAGTCGAGTAGGCAAATCGGGGACAGACCACGTTTCCCGGGAAAACGTGGTCTGTCCCTGTTTTTCAGATGCTCATCACGGTGCGGCGGTAGTACTTCAGCTCCTCGATCGATTCGAGGATGTCGGCGAGCGCCTCGTGCTTGTTCTCCTTGACGAGCTTCTTCGCGACCTCGGGCTTCCAGCGCCGCACCAGCTCCTTGACGGTGGAGACGTCGAGGTTGCGGTAATGGAAGTAGGCCTCCAGCCGCGGCATCCAGCGCGCGAGAAAGCGCCGGTCCTGGCAGATCGAGTTGCCGCACATCGGCGAGGCGTTCGCCGGCACGTGCTGCGCGAGGAACCCGATCGCCTGGTCCTCGGCCTGCGCCTCGCCGAGCGCGGATGCCTTCACCTTGCCGATCAGGCCGGACTTGGCATGCACGCTCTTGTTCCATGAATCCATGGCGCCGAGCACCTCGTCGGGCTGGTGCAGCACCAGCACCGGCCCCTGCGCGACGACCGCGAGCTGCGAGTCGGTGACGAGCAGCGCGATCTCCAGGATGCGGTCCGAGTCGGGCTGCAGGCCCGTCATCTCCATGTCGATCCAGATCAGGTTGTTCTGGTCGGCGGGCATGCTTTATTCTCTCACGGCGTGAGCAACGAATTCGCCTGGGTCTTCCTCGCCGCGCTGGCGCTCGCGAGCGCCGCGCGCCTGTGGCTCGCCGCGCGCCAGATCGGCCACGTGCGCGCGCACCGCGACGCCGTGCCGGCGGGATTCGCCGAGGCGATGCCGCTCGCCGCGCACCGCAAAGCCGCCGACTACACGGTCGCCAAGGAGCGGCTCGGGATCGTCGACATCCTGGTCGGTGCGGCGGTGCTGCTTGCGCTCACGCTCGGCGGGCTGCTGCAGTGGCTCTCGGACCAGTGGGCGCGCGTGCTCGATGCAGGCGGGGTCGCGCACGGCACCGCGCTCATCGTGACGGCGCTGGTGCTGCTCTCGGCGCTGGAGCTTCCGATCGCAATCTGGCGCACCTTCGTGATCGAGGCGCGCTTCGGCTTCAACCGCATGACGGCGGCGCTGTATGTCGCGGATCTCGCGAAGCACGCGGCGCTCGGCGCGGTGCTCGGCGTTCCGCTGGTGGTGCTGGTGCTGTGGCTGATGGCGCGCATGGGCGCGCTGTGGTGGGTCTGGGTGTGGGGCGCCTGGGCGGGGTTCAACCTGCTCGTGCTGCTCATCTACCCCGCGTTCATCGCGCCGCTGTTCAACAAGTTCACCCCGCTCGCCGACCCGGCGCTCGCCGGGCGCATCGAGGCGCTGCTCGAGCGCTGCGGCTTCCGCTCGAAGGGCCTGTACGTCATGGACGGCTCGAAGCGCTCCAGCCACGGCAACGCCTATTTCACCGGCTTCGGGGCGGCGAAGCGCATCGTGTTCTTCGACACGCTGCTCGCGCGCCTGGCGCCGCCCGAGGTCGAGGCGGTGCTCGCGCACGAGCTCGGCCATTACCGGCGCCACCACGTCTGGAAGCGGGTGGCGCTGCTGTTCGCGGTCTCGGCTGCGCTGCTCGCGCTGCTCGGCTCGCTGATCGGCGAGCCGTGGTTCTACGAGGGGCTCGGCGTCTCCGGCCGCGGCACGGCGATGGCGCTCCTGCTGTTCGTCCTGGTGGTCCCGGTGTTCGGCTTTTTCCTGCAGCCCCTCGCCAGCCTGTACTCGCGCCGGCACGAATTCGAGGCCGACGCCTACGCGGCCGCGCACTCGAGCGCCGCCGACCTGGTCAAAGCCCTTGTGAAGCTGTACCAGGACAACGCCGCGACCCTGACCCCCGACCCGCTGCACTCGGTGTTCTACGATTCGCATCCGCCGGCGGCGGCGCGCATCTCCCGGCTGCAGCAGCAAAGCGCCTGAGGCCCCCATGAACGACCTGGTGACGAAGAAGTGCAAGCCCTGCGAAGGCGGAATGCCGCCGCTCGACGAGCAGCAGGCAGGAGAGATGCTCAAGCAGCTGAAGGGCTGGATCCTCGAGGACGGCAAGCTCGTGAAGCTCTATCCGTTCAAGAACTACTACCAGACGATGGCGTTCGTGAACGCGCTCGCCTGGATCTCGCACCGCGAGGACCACCACCCGGACCTGAGCGTCGGCTACAACCAGTGCCGGGTCGAGTACTCGACCCACGCGATCGGCGGGCTTTCCGAGAACGACTTCATCTGCGCGGCCAAATGCGACGCGCTGTTCGATCTGTGAAGAGAATCTACAGCTCGTTCAATCTCCAGGCGGTGCACCACGCGCGGAACCTGCTCGAAGCCGATGGCATTCGCGCGGTCGTCCGGAACGAGGTCCTGTCCTCGGCCATGGGCGAGCTGCCGCCGGCGGAATGCCAGGCCGAGGTCTGGGTGCTGGACGACGCCGACGCCGCGCGCGCCGAGGAAGTGCTGCTCAGGCGCCGCCCCGCCGGGCCGGACTGGCGCTGCAGCTGCGGCGAGACCCTGGGGCCGCAGTTCACCCAGTGCTGGCGCTGCGGCGCCTATCGCGCCTGACGGCTCACAGCAGTCGTACCACGCCGATCACGATCAGCGCGAACACCCACACGACCAGCGCGCGCCACAGCAGCCCCACCGTGCTGTCGAGGAAGGGGCCGTCCGCCGGCTCGCCCACCCCGAGCTCCGGGCGCGGGCGCATGCCCTCGATTTCCTGCAGCGGCATGCCCAGCCGCACGCCCATGGCGCCTGCGCCTGCCGCGAGCACCACCCCGGCGTTCGGATCGGGCCAGCTGCGCGCCTGCGTGCGCCAGCAGTAGGCGGCGTCCTCGAAGTCGCCGACCACGGCGAACACGGCCGCGGTGAAGCGCACCGCCGGCCATTCGAGCACGAAGAACGCCTTCCGGGCGAAGCCGCCGAACGCGCCGAGGTCCTGCCAGCGCCGCGCCAGGAACGCGGCGAGCCGGTACAGGATCGCGCCGCTCGGTCCGGGCAGGACCACGTACCACAGCAGCACTCCGAACACGTGCCGGTGCGAGGCGATGAGCGCTTCCTCGATCGCGAGCCGGATCACCTCCTCGCGGCTGCGCAGCACGCCCGGCTCGCCGCGCCACCCGGATATCAGCGATTGCGCCCGCTCCAGCTCGCCCTCGCGGATCGCCGCCTGGATGGCGGTGAACGAGTGGCTGAACTGGCGAAAGCCGAGCGTCAGGTAAAGCGCGGCGACGTCGAACAGGAGCCCGAGCAGCGGGCTCAATCCGGCGAGCAGCGCGTGGATCAGGATCGCGCCGGCGAGCGCGGGGACCACGGCGACCAGCCACGCGATCGCGCCGTGCCTCGCCTCTCCGGCGTTGAACGAGCGCTCGAGCCAGCCGGCGAAGCCGCCCAGCGCGGCGGCCACCGCCGTGCGCTCGGCGAGCGGGCGCCACTGCTCGAGCAGGAGCGCGGCGATGATCGCGACTATCCCCATGCGGCCATTCTATACAATGCCCGGCGATGAAAATCACCGCGCCGTACGGCTACGACGAGATCGTTCCGCTCAGGAAGACTCACCGGGTGCTGATGCCAGCGGGATCGACGCCGGCGTTCTGCCGCGCCCTGAACGCGCTCGCGATCACCGGCGCCGAGTTCACCGCCGCCGCGCGCGACTACCCGATCGTGTTCGCGAGCCTCGACCGCGCCAGGAGCTTCGCCCCGGTGGTCGTGCTCGGGCTGGACGAGGGCGAGAACCTGTTCGTGGACGCATCCGGCGAGTGGGATCGCTCGGCCTATTTCCCGGCGTTCGTGCGCCGCCATCCGTTCTGCATCTCCAAGCTCTACGTGGACGGGGAGCCGAGGAGCGAGCGCGTGGTGTGCGTGGCGAAGGCCTACGTGGACGATTCTGGCGTGCAGCTGTTCGACGCGCAGGGGCGGCCGGCCGCGCGCTGGGGCGCGCTCGAGCGGCTGCTCGCCGCCTACGAGGCGGACCTCGACCTCACCGCGCAGATGTGCGCGGCGCTCGCGCGGCTGCGGCTGTTCGAGCCGTTCTCGATGCGCGTGGTCGGCGAAGACCTTGCCGAGATCAAGCTCGCGGGCATGTACCGCGTCGGCGAGGCGAGGCTGCGCGACCTCAAGCCGGCGAGCCACAAGGTGCTGGTGGCGAAGGGCTTCATGGGAAGGATCTACGCCCACCTGCACTCGCTCGAGAACTTCGCGCGCCTGGCGGCGCTCAGGGTGCGTCGAGCAGGCGCCGGTAGAGGTTGACCAGCATGCCCGCGGTCGCGCCCCAGATCGTGCGGCCGCGGTACTCGAACGCGTAGTACCACACGGTGCTCCCCTGGAACTCGCGCGAGCGCCGCTCGCGGTTCGCCGGGTCGAGCAGGAACGACAGCGGCACCTCGAATGCTTCCTCGACTTCGTGCGGATCGAGCCTGAGCTCGAAGGGCACGGCGACGAAGCCGACGACCGGCGTGATCAGGTATCCGGTGCGCGTGTGGTAGCCCTGGAGCATGCCCACGACTTCGACCCGCTCCGGCGCGATGCCGACCTCCTCCTCGGTTTCGCGCAGCGCAGTGGATTCGGCCGAGCGGTCGTGCGGCTCGCTGCGACCGCCGGGAAAGCTCACCTGCCCGGAGTGGCTCTTCAGGTGCGAGGTGCGCTGGGTGAACAGCACGGTCAGCTCGGGCGCGCGCGCGACGATCGGCACCAGGACCGACGCCGCAACGAGCTGGTCCGCTTCGGGCGGCGCCCCCTGGTCGCCGCAGACCGACGCGGGGCGCCCGGGCCGCCGCAGGCGCCGGCGCAGCTCGGCGAGATCGAGCTCGATGGGTCGGTCGTGGATCAGGGTGGCGCGCATCCGGAATAGGTGCCGGGCCGTATGTGTTTGCGCTGAAGCCGGCATGTTAAGCCGGCCAGGCCGTTCACCATAACCCTTACAGGAGGAACCGTGAAGAGAATCGCTCTGTTCGTCGCCCTGGCCTTCGTCAGCTCTGCCGCGTTGGCGGCCCGCTGCCCGAAGGAAATGAAAGCCATCGACGCAGCCATGTCGAAGGCGAAGCCGGAACAGATGGCGGAAATCAAGAAGCTGCGCGCCGACGGCGAGGCGCTGCACAAGGCCGGCAAGCACGCCGAATCGACGGCGGCGCTCGACAAGGCCAAGGGAATGCTCGGCCTCAAGTAATCCGGGGCGCGAAGAAAAACGCCGCGCCCCGCGCGGCGTTTTTTTCGTCGTGCGGCGTCAGGGAAGCAGGATGATCGACCCGGTGGTCCTGCGCCCCTCGAGGTCGCGGTGCGCGGCCTGCGCGTCGGCGAGCTTGTAGCGCCCCGTCGTCTCGATTCTCACTTTCCCGGACTTCACCACCGAGAACAGCGCGTTCGCGCATTTTTCCAGGTCGGCGCGCGCCGCGATGTGAGTGAACAGCGTCGGCCGCGTCACATAGAGCGATCCCTTCTGTGCCAGCACGCCGAGGTTGACCGGCGGCACCGGTCCCGAGGCGTTGCCGAACGACACCAGGAGCCCGAACGGCTGCAGGCAGTCGAGCGAGCCTTCCCAGGTGCTCTTGCCGACCGGGTCGTACACCACGCGCACTTTTTTCCCCCTGGTGATCTCCTTCACCCGTTCGACGAAATTCTCGCGCGCGTAGTTGATCACGTGGGTGCAGCCGTGCGCCCTGGCGAGCGCCGCCTTGTCGTCCGAGCCGACGGTGCCGATCGTTTTCACGCCGAGCTTCTTCAGCCACTGGCAGGCGATCAGGCCGACCCCGCCGGCGGCGGCGTGCCACAGCACCGTCTCGCCGCGCTTCACCTTGTAGGTGCGGTGAATGAGGTAGTAGACCGTCATGCCCTTGAGGAACATCGAGGCGGCCTGCTCGTCGCTGATGCCCTTGGGGAGCTTGACCAGCCGGTCGGCGGGCGCGAGGCGCGCCTCCGCGTACGAGCCGACAAGCCCTGTGTAGACCACGCGGTCGCCCGCCTTGAGCCCCTTCACGCCCGCGCCGACCGCCTCGACCACGCCCGCCGCCTCGTTTCCGGCAATCTGGGGAAGCTGCATCGGGTAAAGCCCCGAGCGCTGGTAGGTGTCGACGAAATTGACGCCGATCGCGGTGTGGCGCACGCGCGCCTGGCCGGGCCCCGGCTGGCCGACCTCGACCTCGTCGAGCTGCAGCACCTCGGGTCCGCCGGTCCTGTGGAAACGCACTGCCTTGGTCATCGAATCTCCTCCTCGTTTGGAAAAAGAACGCAGCTATCCTTTCGGTCCTCCGGACGACGCCGGCGGGTTCGTCCCGCCGGCCGCCGCGCGCATCGCCTGGAGCGCGGTGCGCTGCAGCTCGAGGCCCTGGATCGAGAACTTCACCATGTTCAGGTTCATCGCCAGCCAGGCTTCGACCGAGCGCAGATCGGCGATGCGCCGGTCGATCTCGTCCGGATCGAGCGTGGGCATCGCCATGCCGGGCAGCGGGAGTCCGAGCGGGCCCCACAGGCGGCGGAACATCTCGAACGGATCCTGCGGCGGGTTCGGGTCGGCCATGGCCTCTCCTAGGCGAAATCGAAGAATTCCCTCACTTCCGACTCGCGGCTCATCGTATCCTGGTAGCCGAGGTCGATCAGCGCGCGGCAGAACGATTCCTCGAACAGCAGGTAGCTCGCGAGGTTCGACCCGGCGCGGTTGAGCGCGCCGGTCGGCCGCAGGATGAAGCGCACCGTGCGCGGCAGCTCGTGGATGAAGCGCGCCGCGATGCGCTCGAGCGGCTGCGACGGAGTAATGAACAACACCCGGATCGGCCGCAGCTCCACGCCGGACTCGGCGAGCTTGTCGCCCGAAATCAGCTGCACGGTGCGGTTGATGCGCTGCAGGCGCTCGATGTCCACCATCAGGCTGTCGAGGAAGATGCTGTTCAGCGCGTGTCCCGCGATCTGCGCGAGCGACGGATAGATGTTGGAGCGCGCGCGCGCCTGGTCCGCGGTCTGGCGCCCGGTGCCGACGATCAGCACCCGGTCGGCCCCGAGGTGCAGCGCCGGGCTCACCGGCGCGATCTGGCGCATCGAGCCGTCGCCGAAATACTCGCGGTGCACCTTCACTGCGGGAAAGATGAACGGCAGCGCCGCCGACGCGAGCAGGTACTCGATCTTGAGCGTCACCGCGGCGCCGATGCGCTGGTTGCGCTCCCAGCCCTCGAGCCCGCTGCCGCCCTGGAAGAACGCGACGCTCTGGCCCGAGGTATAGCCGGACGCCGTGACGCACACCGCGTAGAGCGCGCCCGAGTCGATGTGCCCCTGGATGCGCTCGAACGCGAGGGTCTTCTCGAGCATTTCCCTGAGCGGCGCGTTGTCGAGCAGCGAAACCGGGTTGTTGCGCGAGATCAGCATCATCGTCGCGAACCAGCGCGCGCCGCTTTTCATGATGCTCGCGGCGTCGGTGCGGTAGATGTGGTCGCAATGCATGTGCTCCCACGACTCGAGCAGGTTCGCCACCGCGCGCGAGAAGTTGTCGGCGAACACCGCGAGCGTCGCCGCATTGACCGCGCCCGCCGAGGTGCCGCACACGATAGGGAACGGGTTCGCGACAGGGTTGCCGAGAATGTCGCGCACCGCCTTCAGCACCCCGACCTGGTAGGCGGCGCGCGCGCCGCCGCCGGTGAGCACCAGCCCCGGGCGCGGCTTGGTGCCGCTCGCCGGGAACGGCGCGACGTTGCTGGTGGCGGCTCCGCTCGGCATGCGGGTCCGCCTAGAACAGGCTCTGCATCTGCCCGCGCGGGGCGTTCGCGTCCATGACGGTGAGCGCCGTCATGTTGACGATGCGCCGCACCGTGGCCGAGGGCGTGAGGATATGCGCCGCGCGCGCCGCGCCGAGCAGGATCGGCCCGATGGTGATTCCGTCGCCCGCCGCGGTCTTGAGCAGGTTGAACGCGATGTTCGCCGCGTCGAGCGTGGGCATGATGAGCAGGTTCGCCTCGCCCCTCAGCCTCGAGCCCGGGAACATTCTGAGCCGGATCTCCTCGGACAGCGCCGCGTCGCCGTGCATCTCGCCCTCGATCTCGAGCTCCGGGGCGCGCTCGTTGATGAGCGCGAGCGCCCGCTGCATCTTGCGCGACGAGGGCAGCTCGAGCGAGCCGAAGCTGGAGGCCGAGAGCAGCGCCGCCTTCGGCACGATGCCGAAACGCCTCACCTCCTCCGCCGCCAGCACCGCCATCTCCGCGATGTGCTCGGCGTCCGGATCGGCTGTGACGTAGGTGTCGCAGACGAACACCGTGCGCTTGGGAAGCAGCAGCACGTTCATCGCCGCATAATGGCGGGCGCCGGGGCGCAGGCCGATCACGTGGTCGACGTACTGAAGGTGCAGGGCGTAGGTGCCGAAGGTGCCGCACAGCATCCCGTCGGCCTCGCCCTTGTGCATGAGCATCGCGCCGATCAGCGTGTGACGGCGCCGCATCTCGATCCGGGCGTACTCGGGGGACACGCCCTTGCGCTCCGTCAGCCCGTGGTAGGTGGTCCAGTAGTCGCGGTAGCGGGGATCGAATTCCGGGTTGACCAGCTCGAACTCCCGCCCGGGCCGGATGCGCAGCCCGAGGCGCTCGAGCCGCTGCCCGACCACCTGCGGCCGGCCGATGAGAACCGGCTTCGCCAGCCCCTCGTCGACGACGATCTGCACCGCGCGCAGCACGCGCTCGTCTTCGCCCTCGGCGTACACGATCTTTCGCGGCACCGCCTTCGCCGCGGCGAACAGCGGCTTCATGATCAGGCCCGAGTGGTAGACGAACCGCGTGAGCGACTCTCGGTAGGCGTCCAGATCGGCGATCGGGCGCGCCGCCACGCCGGATTCCATCGCCGCCTTCGCCACCGCGGGCGCGATGCGCGCGATGAGGCGCGGGTCGAACGGCTTGGGGATCAGGTACTCGGGTCCGAAGTTGAGCGCTTCCACCCCGTAGGCGATCGACACCTGCTCGGAGGTCTCGGCCTGCGCCAGCTCGGCGAGCGCGCGCACCGCGGCGAGCTCCATCTCGGTGGTGATGGCGGTGGCGCCCACGTCGAGCGCGCCGCGGAAAATGAACGGGAAGCACAGGACGTTGTTCACCTGATTCGGGTAGTCGGAGCGGCCGGTCGCGATCACGCAGTCGGGGCGCGCCTGGCGGGCGAGCTCCGGCAGGATCTCGGGCTCCGGGTTCGCCAGCGCGAGGATGAGCGGGCGGTCGGACATCTTCTTCACCATCCCGGGCTCGAGCACGCCGCCCGCTGAAAGCCCGAGGAAGATGTCCGCTCCGACGATCGCTTCGCCGAGCGTGCGCGAGCGCGTGTCCTTGGCGTATTTCGCTTTGTCGGGGTCCATCTCCTCCTTGCGGCCCTGGTAGACCACGCCGTGGATGTCGGTCGCGACGATGTTCGAGAGCGGCAACCCCATCTTCACCAGCAGATCCAGGCAGGCGAGCGCCGCTGCGCCCGCCCCGGAGGTGACGAGCTTCACCTGCGCCAGCTCCTTGCCGACCACCTTCAGGCCGTTGAGGATCGCCGCGCAGACGATGATCGCGGTGCCGTGCTGGTCGTCGTGGAACACCGGGATCCTCATGCGGCTGCGCAGCTTCCTCTCGACGACGAAGCATTCCGGAGCCTTGATGTCCTCGAGATTGATGCCGCCGAAGGTCGGCTCGAGCGCGGCGATGATATCGACCAGGCGGTCGGGGTCGCGCTCGTCGAGCTCGATGTCGAAGCAGTCGATGCCGGCGAACTTCTTGAACAGGACGCTCTTTCCTTCCATCACCGGCTTGGCGGCGAGCGGGCCGATCGCGCCGAGTCCGAGCACCGCGGTGCCGTTGGTGACCACCGCGATGAGGTTGGCGCGAGCGGTCAGCTCGACCGCCTGCGCGGGATCGCGAGCAATCTCCTCGCACGCGGCCGCCACGCCGGGCGTGTACGCGAGCGCGAGATCGCGCTGGTTGGAAAGCTCCTTGGTCGCGAGGACCGAGATCTTGCCCGGCCTGGGAAGCCGGTGGTATTCGAGGGCGCTCTTCTTCAGCTGCTCGTCCACGACGGCTCCTGGTCCCCCTTCAGCGGGGAAAAATTATACGACGGGACTCCGTATAATCCGTCGCACCATCGTCGCAGCGAACCCCTTCCTGACGGCGCGCCGCGCGGCGCAGATCGAACCCTTCGAGGTGATGGACGTGCTTTCGCGCGCGCACGCGCTCGAAGCTGCGGGCCGGCACGTCGTGCACATGGAGATCGGCGAGCCGGACTTCACCGCACCGCCGGCGGTGGTCGAGGCCGGCGTGCGCGCGCTGCGCGACGGGCGCACGGCCTACACGGCGACGCTCGGCCTGCCGGCGCTGCGCGAGGCGATCGCCGCGCACTACGCGGCGCGCTTCCGGGTGACGGTGGCGCCGGAGAGGATCGCGATCACGGCAGGCGCGTCGGGCGCGCTGCTGCTCGCGGCCGCGCTCTACGTCGATCCGGGCGACGAGATCCTGGTGCCCGACCCGGGCTATCCGGGCTACCGGCACTGCGTGCGGGCGTTCGAGGGCATCGCGCGCGCGCTTCCGGTCACTGCCGCGGCGGGTTTCCAGCCGACGCTCGACATGGTGCGCGCAGCCTGGGGCCCGCGCACCAAGGGCCTGCTGCTCGGCTCGCCCTCCAACCCGACCGGAACGGTGATCGCGCCGGGAGAGCTGCGGCGCATCGCCGGATTTATCGCCGACCGCGGCGGCGTATTGCTCGCCGACGAGATCTACCAGGGGCTCGTTTACGGCGTGCAACCCTCGAGCGCGCTCGGGCTGCCCGGAGCAGTCGTGGCCCTGAACAGTTTTTCCAAGTATTTCTGCATGACCGGCTGGCGCCTGGGCTGGATCGTCCTGCCCGAGCAGGCCGTGCGCGGCCTGGAGAAGCTGGCGCAGCACCTTTTCATCTGCGCTCCCACGGCCGCGCAGCACGCGGCGGTGGCGGCATTCCTGCCTGGCACGCTCGCAGTGCTCGAGGAAAGGCGGCGCGAGTTCGAGCGCAGGCGCGATTTCCTCGTTCCCGCCCTCGAGCGCGCGGGAATCGCGGTGCCGGCGCGGCCGTCGGGCGCGTTCTACGTCTACGCCGACTGCTCGGCGCTGTGCGACGACTCCAAGCGCTTCGCGCTCGAGCTGCTCGAGCGCGAGGCGGTGGCGGCGACCCCCGGGATCGACTTCGGCGCGAACGGCACGCGCCGCTCGATGCGCTTCGCCTACACGCGAAGCCTGGGCGAGCTCGAGGAGGCTGCGCAGCGCCTCGCGCGCTTTTGCGCCGCGCGCCGCTGAGCGCCGGCGCGCCGGCGCGCCAGCGCGCTTCAAGCCGATTGACGCTTGGCCTTTTGCCTCAAACTTTCGAGGCGCGCCCTCTCGGCGAGCACTTTGCCGGCGTACTGCGAGCTGGGCTCGTCGAACGCGCCGCCGTACATCTGCAACGCGGTCTCGACCTCGCCGAAGCGGCGCAGGTACTCGCGCAGGATCTGCGTGCCGACATAGATGTTCACCTCGGGATCGAGCAGCGCGTGCTCGCCGCCGTGCTCCATCAGCTTTTCGAGGTGGAACTTCGGCATGACCTGCATCAGGCCCTTGGCCCCCAGCACGCTTTCGGCGACCGGGTTATAGCGCGACTCGACCGCCATCACGGCGAGGACCAGCATCGGGTCCACCGCGAACTGATGGCCGGCGCGGTAGGCAAGCGATACGAACCCGGCGACCGCCTCCTCGGCGACCCGATAGCGCTTCGCGATCGATTCGGTCACCGCGCGTTGCTCGCGCTCCTGCGCGCTCTCGCGCTCGCTCGCCTGGATGGGGCCGGCGGCGACCGTCGAGGTCACATCCAGCGGATCGGCGAACCGGGCGGGAACGTGCAGATGCCGCAGGATCGAATCGCGCGGCCCGGGAATGGCGAGCACGGCGACCGCGGCGAGGCCGACCAGGGCGAAAAGAGCCTTGGCGAGCCCGTAGGCGCGCAGCGCGACAGCAAGCCCGGCGAGGCGGGGCGACTTGCTCGTTGGGTTCATCCTGTATCTCCAGTCTTCGCGCGCCTCCCGCCCTAGCGCCTTTGACCGCGACCAACCCCGACAAGATGCATCGTCGCGGGAGGATCGGGGAAAGGACCCGGCAAGCGCATGATTCAGCAGGTCCTCGAGGCGTGGCGCTCGGGTGCCCGAGGCGGTCCCGCCAAGGGGTTCCTCGAGGCCTGGCGTCGGCAACGGATGTTGCGGTGCAGCGAAGCGCATCATAGTCAAGATTCCTTCGCTCTGTCAACCACTTCACTCCTCCTCGCGCAGCCGCTGGCTTGCACTGCGAACTCTCTGTTTCGGCACCTCTTTTCAGGTTTGTGACGCTTGGCACCGCCCGCTAAAATAAGGGCTCGAAGGTCGTCCCGGCGAGCGCTGCGGCCGGGATCAGGTGAAGCCTCGCGGACCGGCCCAAGTCTTCCAGTGTTAGGCCGAAGGACCAAGCCGGTCCGCTGAGCTTCGAGGGCCTGGCGAGGAGCTCGCGCCCCTCGTCGCGCCCCTGATCGGTGCCCGGTTACGGCCGGGAACCGGTCGGGAACGGCCACGCGGCCGCCGGATTCAGCGCGGTTCTCGCGCCGGGAATCGCAGCGGTGGACGGCGGTGCAGCAGGTGCCGTCCTCATCGCGGGGCTGGCCTCAGGTCTGGCGGCTTTCTTCGCCTTCTTCTTCTTTCCCGCTTTCTTCTTCTTAGCGGATTTGTTTTTGCCTGCCGCCTTCTTCTTACCAGCTCTCTTCAACGACTTTTTCTTCTTCTTTGATGCTTTCTTCTTTTTCTTTTTCTTGCCGCCTTTTTTCGCTTTTTTCTTCGCCATTGCAATCTCCTTCTAGTAGTTGAACAAAAAAGCCCGGCCGTGCTGGCCCGGACTATCCAACCGCCGGCCCGGGAACTGCCCGCGCTCCGGCGTGCTGAATGCCTTCCCGGCGACCCCGCTCACCGCCCGCTCCGCGCCGCCACGTCGTGGTAGAGGACGTCCGGATCGAGCCGGATGCCTCCCTCCCACGTCACCGTCGCGGTCTCGGGATCGACGCTCACTTTCTCGAACTCGCGCACGTCGCGCCACAGCTGGAACGCGCCGATCTCGAGCAGGTTGCCGAGAAACACGCTTCCTTCCAGCCCGTCGTCGAACCGCAGCCACAGCATGTAGTCTTCCTCCGCCTTGCAGGCAGTGACCCGGTGCACCGCATTCCGATCTTCTCGCATCAATTGGCCTTTGCGCAAATTCGCGAATCAGCTCAGTCCCAGCTCAACGCGCCGCCCGTCTGGTACTCGATCACCCTGGTCTCGAAGAAATTGCGCTCCTTCTTGAGGTCGATCATCTCGCTCATCCACGGGAAGGGATTGCTCGCGCCGGGGTAGAGCGCCTCCAGCCCGATCTGCTGGCAGCGGCGGTTGGCGATGAAGCGCAGGTACTCCTTGAACATCGGCGCGTTCAGCCCGAGCACGCCGCGCGGCATGGTGTCCTCCGCGTACCGGTACTCCAGCTCCACGGCGCGCCTGAAGAGCTCCTGCGCCTCGTCGCGGAACTGCGGCGTCCACAGATGCGGGTTCTCGAGCTTGATCTGGTTGACGAGGTCGATGCCGAAATTGCAGTGCATCGACTCGTCGCGCAGGATGTACATGTACTGCTCGGCCGCGCCTGTCATCTTGTTCTGCCTGCCGAGCGACAGGATCTGGACGAAGCCGACGTAGAAGAACAGCCCCTCCATCAGGCAGGAGAACACCATCAGGCTGCGCAGCAGCTTCTGGTCGCTCTCCGGCGTGCCGGTCCTGAACGTCGGGTCGGTAAGCGTGTCGATGAACGGGATCAGGAACTCGTCCTTCTCGCGGATGGACGGGATCTCGTTGTAGGCGTTGAACACCTCGCCCGCGTCCAGGTCCAGGCTCTCCACGATGTACTGATAGGCGTGGGTGTGGATCGCCTCCTCGAACGCCTGGCGCAGCAGGTACTGGCGGCACTCCGGGGCGGTGATGTGCCGGTAGGTTCCCAGCACGATGTTGTTCGCCGCCAGCGAGTCGGCGGTGACGAAGAAGCCGAGGTTGCGCTTGACCACCCTGCGCTCGTCGTCGGTCAGGCCCGCGGGATCCTTCCACAGGCCGATGTCGCGGCTCATGTTGATTTCCTGCGGCATCCAGTGGTTGGCGCAGGCGGCGAGGTACTTCTCCCAGGCCCACTTGTACTTGAACGGCACCAGCTGGTTGACGTCGGCTTTCGAGTTGATGACTCGCTTGTCCTCGACCGAGATGCGGCGGAACGCGTTGCCGGCCGCGAAGCGCTCCTGCGCGCCGAGCGGACCGGCGACCGAGGGCGGCACGAAGCCGCTCGCCGGCTGGATCACGGGCGCTATTGGCACGACTCGCACTCCGGATTGTCGATCGAGCACAGCGTCGCGTCCCCGGCCGCGGCTTGCGCCTCGGCGGGCACCGCGTTCAGCTGCCCCGCCTTGCTGGTGGATTTCTCGGCGTGCGTGGCGCCTAGCGCGCGCAGGTAATAGGTGGTCTTCAGGCCGCGGATCCAGGCGAGCTTGTAGGTCTCGTCGAGCTTCTTGCCCGAGGCGCCCGCCATGTAGATGTTGAGCGACTGGGACTGGTCGATCCACTTCTGGCGGCGCGCGCCCGCCTCGACCAGCCACTTCGGCTCGACCTCGAAGGCGGTGGCGTACAGCTCTCTCAGGCCCGCCGGGACGCGGTCGATGGGCGCGAGATTGCCGTCGAAGTACTTGAGGTCCGCGATCATCACTTCGTCCCACAGGCCGGCCTTCTTCAGGTCGGTCACCAGGTATTCGTTCACCACCGTGAACTCGCCGGAGAGGTTGGACTTCACGAACAGGTTCTGGTAGGTCGGCTCGATCGAGGCCGACACCCCGACGATGTTGGCGATGGTCGCGGTGGGCGCGATCGCCAGGCAGTTCGAGTTCCTCATGCCGTGCCGCTTGATGCGCCCGCGCAGCGCGTCCCAATCCAGGCTCGAGGACCGGTCGAGCTCGACATAGCCGCCGCGTTCGGCGGCGAGCAGGTCCAGGGTGTCCTGCGGCAGGATGCCCCGGTCCCACAGGGAGTCGCGGAAGGTGGAGTACTGCCCGCGCTCCTCGGCGAGCTCGGTGGAGGCCCAATAGGCGCAGTGCGCCACCATCTCCATCGAGCGGTCGGCGAACTCCACCGCCTCCTGCGAGGCGTAGGGAATGCGCAGCCGGTGCAGGCAATCCTGGAACCCCATGATGCCGAGGCCCACCGGACGGTGGCGCGCGTTGGAGTTGCGTGCCTTGTCGACGGCGTAGTAATTGATGTCGATGACGTTGTCGAGCATCCGCATCGCGGTGCGGACGGTCTTCTTGAGCTTCTCGAAATCCAGCCCCCGGTCGGT
>MERQ01000063.1:0-84 GCA_001770655.1 Betaproteobacteria bacterium RIFCSPLOWO2_12_FULL_68_20
CAGCGACACCACCCAAGCGAGCGCGCCGAGCACGCAAAACCCGAGGTAGCGCAGGTACGGCATGCTGCCGACGCCGGCCACGAA
>MERQ01000063.1:105-19646 GCA_001770655.1 Betaproteobacteria bacterium RIFCSPLOWO2_12_FULL_68_20
GCTCGCGCCGCAACGCTAGCAGCGATTTCGCCGGCCATCTGCTGGCGCGCGGATGGATGATTTAAGTCAAAGCGCCGGAGCAAGACGCCGCGTAACGTTCGAGCGACCATGAGGAGGAAATTCCCATGTCTCGCCTGACCGTCGTCTTGCTGCTGTCGCTGTCCGTCGGCGCCGCTTTTGCGCAAGCACCTCAATCCGGCGCGGGCTACCCGACCAAGGCCATCCGGCTCATCGTTCACTTCCCCCCCGGCGGCAGCACCGACACGGTGTCGCGCATCTTCGCGCCGGTGCTTGCCGAGCGCCTGGGCAAGCCGGTGATCGTGGACAATCGACCGGGAGGCAATGGCGTCATCGGGGCGGAAATCGCCGCCAAATCGCCGCCCGACGGCCACACCTTGTTCGTCGCCTCGGCGAGCGTTCTGGTGCTGAACCCGATCCTGTACCAGAAGATTCCCTACGACCCGGCGCGGGACTTCGCGCCGATCACGCTGCTCGTCACCAGTCCCTTCATCGTCGCGACCAATCCGTCGCTGTTCCCGGCCGCTTCGGTGCGGGAGCTGATCGCCGCGGTCAAGGCCAAGGGGCAGGTCGCGTTCGCCTCGGGGGGAAACGGCTCGGCGATGCATCTCGCCGGCGAACTGTTCAGGCAGCTCGCCGGGCTGGACATGTTCCACGTGCCTTACAAGGGGAACGGTCCCGCCATGACCGCACTGGCCGGCGGCGAGGTGCCGATCGCCTTCGTCGACCTAGGCTCCACTTCGGCCCTCCGCAAGTCGGGCCGCGTGCAGGTCCTCGCCATCGCCGCCGCGCAGCGGACCACCCTCGCCCCGGAGATCCCGACCGCCGCCGAATCGGGCCTCGCCAACTGGGAAGCGCTCGGATGGTTCGGCCTCGTCGCACCGGCCGGCACCCCGGCCGAAATCATCCGCCGGCTGAGCGCGGAAATGACGGCGATCCTCAGGATGCCCGAGGTGCGCGCGCGCATCATCGCCACCGGCGCCGAGCCCGCGCCCAATACGCCTGCCGAGTTCGACAGTTACATCAAGTCGGAAACAGGCAAGTGGGCGAAAGTCATCAAGCAGGCGCGCATCAAGGTCGATTGAAGTCGGCGCCCGGGCGGGTGCTCAGCCGGGAGGGTGAAGAGGCGAAGCCTGCCGCCGCGCCTTGAGCCAAGCGAACACTCCGGGAGATACCGAAATCGCCACGATCAGCAGGATCACCGCCGTGAGGTTGTTCTTCACCACCGGCTGATTGCCGAACCAGTACCCGGCGAGCGACAGCGACACCACCCACGCGAGCGCGCCGAGCACGCAGAAGCCGAGGTAGCGCAGGTACGGCATGCTGCCCACGCCGGCCACGAACGGAACGTAGGTGCGCACGATCGGAACGAAGCGCGCGATCACGATCGTCTTTCCTCCATGCTTCTCGTAGAAAGCATGCGCCCGCGCGAGGTACGTCGGGTTGAACCAGCGCGAGCGCTCGTAGTGGAACACCTTCGGACCCGCCCAGCGCCCGATCCAGTAGTTGACGTTGTCGCCGCTGAGCGCCGCGGCGACCAGCGTCGCCATCACCACGGCGATGTCCATGCCGCCCGCCGCGGCGATCGTGCCCGCGACGAACAGCAGCGAATCTCCCGGCAGGAACGGCGTCACCACCAGCCCGGTCTCGCAGAACACGATGAGAAAAAGCAGCCCGTACACCCAGGCGCCGTGCTGCGCGACGAAGGCGGCGAGATGCTGATCCAGATTGACCGCGAGGTCCCACAGCGAGGCGAGAAGCTCCATGGTTCGATTCTATATACTCCCCGCGTGAGCGCCATCCGTGTCCTTCCCGAGCTGCTCGTCAGCCAGATCGCCGCGGGCGAGGTGGTCGAGCGCCCGGCCTCCGTGCTGAAGGAGCTGCTCGAGAACAGCCTCGACGCCGGAGCGCGCGCGATCGCGGTCGCGCTCGAGGAAGGCGGGATCAGGAAGATCCAGGTCGAGGACGACGGCGAAGGGATCACGCGAGAGGACCTGGCGCTCGCGCTCGCGCGCCACGCGACCAGCAAGATCGACTCGCTCGAGGACCTGGAAGGCGTCGCGACCCTGGGTTTCCGCGGCGAGGCGCTCGCCTCGATCGCTTCGGTGGCGCGCGTCTCGATCACGGCGCGCACGCGCGACGCGAAGCACGGTCACTCGATCCGCTCTGAAGGCGCCGGGATCGGCGCGCTGGAGCCGGCCGCGCGGGCCGAGGGCACCACGGTGAGCGTCGCGGATCTCTACTTCAACACGCCCGCGCGCCGCAAGTTCCTGAGGAGCGAGGCGACCGAGTTCGGCCACTGCGACGAGGTATTCAGGCGCATCGCGCTCGCGCGGCCCGAGATCGCGTTCGCGCTCAGGCACAACGGCCGCGCGAGCCGGACACTGCGCAGCCAGGGCGCCGCCGAGCGCTGCGCCGCCCTGCTCGGCCGGGAGTTTCTCGACGCGGGCCTGGCGGTACAGGCCGACGCCGGATCGTTGCGCCTGCACGGCGTTGCGGGCGGCCCGCAGGCGGCGAAGGCGCGCGCCGACGCGCAGTATTTCTTCGTGAACGGGCGCTTCGTTCGCGACCGGCTGCTCGCTCACGCGGCGCGCGAGGCGTACGCGGAGCTGCTGCACGGCGAGCGCCAGCCGGCGTACGCGCTCTTTCTCGAGATCGATCCGCGCGGCGTGGACGTGAACGTGCACCCGGCGAAGACCGAGGTGCGGTTCCGCGACGCGCGCGCGGTGCACCAGTTCGTCCTGCACGCGCTCAGGCGCGCGCTTTCGCCTGGCGCGGCCGAGGCACCCGTGGCATACGCGACGGTCTCGCAGGGGCCGGCGATCCAGCGCGCGTTCGGGCTGGAGCAGCCGGCCGCCGCGTATCAGTCGTTCATGGCGGCGGCGCAGCCGGCGCCGCTGCCCGCGTCGGAGAACGCGCCGCCGCTCGGCTACGCGCTCGCGCAGCTGCACGGCGTGTACATCCTCGCGCAGAACGAGGCGGGACTGGTGCTCGTGGACATGCACGCGGCGCACGAGCGGATCGTCATGGAAAAGCTGAAAGCGAACCTCGACGCGGGCGCCGTGCAGCGCCAGAGCCTGCTCGTTGCCGCGGTGTTCCAGGCCGAGGCGCTCGACGTCGCCACCGCCGAGGAGAACCGCGACGCGCTCGAGCGGCTGGGACTCGAGCTGAGCGTCGCGGGCCCGAACGAGCTCGCGGTGCGCGCCGCGCCGGCGCTGCTCGCGGCAGGGGATGTCGCCGGGCTCGCGCGGGGCGTGCTCGCCGAGCTGCGCCAGTTCGGCGCTGCGCAGGTCCTCGCGAGCCGGCAAAACGAGCTGCTCGCCACCATGGCCTGCCACGCCGCGGTGCGCGCGAACCGCGCGCTCACGCTCACCGAGATGAACGCCTTGCTGCGCGAGATGGAGCAGACCGAGCGCTCCGGGAGCTGCAACCACGGCCGGCCGACGTGGTACCAGCTCACGCTGGGCGATCTCGACAGGCTATTCTTGCGTGGCCGCTAGCAAGGTACTGGTAGTGACGGGCGGCGGGCGCGGCATCGGCGCCGCCACCGCGCGCCTCGCCGCCGCCGATGGCTATGCGGTGTGCGTGAATTACCTGCGCGATGAAGCCGCGGCCGGGTCAGTTGTGGAAACGATCCTCGCATCGAAAGGCCGCGCCATCGCGGTGCAGGGCGACGTCGCTTCCGAGCCGGATGTGATGCGCCTGTTCGAAACGGTCGACCTGAATTTCGGGCGAGTCACGGCGCTCGTCAACAACGCCGGCATCGTCGAGCGCCAGGCGCGGGTCGAGGCGATGAGCGCCGAGCGCCTGGGCCGCACGTTCGCGGTCAACGTCATCGGCGCGTTCCTGTGCGCGCGCGAGGCGGTGAAGCGCATGTCGACGCGCCGCGGCGGCGCGGGCGGCGCGATCGTCAATGTGTCCTCGGGGGCGGCGCGCACGGGCTCGCCCGGCATGTACGTGGACTACGCCGCCTCGAAGGGCGCGCTCGACACGATGACGATCGGGCTGGCGCGGGAAGTCGCGGCCGAAGGCATCCGCGTGAACGGCGTGCGCGCCGGGTTCACTTATACGGAAATCCACGCGAGCGGCGGCGTTCCCGACCGTGTCGAGCGCATGAAGGATCAGGTGCCGATGAAGCGCGGCGCGCAGCCCGAGGAGATCGCCCGGGCGATCCTGTGGCTCATTTCCGATGCGGCCTCGTACTCCACCGGCGCGATCCTCGACGTCACCGGCGGAAGTTGAACAACGTCGCCTACGCCCTGCTCGGGCCGACGGCGAGCGGCAAATCGCGGCTCGCCCTGGAGCTCGCAGCGAAGCTCCCGGTCGAGATCGTGTCGGTGGACTCGGCGCAGGTCTATCGCGGCATGGACATCGGTACCGCGAAGCCCGGCGACAGCGAGCGCTCGAGAGTCCCGCACCATCTCATCGATCTGGTCGACCCGGACGAGAGCTACTCGGCCGGACGGTTCCGTTCCGACGCCGTTCGCGCCGTCACCGATATCCTCGCGCGCGGCCGGATCCCGCTTCTGGTCGGCGGCACCATGCTCTACTACCGCGCGCTCGCCGCGGGGCTCGACCCGCTGCCGCCGGCCGACGCCGGGGTGCGCGCCTCGATCGACGCCGAGGCGCAGCGCAAAGGCTGGGCGGCGCTGCACGCCGAGCTCGCGAAAGTGGACTCGGCCGCCGCGGCGCGAATTTCCCCCGGCGATGCGCAGCGCATCCAGCGCGCGCTCGAGGTGTGGCGGCTCACCGGAAAGCCGCTTTCGGCGTTGCACGGCGCTTCGGAAACGCGCCTGCCGTTCGAGCTCAGGGCATTTGCGCTCATCCCGGCGGACCGCGCCGAGCTGCACCGCCGCATCGCCGGGCGCTTCGACGCGATGCTCGATGCAGGCTTGATCGACGAGCTGAGGGCGCTGAGAAAACGCTACCGGCTTGCGCCGCAGATGCCGAGCATGCGCTCGATCGGCTACCGCCAGGCGTGGCAGCATCTCGAGGGCGAGTACGACGAGGCGGCGCTGCGCGAAAAGGCGATCGCGGCGACGCGCCAGCTCGCGAAGCGCCAGCTCACCTGGCTGCGCTCGCTCTCCGGGCTCGAGGCGCTCGAACCCGCGGCTGCGCGCCTGTCGGCGGTCCTCGCCCGCGCCTGCGAGCGTATCTGAGCGCGCCATCGGGGCCGCTGAAAGCTGGGGAATCCTTGCGTTACATCAAAAGCCGTGCGGCGCACGGGGCCTATATTCCCCAGGGCAGGCTGCGATCGCGGTCGAGGCAATGTGAACGCGCACCAGAGCTCCGGATTCGAGGTTGTCGCGCGAGAGGATTTCTCGGATCTCACCTATTCTCTGGAGATCCATCATCCGCGCATGGCGCGGGCCGCGCGGCCGGGCCAGTTCGTCATCGTGATCGCGCACCCGCGCGGCGAGCGCGTTCCGCTGACGATCGCTGACTTCGATCGCGACAAGGGAACCGTCACGCTGGTCATCCAGGCGGTCGGCAAGACCACCCGGGAGATGCAGCGCGACTGCCGCGTCGGCTCCACGCTGTACGGCGTGGCCGGGCCGATGGGCGTGCCAAGCAGGCTCGGCGGCGTGAAAAAGGTGGCCTGCGTCGGCGGCGGGCTCGGCGTCGCGCCCATCTTTCCCCTGGCGCGCGGCTTCAAGGAAAACGGCGCCTACGTGATCGGCATCGTCGGCTTCAGGACCGAGAGCCTGGTTTTCTGGGAGCACAAGTTCAGGGCCTGCTGCGACGAGCTCGTCGTGTGCACGGACGACGGCTCGACGGGAATGCGGGGATTGGTCACCGACGCGATCAAGCTCGCCATGGACCGGCATCCCGATCTCGGCCAGGTGGTGGCGGTCGGCCCGCCGGTGATGATGAAGGCCTGCGCCGAGGCGACGCGGCCGCGCAACATCAGGACGGTGGTCAGCGTCAATCCCATCATGGTCGACGGCACCGGAATGTGCGGCGGCTGCCGCGTGAGGGTCGGCGGCGAGACGCGCTTCGCCTGCGTCGATGGACCGGAGTTCGACGCTCACCAGGTCGATTTCGACGACCTGATGTCCCGGCTGCGGCGCTTCACGCGCGAGGAACGGCTGTCCCTGGAGCGCTGGTCGCGCAGCTGCCGGGTGAGCGAGCCGGCCGAAGCGGACGAGGCGCTCGAGCTGCCCGATCCTTTTGACGAAGTCAAAGGCGGCTAGCGCGATGACGGCCAAGAAGAAAACCATACGGACCATCCCGCAGCAGCGCACGCCGATGCGCGAGCGCGATCCGCGCGAGCGCGCGCGCGGATTCGCCGAGGTCGCCTGCGGCTATCGCCCTGAAGACGCCTTGAACGAAGCCGAGCGCTGCCTGCTGTGCCCGCAGCCGGCTTGCGTGGAGGGCTGCCCGGTCGGCATCGATATTCCCGGGTTCATCCGCAGGATCAGCGAGAAGGATTACCGCGGCGCCTACCGCGTCATCACGGACACCAACCTCATGCCGGCCATTTGCGGCCGGGTGTGCCCGCAGGAGACGCAGTGCGAGGGCGTGTGCCCCGTCGGCGAGACGCTGGAACCGGTGGCGATCGGCCGGCTCGAGCGCTGGGTCGGCGATCTCGCCATCGCCGAGGGCTGGACCCACGTTCCGTTCATCGAGCCGAGCGGCTGCAAAGTCGGCATCGTGGGCTCGGGACCGGCCGGCATGGCCTGCGCGGCCGACATGGCCAAGGCGGGCTGCGAGGTCACGGTCTACGAAGCCTTCCATCAGCCGGGCGGCGTCCTGAGGTACGGCATTCCCGATTTCCGCCTGCCGAACGAAGTGATCGACGCCGAGATCGAGAACCTGCGCCGGCTCGGCGTCAGCTTCGAGTGCAACACGCTGGTCGGACGCCTGTTCACCATCGAGCAGATGATCGACGAGATGGGCTTCGACGCGGTCTTCATCGGCACCGGGGCGGGCTATCCGCAGCTCCTGGGGATCCCCGGCGACTCGCTGAACGGGGTGCTCTCGGCCAACGAGCTCCTGACCCGCTGCAACCTGATGCGCGCCAGGGAATTCCCGGACTACGACACGCCGCTGCCGATCGGCCGGCGCGTCGCCGTGATCGGCTCAGGCAACACCGCGATGGACGCCCTCAGGGTGTGCCTCAGGCTGGGCGCCGAGAAGGTGCGCTGCGTCTACCGGCGAAGCAGGGCGGAATGCCCGGCGCGCGCCGAGGAGGTCGGGCACGCCGAGCAGGAGGGCATCGAATTCCACTGGCTCGCCAACCCCGTGGAGATCCTCGGCGACGGCAACGGCGACGTGCGCGGCCTGCGCTGCATCCGCATGGAGCTGGGCGAGCCCGACGAGTCGGGCCGGCGCCGCCCGGTTCCCGTCGCCGGCAGCGAATTCGAGCTGCAGACCGACATGGTGGTGTTCGCGATCGGGACGCGCGCCAACCCGATCATCGGCCAGACCTCGAAGCTCAAGCTCGACCGGCGCGGCTACATCGAGGCGGACGCGGACTTCGCCACCTCCATGGCCGGCGTGTACGCCGGAGGCGACATCGTCACCGGCGCCGCCACCGTGATCGAAGCGATGGGTGCGGGCCGCAGGGCCGCGCGCAGCATGAAGGCCTATCTGGGGATCCGCGGCGCCGGCGCGCGCGGCAGCGCCGCAACGCTGTTCGGGATCGACCTGAGCGAGCGCAACTTCGCGCGCATTCGCCTCGCCCGGAATTGAGGGAGCCAGCCACGGAAATGAGCGAGACACTCGCAGCCCAGCCGGTCGAGAACGCCGGGAGGCAAGCGCCGTCGCCGGCAAGCGGCAAGGCGATCACCACCTTGAGCGAGCACATCGTGGAGGTGATCAGCGATTCCGGCGAGGGCGCGCAGGTTTGCGGCCAGTCGCTGGGCGCGATCGCCGCCCGCATGGGGAACGGCGTGTGGACGCTCGAGATCATCCCGGCGGAGATCGAGCCTCCGGCGCGCAGCACCGAGGGCGCGAGCGGCAGCCGCATCCGCCTCGGATCGGGCCGCATGACCAACTGCGGCGACCAGGCGGACCTGGTGGTGGCTTTCAACGAGCAGGTGCTGCTCGCGCGCCTGCGCGCGGGCGAGTTCAAGCCCGGATGCATCGTTCTGCTCGAAAGCCTGTGGCGCACGCACCCCGACAAGGAGATCGCCGCCTCGTACCTGCAGACCCATGCGCGGCTCGCCGCGGCCGGGTTCAGGGTGTACGAGGTGCCGATGGAGCGCGAATGCCGCTCGCTCGTCGCCGACGCGCGCCGCGGCGCGAACATGTTCGCCCTGGGAATGCTGTGCGGCCTGTACAGCCTGGATCTGCGCCTGGCGCGCGAGCAGGTCGCGCGCGCCTTCGGCAGCAAGGACGCGGGCGTGGTCGCCGCGAACGTCGCGCTGCTGGAAGCGGGCCACGGCTGGGCCGAGGCGCAGCTCGATTTCAAGTTCCGGATCCCGGCGCTGCGCTCGCTGGAGCCGCAGATCGTGGTGAACGGCAACACGGCGCTCGCGCTCGGCGTGCTCGCCTCGGGGATGGAGATCTGCGCGATGTACCCGATCACGCCTGCCACCTCGGCATCGCATTACCTGAGCAATGTCTTCGAGAAGGTGGGCGGGGTGGTTCACCAGGCCGAAGACGAGATCGCCGCGTGCTCGTTCGCGATCGGCGCCTCGTACGCGGGCAAGTGCGCGGTCACGATCACCTCGGGCCCCGGCTTTTCGCTCAAGCAGGAGGCGATCGGGCTCGCGGTGATGGGCGAGATTCCGCTGGTGGTCGTGAACGTGCAGCGCGGCGGGCCCAGCACCGGACAGCCGACCAAGGCCGAGCAGGGCGACCTGCTCGCCGCGATGTTCGGCAGCCACGGCGACGCGCCGAAGGTCGTCATGGCCGCGAGCGGCATCGAGGACTGCTTCTACTCGATCATCACCGCGCGCAAGATCGCCGAGACCTTCAACATGGTGGTGGTGGTGCTCTCGGACGCCAATCTCGCCACCTCGCAGCAGCCGTTCCCGCGGCCGAAGTTCAGCGAAGCGTGGATGGCGCCGCCGGCGGACCAGAGCGCGGTCCCTGAGGGGGCCAGGCCCTACGACTGGAACGCGCTGACCGGTCTCGCGCGCCGCTTCGTACCCGGCCAGCCCGAGGGCATGCACACCCTGACCGGGCTCGCCCACGACCGCAGGAGCCGCGTCGCCTACGATCCGGAGATCAACGAGGAGGGCATTCACAGCCGCAGCCTGAAGCTGGCCGCGCTGCAGAAGACGCTGAAGACCCCGCCGGTGTTCGGCGACCCCGAGGGCGAGCTGCTGGTCGCGGGCTGGGGCAGCACCCAGGGCGCGATCGAGGAGGCGGTCGGCCGCCTGCGCGCGGAGGGCTGCAAGGTGTCCTCCGTGCACCTGAGGTTCCTTCAGCCGCTGCCGCCCGGGATCAAGGAGCTGATGCAGCGCTTCAAGGCCGTCATCACGATCGAGGGCAACTGGTGCGACCGCAGGGAGGACGAGATCATCGACGAGGGCAACCGGCGCTACTCGGCCCTGGCGATGCTGCTGCGCTCGCGCTACCTGGTCGACGTCGATTGCTGGAGCGAGGTGCGGGGCCAGCCGATCAAGCCCGGGACGATCTGCCGGGTGATCCGCGAAGCGCTGGAAAGAAACCGCGAGGCGGCCAGGCGATGACCATCACCGCTCCCGAATGCCTGCTGCGCCTGTACGAGGAGCACCCGGACCTCGAGGACTACCAGGGCGGCGCGCCGCGCTGGTGCGCGGGCTGCGGCGACAACGCCATCCTCGCGGCGGTGCAGCGGCTGTGCCGCGACGAGGCGCTGCGCCCCGAGAAGACCGCCTTCATCTCCGGAATCGGCTGCTCGAGCCGCTTTCCGCACTACATGAAGACCTACGGCTTCCATGGCATCCACGGGCGCGCGCTGCCGGTCGCCGAAGGCGTCAGGATGGCGAGGCCGGATCTGCACGTATTCGTCAGCACCGGCGACGGAGACTGCTGCAGCATCGGCGCCGGCCACTGGATCCACGCCGTGCGCTACAACATGAACATGACGGTGTTCCTGCACGACAACCACGTCTACGGCCTGACCAAGAAGCAGGCTTCGCCGACCTCGCCGCGAGGGCTGCGGACCAACACGACCCCGCGCGGCGCATACCTGGAGGCGTTGAATCCCTTGACCGTCACGCTGGGGGTGCAGAACGCGTCATTCGTCGCCCAGGCGGTCGATTGGATCCCGGAGATTCTCTACAGCATCGTTTCGGCGGCGTTCCACCACAAGGGATTCTCCTTCGTGCGCATCCTGCAGCGCTGCCCGAAGTTCCTGCCGGACCTGTTCGATCCCTGGCTGCACGATCCGCAGAAGGTCCTGGTCCTCACCCACGACAACGGGCTTCAGCTGAGCCCGGGGCTCGCCAAGGTGCACAAGAACCGGCGCGAGCACGATCCCGCCGATCTCGACCGGGCGCGCGAGATCGCCTCCGGCGCCGACCCGATTCCGGTGGGCATCCTTTATCGCAATCCCGGGGTCCCCTGCTACGAGGACCTGCGGCGAAGCGGCAAGCTGCGCACCGGCGCATTCGTGAGAGCGGGCCTCGAAGCGGAGCTCGACAAGTTCACCATCTGGCCGCAGGGGCACGCATAACCGGCATGCATTCCGAGCTTCAGGCGCAACTCGCCTTTCACCTGACGGGGGTTTGGAGCGCAGGCCGCCCGGAGGCATCCGATGCGCTCGAGCTGCGACCCGCTCTTCTCGCCGCGTACCGCAATCTCAGCAGGCTGCGTTACGACTTTCCGCTGGTGCTCGCGCGCAACGCCCCGCACGGGGGAGCCGTGCAGTCGCTCTCCGGCCTCATGGACCGCGCGATCGAGGACGCCGCGCCGCGCGACGGCGAAGGCGAGCGCATCCGCGGGCACGTCCTGCGCATGGAGCAGGCGATCCGCGCCCTGGTCGCGGCGGGTGGCGGCGGATCGCTCGCGACGCTGTGGGACACGGCCGCGGGCCGGCTCGAGTCGAGCGGCGAAGACCTGCTCGCCGACAGCCTGAGCCGCGCACGCGCCGCGCTCAAGGCGGACGGCGAGGTTCTCGACTGCGGCAAAGCGATGCCGGCCCGCCTGTTCGAGCACGCCTGGCGCACGGTGCAGGAGAGCAAGGCGCGCAGGTTCCGCGAGGACATCGACCGGTTGATTCTGCGACTCTCGGACATCCTCGCGGCGGGCCTTGCCCTCTCCGAGGAAGGCCGCAGCCCCGAGCGTCTGCGGGCCGAGGTCGGGGCGGCGCACCGGGAGGCATTCGATTTCGAGGCGATGTCGCGCCTGCTTGCCGGCTCGCTGCCCAAGGGCACGCTGCCCGAGAGCCGGCGCCGGCGCATCGCGTCGCTCGTCTCGGTGCTCGAGTCGCAGCGCTTTTTCCCGGCGCCGGGCGAGCGCGCCGGCGGCGTCGAGCCGTACGCTTTCGTATTCGAGAGCTGCGCCGCCGCGCTGCGGGCCTTCCGCGAGCGGCGGCCGGCGATGATCGCGCTCGCCCAGGCCGTCGCCGTGGCACGGCTCGAGGTCGAGAACGAATATGTCGAGTCGAAGCACGATGCGTTCTTCGAGGAGTTCGGCGAAAACGTGCTGGGCCCGAAGGGCGTGACGCTGTTCCCGGACTACCTGGTGCGCATCGGCGCCGCCGACATGCAGGCAGCCGGCCATGCGGGGCTGATGGAGGCGCTTGGCGCCGGCCTGCCGCTGAAGGTCCTGGCGCAGACCGACGACATCCTCGATGAGTCGCCGGTCCGCGACGGCCAGCTCGCTTTCGGCGCGCGCAGCAGGCAGCTCGCGGCCATGGCCATCGCCCTGAGCGAGGTCTACGTGCTGCAGTCAAGCGCCTCGAACCTGTTCCAGCTCCGGGAGCGCATCCTCAGGGGACTCGAGTATCCGGGGCCCGCCCTGTTCAGCGTGTTCTCGGGCGCGGGCGGAGCCTGCGGCGAGCTGGCGCCGTACCTGGTCGCGGCGGCGGCGATGGAGTCGCGCGCCTTCCCCGCGTTCAGCTACGACCCGTCGGCGGGCGAGGATTGGGCGTCGCGCTTCTCCCTGGAGAACAATCCCCGCGCGGATCTCGACTGGCCGGTGCACGCCATCGCCTACGAGGACGACGAGCACCAGAGAATCAGCGAGGAGCTCGCCTTCACCCTGGTCGACTTCGTCGGCTGCGACCGGCGCTATGCGAAGCACTTCGCGACGATCCCGCGGGCGATGTGGAACGAGCGCATGATCGCGGTGCCCGAGTACCTGGTCCGGGAAACGAAAGGACCACCCGAGAAAGTCCCCTGCCTGCCGCTGGTCGGCCGCGACGGCACGCTGCACAGGGCGATCGTCGGCGAAAAGCTGATCCGCGAGGCGCGCCGCTGCCGCGAGGCGTGGCGCAGCCTGCAGGAGCTTGCCGGGATCCACAACTCGCACGCTGAAAGGCTGCTCGCGCGCGAGCGCAAGGCGTGGGAAGAGCAGCGCACGGCGCACGCCGCGGCGGCGCTCGGGCCGCAGCCCGCCGCCGAGGCGCCGGCGCCTGCCGCCGCGCCCGGCGTACCCGCGCAGGCCGAGCCCGAAGAGGAAAGGCCGCGCGACGAGCCCTACATCGAGACGCCGCGGTGCACCAGTTGCAACGAGTGCACCCAGATCAACGACAAGATGTTCGTCTACGACTCGAACAAACAGGCGAGCATCGGCGACCCGGACGCCGGCACCTACCGGCAGCTCGTGGAAGCGGCCGAGAGCTGCCAGGTGTCCATCATCCACCCGGGCAGGCCGCGCAACCCGGCCGAGCCGGGGCTGGACGAGCTGATCAAGCGCGCAGAACCGTTTCTTTGAGGCGCGGGCCCTAATAGGTGCCCGGCATGAGGAACTCCCACGGCGAGGCCTCCGAGCCGCGCTCGCAGGGCACCTCGATGACTGCGGGCACGTCCGCGGCGAGCGCGGCCTCGAGCGCTCGCCTGAACGACTCGGGCGTGCTGGCCCGGTATGCCGCGGCCCCGAAGCTCTCCGCCAGCTTGACGAAGTCGGGATTGGTCAGCTCCGCGCCGCAGACGCGGCCGGCGAACTTCTCCTTCTGATCGCGCAGCACGTTGCCGTAAGCCTGGTTGTTGAACACCACCGTCGCCAGGCGAATGCCGTGGCGCACGGCCGTGGCCAGCTCCTGGACGGCGAACATGAACCCGCCGTCTCCGGTCACCGAGACCACCGGCTTGTCCGGATGGGCCACCTTGACCCCGAGCGCCGTGGGAAAGCCGAAGCCGAGGTTGTCCTGGTAGCCGCAGGTGACGAAGGTGCGCGGCTCGTAGATCGGCAAGCCGAAGCGCGACGCGAGTCCCACCTGCGAGATTTCCTCGACGAAGAATCCGTCGCGCGGCAACACCTCGCGGATGACGTTCAGGTAGCTCATCTGGGGCTGGATCTTCTGGATTTCCTGCCGGGTGCGCGCCTTGATCGCCGCGAATTCCTCAAGGCGGGACGGCCGTTTGTCCAGCGTCCGGGTCATCGCGTCGAGAAGCTCCCGGAGACCCGCTTTCGCGTCGCAAAGGATTCCGACATCCGGCTTGAGCCTGACGAGCTCGGTCGGGTCGATGTCGAGGCGCACCACCTTCAAGCCGTTCGGAATCCTTTGCCATCGCAGATACTGCAGCTCGAGCCGGCTGCCGACGCCGATCAGGAGGTCGGTCCGGTCCCAGAGCTTGTAGGCGGCCGCGCAGCTCATGCCGTAGGGTCCGTCCTCCGGGGCGATGCCGCGGCCGCTGCGATGCGCCGTGACGGGCGCCTGCAGCAGCGTGGCGAGCTCCAGGACCTCTTCGCGCGCGTGCAGCGCCCCGCCTCCGACCATGATCATCGGGCTCCTTGCCGCGCGCATGAGCTTCACCGCCGACGCGATCGCGTCGGCGTCGGCAATCGGCGCGGCGACCGGCGCGTAATCCAGATCCGGATTCACCGTTGCCTTCAAGGCGAGCACGTCCCACGGCGCCTGCACGGCGACCGGTCGCATGCGGCCGGAGCGCATCTGCCGGAACGCTTCCGCCATGACGTGCGGGACTTCGGTGGGGTGGTCGATCTTCCCGGCCCACTTGGTGAGCAGGCGCAGCGTCGCCAGCTGGTCCGGAAGCTCGTGAAGGATGCCGCGCCCGCGGCCGATCATCGCCGACGGAATCTCTCCCGTGATGCAAAGGACCGGGGCGTTCGCCCCGTACGCCGTGCAGAGCGCCGCGCCGGTATTGAGCACTCCCGGTCCGGGCACGCACGCGTAGGCGCCGACCTTGCCGGTGGATTTCGCATAGCCGTAGGCCATGTACGCCGCGGCCTGCTCGTGCCGCGTCACCACGTGGCGCAGCCGATCCTGATGGGCGTACAGCGCGTCGTAGAGGTGGTAGATGTGCGCGCCGGGGACGCCGAAGATGACCTCGACCCCGTGATGAATCAGCGATCGCACGATCGCGGTTCCGCACGTCATCGGCTCCATCGGGCGCTTTCCCGAAGGCGCTACCGGCCCGCGCGGCGCGTCACTCGGGCTTGATTCCGACCTCGCGCGCGGTGCGGCGCCAATCCTCGATCTGTCCCTTGAGGAACGCCGTCAGCTCCTCCGGCGTCGAGCTGCGCGGCTCGAAGGCGATCTTGCCCAGGTTCTCACGGACCTCGGGGCGCTTGAGGACCACCGCCAGCTCGCGCGCCAGGCGGTCAACCACTTCTTTCGGCATCTTCGCCGGGCCGAAAATCGCCCCCCAAGGCGTGATCGAGACCTTGCCGAGCCCGGCCTCGGCCGCGGACGGAACATCCGGAAGCAGCGGGCTGCGGCTCGGAAACATCGCGGCGAGCGCGCGCAGCTTGCCTTCCTTGACCTGTGCCAGCGCGCTGCCGGGAGTGGCGAACGCCATATGCACGCGGCCGCCCAGCAGGTCGATGGTCAACGGAGCGTCGCCCTTGTAAGGCACCTGGACCATGTCGAGCTTCTCGAGCATCTTGAGCTGGGCCGTCATGAGCTGGCTGGTGCTGTTGCCGGTGCCGTAATTGAGCTTGCCCGGGTTGGCGCGCGCGTAGGCGAGGAGCTCGGCGACCGAGCTCGCGGGCACGCTCGGGTGGGTGAAGAGGAAAAAGCCGAAGTAGCCGATCCGCGAGACCGGGGTGAAATCGGCGACCGGGTCGTAGGGCGGGTTCTTGCGCGTCGCCAGCACCCAGTTGAACGCGGTGTTGGTGGCGTAGAAAAGCGTATACCCGTCGGGAGCGGATTTCATCACCGCGTCGGCGGCGATCACGCCGTCGCCGCCGGGCTTGGTCTCGACGATCACCGGCTGGCCGAGCGCCTGGCCGAGCGGGGTCGCGAAGATGCGCGCGCCGAGCTCGGCGGCGCCGCCGGCGGGGAACGGCACGATGAGGCGGACCGGCTTGTTGGGATATTGAGCGCTGACGGACGTGCACAGCGCAGTGGCCGCGAGCGCGACGAGCAGGCGAGCTTGGAACCGCATGGGAAAACCCTCCTCCGGGGCCGATTATAGGCCCGCGGATGGAGGGCCGGCACGCCACCCCGCACGCTCAGCTGCCGATATGCACCTGGTACTTGGCGCCGTTCGAGAACGTGCAGCTGCCGGCGCCCTGCTGCGGCGTGTGCATCTGGTACTCGCAACTCATGTATGCGCCGCCCGATCCGTAGGCGCTCGCCACGCCGCGTCGCGAGTCGCCGTCCACGCGCGTCGCCTCCCCCGTCAGCGTCTCGCCGCGGTAATTGAGCTGGAACCGGCCCTTTCCGCTCATCATGTTGGTCACGGTGCCGCTGATCACTCCGGTCTGGGTGGCGACGTCGTTCGACGGGTAGAGCCGCGCCTGCAGCACGACTGGAACCGCCGGCCCGGAAACCGGGGCGCCCGGATATTGGGGCTGCGGCACCGGCCAGATCGGCGTGCCGTCGGCCGCGATCGGCACCACGTAGCAGCCCGCCAGCGCGAACGCCGGAACGGACAGCGCGATTGCAAGGCGCTTCGACATTCTCATGACTCCCTCCTTTCGAGCGCGGGGCAAATGCCCTGCGCCCCGCATCCTGCGCGGGGAGCCCAGCCGGATCGCCTACCGATTGGTTACCGATTGCTTAAACAGTTCGTGCGGCGCAGCAAGCGCATCAATTTCCAGGCATTTTTCATAAAACGCGCGCGCGCGCTCCTGCTGCCCGCTGTCGATCCAGTGGCGGCACAGCTTGACGATCGCGCGGTCGAAGCGCCCGCGCAGGCGCTCGCGAGGCTGGATCGCCCACGCGGCGTCGACCTCGTCGCCGATAAAAGGCCCGCGGTACAGGCCGAGGAGGCGATCGGCCTGCTTCTCGATGCGCGCCGCGTCGGTTTCCGCATCGATATCGGCGGTCAACCGCTCGAAGGCCCAAACGTCCACCCAGAAATAGCGCCGGTCGAGCGACAGGCGGCCCTCGTGCAGGACCACCGCGCGGTCCTCGCCGAGCAGCTTGCGCAGCCGGTGCAGCGCGCTGGTGAACGAGCGGTGCGCCGAATCGCCGTCGACGCGCGGCCACAGGGTGTCGGTGACGCGCGCCTCGCTCACCTGCTCGCCGCCGCAGGCGATCAACACCTTGAGAAGCGCGAGCGGCCGGCGCTTCGCCTTGCCGGTTGCGGCGAGCGGCTCGTCGTGCCGCAGCAGGCGAAAGCCGCCGAAGGTCGTGACGCGGAACGCCCATGGCCAGCCCTCGACCGAGAGCGGCGGTTGATCCGGCACCAGTCCACGCCGCCGGACCAGGCTGCGCGCGTAGTCGGCTTCGATCCCGGCCTGCAGCGCGTGCGCGAGCACGCGCGCGACGGCCTGCGGCCGCCACCACAGGAAATGCTCGTAGCCGTACTGGCGGCCGATCTGCAGCCCGAGGCGCAATGCCCTCAGGCCAGGGCGCGGCCGGCCGTGCTCCAAAGCCATGTCGGCGAACCCGATCAGGCAGCTGTACTCGAGATGGCGGTTGGGGATCTCGCGCGCGATCGCGCGCACCTGCTGCAATTGCGCGATGCACTTGCGCTCGTCCCGGCATTCGAACAGGACTTGCGCGACCGCCAGGCGGGACAACGCCTCGAAGTACGGGCTGCCCACCTCCACTGCCACCCTGAGCGCGGTCTTGCCCTGCTGCAGCGCGCGCATCAGGTCCCTGCGCAGAATCGCTTCCCACGCCTGGAAATAATGGTACAGGCACAGGTTCAGCCGGCCGCATCCGGCGGCGCGCGACTCCAGATCCTTCGCAATGCGGGCCGCGGTCTCGAGATTCCCCGCGCCGAGCGCACCGCCGTACCCATAGACGAGCAGCTGGAAGGTCCACGTATGGACGCCCGTCGCGCGAGCGATCTCGAGTCCCTCGCGCATCGCCTGCAGGCAGGGGGCGTACTGCGCCGTCAGCATGTAGAACATCGCCTCGACGTTCTTCAACGTGATCGACGAGAACGGCGACACCCCGGGCTCGGCAGCGGTGCGCCGCGCCGCCTCGATCAGCTCCAATGCCCTTGCATAGACGCCGGTCCACATGAGCGTGAGCGCGCACAGCAATCCGACGAAGATGCGCAGGTTCGGATCGGGCGCGCGCTGCGCACAGCCGAGCGCGCGCTCAACCCACTGCCCGATGTCGCGGCGGCGGGGCTGGCGCAAGGTGAGCGAAAACACCATGCTGCAGGCGACGCGCGCCTCGACGCTCGGCGAGGGGAAACGGACTCCGCCCGTCGCCGCGTCATCGAGCACCGCGATCCAGCGGTCGAGCAGCGAAAAGTCGTCGAGCTCGTAGAGGATCGCGTCCATGGCCCCGGAGCAAGCGAGGATCATTCCGGTCAGGTCGCGCCCGCCCGGCGCGCGGAACAGCTCGAAGGCTTTTTCGTACAGCAGCCGGGCCTCGCGTGGCGCGATCTGCGCCTGGCTGGCCGCCGCCCAATAGACCGCCCACGGATGCCGGTTCAGCGCCTCCGGGGGCAGGTCCTCGATCCACTGGCGCAAGGTCTCGCCGCGACCCTGGGCGAGCATCGCTTCCGCGTGCGCGCCGATGATGCGCGCCATCTCGTCCCAATCGTGGCCATCGCGATACAGCGCCAGCGCGTGTTCGGGATGCCCGGCGCCTTCCATCAGCGCGGCGGACGACTTCTGAAGTTGCCGGCGCAGGTCCTTGGAGTGCGTCTCCTGCGCCCTCGCGAGCAGGAAGTCGCGAAACATCGGGTGGTACTGATACAGCGTCTCCGGGTCCGCATGGCGCAAGGTCACGAAGTAGTTATCGCGGTGCAGCCCGGAGAGGATGCGAGCCGCCGCATCGTCCCCGGTCAGCTGGCGGGCAATCGAGGCTGTCGTCTGCGTGAGGTACGCCGACCTGAGCAGGAACTCCCGGGTGCGCGCGTCGCTTTTCTGGAAGATCTCGCCGGCGAGGTAGTCGAAGACCAGTTGGCGCGTGGCGAGGTCGGGCGCCGCCCCGATCGCGCCCGCCGTCTTCGCCTGCTCGAGCATCAGCACCAAGCCCGCTGCCCAGCCTTCGGTCCTGGCATACAGCTCTTCGAGACTCTCGCGCGGCAATCCGGGCGCACGCTCGCGAACGATGGTTCCGGTCTCCTCGAGTGTCAGGCGCAGTTCATCCCAGCCCAACACGGCGAGCGCGCGGTTGACGCGCAATCGCACCAATGTCGCAGGCGGGTCGCCGCGGCTGGTGACGATGGCGCTGCCGCCCGGAGGAAGCTGGCCGAGGGCTTCCCGCATCACCTCGTGGAACTGCGAGGACGCCGGCACCTCCTGGTAGCCGTCGAACACGACCGTGAAGGGCGGCTTGAGGCGCGCATACAGGCGCTGGAAATAGCGCCGCGTAAAGACCGGCAGCGCGGCGTGGTACTCGGGCGCGAGCAGAGGCAGCGGTTCGCCGTCGCCATCGGCAAGCGCTTCCGCGGCGAGCCCCAGGTAATAAAAGAACGTCGCGACGTCGCCGTCCCCCTCGTCGAGCTGGTACCACAGGGAGGGGACGTGCGCCTGATCGAGATAGCTCGCGCACAGGGTGGTCTTGCCGCAACCGGGCGGACCGGAAACCCAGACGATGGATCCTTCGCGTCCGCGGTCGAGCAGCGCGAACAGGCGCGGTCGCGCCACGACTCCGGCCAGGCGCGGACGCGCCGTCTTGCCGAGCGACACCCTCTTATGCGTCATCGCGGCCCCTCTTCCCCGAAGGCAGCCGCGGTCATTCTAGCCCGCCCTCAGTCGCCCCTCGCCACGCCCTCGCGCCGTGGATCCGCGCCGCCGCGCCAGCCGCCCCGCACGCGCTCGACGCCGTGCAGCCCGCTCGCGAGCGGCCTGACTTCCACGGCATGGCCGCGCGCGGCGAGCTCGCGGCCCAGGAGCTCATACACGCTGCCGCGCTCGATCAGCGTCGGGCCGTTCTCGCTCCCCAGGTTCGGCAACGCAATCGCGGACTGAAGGTCGAGCCCCCAGTCGAGCGCCGCCACCAGGGTTTTCGCGACGTAATTGATGATCGACGGCCCGCCCGGCGAGCCGATCGCCATGGCGAGGCGCCCGTCCGGTCCGAGTACGAGCGTGGGCGCCAT
>MERQ01000064.1:0-55756 GCA_001770655.1 Betaproteobacteria bacterium RIFCSPLOWO2_12_FULL_68_20
CTGCGCCAGCGCCTGCGCGTTGAACCACTGGCGGATCTTCGTCCTGGCGCGCGGGCTCTTGACGAACGCGCGATCGGCGCTCAGCCAGTCGCGCGACGGCCCGCCCGATTTGGCCGCGACGATCTCGACGCGCTGCCCGCTCGCGAGCGGGGTGTCGAGCGGCACGATGCGGCCGTCCACTTTCGCGCCGCGGCAGCGGTGGCCGAGGTCGCTGTGCAGCGCGTAAGCGAAGTCGATCGGCGTCGCGCCCGCAGGAAGGTCGACGACCTTGCCCTGCGGCGTGAGCACGTACGCCGTGTCGTCCAGGCGCGCCTCGCGCGTGCGCTCGGCCCACGGCGTGCGCGCGACCTCGTCGCGCCACGCGAGCAGCTGGCGCAGCCAGGCGATCTTCTGCTCGAACGCTCCCTCGGCCCTTGCGGGCTTGCCGGTCTCCTTGTAGTGCCAGTGCGCGGCGACGCCGAATTCGGCCTGCCGGTGCATCTCCTCGGTGCGGATCTGCACTTCCAGGGTCTTCCCGGCCGGCCCGAGCACCGCGGTATGCAGCGACTGGTAGAGGTTCCCCTTCGGCCGCGAGATGTAGTCGTCGAACTCCCGCGGGATCGGCTGCCACAGGTTGTGCACCACGCCCAGCGCGCCGTAGCAGTCCTTGATGCCGGCGACGATCACGCGCAGCGCGCGCACGTCGTGCAAAGCGGAAAAATCGACGCCCTTGGCGCGCATCTTGTTCCAGATCGAGTAGATGTGCTTCGGGCGGCCGTTGATCTCGGCCCGCACGCCCGATTGCTCCAGCTCGCGCGCGAGCGCCGCGATCGCGCCGGCGATGTATCGCTCGCGCTCGGCGCGCTTCTCGTCGAGCATCTGCGCGATCTTCTTGTAGAGCTCGGGCTCGAGAAAGCGGAACGAGAGGTCCTCAAGCTCCCATTTGAGCTGCCAGACGCCCAGGCGATTGGCGAGCGGCGCGTAGATGTCGAGCGTCTCGCGCGCGTATTCGGCGCGCTCCGCGCCGGGGTTCTTGGCGAACCAGCGCAGGGTCTGGGTGCGGCTGGCGAGGCGTATGAGCACCACGCGCACGTCCTCGGCCATTCCGAGCACCATCTTGCGCAGCGCCTCGTTCTGCTCGAGCGGGCTCGCGCGCGTCGCGACGCGCAGCCGGTGGAGCTTCTCGACTCCCGCCGCGAGCCCGGCGATCTCCTCGCCGAAGGCCTCGCGCAGCCGCTCGATGCCCTCCAGGTGCTTCGGCGCGGCGAACAGCACTCCCGCGGCGCGCCCGGCGCCGTCGAGCCCGATGGCGGCGAGGTTCGCGCCAAGGCCGAGCGCGTGCGGCCAGGTCGGCTCGCCCGTGGACAGCGTCTGCCCGGCGTAGAGCGGCTCCGCGAGCTCGAGCGCGCGCGCGAGGAGCGCGCGCTCGGCACCGGCAAGCCCTTCGGCCAGCGGCTCGAGCGCGGCGGCGCTGTTTTGCGGGTGCAGTTGGACAACCGAGACCATGCGGGTATTTTACTGGCGCGTTGAACAATCCCCACCTCCTGCTCTTTCTCACCTCGCTGTTCTGGGCCGCGCACTGGATCGTCGCGCGCGCGGTGATCCCCTACACCACGCCGCTCGGCATGGCGTTCTGGCGCTGGGCGGCGGCGATCGCGATCCTGGCGCCGTTCGCGTGGCGCGCCTTCGCGCGCGCCCGGCCGCAGCTGCTTGCCGCGTGGCGGCCGATCCTCTTTTTCGGCACCTGCGGAACGGTGCTCTACAACTCGATCGGGTACGTCGGGATCCAGCAGTCCACCGCGACCAACGCGGTGCTGTTCCAGTCGGTGACGCCGGGCGTGATTCCGCTGTTCGCGTGGCTGCTGTGGCGGGAAAGCATCCGGCCGCTCGTCGCCGCCGGGCTGGCGATCTCGTTTTGCGGCGTGCTCGCGGTGGTGTCGCGGCTCGATGCCGCGGTGATCGCCTCGCTGCAGGTGAACCCGGGGGACCTGTGGCTGCTCGCCAACGTCGCGCTATGGGCGCTCTACACCGCCTGCCTGCGCTGGAAGCCGCAGGGCGTGGACGCGTTCGCGTTCATGCTGGCGGTGATGCTCGCCGGCATGATCACCGGCCTGCCGGCGTATCTGCTGGAAGTCGCGGGCGGTGGCCGCGTCGAGGCGAACTGGGGATCGGTGCTCGGGATCCTCTACCTCGCCGCTTTTCCCTCGGTGCTCTGCTACGCCATGTGGACCCGCGCCGTGGCCGAGATCGGTCCGGCGAAGGCCGGCGCCTACCTCCACCTCATTCCTCTCCTGGGCGCCCTGATGGCGGTCGCGTTCCTCGGCGAGGAGCTGCGGCTGTTCCATGTCGTAGGTCTTGCGCTGATCGTCGGCGGCGTGTGGCTCGCGGCGCGGGGACAACGATAATCATCTCCGCATGGGCTGGCTGACCGACTGGCGCCGCAGGCGGGTGCTGAAGAGGCACCGCATCGACGACGCGCTGTGGCGAAAAGCGACGCGAGGACTGAACTTCCTTCTAAAGCTGGCCGAATCGGAAACGCAGAAGCTCAAGCGATTGGTGCTGCTTTTCCTCGCCGAAAAGCAGTTCGCCGGAGCGCACGGCATCGAGGTGAGCGACGCGATGCGCGTCTCGATCGCGGCGCAGGCCTGCCTGCCGATCCTCAATCTCGGCCTCGACTGGTACTCGGGCTGGAGCGGGATCGTCGTCTATCCGGGCGATTTCCGCGTCACGCGCTCCGAGGTCGACGAGCACGGGGTGGTGCACGAGTGGGACGACCAGCTGGCGGGCGAGGCGATGCCCGGCGGCCCGGTGGTGCTGTCCTGGGACGCGGCCGCGAACGACCCGGAAATGAGCGTCGTGATCCACGAGTTCGCGCACAAGCTCGACATGCTGAACGGCGAGGCCGACGGCTTGCCGCCGCTGCACGCCGGCATGGACCGCAAGCTCTGGAAACGGGCCTTCGGCAAAGCCTTCGAGGGGTTCTGCGACGCGGTCGAGCGCGACAAGGACACCTGGCTCGATCCCTATGCGGCCGAGCACCCCTCCGAGTTCTTCGCCGTGGTGAGCGAGGCGTTCTTCGAGGATCCCGCCGAGACGCGCCGCCGCTACCCCGACGTCTACGGGCAGCTCAAGCTCTTCTACCGGCAGGATCCCGCGGCGCGCGCGAGCGCCTAGAGCACGACGGTCGACTCTTCCGACGGCGCCTCGCACACGACTTTCGAGCCCAGGCGCGCCAGCCCCTGGCGCGCCTCCTCGAGCTTGAGGTCGATGTCGTCGTCGGTCTGGTCCGGGTCGTGGTGGAAAAGGTGCAGGCTCTTCACCTCGGCCCGCGCGGCGAGCTCCACCACCTGGCTCACGCACGAGTGGCCCCAGTCCACCTTCGACGGGTACTCGGCGTCCCGGTACGTCGTGTCGGTGATGAGCACGTCCGCGCCGCGCACGAAGTCCGCCAGCTGCTCGACATAGCGCTCGTTGCGGCGCGCGTCTCCCGGCAGGTACAGCTCGTTGTCGGTGATGTAGCACAGGGTGCGACCGCGCGCCTTCAGGCGGTAGCCGAGGCAGTAGCCGGGATGGCTGAGCAGCATCGTGTCGATCGTCACCGGGCCGAACTCCAGCGTTTCTTCCCGCAGATCCCTGAACACCAGCCGCGCGCCGAATTCGCGGATCGTCACCGGGAAGTACACGCTTTCCATCTGCGCGCTGATGGCGCGCTCGATGGTGAGGTCGCCCTGGTAGGGGCCGAACACCTCGATCTGGTTGCCGCGCACGTACAGCGGCGCGAAAAACGGCACCGTGTTGATGTGGTCCCAGTGAGTGTGCGTGATGAAGATGCGCGCCGAGAAGCGCTGCGTGCCCGCGGCCATCACCCGGTCGGAGAGCCGCTTGATTCCCGAGCCGCAGTCGAAGACGTAGAGCGGTTCGCCGCCCACCTCGACGCTCACGCAAGGCGTGTTGCCGCCGTAGCGCGTGTAGGCCGACCCGGGCGCCGGCAGCGTGCCGTGCACCCCCCAGTAGGCGAGCTTCACCTGGCTCGCCACGATGTCGGTGATCGATTGCATCAGCGAATCGGGCGCGAGCGGCTTGGTGATGTAGCCGTCGGCGCCGAGCTCTTTGGCGCGCCGCCGGTCGAAATCGTAGGTCTTGGCCGAGATCACGATGATCTTCATCGCCGCCAGCTCGGTGCGCCGGCGCAGCTCGCGCGTCAGCTCGAAGCCGTCCATCCCCGGCATCATCAGGTCGGTGATGACGCAGTCCGGGCGCTCGACCGGGATCTCCTTCAGCGCCTGCCCGCTCGAGGCGCTGATGACGACAGCGTGGCCGGCACGCTTCAGCACCTTCTGCACCAGCGCGAGGATCCCGGGATCGTCGTCGACGACGTAGAACTTCATGGGCGGCGCAATGTTAACAGCCGGGCCACCCGGTCCCGGCCGGGGCTAGAATTTCCGCGATGCGGGACGCCTGCCTGATCGTGGTCGACGCGCAGTACGACTTCATGCCGGGCGGCGCGCTCGCGGTGCCCAACGGCGACGAGGTGGTGCCGGTGATCAACCACATCGCCGCGCGCTTCGAGAACGTCGTGCTCACGCAGGACTGGCACCCGCGCGGCCACGCTTCGTTCGCGTCGTCGCACCCGGGGAAGAAACCCTTCGAGACTGTCGAGCTCTCCTACGGCAAGCAGGTGCTGTGGCCGGATCATTGCGTGCAGGGAACGCGGGGGGCGGATTTGCACGCCGATCTCGCTCTTCTGCAGGCGCAGCTCGTGATCCGCAAGGGCTTTCACCGCGACATCGACAGCTATTCCGGCTTCGTGGAAGCCGACCGCCGGACCTCGACCGGCCTGGCCGGCTATCTGCGCGAGCGCGGCCTGAAGAAGGTCTACGTGTGCGGCCTCGCCACCGATTTTTGCGTCGCTTGGACGGCGCTCGACGCGCGCGCGATCGGGCTGGAGACCGCGCTGATCGAGGACGCGAGCCGGGCGATCGATCTTGAGGGGTCGCTCGCGCGCGCCTGGAAGGATCTCGAAGCCGCGGGCGTGCGCCGCGTCGCTTCAAGCCGAATCTAGCCGCCGCTCAAAGCGCCGGCTGTAGCGCGACATCGCGTGGCAGAACGCGAAGTACATAAGCGCGGCGAAAAGATACGCCTCGACGCCGAAACCGCTCCACCTCGGGTCCTGCAGCGACACCTTGATCGTCGAGAGCAGATCGAAAAGGCCGATGATCAGCACGAGCGAGGTGTCCTTGAAGAAGCCGATGAAGGTGTTCACCAGCGGCGGCACGGCGATTCTCAGCGCCTGCGGCAGCACCACCCACAGCGTCTTCTGCCAGTAGCCGAGGCCGAGCGAGTCGGCCATCTCGTACTGCTCCTTCGGGATCGCCTGCAGCCCGCCCCGCACCACCTCGGCGAGATAGGCCGCGGCGAACAGGATCATGGCGATCTGCGCGCGCGCCAGCTTGTCGATCGTCACGCCCTGCGGCAGGAACAGCGGCAGCATCACCGAGGCCATGAAGAGCAAGGAGATCAACGGCACGCCGCGCATCAGCTCGATGTAGCCCACGGCGAGTCCCTGGATCACCGGCATGCTCGAGCGCCGCGCCAGAGCGAGCAGGATCGCGAGCGGGAACGCGAACGCGAGGCCGAAGGTGGTGAGCAGCAGAGTCAGGATCAGCCCGCCCCAGCGCTCGTTCTCGACGAAGGGCAGGCCGAGGATGCCGCCCCACATGAGAGTCCCGATGAGCGCGAGCCCTGCCGGCCAGACAAGCGCCAGCCACCATTTCCAGAAGATCCTGATTCCCGAGCAGACCCAGAGACCGATGAGGATTGCGCTCGCCGCGGCGGGCCGCCAGTGCTCTTCGTACGGGTAGGTGCCGAAAAGGATGAAGCGATGCTTCTCGGCGATGAATCCCCAGCAGGCGCCTTCGCCCGCGCGGCAGGCCTTCGTATCGGGATGCCACACCGCGTCGAGGAGCGCCCAATCGATGAACGGAGGGACCGCCTTCCACAAAAGAAAGAGCAGCAGCAGCGTCACGAGGCCGCTCAGCGGGTTCGCGAACAGGTTCTCGCGCAGCCACTTCATCGCCGCATCACCCGCGCGTTGTACCAGTTCATGAGCGCCGAGATCGAAAGACTGATCGTGAGGTACACCGCCATGATGATGGCGATGCCCTCGATCGCCTGCCCGGTCTGGTTGATGGTGGTGTTGGCGACCGATACCAGGTCGGGGTAGCCGATCGCCACCGCGAGCGAGCTGTTCTTGGTGAGATTGAGGAACTGGCTGGTCGCCGGAGGAACGATCACCCGCAGCGCCTGCGGCAGCGCGACGTGGGCGAGCGCCTGGCGGCGCGTCAGGCCGATCGCGTACGCCGCCTCCCATTGCCCGCGCTCGATCGCGAGCACGCCGGCGCGCACGATCTCGGCGATGAACGCTGCGGTGTAGGTGGCAAGTCCGATGAGCAACGCAGCGAACTCCGGTGTGAGCGCCGCTCCGCCGGCGAAGTTGAACCCCTCGAGCGCGGGCGAGCTCGAGAACGTGGGAAAGAATATGCCGCGATTGGACAGGAACACCCCGGGCAGCGGCTCGAGCGCCTCGCGCGGGTGCGGCAGCCCCTCCGCGATCACCGCATACCAGAAGAAGAGCTGCACCAGCAGCGGCACGTTGCGCAGGAACTCCACGTAGGCCGCCCCGAGGCTTCGCAGCAGGAAGTTCCGCGACAGGCGGCCCAGGCCGATCGCGGCTCCGAGAACGGTGGCGAGCGCGATGCCGATGAGCGATACGGCGAGCGTATTCGCCAAGCCGACCGCGAGCGCATCGAGGTAGGTGTCGGAAGCGCTGTAGCGCAGGAAGGCCGATTCGCCGATCTCGAACCCGGCCTCGCGCGCGAGGAACCCGAAGCCGCTCGCGATGCGGCTCGCCTCGAGATTCGCCGCCGTGTTGCGGGCGAGGAACCAGCCGAGCGCGACCGCGGCGAGAAGCGCCGCCGCTTGATACGCTATTCGCCTGCCCCATCCATAGTTGGCTGCCATGAGTGGGTCAAGGTTGTGCGCGACGTCGGCGCGAAGGTGGACTAGCGGATCGGCGGCGCGTACATGATCCCGCCCTGGGTCCACAGGCGGTTCAGCCCGCGCTCGAAGCCAAGGGGCTTGAGATTCGCGTCGAAGCTCTCAGCGTAGTTGCCGACCTGCTTGACGATATTGAAAGCCCAGCGGTTGTCCAGGCCGAGCATCTTGCCGACATCGCCGCTCGCGCCGATGAAGCGCTGCACCGCCGGGTCTTTACTGGAGGACGCCTGGTCGATGTTCTTCGAGCTGAGCTTCATCTCCTCGGCCTCGAGCATCGCGAACAGCGACCACTTCACCACGTCGAACCAGCGGTCGTCGCCGTGGCGCACCGCGGGCCCGAGCGGCTCCTTCGAGATCACCTCGGGCAGGATCACGTGATCGTCGGGCTTGGGCGCGCGCGAGCCGCGCACCGACACCAGGCCCGATACGTCGGTGGTGAACACGTCGCAGCGCCCGGCGAAGTACGCGTTCAGCACCTCCTCCAGCTTCTCGATCACCACCGGCTTGAATTTCATGTTGTTGGCGCGGAAGTAGTCGGCGAGATTGAGCTCGGTGGTGGTGCCCGGCTGCACGCAGATCGTGGCGCCGCCCAGTTGCTTCGCGCTTTTCACGTTCAGCTTCCTCGGCACCATGAAGCCCTGGCCGTCGTAGTAGTTGACGCCGACGAAGTTGAGCCCGAGGCCGGTGTCGCGGGTGATGGTCCAGGTGGTGTTGCGCGACAGGATGTCCACTTCGCCCGACTGCAGCGCGGTGAAGCGCTGCTGCGCGGTGAGCGGGGTGTAGCGCACCTTGGCCGAGTCGCCGAACACCGCCGCGGCGACAGCGCGGCACACGTCCACGTCGATGCCGCGCCAGACTCCCTTCGAATCGGGCTGCGAGAAGCCGGCGAGGCCGGTGTTGACGCCGCATTGCACGAAGCCCTTCGATCTCACCGCTTCGAGCGTCGACTGGGCGAGCGCCGGCGCCGCCGACAGGACGGCGAGAAGAAGCATCAGTCTTTTCATCAGCTTTCTCCTTCGAGCAGGAACTCGCGCACGATCGCGATCTGATCGGCGACCATCAGGGTCGGCGCATGGCCGATCCCGGGAATTTCGACGATTTTCGCCCTGGGGCCGCGGCTCGCCATCTGCGCACAGGTCTCGCCGCCGAGCAGGTCCGAGCGCTCGCCGCGCAGCACCAGCGTCGGGCAGCGCACCGCGTCGTAATGCGCCCAGAGCTCGAGATCCTTCTCCGGCAGCGCGGCGCGGAACGGCTCGGCGATGCGCGGGTCGTAGTGCGCGCGATAGGATCCATCGTCGCTCTTCCGCACCCAGACCTCGGTGAGATGGCGCCACTGGGCGTCCGAGTGCGGGCCGAAGGGGGCCGACACCGCGCGAACGTACTCCTCGGCCTTCTCGATGCTCGGAAACGCCGGCGCGAGCCCGACGTAGGTCGCGATGCGCTCCAGCGAGGCTTTCGAGATCACCGGCCCGGCGTCGTTCAGCACCAGCTTGCGCACCGGGGTCCCGGCCTGCGCCGCGAGCGCCATGCCGATGAGGCCGCCCATCGACGTGCCGACCCAGTGCACCGCCTCCACGTCCAGGCGCGCGATCAGCGCCACCATGTCGCCGACGTACTGCGGCGCGCCGTAGAGCATCGGATCGGGCAGGCGGTCCGAGTCGCCGCGCCCGGCCACGTCGGGGCAGACCACCCGGTACTGGTCGCACATGGCGCGCGCGAAATCGTCGAAGTCGCGCGCGCAGCGCGTGAGGCCGTGCACGCACACCAGCACGTTGCGATTGCGCGGATCGCCCCACTCCACGTACGCCATGCGGTGCAGGCCCCTCGGAGAGGCGCACTGCACCGAGCGGCGGCGGAGCTCCGCGCTCATTCGCGCGCGAGCCTGCCGTTCTCGATCACCGCGCGGCCGCGCGCGCCGTCGCGCTCCCACTCGGCCTCGACCCGCAGCTCGGGAAATTCCGCCGACGTCTCGACGAACGCGTGGAACGGAATTCCCCGTTTCGGCTCGAAGCGGTACTCGAGCACGCCGGCGGCGTGGTGCTCGGTGTAGTCCTCGGCGTCGATGTCGCGCACCATCAGCCAGCGCAGGCGCTCGCGGAAGTCTTGCAGCCGCCCTGCGCCGGTAACGCGAACGACCGCGGTGAACACCGCGGGTTCAGCCCCCGTACTTGAAGGAGAGCGCGAGCCGCGCGCGGAACTGCACCACTTTGCCGCCCTCGACCTTCACGTCGAGCTTGGTGACCTCGGCGATGCGCAGGTCGCGCAGGGATTTCGCCGCGGTCTTCACGGCGATGCGCGCCGCGTCCTCCCACGAATTGGGGCTCGTGCCGATGACGTCGGTCACCCGGTACACCGCGCTTGCGCCTTTCTTGGCCATGACTCGCTCCTCCTTCGGTATCCGCGGACGATCCCGCCGGGCCATTCTATACGGGCGGCACGGCGCGCCAATAGCGCGCGCGCAGGCTGCGCTCGGCGTGCGCCTCCACCCGCGACGGCGCGAGGCGCACCGTCACCGCCCCGTCGAGGTCGGTGCGCAGGATCGCGGTCCCGGCCAGGCGGTAGCGCTCGAGCACCTCGGGGCGCGGATGGCCGAAGCGGTTGCGATAGCCGGCGGACACCACGGCCCAGCGCGCAGTGACGGCGGCGACGAACTCGGGGCTCGAGGAGCTGCGGCTGCCGTGATGCGGCACCAGGACGACGTTCGCCTTCAGGCTCGCGCCGCCGCGCTCGAGGAGCGCGGCCTCGGCGGCCCGCTCGATGTCGCCGGCGAGCAGCATCGAGCCGCCCGGCGCGGCCACGCGCAGCACGCAGCTCAGGTCGTTGCGGCGCTTGGACGCACCGGCCTCCTGCGCGGGATGAAGAAACTCGAAGCGCACGCCGTCCCATTCCCATGCGGTGCCGCGCGCGCAGCGCGGCGTGGCGGGAGCGAACGCGTGCAGCGGGTGGCGCGCCGCGAGCGACGATGCGAGCGTGTCCACCTCGAAATTTTCGAGCACGCTTCGGGCGCCCCCGATGTGGTCCGATGCGTCGTGGCTGAGCACCATCGCGTCCAGCCGCGCCAGCCCGACCGAGCGCAGGTAGGGAACGACGATCCGCGCGCCGCTGTCCGATTCGGCGCCGAACGCGGGGCCCGCGTCGAACAGCAGCGCCCTGCTCGAGGTACGCACCAGCACCGCGAGACCCTGCCCGACGTCGAGCGCGGTGATCCACGCCTCGCCCCGCCCGGGGGCGGCCGGCGGCAGGGCGAGCGCCGGGGCGAGCAGCGCGAGCCCGCTCGCGCGCCACGGCACGCCGCGCGGCGCGAGCAGCCAGGTGATCCCGGCGAGCGCGAGCATGACGCTCCACAGCGGCGGCACGTGCTGCTGCCAGAGTGCGCCGGGCAGCGACGCGCACCACTCGAGGAACTCGAGCAGCCGCTCGACCAGCCAGGCGGCGAGCTCGAGCGGCGCATCGAAGGGCACCGCCGCCGCGAGGAGGGCGAGCGGCGTCACCACCGCCGAGACGAGCGGGATCGCGATCGCGTTGGCGAGCGGCCCCGCGACCGACGCCTGGCCGAAGAGCAGCAGCGCGGCGGGCGCGAGCCCGACCGTGATCGCCCACTGCACGCGCCCCCATTGCGCGAGGCGCGGTGGGCGCGCGGTCCAGCCGGCCTCGGTGTAGAAGATGAGCGCCACCGCGCCGAAGGAGAGCCAGAGCCCCGGCGCGAGCGGCGCCCAGGGATCAGCCGCCACCACGGCGGCGAGCGCCAGCGCGAGCGCGCGCGCCGGCAACGCGATCCGTCCCGACCAGAGCGCAGCCGCGACCACCGTCACCATGTAGAAGGTGCGCTGCGCCGGCACCGCGAAGCCGGCGAGCAGCGTGTAGCCGAGCGCGGCGGCGATGGCTGTCGCGGCGGCCGCCTTGCGCGCGGGCAGCGCGAGCGTGAGCCGCGGAACCCGCCGCCACAGCGCCGCCGCGAGCCACGCGGCGAGGCCCGACACGAGCGTCACGTGCAACCCGGAGATGCTCATGAGATGGGTGACGCCGGTGGTCTGGAACAGCCGCCACTCCTCGTTCGAGATCGCGCGCTGGTCGCCCACCGCGAGCGCCGCGAGCACCCCGGCGGCCGGCGTCGCGCCGAGCGTGCGCAGGAACCTGTCGCGCACCGACTCGCGCGCCTGCTCGACGCGGTCGAGAAGCGAGTTGCGCTCGCCGAGCTTCCTCGCCTCGCCGCGGGCCCGCACGTAGCCGGTGGCGCCGATGCCGCGCTCGAGCAGCCACGCCTCGTAGTCGAAGCCGTGGGGGTTGAGGTTGCCGTGCGGCCGGCGCAGCCGCACGGTGAACAGCCAGCGCTCCCCGGGATGCACGGCGCCCGACAGAATCGCGGGATCTTCCTCGTCGGAGAACGCGCGGTACCAGGCGAGCCGCACCCGCGACGGCAGCCGCTCGCCGCCTTCGGCCGACTCGATGTCGAATTCGAAGCGCACGCTGCGCTCGCCCGCGCCGGGCAGGCTCGCGACCACGCCGACCACGTCGAGGTCGCGCCCCTCGAGCCCGGGCGCGAGCCAATCGGCCATGCGCAGGTGCGCCAGCGCAGCGGCCCACAAGAAACCGGCGGCGAGCGCAGCCGCGGGCGCGAATCGCCGCGCCAGCGCCGGTTTCCAGAACGCAGCCGCGGCGCCGGCGGGAATGAGAAGGAGCCACGCCGGCGCGGGGAGCGCTGCCTGGAGCTGCAGCAGCAGCACCCCGGCCGCGAACGCAAGCGCCGCGAGCGTCATCTACAATGCAACGCGCGTGCCTTTCCCCGGCTGACCGTGCCGCGCAAATTCTTCCGCAAGTACCTGCCCGACGCGCACAGCGTGCGCTCGCACCGCCTGGTCGCGAAGTTCGGCGCGTGGCTGCACCATCCGAACCTGTGGCACCTCAACCGCGACTCGGTCGCCGGCGCGGTGGCGGTGGGGCTGTTCGCCGGCCTGGTGCCGGGTCCGCTGCAGATGCTCGCCGCGCTCATCCTGGTGGTGATCTGGAAGAAGAACCTGCCGGTGGCGCTGATCGTGACCTTCTACACCAACCCCTTCACCATCGTGCCGCTGTACGTCCTCGCCTACGAGTACGGCAAGCTGCTGCTCGGCGGAAATCGGTATGCCGCGGCGATCCAGCCGTTCCATACCGACTGGTCGGACCTCGTCCACTCGATGCGCGCGCTGCTCGACTGGTCGCTCGCGCTCGGCAAGCCGCTCGCGGTGGGGCTGCCTGCGCTCGCGGTGACGCTCGCGGTGATCGGCTATTTCGCGGTGCTGCTCGCTTGGCGCGCCTACGTCACGCTCGCCTGGCGGGCGCGCAGGAAGCGCCGCATGCGGAAATCGTGAGCAAGGGCTACAGCCGCGATTCCTCGTAGTCCAGCTGCTCCTCCAGCTCGTGAAGGACGTCGTCGCTGATCTCACCCTCGCGCCAAAGCCGGATGAGCTCCGTGCGTTCCGCGCGCACTGCCGCTAGCCGCAGGCCCCTCGCGAACGCGAACTCGCTTTTCGGCTCGGCAGCCTGGGGACTTGCCGTCGCCATGCGGTCGGCGAATTCCGCACGGACGCGCGCGGCAAGCTCTCCGGACACGTCCTGCGCGCGCGCCTCGTCGTCGATCGCGTCGAGCGCGGCCCGGCCCATCGCCAGCCGCGCGCGCCGGTGCTCCTCCTGCGGTCCCGGATCCGATCCGACCTTCAGCCAGCGGATCAGCGGCGCGAGCGTCAGGCCCTGCAGCACCAGCGTCGCCGCGATCACGACGAAGGTGAGGAACACGATCAGATCGCGAAACGGGAACGCCCCGCCGCCCGGGAGCGACACCGGAAGCGCCAGCGCGGCGGCGAGCGACACGATGCCGCGCATTCCGGACCAGCCCATGATGAAGGCCTCGCCGGGCCGCGGCGCAGAGCCGGAACCGCGCCGCCGGGCGCTCAGCAGCCACGGCCCGTACACGGCAGGGTAGACGCAGGCGAATCGCACCACGATCGCCACCAGGCTGATCCCGAGCGAGTAGCTCACCAGCTCGCGCGCGGAATACTCGGTCAGGCGAGCCACGATGCCGGAGAGCTGCGTGCCGATGAGGACGAAGATCAAGCTGTTCAGCATGAAGACGAGGATGTTCCACGCCGAGCGCGCGATGATGCGCATCTCCGCGGAGACGAGCGAGGGCGAATGGCGCCCGCGCAAAAGGCCCGCCGATACCACCGCGAGCACCCCCGACACGTCCAGGGATTCCGCAAGCACGTACGCGGCGTACGGCGCGGAGAGCGAGACGAGCACCTCGGTGAACGCGTCCCCCAGGTGCCGGTGCACTGCGACGAACACCCATCCGAGCGCCAATCCGACGGCGATCCCCCCGGCGGCGATCAGCAAGAACTCCGCGCCGGCGTCGAGGATGGAGAACGCGCCCGAGAGCACGGCGGCCACCGCGAACTTGTAGAGCACGAGGCCGGAAGCGTCGTTCACCAGGCTCTCGCCTTCGAGCACCGTGACGATGCGCCGCGGCATGTTGAGCCGCGATAGGATCGCCGTCGCCGCCACCGCGTCGGGAGGCGAGACGATGGCGCCGAACACGAACGCGGCCGCCCAGGGGACGTCCGGATCGAGCAGCTTCAGAGTCGCCCCGACGACGACCGTCGTGGCGATGACCAGGCCGACCGCCAGCAGCCCGATCGGGCGCAGATTGGCGCTGAAGTCGCGCCACGACGTGAGCAGCGCCGCCTGGTACAGGATCGGCGGGAGCACCAGCACCAGCAGGAGCTGCGGGTCGAAATGGAGCTGTGGAAGCCCCGGGATGAGCCCGAGCGCGCCGCCGCCGAGCACCAGCGCGATCGGATACGGGATGCCGATGCGGCGCGACAGCCAGCCGAGCGCGACCGCGCACAACAACAGGAATACGACGATCTGTACGACATGCATGGCGCGACCCGCCGACGATCAGTGCACCGCGCTCAGCACGCCGTCGCGCAGCTCCACCACCCGCTCGGCGCGCGCGGCCAGATCGGCATCGTGGGTGACGATCACGAACGCGGTGCCGCGCGAGGCCGACAGGCGCAGCATCGCCTCGAACACCTCGTCGGCGGTATGCGAATCGAGGTTGCCGGTCGGCTCGTCGGCGAGCACGCACGCCGGCTCGGTGACCATGGCGCGCGCAAACGCGCAGCGCTGGCGCTCGCCGCCCGACAATTCTCCCGGCTGGTGCTCCAAACGCGCCCCCAAGCCCACCTCGCCGAGCACCGAAGCCGCCTTGGCGAGCGCCTGATCTCGATCCATGCGCCGGATAAAAAGCGGCATCGCGACGTTCTCCGCCGCGGTGAACTCGGGCAGCAAGTGATGGAACTGGTAGACGAACCCGAGCGTCGCGTTCCGTACCCGCCCGCGTTCTGCCTCGCCCATCGCGCTGAATTCCTTCCCCCGCACCAGCACCGATCCCCCGCTCGGAGCATCGAGCCCGCCGAGCAGGTGCAGCAGCGTCGATTTCCCCGACCCCGAGCGCCCGGTGATCGCCAGCCGCTCGCCCGCGCGTACCTCGAGGTCCACCCCCATCAGCACCTGCACCGGCGCCGGGCCCTGGTAGGTCTTCTTCAGCTCCCGGCAGGCGAGGATCGCCTCACTCATAGCGCAGCGCCTCGGCCGGGTTGACACGCGAAGCGCGCCAGCTGGGATAGAGCGTCGCGGCAAGCGAGAGGACGAGCGAGACGACCGCGATGCCGATCACGTCCGGCGGCTGCACTTCGGAAGGCAGGTCGGGGATGAGGTACACGTCCTTCGCGAGGAACTTGAAGCCGAGCGCGTTCTCGAGCGCCGGCACCACGGTCTCGACATTGAGGCCCAGCGCGACGCCGCCCGCAACGCCGAGCAGCGTGCCGACCACGCCGATCAGCGCTCCGTGCACGACGAAGATCTGCATGATCGATCCGGGCGAAGCCCCGAGCGTGCGCAGGATCGCGATATCGGCCTGCTTGTCGGTGACCAGCATCACCAAGGTGGAAACCACGTTGAACGCCGCCACCGCGATGATGAGCGTGAGGATGATGAACATCATGCGCTTCTCGATCTGCACCGCGCGGAACAGATTGGCGTGGCTGCGCGTCCAGTCCGAGGCGAATGCGTCAGGCCCGAGCTTCGCCAGGATCTCGCGCGCGACGCTGCGCGCGGCGAACAGGTCGTCGAGCTTCAGGCGCACGCCCGAGACGCGGCTGCCGAGCTGGTAGAGGCGCTGCGCGTCCTCGAGGTGCACGATCGCCAGGCCCGCGTCGGCCTCGTTGAATCCTACGTTGAACGTGCCCGCGACGCTGAACTGCCTCAGCCTCGGGATGACTCCCGCGGGCGTGACCGTCCCCTGCGGCGCGATCAGCGCCAGCTTGTCGCCGGGCAGCACCCCGAGCGCGCGAGAGAGATCGGCGCCGAGCACGATGTTGTAGGCGCCTGCCGAAAGCGCGTCCAGCCTGCCGGAGACCATCTTGCTACCGATGTCGGTGACCCGGTCCTCGACCTCGGGCAGCACGCCGCGCACCACCACGCCGCGCGCCCTGCCGCCGGCGGTGAGCATGCCTTGCGCCTGCACGAACGGCGCCGCGGCGAGCACGCGCGGATGCTCCGTGGCGATACGCGCGACCGAGCGCCAGTCGGCGAGCGTGCCGCCCAGGCCGGTGATCTCGACGTGCGAGGCGACGCCGAGGATCCTCTCGCGCACCTCCTTCTGGAAGCCGTTCATCACCGACAACACCACGATCAGCACCGCCACGCCGAGCGCGATGCCGGCCATCGAAATGAGCGAGATGACGCTGATGAAGCGGTTGCGGCGCTTGGCGCGCGTGTAGCGCAGGCCCACGAGCAGTTCGTACCGCACGGTCGGGCGAGAATACTACAATCGCCCGCGTGGACGCCGACACCGGAGCGATGCTCGCCCGACTGATCCGCAAGGAGCGTATCGCCCACCTCGGCACGCTGCGCGGCGGCTCGCCGCTCGTCTCGATGACGCTGTACCTGCCCGAAGCGGATTTCAGCGCGTTCCACGTGCACGTGAGCCGATTGGCGTGGCACACGCAGGACATGATCGCCCGGGCGCAGGTTGCGCTCTCGATCGCCGGGTCCGACGACGGCCGCGCCGATCCGTTCACGCTCGCGCGCGTCACGATCCGCGGCGAGGCGGCGCAGCTGCCTGGTCAAGGCGCCGAATTCGACCGCCTCAAGCGCGCGTGGCTCGCGCGCTTTCCCGAGCAGGCGATCAACTTCGAACTGGCCGATTTCTCCTTCTGGAGGATCGCGCCGCGCGACGCGCGCTTCGTCGCCGGATTCGGCCGCATCCACAACCTCTCCGCAGACGAGCTGAAAGGGATCCGCTGATGGACGCACAGGAGCTGAAGGCGCTGCAGGCGCCGCTGAAGGACCGCTATCGCCAGGACCCGAACGCCGGCGTCGTCACGCTGCGCGCCCAGGGGCGCCTTGCCGAGGGCATCGCGTGCCGCGTCGAGACCGGCAGGGCGCTGGTCGAGGCGGGGTTGCACCCCGCTACCGGCGGGAGCGGGACGCAAGCCTGCTCCGGGGACATGCTGCTGGAAGCGCTCGTCGCATGCGCGGGCGTGACCCTGGGCGCGGTCGCCACCGCGCTCGGCATCGCGCTGCGCGACGCAAGAGTGCTCGCCGAGGGCGACCTCGATTTCCGCGGCACGCTCGGCGTGGCGAAGGACGCCCCGGTCGGCTTCCGCGACATCCGGCTGCGCTTCGAGCTCGAAGCCGATGCGCCCGAAGAGCAGCTGAAGAAGCTGGTCGAGCTTACCGAGCGCTACTGCGTGGTATTGCAGACGATCCGCAATTCGCCTCCGGTCACCGTCGTCGCGGCTTAGCCTATTTTTCCGGCTCGACCGGCACCAGCCGGTAGCCCTTGTCCTGCATGCAGAACTGCTCCAGCCGCGCCTCGACGAGGAGCGGGTCGGAGAACGGCGCGTAGGGCCGCACCACCACCGGCCGGCCCTGCCGGTCCTGCATCACCAGCGGCCCGAACGGATCGTGCCACCAGACGAATTCGTGCGAGCGCAGCCACGCCTCGCGCCGGCACGCCGCGAAATCGCGCTCGAGCTCCCCGGGATCGGCGTCCTGCTTCACCCATTGCAGCGGCGTGCACGCGGCCACGAGCAGCACCGCCGCAGTCGTGATCGCCGCCGGAGATCGCATGCCATAATTTTGCATGACGCCGGCGGGTAGCCTGACCTGACGCTTTTCCTCAAGGGCCTCGCGTTCGGCTTCGTGCTCGCCGCGACCGTCGGGCCGATGTGGGTGCTGTGCTTTCGCCGCAGCATCGCGCAGGGCGCGCTCGCCGGGTTCGTCTCCGGCATGGGGATCGCCGTCGCCGACGGGCTGTACGGCGCGGTCGCCGCGTTCGGGCTCACCGCGGTCTCGGGTTTCCTTCTCGATCATCAGCTTTGGATCGGGATCTTCGGCGGCGCGTTCCTCGTCTACCTGGGCGTAAGGACGCTGCTTGCGAAGCCGGCGTCGCTGCACGGCGCACCGGGCAGCGACCCCGGGCTCGCCGCGGGATTCCTGTCGACGCTCGGGCTGACCCTCGCCAACCCGCCGACGATCCTCGCCTTCGCGGCGATCTTCGCCGCGCTCGGCCTCGCCTCGGGCGCCGACTACGCCGCGGCCGGCCTCGTCGTGCTCGGGGTGTTTCTCGGCTCGGCGGCCTGGTGGACGATCCTCGCCGCCGGCGCCGGCCGGCTGCGCGCGCGGCTGCAAGCGCGCCTCGCGCGGGCGATCAACCTGGTCTCGGGGACGACCATCCTCGGCTTCGCGCTGTGGCAGCTCGCCCGGCTTTTCCGGTAGAGTGCCTACTGGACAAACATTCATGCTGCTCGACGCGCCGCTCGCCATCGTGGACCTGGAGACCACCGGTGCGCACCCGGCCTGGGACCGGATCACCGAGATCGCGGTGCTCGAGGCCGCCGCCGGCGAGATCACGTCGGAGTGGTCGACCCTGGTCAACCCCGGAACGCCGATCCCGCCCGCCATCCAGGCGCTCACCGGCATCACCGACGACATGGTGGCGCGCGCGCCGCGCTTTTCCGAGCTCGCCCGCGCGCTGCACGAGCGGCTCGCCGGCAGGGTGTTCGTCGCCCACAACGCGCGCTTCGACTACGGCTTCCTGCGCCACGAGTTCGAGCGCGCGGGCTTGAGCTTCACGGCGAAGACGCTGTGCACCGTGAAGCTCTCGCGCCGGCTGTACCCCGAGCACGCGCGCCACAACCTCGACAGCGTGATCCGGCGCCACGGCATCGCCTGCCGCGCCCGCCATCGCGCGCTCGGCGACGCCGAAGCGGTGTGGCAGTTTCTGCGCCTCGCGGCCGCCGACCACGGCGATGAGGTGCTGGCGGTCGCCGCGCGCCAGGCGGCGAAGAGCGCCACCCTGCCGGCGCACATCGATCGCGCGGCCGTAGACGCGATCCCGGAGGCGCCCGGCGTGTATCTCGTCTACGGCGAGGGCGGCGCGCCGCTCTATGTCGGCAAGAGCGTCGCGATGCGCTCGCGCGTGCTCTCGCACTTCGCGGACGGCATGCGCTCGCCGCGGGAAATGCAGCTCGCGCGCGAAGCGCGCAGGATCGATTGGCAGCGCACCGCGGGCGAGCTGGGGGCGCTGCTGCGCGAGGCGCGGCTGGTGAAGGAGCTGGCGCCGGCGCTCAACCGGCGCATGAAGCGCCCGGACGAGCTGTGCGGCTTCGTGCTCGACGCCGGGAAGCTGGCGCTAAGGCGGCTTGACGACGCCGACGCCGATGCGCTCGGCTGCCTGCGCGGCCTGTGGCGTACCCGGCGCTCCGCGCTCGAGGCGCTGCGCGGCCTTGCCGACGAGAACGGCCTGTGCCTGCAGGCCCTGGGGTTCGAGCGCACCGGCAAAGGCGCCTGTTTCCGCCATCAGATCCGCCGCTGCGCGGGGGTGTGCGCGGGCAAGGAAAGCGCCGCCGCGCACCACGCGCGCCTCGCCGCCGCGCTGGCGCGCCTGAAGGCGATCGCCTGGCCGCACCGCGGCCCGATCGGCATCGTGGAAAACGACCGCGGGCGCGAGGAAACCGAGATTCACGTCGTCGACCGCTGGTGCTACCTCGGCAGCGCGCGCTCGGACGCGGAACTGGGCGAGCTGCTGGAAAGCGGCCGGCGCCCGCGCTTCGATTACGACCAGTACCGGATCCTCTCGCGCCACCTCGCGAAAGGGAACGCGCGCACGATCGAGCTGGCGGCCTGATGCACTGCGAGCTGCTCGTTCCGGGTCTGTTCGCCGAAAGCGCATCGCCGCGCCTGCCCGCGCTCGAGCTGCTGCTCGCGCGCGGCCGCGAATCGCCCGCCGAGCCCGCGAGCGCCGAGCGCTGGCTGCTCGGCGCCTTCGAGCTCGGCGAGGAGCCGCTCGCCGCCGGGGCGCTCACCGTGCTCGCCGACGGGGGCGATCCGCGCGACGAGCGCTGGGCGCGCGCCGATCCGGTGCACCTGCGCCTTCTGCGCGACCGTGTGGTGCTGGTGCCGAGCGCGGCATTCACGGTCTCGCGCGAGGAAGCCGAGGCGCTTTGCGAGGCGCTCAACCGGCATTTCGGCGATGCGCTCGCGCTTTACCCGCTGCATCCGGAGCGCTGGTGCGCGCGCCTCGCCGAGGACGTCGATCTGCAGGACGCCTCGCCGCTCGAGGCGGCGGGCCGCGACGTCGGCGCGCGCCGGCCCTCCGGCGCCGGCGCGACGCGCTGGCACGCCCTGCTGAACGAGGCGCAAATGCTGCTGCACGCGCATCCCGTGAACGAGGCGCGCGAGTCGCGCGGCGAGCCGCCGGTGAACAGCGTCTGGCTCTGGGGCGCCGGGCGCGCGCCACGCCGCGTGCGCGGGCGCTGGCGCTCGCTATCGTCCGACCAGCCGATCGCGCTCGGGCTGGCGCGGCTCGCCAACGCCCGCCATCACGCGCTTGCGGCTTCGGCCGACGAATGGCTGGGGCGGGCCCCCGAGGACGGCGCGCATCTGGTCGTGCTGGACGCCCTGAGCGCGCCGCTCGCGCTCGGGGACGGCGATGCGTACCGCGAGCGCCTGCGGCTTCTCGAGGCGCGCTGGTTCGCGCCGCTGCTCGCGGCGCTGCGTGCCGGCCGCGTCGGCATGGTGACGGTTCATGTTCCCGACGGCCGCGTGGCAGCGTCCTTCGAGACCGTCCGCGCCGACCTGCGCCGCTTCTGGCGCCGGCCGAGATCGCTCGAGCGCTTCGCGTGAGAATCGTCGAGCGCCGCTATTCGGAAGCCGACCGGCGCGCGCTGGTCGAGGCGGGCCTCCATCCGGTGCTCGCGCGCGTGTACGCCGGGCGCCAGATCCACGCGGCGAGCGAGCTCCAATACGACCCGGCGCTGCTGGCGCCGCCGGAGCAGCTGAAAAATGCCGCCGCCGCTGCGCGGCTGCTCGCCGACGCCATCGCCTCGGGCAGGCGCCTGCTCATCGTCGCCGACTACGACGCCGACGGCGCGACCGCCTGTGCGGTCGGCATGCGGGCCCTGCGCGCGATGGGAGCCAACGTCGATTACCTGGTCCCCAACCGCTTCGAGCTGGGCTACGGCCTGTCGCCCGAGCTGGTCGAGCTCGCTAGAGCGCGCCGTCCCGACCTGATCATCACGGTGGACAACGGAATCGCGAGCATCGAGGGCGTGGCGCGCGCCAAAGCCCTCGGCATCGCGACGCTCATCACCGACCACCATCTGCCCGGCGCCGAGCTGCCCGACGCCGACTGCATCGTCGATCCGAACCAGCCCGGCTGCGCCTTCCCGTCGAAGGCGCTCGCCGGGGTAGGCGTGATGTTCTACGTCATGCTGGCGCTGCGCGCCGAGCTCAGGAGGCGCGGCGCCTTCCCGGGCGGCGAGCCCAATCTTGCGGCGCTCACCGACCTGGTCGCGCTCGGCACCATCGCCGACGTGGTGCCGCTCGACGCGAACAACCGCAATCTCGTCGCGCAGGGATTGAAGCGCCTGCGTGCCGGAGGGGGCCAGCCCGGGCTAGCCGCGCTGCTGCGCGTGGCGGGACGCGCGGCGGCCGAGGCCTCGAGCTTCGATCTCGGTTTCGTCGCCGGGCCGCGGCTGAACGCGGCCGGGCGCCTCGCCGACATGAGCCTCGGCGTCGAGTGCCTGACCAGCGACGACGAGGCGCGCGCGGCGAACTGCGCGCAGCAGCTCGACCGGCTCAACCGCGAGCGCAGGAAGATCGAGGCCGCGATGCTCGAATCGGCCCACGCCGCGATCGAATCGCTCGCCGCGCCGGGGGCCGCGGCGGCGTTCTTCCAGCCGGGCTGGCACCAGGGCGTGGTCGGCATCCTCGCCTCGCGCCTGAAGGAGCGGCTGCACCGCCCGGTGGTCTGCTTCGCGCGCGCTGGCGATGCGCAACTGCGCGGCTCCGGGCGCTCGATCCCGGGACTGCACCTGCGCGACTGCCTCGATCTGGTGGCCAAGCGCGCGCCGCAGCTCATCCTGCGCTTCGGCGGCCACGCCCAGGCGGCGGGGCTCACCATCCGCGAGGCCGACCTGGAGCAATTCGCGGTTCTGTTCGAGCGCTGCGCCGACGAGCTGATTCCCGCCGAGGCCCGCTCGCAGATCGTCGAGACCGACGGCGGTCTCGAGGCGCGGCATTTCACCCTCGGCGTGGCGCAGATGCTCGAGGCGCAGATCTGGGGCCAGGGCTTTCCGCAGCCGCTCTTCTGCGATACATTCGCCGTCGAGAGCCAGCGCGTGGTCGGCGAGCGGCACCTGAAGCTCAGGCTCGCGAAGGACGGCTGCCGCCTCGAGGCGATGCGCTTCGGCGCGCTCGATCCGCTGCCGCCGCGGGTGCGCGCCGCCTACCGCCTCGCCGTCAACGAGTTCAACGGCCTGAAGAAGGTCCAGCTCAACGTGGAGCACGTCGAACCATGATCCCTGCCCTTCGCATCGCCTCGCTGCTGCTTGCGCTAGTCGCGCTCGGCGCGCGCGCCCAGGACCTGCAGCCCATCAAGGACGCAGGTCCCTACGTCCCCTCGCCGGACAGCGTGGTTTCCGACATGCTCAAGCTCGCCGAGGTCGGGCCGGCGGATTTCGTGATCGATCTCGGCTCGGGCGACGGCAGGATCGTGCTCACCGCGGCCAAGGTGTTCGGCGCGCGCGGCTTCGGCGTGGAAATCAAGGACGAGCTGGTCAGAAAGTCGAACGAGGCGGCGAAGAACGAGGGCATCGCCGGGCGCGTCAAGTTCTTCAAGCGCGACCTGTTCAAGACCGACATCTCGCAGGCCACCGTGCTCACCATGTACCTCCTTCCCGACACGGTGAACCTGCTCAAGGACAAGTTCCTCGCCGAGCTCAAGCCCGGCACGCGCGTCATCTCGCACGACTACCCCCTTACCGGCTGGATTCCCGAGAAGTACGTGCAGATGGACCTCGAGGACAAGGTGCAGATCAGCGGCGTCACCACCACCCTCATCTACCTGTACGTGATCCCGGCGAAGGTCGCGGGCCGCTGGAGCGCGAAGATGCCGCCGGCGGTGGCCAGGCAGGCGAGCCTCGAGCTCAGGCAGCAGTTGACCAAGGTCTCGGGCAGCGCGCGCCTGGACGGCAGGGACGTGCCGCTCGAGGACGTGAAGCTGCGCGGTGATCGGCTCAGCTTCAAGCTCGCCGGCCGCAAGGGCGAGTTCACCGGGCAGGTGAAGGGGAAATCGATCGAGGGCAGCTTCAGCGGCGGCGGGCCGAAATCCGCGTGGAGCGCGACGCTCGGCTCGTAGCGATGGCGAGGCTGCGCGTCAGCGCCGGCAAGGCCGAGTTCGAGGTGGAGCTGCTCGACACGCCGACCGCCAAATCTCTGCTCGCCGCCGCGCCGTTCGAATCGCGCGCGCAGACCTGGGGCGAGGAAGTCTACTTCGCGACGCCGGTGAGCGCGAAGCTCGAGCCCGGCGCGAAGCAGGTCGTCGAGCCGGGCACCGTGTGCTTCTGGACCGAGGGCGACGCGCTCGCGCTGCCGTACGGCAGAACGCCGATATCCACCGACGAGCGGCCGAAGCTCGCGGCCCGCTGCAATGTGCTCGGCCGCATCGTCGGAGATCCGCGGGCACTCGCGAGGGTCAAATCCGGCGAGAAGGTGAAGGTGGAGAAGGCGTGATGGAAAGAAAGCGCGTCAACTCGTCGAAGATCCGCTCGGTGGGCTACGACGAGAAGAGCCGCACCCTGGAAATCGAACTATCCAACGGCCAGGTGCTCCAGTACGGCGGCGTCTATCCCGAGGTGCACCGGCGCTTCATGGCGGCGCCGAACCCGACCTCGTTCTACGACGACAAGATCGCAGAGGAGTACTCGGCCAAGCGCGCGTAGCACCACCCCGCCGCCTGCGGCGGCACCCCTCCTCGAAGAGGAGGGGAGAAACGCCACGTATAATTCGCTCATCCATGGAACCCGAGCGCCTCAACCAGATCGCCTCCTCGCTCTCCGACCTGCAGAACCGGTCGGCGCAGCTGCGGAGGTATCTTTGACTTCGAGGCGAAGCAGAAGCGCCTCGAGGCGCTGAACCGCGAGTACGAAGATCCCCGGCTGTGGGACAACCCGCAGCGCGCGCAAGATCTCGGAAAAGAGAAGAAAGCTCTCGAATCGATCGTCGGCACGCTCGGTCGCGTCGACACCGGGCTCGCGGATGCCAGGGAACTGTTCGATCTGGCCCGCACGGAGAACGACGACGCCACGCTCGAGGGGATCGGACTCGAGGCGTCGAAGCTCGAGCGGGACGTGGCGGCGCTCGAATTCCGCCGCATGTTCTCCAATCCGCTCGATCCCAACAGCTGCTTCATGGACATCCAGGCGGGCTCGGGCGGCACCGAGGCGCAGGACTGGGCGCAGATGCTCGAGCGCATGTACCTCAAGTACTGCGACCGCAAGGGCTTCAACGCCGACGTCCTGGAGCAGGCCGAGGGCGAGGTCGCGGGCATCAAGCACGCGACGCTCAAGATCAGCGGCGACTACGCGTACGGGCACCTGCGCACCGAGAACGGCGTGCACCGCCTGGTGCGCAAGAGCCCGTTCGACGCCAATGCGCGGCGCCACACCTCCTTCGCGAGCGTGTTCGTCTACCCGGAGGTCGACGACTCGATCGAGGTCGACATCAACCCGGCGGACTTGCGCGTCGACACCTACCGGGCCTCGGGCGCGGGCGGCCAGCACGTCAACCGCACCGACAGCGCGGTGCGCATCACGCACATCCCGAGCGGCATCGTGGTGCAATGCCAGAACGACCGCTCGCAGCACCGCAACCGCGCCGAGGCGATGGCGATGCTCAAGTCGCGCCTCTACGAGCTGGAGATCCGCAAGCGCCAGGCGGAGCGCGACAAGCTCGCCGAGGCGAAGACCGACATCGAGTGGGGCCACCAGATCAGGAGCTACGTGCTCGACCAGTCGCGCATCAAGGACCTGAGGACCGGCGTCGAGAAGGGCAATACCCAGGCGGTGCTCGACGGCGAGCTGGAGGACTTCATCAGCGCGAGCCTCAAGCAGGGGGTCTAGCGATGGAAGAGGAGAACAAGATCGTCGCAGAGCGTCGCCAGAAGCTGAAGTCTCTGCGCGCAGCCGGCAACGCTTATCCGAACGACTTTCGGCGCAAGGATCTGGCGGACAATCTGCTGAAGACGTACGCAAACAACAGCAGGGAAGAACTCGAGAAGGCGAAGGTGAGCGCGGTCGTCGCCGGCCGCATGATGCTGAAACGCGTGATGGGCAAGGCGAGCTTCGCCACGCTGCAGGACGGCTCCGGGCGCATCCAGGTCTACGTCACCAACGACGTGACCGGAGAAGCGGCGCACGAGCAGTTCAAGCACTGGGACCTGGGCGACGTCCTCGGCGTGGAAGGCACCCTGTTCAAGACCAACAAGGGCGAGCTCACCGTGCACGCGCGCACGATCCGCCTTCTCGCCAAGTCGCTGCGGCCGCTGCCCGAGAAGTTCCACGGCCTCGCCGACCAGGAGCTGCGCTACCGGCGGCGCTACGTGGACCTCATCGTCAATCCCGCAGTGCGCGAGGTGTTCGCGGCGCGCGCGCGGGTGGTGCAGGCGCTGCGCGAGACGCTCGCCGCCGATGGCTACCTGGAAGTCGAGACGCCGATGATGCAGCCGATCCCCGGCGGCGCGGTCGCGCGGCCCTTCAAGACGCACCACAACGCGCTCGACATGGAGCTATACCTGCGCATCGCGCCGGAGCTGTTCCTCAAGCGCCTGGTGATCGGCGGGCTGGAGCGGGTGTTCGAGATCAACCGCAACTTCAGGAACGAGGGCATCTCGACCAAGCACAACCCCGAATTCACGATGCTCGAGTGGTACTGCGCCTACCAGGACTGGAACTACATGATGGAGCTCACCGAGCGGCTGGTGCGGGCGGCGGCGCTGGCCGCCTGCGGAAAGCTCTCCCTCTCCTGTCAGGGCAAGACCCTGGATTTCGCAGCATCCTTTCCGCGCCTGCCGATCGCGGAGGCGATCCGCAAGCACGGCGGCGCGGAGTGCTCGAGCGCCGACCTGCGCGATCGCGCGTTCCTGTCGAAGAAGCTTTCCGCGCTCGGGGTCGAGCACAAGAGCGACCAGGGCTGGGGCGCCCTGCAGCTGATGCTGTTCGAAGCGGTCGCGGAAAAGAGCCTGGTCGAGCCGACCTTCGTCCTCGATTTCCCCGCCGAAGCCTCGCCGCTCGCGCGGCGGCGCGACTCGGACCCCGATCTCACCGACCGCTTCGAGCTTTTCGTCGACGCGAAGGAGATCGCGAACGGGTTCTCGGAGCTCAACGATCCGGAAGACCAGGCCGAGCGCTTCCGCGAGCAGGCGCGGCGGCGCGAGGCGGGCGACCAGGAGGCCATGCTCAGCGACGCGGATTACGTCCGCGCGCTCGAGTACGGCCTGCCGCCGACGGCGGGCGCCGGCATCGGCGTGGACCGGCTGGTGATGCTGCTCACCGACAGCCCTTCGATCCGCGACGTGATCCTGTTTCCGCACATGCGGCCGGAGGCCTAGAGCCGCAATGCCATCAGTCCCGCCAGCACCGCGCCGGTGGCGGCGAGCCGCCGGCGCGTGAAGCGCTCCTTGAGGAACAGCGCGCCGATCGCGGCGGCGAAGATCACCGAGGTCTCGCGCAGCGCCGCCACCAGCGCCACCGGCGCCCGCGTCATCGCCCAGAGCGCGATCGCGTAGGCGCCGACCGCGCACAGTCCGCCGAGCGCCGCGCGCCGCCAGTTTCTGGCGAGATAGAGCGGAACCGCGCGCCCGCGCCTGGCGAGCGCCATCGCGCCGATCACCACGCCGGTGGCGACGAAAAACCACAGCGTATAGCTGACCGGCGCGCCCGATGCGCGGGCGCCCTGGGCGTCGATCAGCGTGTACGCCGCGATCACCACCGCGTTCGCCAGCGCGTAGAGCGTGGCGCTGCGGTGGTGCGCGCCCGAGGCAAAGCCGAGGATCCCGGCGCAGATCAGCGCGACGCCCGAGGTCTGCGCCCATGGCAGCACTTCGCCCAGCGCAACCGCGCCGACGACGGCGACGATCATCGGGCCGCCGCCGCGCATGATCGGATAGGTGTACGAGAATTCGCCCCAGCGGTACGCGCCGGCGAGGAATGGAAAATACAGGATGTGCACCGCCGCCGATCCGGCGAGCCACGGCCAGGATGCGGGCGCAGGAAGCGGCAGCAATGGTGCGGCCGCAGCCGCGACGACGCCGGCGCCCACGGCGACGGCCACGGTGTCGAGATCCTTGTCGGCGCTCGCCTTCACCAGCGCGTTCCAGCTCGCGTGCAACAGCGCCGCGCCGAGCACCGCGAGCGTCACCGGCAGCGAGATTTCCATTGCGGCAGTGTAGCAAGGCCCTCACAATCTCCCGCTTCGACCGATGCCCTCCCCGGCAGGAAATCCGCAGCTGCGCGGAATCGCGCTGATCGTCTGCGCTTTCGGCATGTTCGCGCTGATGGACGCGATCGCGAAATATCTCTCGCGCTGGTATCCGGTGCCGGGGATCGTGTGGATGCGCTACGCGGTGAACCTCGCGCTGCTGGTCGCGTTCCTCGCCGCGCGCGGCGAGCTGCGCCTGGTGCGCAGCGCCCGGCCGGCAATCCAGACGCTGCGCGGGCTGCTGCTTGGAGCCGCGACGTGGCTGTTCTTCACCTCGCTGCAGGCGATGCCGCTCGCCGACATGGCCGCGGTGTTCCACGTGATGCCTCTGCTTCTCGCGGTGCTCGCGGTGCCGATGCTGGGGGAGCGGCTCGAGCCTGCGCGGCTCGCCGCCACGCTTGCCGGGCTCGTCGGCGTGCTCCTCATCGTGCGGCCGGGCTCGGCGGTGTTCACGCCCCACGCGCTGCTGCCGCTCGCAGCGGCGCTGTGCATCGCGCTCTACCAGATTCTCACGCGCAAGCTGAGCGGGCTCGAGCCGCCGCTGACCTCGCTCTTTTTCGGCACGCTGGTCGGAACGCTCATGTTCCTTCCGGCGCTGCCCCTCGCATGGAAAACGCCGCAGACCGCCTTCCACTGGGGGCTGCTCGGAGCGCTGGGCCTGCTCGGCGCGCTCGGCCATTTCGTCCTGATCCGGGCCTTCGACCACGCGCCTGCGAGCGTGCTCGCGCCGTTCGTCTACTCGCAGCTGGTCTGGGCAATCCTGCTCGGGCTCGCGGTGTTCGGCGACTTCCCGGACGGCTGGTCGCTGCTGGGGATGGCGATCATCGTCGGCGCCGGTCTTTACCTGTTTGGCCGGCAGCGCCTGGCGGTACGGCGCTGAGGTAAGCTATTCGTCCCATGCCGAAAGCCGTCTGGAACGGAACCGTTCTTGCCCAGGCCGGCGCCGACGAGGTGCAACTCGTCGAGGGCAACGTCTACTTCCCGCCCGAGGCGGTGGACAAGACCTATCTGCGCGAGTCCCAGACCCGCACCGTGTGCCCCTGGAAAGGCACGGCGAGCTACTACGACGTGGCGGTGAACGGCGAGGTGAACAAGGACGCCGCCTGGGTTTACCCGGTGGCCAAACCCGAGGCCGGGCACATCGCCGGCTACGTCGCCTACTGGAAAGGCGTGCAGGTCGAGTAGCTCAGGCCGGCGGCGCGCGCCAGTCCCCGCGCTCGAGCAGCCGCGAGGCGAGAAAGCCGATCACCAGGCCCCAGAAAGGCGCGCCGACGCCGAGAATCGGCACGTCGGCGACCGTCACCAGGAAGGTGACGAGTGCGCCGAGCGCAAACTTTCCGCCGAACGAGATCGAGAACGCAGCCTGGAGCACGCGCAGCATCGCGAGTCCCGCGAGCGCGGCGATGAACGCGCCGGGCGTGGCGAGCATGATGTTCGTGAGGACGGGCGAGAACAGGCCGAAGGCGAGCGCGAGCAGCCCGACGAAGATGCCGGCCGTGTAGTGGCGGTGCCGCTCGCCCGAGCCGGAGATGATCGCGTTCACCGGTCCGGTGAGGCACGTCTACACCGCGCCGACGAGCGCGCTCGCGATGGCTCCGATGCCGCAGGCCGCGGTGACGGCATTGACCGGCGGCGCGTGGCCCGCGGCGCGCAGCACCGCGTTGCCCTGCCCGTTTTGCACCACCAGCACCGTGATCGCGAGCGGCACGACCAGCTCGACCATCGCCTGCCACGAGAACACCGGCACGTACAGGATCGGCTGCGCCAATCCCAGCGACGCCTCGCGGGCGAGCTCGAAGCGGCCGAGCAGCACGATCATCACGGCACCGACCGCGAGCGCGCCGATGAGCGGCGGCAGCCGCCGGCCGAGCCCCGGCACGGCTGAGAGCGCGACGAACGCGGCGATCATGGGCGCAGCGATCCAGAAATCGTCGCGCACCGCGAACACGAGATCCAGCCCGAAACGCAGGAACACGCCCGCCACCATCCCCATGACGATCGGCATCGGCACCGCCTGCATCGCGCGGCGCACCCACCCCGACAGCCCGAGCGCGAACATCAGCAGGCCGGTTGCGTAATACGCGCCGATCACCTCGGCGAAGCTCAGGTGCCCGAGCGCGGGCCCGACCAGCACCGTGCCGGGAATGGTCCAGAAGAACACCAGCGGCTGCCGGTACAGCCAGCAGAAGACGATGCTGACGAGCCCGTTGAGGAAGAACGCGCCGAACAGCCACGACGACAGGTCCTGCGGCGACAACCCGCCGCGCGTGCCGACGGCAAGAATGATCGCCACCGGCCCCGAGGCGGCGAAAATGAACGCCACCGTCGCGTTCGCGAGATGGGTCGTGCCGAAATCCGCGCGCGCCCGCGCGAAAGTCGTGGCAGGCGCGGCGGTGCGCTCGAGCCCCAACCTCAGGCCATGCGCTCGAAGATCGCGGCGATGCCCTGTCCTCCCCCGATGCACATCGTGACGAGCGCGTAGCGCTTCTGCGCGCGCTCGAGCTCGTAGAGCGCCTTCACCGTGAGGATGCAGCCGGTGGCGCCGATCGGGTGGCCGAGCGCCACCGCGCCGCCGTTCGGATTCACCTTGGCCGGGTCGAGGCCCAGATCCCTGGTCACCGCCATCGCCTGCACGGCGAAGGCCTCGTTCGATTCGATCACGTCCATGTCGCCGGGTTTCAGCCCGGCTTTCTCGAACACCCTCTTCACCGCCGGAATCGGCCCCAAGCCCATCACCTGCGGCTCGACGCCGGCGTGCGCGTAGGCGACCAGGCGAGCCTTCGGCTTTGCGCCCGCCTCCTGCGCGGCTTTCGCTTCCATCAGCACCACTGCCGCGCCGGCGTCGTTGATGCCCGAGGCGTTTCCCGCCGTCACCGTGCCGTCCTTCCTGAACGCCGCCTTGAGCTTCGCCAGGTCCTCGGGCTTCGCGTCCCTGCGCACGTGCTCGTCGGTGACGAAGGGCTCGACGCCCTTTTTCGTCTTCACCTCGATGGGAACGATCTGCGACCTGAATCGACCCTCGTCCAGCGCACGCGACGCGCGGTGATGCGACTCGAGGGCGAACTCGTCCTGCTCGCCGCGCGTGAAACCGTATTTCGCCGCGATGTTCTCGGCGGTGACGCCCATGTGGCCGTGGCCGAACGGGTCGTGCAGCGCCGCAGTCATCGCGTCCACGATCGGCGCATCGCCCATCCTCTGCCCCCAGCGCGCCGCGGGCAGGAAATACGCCGCGCGGCTCATGCTCTCGGCGCCGCCCGCGACCGCGACGTCGATATCGCCGAGCAGGATGTGCTGCGCCGCCGATACGATCGCCTGAAGTCCCGAGCCGCACAGGCGGTTGACCGTGAGGCACGGGGTGCCGACCGGCAGCCCCGCATCGAGCGCCGCGACGCGCGAAAGGTACATGTCCCGCGCCTCGCCGTGGATCACGCTTCCCATCACGACGTGGCCCACGCTCGCCGGGTCGATCCCGGCGCGCGCGAGCGCCTCCTTGATGGCGGTCGCGCCGAGCTTCGTGGGCGCCACGTCCTTGAGGGCGCCGCCGTAGTCGCCGATCGCCGTGCGCGCGCCGGAGACCACCACCACTTCGCGCGCCGCCATGGGGCTACTTTTCGGGCTCGGTCTTGCCTTGCTGCTGCTGCTGCTGCTGCGGAAAGCCGGGGAAGGAGAAGCCGGCGAACACGTTGCGCGCCTGGCTCTGCATCTGCTCCTGGAACTGCGCGAACATCTTCTGGCTCTGCTCCATGTAGGCCTGCATCAGGCTCTGCATCGCCGGTCCCTGCAGGTTCATGAACTGCGCCCACAGCTCCTGGGAGGCGCGCGAGTTGTCGCCGTACATGCGCTGCGACTGCTCCTGCAGCGTCTTCTGCACCTCCTGGAACGCCTTGATGTTCTTCTCCAGGTAGGTGCCCATCAGCCCCTGCATGGCGTTGCCGTAGAAGCGGATGAGGTGGGACAGCAGGTCGGAGGAGAACATCGGCATGCCGCTCGATTCCTCGTCCAGGATGATCTGCAGGAGAATCTGCCGCGTCAGCTCCTCGCCGCTCTTCGCGTCGACGACCTGGAACTCCTCCTGCCTGAGCACCATCTGCTTCACGTCCGCGAGCGTGATGTAGCTCGAGGTCTTGGTGTCGTAGAGCCGCCGGTTGGGGTACTTCTTGATCAACCGGAGCTGGTTTTCCATCTTCGTCTCGGGAATCGCCGCCATAAAGTCTACTCCTCAAAACATGTGCTGGCCGCCGTTGATCGAGATGTTCGCGCCGGTGACGAAAGCGGCTTCGTCCGAGCACAGGTAGATGATCAGTCCCGCGACCTCGTCGGGCTTGCCGAGCCGCCCGACCGGGATCTGCGGCAGGATCTTGGAATCGAGGATCTCCTTCGGGATCGCGGTCACCATCTTGGTGCCGATGTATCCCGGCGAGATGGTGTTGACCGTCACGCCTTTCTTCGCCACCTCGAGCGCGAGCGCCTTGGTGAAGCCGTGGATGCCGGCCTTCGCCGCCGAGTAGTTGGTCTGCCCGAATGCGCCTTTCTGCCCGTTCACCGACGAGACGTTGACGACGCGCCCCCAGCTGCGCTCGAGCATGCCGTCCATCACCTGCTTGGTCATGTTGAAGCACGAATCGAGATTGGTGCGCATCACCGCGTCCCAGTCGATCTTGGTCATCTTCTTGAAGGTCATGTCGCGCGTGATGCCGGCGTTGTTCACCAGGATGTCCACTGCGCCGCACTCGCCCTGGATCTGCACGCACTTGCGCGCGCAGTCGTCGTAGTCCACCACGTCCACCGGGTAGGCCGAGAACGCGTAGCCGCGCCCCTTCATTTCCTCGAGCCAGACCTTGTAGCGGGTGTTCGCGGGCGAGTACGTCACCACCACCTTGTAGCCGGCGTCGGCCATCTTGGTCGAGATCGTCTCGCCCAGGCCGCCCATGCCACCGGTGACGACAGCGAGTCTTTGTTTCGGCATCACAATTTCCGCTCCGGACGAGTCTACATCATGTGCATGCCGCCATTCACCGAGATGTTGGCGCCGGTGATGTAGCCCGCTTCCTCGGAAGCGAGGAACGCCACCACCGCGGCAATTTCCTCGGGCCTCGCCAGCCGTCCCATCGGAATCGAGGAGACGATTCGCTCCCGGACATCCTTGCGCAGCGACATCACGAGGTCGGTGTCGACGTAGCCCGGAGACACGGTGTTTACGGTTACGCCCTTCCTCACCACTTCCTGGGCGAGCGCCTTGGAGAATCCGGCCATTCCGGCCTTAGCGGCCGAGTAGTTGGTCTGCCCGAACTGGCCCTTGATGGCGTTGACCGACGAAATATTGACGACGCGGCCCCAGCCGCGCTCGCACATGCCGTCGACCACCTGCCGCGTGACGTTGAACACGCTGTTCAGGTTGGTGTTGATCACCGCGTACCAGTCCTGCTCGGTCATGCGCTTGAAGACGGAGTCGCGCGTGATGCCGGCGTTGTTCACCAGGATGTCGACCGGGCCGACGACCGAGCGCACCTGGTAGAACATCTCGGCGCAGGAATCGAAGTCCGACACGTCGCCCTCGGCGGCGTGCACCCGGTAGCCCTCGGCGCGCATCGCGTGGAGCCACTCGCCCTTGCGCTCGTAGCCCGGCAGGCAGCCGGCGACCACGGTGTGTCCCGCCTGGCCGACGCGCCTGCAGATCGCCGTGCCGATCCCGCCCATGCCGCCGGACACGAACGCGACACGCGCGATCACCGGGCTCGCGGCATCGCGCCAGGGGTCGTGCGCCGTGCGCGGGTGTCCGGCTGCTGCCTCCTGCATCGTCATTCCGGTTCCTTTCCTATCGTTCCACGGCCAGGGCGACGCCCATGCCGCCGCCGATGCACAGCGAAGCGAGGCCGCGCCTGGCGCCGCGCTTCTGCATCTCGTGGAGCAGCGTGACCAGGATGCGGCAGCCCGAGGCCCCGATCGGGTGCCCGAGCGCGATCGCGCCGCCGTTGACGTTCACCTTGCCCGTGTCCCAGCCCATCTGGCGGTTGACCGCGATCGCCTGCGCGGCGAAAGCTTCGTTGATCTCCATGAGGTCGAGATCCTTCGGCTCCCAGCCGGCGCGCGCGAGGCAGCGCTTGGAGGCAGGCACCGGGCCCATCCCCATGTATTTCGGGTCGACGCCGGCGGAGGCGAAGGCCTTGATGCGCGCAAGCGGCTTCAGGCCGAGCTCCTTCGCCTTGCGCGCCGAGGCGAGCACGACCGCGGCGGCACCGTCGTTGATTCCCGAGGCGTTGCCGGCGGTCACGGTGCCGCTCTTGTCGAACGCGGGCTTCAAGCCCTTGAGCGCCTCGAGCGTCGCGCCGTGGCGCGGATATTCGTCGTCCGCAAAGCTGACCGGGCCCTTCCTGGAGGGAACCTCGAACGGCGCGATCTCGTCCCCGAACCTGCCCGCCTTCTGCGCCGCTTCGGTCTTCAGCTGCGAGGCGAGCGCGAACTCGTCCTGCTCCTCGCGCGTCACGGCGTATTCCTTGGCCACGTTCTCGGCGGTGACGCCCATGTGGTACTGGTTGTAGACGTCCCACAGGCCGTCGACGACCATGGTGTCGACCATCTTCGCGTCGCCCATGCGAAAGCCGTCGCGCGAGCCCGCGAGCGCGTGCGGAGAGGTGCTCATCGACTCCTGCCCGCCCGCCACCACGATGTCCGCGTCGCCGTTGGCGATCGACTGCGCGCCGAGCATCGCCGCCTTGAGCCCCGAGCCGCATACCTTGTTGATGGTCATGGCGGGAATCATGTCGGGGAGCCCGGCGCGCATCGCCGCCTGGCGCGCCGGGTTCTGGCCGCAGGCCGCGGCGAGCACCTGTCCCATGATCACTTCCGACACCTGCTCGGGCGCGACACCCGCGCGCTCGAGCACTTTCCTGATGACGTGCGCGCCGAGATCGGACGCGGGGATCTTCGCGAGCGTGCCGCCGAATTTTCCGATGGCGGTGCGCAGCGCGCCGACGATCAATATGTCTTCCATGGTGCCTCCTGTCTCATGCCGCCCCGGCGGCCGCCGGGGCGCGTTGCTTGACGTAGCGGCCGGGCGCCGGTTCGATCGCCCGGTAGCGCGAATTGCCGCGCACCCGCGGCGCCTTGCGTGCGCCGCCCGCGTGCGTTGCAAGCCAATCCGACCAGCGCGGCCACCAGCTGCCCGGCTGCTCCGCTGCGCTCGCGAGCCACTGCTGCGGCTCGTCCGGATACGGTGCGCTCCCGATCCAATGGCTGCGGCGCTTCTTGGCCGCGGGATTGATCACGCCGGCGATGTGGCCGCTCGCTCCGAGCACGAAGGTCTTCTCGCCTCCGAGCAGGCCGAGGGTCCGGTACGCCGACATCCACGGCACGATGTGGTCCTCGCGCGTGGCGAGAACGAAGCTCGGCACGCCCACGCGGCCGAGCTCCACCGGAACGCCGCAGTTCACCAGCGCGCCGGGGACGCGCAGCTTGTTTTCGAGGTAGGTGTTCCTGAGGTAGTAGCAGTACATCGGGCCAGGCAGGTTGGTGGCGTCCGCATTCCAGTAGAGCAGGTCGAACGCCGCCGGCTGACCGCCGAGCAGGTAATTGTTCACCACGTATGGCCAGATGAGGTCGTTCGCGCGCACGCTGGAGAACACCAGCGCGAGGTCCGATCCGGGCAGGATGCCGCCGCGGCCGATCGTCGCCTCGCGCGCTGCGACGCCCGCCTCGTCGACGAACAGCCCGATCTGGCCGGTTTCGCGGAAATCGAGCATCGCGGCGAGAAATGTCGCGCTCGCCACGATGTCCTCGCGCTTTGCCGCAAGGACCGCGAGCGCAGCGCCGAGCAGCGTCCCGCCGACGCAGAAGCCGAGCGCGTTCACCCGGTCGCTGGCAGCGATCTCGCGCGCCGCGCGCAGCGCCGTGAACACGCCCTTCTCCAGGTAATCGTCCCAGCCGAGATGGCCGAGCGCCGGGCCGACGTTGCGCCACGAGACCATGAACACGGTGTGCCCGCGCTCGACGGCGTAGCGCACGAACGAGTTCTCAGGCTGCAGGTCGAGGACGTAGTACTTGTTGATGCACGGCGGCACCATGACGAGCGGGCGAGCGGCGACCTGCGGGGTCGAGGGTGCGTACTGGATCAGCTGGATCAGCTCGTTCTCGTACACGACGTCGCCCGGCGTGAGGGCGAGATTGCGTCCCACCTCGAAAGCCGACTCGTCGCTCTGGCTGATGCGCCCCTTGCGCGCGTCGCCGATGAGGTTGGCGAGCCCCTTCGCCAGGCTCTCGCCGCGCGTCTCCAGCGCAAGGCGCAGCGCGTCCGGGTTGGTGGCGGCGTAATTCGCGGGGCACAGCGCGTCGACCCACAGCTTCACCGCGAAGCGCGCGCGCGCCTTCGCTCTGGGCTCGAGCTCGGCGCCTTCGACGAGCTCCTCGAGGAAGCGCGCGGCAAGCAGGTAGGACTGTTTCAGGTAGTCGAAATAGGAGTTGTCGCGCCACTCCGCGGCCGCGAAGCGCCGGTCGCCCGGCTCGGCGGCAGCAACGGGTCCGGTGCCGAGGCCCGAGACGAGCGAGGTCCAGAGCTTCGCCTGCTTCTCGAGGTACGACGCATGCAGGGACGAACCGTGCTGCGCGTTTTTCTGGATCGCCGCGAGCCAAGGCGCCGCCTGGGCGGCCGCGGGCGCGGCTGCGGCGATGCGCATCCAGCCCTGCGAGACTTCGTTGCCCGCCTGCGCGATCGAGGCGAGAAAGGCGTCCTGGGGCTGATTCTGCATCGCGGGGCGATTTTGCGACGCACAAGACGGGCCGTCAAATGCCGTCCGACAGGCCGCTTATAATGTATCCATGTCCTTGTAAGAGCTGATTTTTTGCCTCCGGTGGCGCAGCGCGTCAAATTCTATGAAAGCCAGATCAGCGCCGCCATGCGGGCGCTGGTGCGGTCGCGCCGGTACGAGAAGAAGCGCTCGGAGTCGGCGTAGGTGCAGTAGCCCCCGCCGTAGACCCGCCGCACGGCGCAACGAGCGAGTCGCTGCCGCGCCACCGCGTAGAGATCGAGCAGCCAGCGGCCAGGGCGCCCGGGCGTGAACGCGCTCGCCGCAGCGGCATCGCGCGCGAGGAACGCCTCACGAACCTCGGCTCCGACCTCGTAGACGCGCGCTCCGATCGCCGGCCCGAGCCACGCGATCACCGCCTCGGGCGGCGCCCGCATTGCCGCGAGCGCCGCTTCGACGACGCCGGCCGCGAGCCCGCGCCAGCCGGCGTGCGCGATCGCAACCACGCACCCCGCCTCGTCGGCGAGCAATACCGGCATGCAATCGGCGATGAGCGCGGCGCATACGGTGCCCGCCGAACGCGCCACGGCGGCGTCGGCCTCGGGCTCTGCGCCCGCGCGGCGCGCCGCGTCCGCGTCCGCGACCGCGATCCCGTGCACCTGCCGCAGCCACACGGGCTCGTCTGGCAGAAGCGCGCGCAGGCGCTCGCGCCCGTCGCCCCCGGACCTCATGTCGCCCAGCGCGCAGGTTGTGATCACCGCGCGCACGCGCGGCGGGGCGGGCCAATCCGGCCGCAGCGTCGTCCGCGTCATGCCTCGGCGCGCAGCGTCTCGAGCAGGCCGCGCAGGTCGCGCGGGAGCGGCGATCGCCAGGTCATGGCGCGCCCGTCGCGCGGGTGCCGCAGCGCAAGCTCGGCCGCGTGCAGCGCCTGCCTGGCGAATGCGATGCCGCGGCGCGTGCCGCGACGGTACACGGGATCTCCGACCAGAGGATGACGAAGGTGCTGGAAGTGGACCCTGATCTGGTGCGTGCGCCCGGTTTCGAGCTTGCATTCGACCAGCGCCGCGCGACCGAAGCGCTCGAGGACCCGGTATGCGGTGCGCGCGGGCTTGCCGCGGCGCGTGACGGCCATGCGCGTGCGCTGCCTCGCGTCGCGTCCGATCGGCGCATCGATCATTCCGCTCGCGGGCGGATCGCCCTGCACCACTGCGAGGTAGGTGCGGCGCATCGTGCGCTCGGCGAGCTGCCTCGCGAGGCTCGCCTGCGAGGAGACGTTTTTCGCCACCACGATGAGCCCGCTCGTGTCCTTGTCCAGGCGATGCACGATCCCGGCGCGCGGCACTTGCGCGAGCGCGGGCTGGTGCGCGAGCAGCGCGTTGAGCAGCGTCCGGTCCGGCACACCGGCGCCCGGATGCACCACCAGGCCGGCGGGCTTGTCGATGACGAGAAGATCCTGGTCCTCGTGCACGATCTTGAGCGGCATGCGCTGCGCAGCCGGCAACGCGGCTTGGGAAACCGCCGGCGGCGTCAGCTCGACGCGCTCGCCGCCCGAGACCGCGTGCTTCGCGAGCGCCGCGGCGCCGTCGACGCGGATGTTTCCGGCGAGCAGCCATGCCTGCAGGCGGTTGCGCGAGTACTGGGGAAACAGGCGCGCGAGCGCCTGGTCCAGCCTCATGCCGCCGTAGGTGGCGGGCACCGTGGCGCGCATCGGCGCGGCCAAGGCGGCGTCCCAGTCTTCGCTGCACCGGGCGTGATAATCTTTCGCCCTGCTTCCACGGGACTTTCGCATGCGTCCGAGTTTACTGGTTTCGCTCGCGCTCTCCGGGGCATTGCTCTCCGGGGCGTGCGCGCTGCTGAAGGACGACTACGACGAGACCGCCGGCTGGTCGGCGCAGAAGCTCTACGGCGAGGCGAAGGACCAGATGGCGTCCAAGAGCTGGGCCCAGGCGATCAAGTACCTCGAGAAGCTCGAGGCACGCTACCCGTACGGGCGCTACGCGCAGCAGGCCCAGCTCGAGATCGCCTACGCCTACTGGAAAGACAACGAGCGCGCCTCGGCGCTCGCGGCGGCCGACCGCTTCATCAAGCTCTACCCCAACCACCCGAACGTCGACTACGCGTACTACCTGAAGGGGCTGATCAATTTCAACGAGGGCCAGGGGCTGCTCACCTTCCTCACCACCCCCGACATGACCGACCGCGACCCGAAAGCGACGCGCGAGGCGTTCGACGCGTTCAAGGAGCTGGTGACGCGCTTCCCGGAATCGAAGTACGCGGAGGATTCGGCGGCGCGCATGCGCTACCTCGTGAACGCGCTCGCGTCGCACGAAGTGTACGTCGCGCGTTACTACATGAAACGCGCGGCCTACGTCGCCGCGGCGAACCGGGCGCAATACGCCATCCAGCACTACCCGCAGGCGCCGACGATCGAGGAGGCGGTATTCATCCTGGTGAAGGCCTACGACGCGCTCGGCATGAACGACCTGCGCGACGCCGCCGACCGGGTGATGCGCACCAACTTCCCGGACAGCCGCTACCTCAAGCCCGGCGGCGCGAAGAAGGACGTGCCATGGTGGCGCATCTGGGACCCCGAGTGGTAGTTGCCCGGTCTCGAAGCGGGTCCGCCGCCCCCGGCGATGACCACCCTCACGCGGCGATTTTCGCGAAAAACGATTCGACGTCCTCAAGACGGCGCGTCGCGCGCATCGGCGGAAGGCTCTGCAGGATCAGGCGCCCGTAGGACCGCGACAGCAGCCGCGGGTCGCACAGCATCAGCACGCCGCGGTCGGTCTCGTCGCGGATCAGCCGTCCCGCGCCCTGCTTGAGCTGCAGCACGGCCTGCGGCAGCTGCAGCTCCGAGAACGGGTTCCCGCCCTGCGCGCGAACGGCCTCGATGCGCGCGGCGAGCACCGGATCGTCCGGCGGGGCGAACGGGAGCTTGTCGATCACCACCAGCGAGAGCGCTTCGCCGCGCACGTCGACGCCCTCCCAGAACGACGCCGCGCCGAGCAGCACCGCGTTGCCCAGGGTGCGAAAGCGCGCCAGCAGCTCCGAGCGCGACCCCGTTCCCTGGACGAGCAGCGGATGCTCGATGCGCTCGCGCAGCAGCTCGTGCGCGCGCCGTAGCGCGCGCAGCGTCGTGAACAGCAGGAACGCGCGGCCGCCGCTCGAGCGCAGCACCGGCAGCGCCGCTTCCACCACCGCGTCCGTGAACGACGGATCGTTCGGGTCGGGCGGCAACCCCTGCGGCAGGTAGAGCAGCGCCTGGCGTTCGAAATCGAACGGGCTCGCCCAGCGCCGCGTTGCGGCCTCGGCGATGCCCAGCTCGCGCGTGAAGTGCGAGAAATCCTCCCCGACCGCGAGCGTCGCCGAGGTGAAGATCCAGGCGCGCGGATGGTCCTGCATCTGGCGGCGGAACAGCTCCGCGCAGGAAAGCGGCGTGACGTGAAGCTGGGCGGCCTGGGCGAAGACTTCCACCCAGCGCACCTCGCGCGAGCCGTCGGCCTCGATGAGCCGCGCCAGCCGCGCGCGCGCCTCGGACGCGCGGCGCGCGCAGGAGGCGAGCCCTTCCGAGCGCTCGGCCTGCTCGGCAAGCGGCTCGGCGAGCGTCTCGAGCGCCACGCCCAGCCGCTGCAGCGCCTCGGCGAACCCCGGCCGCCGCAGCGCCTGCGGCCACCCGAAGCGCCCGGCATCGTCGCCCAGCGCGAGCCGCAGGTCGCGTGCGGCCTTGTCGAGTCGCGCGGCGAGCCGGTCCAGCTCGGGCGACGCGCCGCCCGCGGCGCGCAGCTCGAGGCGGGCGTCGCGCGCGAGCTCCAGCAGCTGCCCGGTGGAGACGCTGTCCCCGAAGAACATGCGCGCGGTCTCCGGCAGCTGATGCGCCTCGTCGAAGATCACGGTATTGCACGCGGGCAGCAGCTCCGCGATGCCCTCGTCGCGCAGCATCACATCGGCGAAAAACAGGTGATGATTGACGACCACCACGTCGGCCGCGAGCGCGTTCTTGCGGGCGCGCATCACGAAGCAATCCTTGTAGCGCGGGCATTCCTGGCCGAGGCAGTTCTCGCGCGTCGAGGTGGCGTGCGCCCACACCGCGGCATCCTCCGGCACGTCGGCGAGGTCGGCGCGATCCCCGCTCGAGGTGAGTGCGGCGAAGCGCTCGATGCGCCTCAATTGCGCGCTCTCCTCGCGCGACCCGAGCCGCGCCTCCCTGGCTGCGCGCTCCAGCCGGTAGACGCAGACGTAGTTCGCGCGACCCTTCAGCAGCGCCGCGGTGGCGCCCGAGGCGAGCGACTCGCGCACCGCGGGTAGGTCGCGGTCGAACAGCTGGTCCTGGAGAGTTTTCGTTCCGGTCGAGACGATGACCTTGGCGCCGGCAAGCAACGCCGGGACCAGGTAAGCGAACGTCTTCCCGGTGCCGGTCCCGGCCTCGGCGACGAGGATTCCGGTGCGCTCGATCGCGCCGTGGATCGCCTGCGCCATCTCCAGCTGCTGAGCCCGCCGCCTGAACCCCGGTATCCCGGCGGCGAGCGGCCCGTCTGCGGCGAATGCGCGCTCCAGCTCGCCGTTCAGTCTCGGACCTCCTCGACTTTCACCCACACGCGCCGCGATTCTGCGGCGCCGGATCGCCGCGTCGAGAGGATGCCGCGTTCGTCGCGCGACTCGGCAGACGACGAGCCTCCGATTTCGAACCATTCGCCGAGCCGCGCGCTCACGCTGCTTGCCACGCGCTGCGACTGCACGCTTCCCGGCAGCGCGCCCGGCGTCTCGCGTTGCGGCGCGATGTCGAGGAAAACCATGTCGCCGGACAGGCGCGGCACCACCTCGAAGCCGGTGGCGAGGTCCTGCATCGCGGTCGTTTCCTGGACCACCACCCGCCCCGGCGTGCGGATCACCTCGCGCTGCCGCACGGGGCGCGACTGGCCGGTGGAAATGAAAGCGCGGCCGCCTTCGAGGACCTGCACGCGTTGATCGACGCGCTCGTCCAGGCTCGAGCGCTCCTCCTGCACGCGCACGCTCGCTTCGCTGCGCTCCGCGGGAAAGCGCCGGTTGCTGATCGTGACGTCGCCCGAGCGCACCGTGCCGCGCGCTTCAAGGTCCTGACGTTCGGCGCCGGCGGTTGTGTCGAAGCGCACCGAGATCTGCAGGCGCCTGAGCGGACGGTCGATCGCGTCGAGCGCCTGCTTGATCTCGGCGAGATTGCGCGGGTTGGTTCGGACGATGAGCTGGCTCGACTGGCCGGTGAGCGTTCCACCCGGCTCGAGCAGCGGGCGCAGTACCGGAAGCACCTGATCCACGGTGCGGTGCCTGAGCGGGATGATCTCGAGCGTTCCCTGCGCCAGCGCGAGGGGCGCGACGACGCCCAGGGCGAGCAGCCATTGTTTCATGAAGCGCATAACGGGCGAGATAGGTGAGTGGTTGCTTCGATTCGAACGCACGCACCCTATTGGATGCAACGCTTCAGTAGGGCGCGTCGCCTCGGAATTTGATCCACAACAAGAGTTTTTCTCATTTGCATTGACTCCGCAAATGAGAGCTACTATTATTAAGTTCCCATTTCGAGTTCAACTTGTTGATTTACAAATGAAACCTCTGATCGCCACGCTTCTCGCTGTTTTCCTCGCCAGTGCCCAAGCCCAAGACAAGGTACTGAATCTCTACTCGTCGCGCCATTACCAGACTGACGAGGCGCTGTACACCGGCTTCACCAGGCTGACCGGAATCCGGATCAACCGCATCGAGGCCGGCGAGGACGCGCTGATCGAGCGCATCCGCAACGAGGGCGCGCGCAGCCCCGCGGACGTGCTGATCACCGTGGACGCGGGACGGCTGTGGCGTGCCGAGCAGATGGGCCTGTTCCAGCCGGTGAAGTCCGCGCGGCTCGAAGAGCGGATCCCGGAGAGCCTGCGCGAGCCGGGCGGAAACTGGTTCGGGTTTTCGCTGCGCGCGCGCGTGATTGCCTACAACAAGGCGAAGGTCGGGCCCGGGGAGATCCAGACCTATCAGGAGCTCGCCGACCCGAAATGGAAGGGCCGCGTGTGCATGCGCTCGTCCACCAACGTCTACAACCTGTCGCTGATGGGAGCGCTCATCGACCATCTCGGCGAGGCGAAGGCCGAGGAATGGGCGAAGGGGGTGCGGGCCAATCTCGCGCGCGACCCGAAAGGCGGCGACACCGACCAGCTGAAATCGGTGGCGGCGGGCGAGTGCGACGTGACGGTGTCGAACCAGTACTACTACGCGCGCCTTGCGCGCTCGCAGAAGCCCGACGATAAGCGGGTCGCAGACAGCATCGGCATCGTCTTCCCGAACCAGAACAGCTGGGGGACGCACGTCAACATCTCCGGCGCCGGGGTGCTGAAGAACGCGCCCAACCGCGAGGCGGCGATCAAGTTCCTCGAGTACCTCGCCAGCGACGAGGCGCAACGCTACTTCGCCGACGGCAACAACGAATGGCCGGTGGTGGCGAACGTGAAGGTCGACAATCCGGTGCTCGGCGCCCTCGGCGACTTCAAGCGCGACACGCTCAACGTCGCGGTGCTCGGACGCAATCAGCCGAGCTCGCAGAAGCTCTACGACCGCGTGGCCTGGAAGTAGCGCCTCCAGACGACCAGCAGCGGCAGCACGCTCACCGCGACGATCACCAGCGATGGCACGGCCGCCTCGGCCAGCCGCTCGTCCTGGGCGAGCTGATACGCCTCGATGGCGAGCGTGTCGAAATTGAAGGGACGCAGCGCGAAGGTCGCCGGCAACTCCTTCATCACGTCCAGGAACACCAGCAGCCCCGCCGTGGCGAGGCTCGAGCCGAGCAGCGGCAGGTGCACGCGCGCAAGCGTGCTCGCGGGGCCCGCGCCGAGGCTGCGCGCCGCGTCTTCCATGCTCGGCGTAATCTTGGCCAGTCCCGCTTCCATAGTGTTCATCGCCGCCGCGAGGAAGCGCACCAGATACGCGTAGACGAGGGCGACGATCGTGCCGGTGAGCAGCAAACCGATCCTCATGCCGAAGGAAGCTTCGACCCATGCTGCGAGCCAGTTGTCGAAGCGCGCGAGAGGTACCAGAATTCCCACGGCAATGACCGCGCCCGGAATGGCGTAGCCGAGCGAGGCGCAGCGATTCGCGATCGCGACCGGGCGGCTCCTGGAGAGCCGGGCGGCATAGGCCATGGCGGTCGCAAGCACGACGCCGAGCGCCGCGGTGATTCCGGCGAGAATGAAGCTGTTCCCCACCAGCGCGAGCACGCGCACCCCCCAGCGCGCCTCGGGCGAGGCGAGCACAAGCTGCAGCAGGATGCCCGCAGGAAGCAGGAAGCCGAACACCACCGGCGCGGCGCACGCGGCGAAGGCGAGCGCGGCGGGCGCGCCGGCGAGGCGCTGCGGCAGAGCCGGCTTGCGCGTCGCGCTCGCGTAGGCGGCGCGCCCGCGGCTCGCCCGCTCAAGCGCAAGCACCAGCACCACGAACCCGAGCAGCCAGGCCGAGAGCTGGCCGGCGGCGTCGCTGTCGCCCATCGAGAACCACGCCTTGAAGATCCCGGTGGTGAACACCTCGAGCGCGAAGTACGACACGGTGCCGAAATCGGCGAGCGTTTCCATCAGCGCGAGCGCGGTTCCCGCCGCGATCGCCGGACGCGCGAGCGGAAGCGCCACGCGCACGAAGCTGCCCCATGCCGAGTGACCCGCGAGCCGTCCCGCCTCGAGCGCGCTGCGCGACAGATCGAGGAACGCGGTGCGCGCGACGAGGTACACGTACGGATAGAGCGCGAACGAGAGCATCGCCGCAGCGCCCCACAGCGAGCGCACCTCCGGGAACCAGTAGTCGCGCGCCTGCCATCCCGTCGCGGCGCGCAGCCAGCTCTGCACCGGGCCGGTGAACTGGAGCCAGTCGGTGTAAGCGTACGCAGTGACGTAGGCCGGCATCGCGAGCGGGAGAACGAGCGCCCATTCGAGCAGGCGCTGCCCCGGGAAGCGGTACGCGGTGACGAGCCAGGCAGCGAGCACGCCCATCGACATGACGCCTGCGGCGGTGCCGGCGAGCAGCAGCGCCGTGTTCCAGACGTACGCGCCGAGCGCGGTTTGCACCAAGTGCGACCAGGTGCCGCTCGCCGGAGCGAACACGCTCGACAGCACCGCCAGGATCGGCAGCAGGATCAGCGCCGCGACCGCGAGCGAAGCGGCGCCCAGCAATCCAAGCCTTTGAAAATCAAGCATTCCTGATTTTAACAAGAACAATTCTCGTTTGCTCTCATGTCACCTTATAATCGCTCCGTGACTCAGGCGCCTGCGCTGCTTCAGGTGGAAGGCTTGCGGCACGCCTACGGCGAGCTCGAAGTATTGCGCGGCCTCTCGTTCGCCCTGCCCCGCGGCGCGATCGGCTGCCTGCTCGGACCGAGCGGCTGCGGCAAGACCACGGCGCTGCGCTGCATCGCCGGGTTCGAGCCGGTACGCGCGGGGCGCATCCTGCTCGGCGACACGGTCGTCTCCGCGCCCGGGCTGAGCCTGCCGCCGGAGAAGCGCCGCATCGGCATGGTGTTCCAGGACTTCGCACTGTTTCCGCACCTCACCGTCGCGGCGAACATCGCTTTCGGCCTGCACGCCGCGCCGCCCTCCGAGCGTGGCGAGCGCCTGCGCGAGCTCGCCGCGCTGGTCGGCCTTGCGCCGGCGCTCCAACGGTATCCGCACGAGATCTCGGGCGGCCAGCAGCAGCGCGTCGCGCTTGCGCGGGCGCTCGCGCCGCGCCCCGAGCTGCTGCTGCTCGACGAGCCGTTTTCCAACCTCGACATCGATCTGCGCGAGCGCCTGTCGCTCGAGGTGCGCGAGATCATCAACGCGAGCGGGGCGACCGCGATCCTGGTCACGCACGACCAGCACGAGGCGTTCGCGATGGCCGACGAGATCGGGATCATGCACGACGGCCGCATCCAGCAGTGGGACTCCCCTTATAACCTCTATCACCGCCCCGTGAACCGCTTCGTGGCCGATTTCGTGGGGCAGGGCGCGTTCCTGCCCGCCAAGGTGCTCAACTCGCGCCGGGTGGAGATCGAGCTCGGCGTGCTCGAAGGCGAGATCCCGGACGCGTGCCAGCTCGGCTGCGACGTGTGCGGCCGCGGCTGCACCGCGGATATCCTGCTGCGCCCGGACGACGTGGTTCACGACGACGCCGCGCCGACGCAGGCCGAGGTGGTGCACAAGGCGTTTCGCGGCGCCGAGATCCTGTACACGCTGCGCCTCGGCAGCGGCAGGAAGGTGCTCGCGCTGGTGCCGAGCCACCACAACCACGCGCTGGGCGAGCGCATCGGCATCCGGCTGGATGTCGACCACGTGGTCGCCTTCGCGCCCGAAAACCGCTAGGCGTCCGGCTCCTTCAGGCTGAAGATCACCGGGATGTCGACGCTGAACTCCTTGCCGCGCAGCGCGGCGGGAATCGGCGTGAGCGGCTTCGCCTTCTTGATCATGTCGAGCGCCTGCCGGTCGAGCGCATCGTGGCCGGTTCCGTTCTTCACGCTGAGCGAGGCGATCATGCCGTTCGCCCCGATCACCATGCGCAGCTCGACCTTTCCTTCCCAGTTGTTGTCCATCGCGACGCGCGGATAGCGCTTGTAGCGCTTGGCGGCGCTGATCAGCTGCAGGCGGTACCGGGCGAGCGTTCCCGCGTCGGCTGTCTCGGCGGCAGGCGCCGCAGCGCTCGGCTGCGGTTCGACGCTGGCGAGCGGGCCGGGGGCAGGTCCGGGCGGCGCGGCGCTCGCCTGCGCCGGCGCGGACGCAGGGGCGGGCGATGATGGCTGCGAGGAGGCTGCCGGCGCGGGCTTCGCGGGCGCTCTGGGTTCGGCTTTCGCGACAGGGCGCGGTGCCGGCGCCGGCTTCGCGACGGAAACAGGTGGCGGCTCGATACCGGGTTGTGGCGCCTGCTCGACGGCTTGAGACAACGGCGCCGCCGCGGGCCTCGCCTGCACCAGGCGCGCGATGATGGGACCCGGCGCGACCGATGGTCGTTTGCCGGCCTCGCGCAGCGACGGGAGCGCGAGCAGCAGCAGCCCGTGGATCAGGATCGAGGCGAGGACCGCGAATCCGAACGCGCGGTTGTCGCCGCCGCGCAAGCCTGCCTCCCCATTCATGACCGCGCCCATGGCGCGGATCAATATAGCACCGGGGTCGCGCTCGGGATGAGGATGGCGGAGAGAGAGGGATTCGAACCCCCGGTACGGTAAACCGTACAACAGATTTCGAGTCTGCCGCAATCGACCACTCTGCCATCTCTCCGCGTCGCGTTCGTACTGCGCGCGAATGGCCGATTTTATCAGGCCGGGGTGATCCGCTCCGCGCCGTTCATGTAAGGACGCAGCGCCGCCGGGATCGTCACCGAGCCGTCGGCGTTCTGGAAGTTCTCCAGGATCGCGACCAGCGTGCGGCCGACCGCGAGGCCCGAGCCGTTCAGTGTGTGCACGAGCTCGGTCTTGCCTTTCTCGTTGCGAAACCGCGCGCGCATGCGCCGCGCCTGGTAAGCCTCGAAATGGGAGCACGAGCTGATCTCGCGATACGCCTTCTGGCCCGGCAGCCACACCTCGAGGTCGTAGGTCTTGGCTGCGGCCGCGCCCAGGTCGCCGGTGCACAGGGCGACCACGCGGTACGGCAGCTCGAGTCTCTTGAGAATGGTTTCGGCATGGCCGGTAAGCTCTTCGAGCGCCTCGTAGGACTTCTGCGGGTGCTCGATTCGCACCAGCTCGACCTTGTCGAACTGGTGCTGGCGGATCATGCCTCGCGTGTCCTTGCCGTAGGAGCCGGCTTCGGAGCGAAAACAGGGTGTGTGGCAGACGAATCTCAGCGGCAGCGACTCGAGCGGCAAGATCTCGTCGCGCACGATGTTGGTGACCGGCACCTCGGCGGTGGGAATCAGGTACCACTTCTCCTCGCCCCTCGGCACCATGAACAGGTCCTGCTCGAACTTCGGCAGCTGTCCGGTCCCGTACGCCGCAGCGGCGTTCACGAGGTACGGCGCGTAGATCTCCGTATATCCGTGCTCGACCGCGTGCACGTCGAGCATGAACTGCCCGATCGCGCGGTGAAGGCGCGCCACACCGCCGCGCATCAGGACGAAGCGCGCGCCGGCGATCTTGGTGGCGGCGTCGAAATCGAGCCCGCCGAGCGCCTCGCCGATCTCGACATGGTCCCTGGCGGGAAATTCGAGCTTTCGCGGCTCGCCCCAGCGCCGCAGCTCGAGGTTGTGCTCGGGCCGGTCGCCCTCGGGCACGCTCGGGTGCGGCGGGTTCGGCACGTCCGCGAGAAACGCGTGCATGCGCCGCTGGACGTCCTGGAGCTTCTGTTCGAGTTGGTCCAGACGCTCGTTGATGCCGCCCGCCTCGGCCATGAGCACGCGCACGTCCTCGCTCTTCGCCTTCGCCTGGCCGATCCGCTTCGCGTGCGCGTTGCGCGCGGCCTGCAGCTCCTGGGTGTCGACCTGGATCTGCTTGCGCTCGGCTTCGAGCGCGAGAAACGCCTCCCGGTCGAAGCCATAGCCCCGCGCCGCGAGGCGCGCAATCACCGCGTCCCGGCGTGATTCCTGCCTGAGCAATTCGATGTCGATCATTTGCGAGATTTGGGCGCCGCGGCGTTGCGGCGGCGCAGCTCCTGGAGCTTTTCCCGGATTTTCTGCTCCAGACCGCGGTCGGCAGGCCGGTACCACTCGACCTCGGGCATGCCCTCCGGGAAGTAATTTTCTCCCGCGGCGAACGCGTCCTCCTCGTCGTGGGCGTAGCGGTAGTCCCTGCCGTAGCCGAGCCCCTTCATGAGGCGGGTCGGCGCGTTGCGGATGTGCATCGGCACCGGACGCGAGGCGTCCCCGGCAATGAAGTCCCGGGCGGCATTGTAGGCCGCGTACACCGCGTTCGATTTCGCCGCCGCCGCCATGTAGAGCACCGCTTCGGCGAGCGCGAGCTCGCCCTCGGGGCTGCCCAGCCGCTCGTGGGTCTCGGCCGCATCGAGCGCGATGCGCAGCGCCCGCGGGTCGGCGAGTCCCACGTCTTCCACCGCCATGCGCACGATGCGCCGCGCCAGGTAAAGCGGATCGGCACCGCCGTCCAGCATGCGCACCAGCCAGTAGAGCGACGCGTCGGGGTCCGAGCCGCGCACCGACTTGTGCAGCGCCGAGATCTGGTCGTAGAACTGCTCGCCGCCCTTGTCGAAGCGGCGCAGGTTCTTCGCCAGTGCGCGCTCGACAAACGCGCCGTCGACCTGCGCGACTCGCGCCGCCTGCGCGGCGGTCGCCATGATCTCGAGCGCGTTCAGAAGGCGCCTCGCGTCGCCGTCGGCAAAGCCGATCAGCCTTTCCCGGGCCTGCGCGTCGAACGAAATCCCCGACAGTGCGCGCACGACGGCGCGGTCGAAAAGCTCGCCAAGGTCCTCGCCTGAAAGGCTCTCGAGAACGTACACCGCGGCCCTGGACAGCAGCGCGCCGATCACCTCGAACGAGGGGTTCTCGGTGGTCGCGCCAATGAACGTGATGAGGCCGCGCTCGACGTAGGGCAGGAACGCATCCTGCTGCGCCTTGTTGAAGCGGTGCACTTCGTCCACGAAAAGGATCGTCGCTCGCCCGGAGGACGCGAGAGCGGCCTCGGCCGCCTGGACCGCGTCGCGGATGTCCTTTACCCCCGAGAACACCGCCGAGAGCGAGATGAACTGCGCGTCGAACGCCTTCGCCATCAGGCGTGCGATCGTGGTCTTGCCGCTGCCCGGCGGTCCCCACAGGATCATCGAGTGCGGCTTTCCCGACTCGAACGCCAGGCGCAGCGGTTTGCCCGGCCCGAGCAGATGCTTCTGGCCGACCACCTCGTCGAGCGAGCCCGGCCGAAGCCGCTCCGCGAGCGGCGCGGCGGGCTCGGCCTTCGCAAACAGCTCCGCGCTCACGGCTCGCCAAGCACGTCGGCGCCCTGCGGCGGCTGGAAGCGGAACTGGGCGGTGTCGAGCCTCGGGTTGCGCACCACGCCCGAGAACCGCAGCACGGTGGTCTGGCCGAAATGGTCGGCGAGCTCCATCGCCTCGACGCCCGAGACGCTCAGCCCCAGCCGGATGCGCTCGAATCCCGACTCGCGTTCGCGCGGTTTCGCCTCGAGCCACTCCAGCCCATCGCGCTGGCCCGCGTCCGAGAACTCGAACGCCTCGCGCACCTGCGAGCTCCCCGCGAGGAGCGCCGCCGGCGTCGAGCCAAGCGCGCGGGACAGCCTGCGCACGGTGACCTGGTTCAGGTCCGGGTCGTGGATCCAGACGCGCTCGCCGTCCCCTACGATGACCTGCTTCACGGGACTGTCGTAGGTCCAGCGAAAGCGCCCGGGACGCAGGAACGCGAAGCTGCCTTTCGACTCCTGCACCAGCTTGCCGCCGCGATCGAAGACTTTCTGCTCGAACCCGGCGCTCGCCGACTGGGTGGTGCGCAGGAACGCCTCGAACCGCTCGATGCCCGCGGCCTGCGCCGGCGATGCGGCAAGCACCGCAACGAGCGCGATCAGCCGCATCGATTGGCGGTCATGGCGTATTCGAGGGGACCAGCACCTCGCGGTTGCCGTTCGGCTGCATCGGCGAGACCACGCCCGCGCGCTCCATGTCCTCGATCAGGCGCGCGGCGCGGTTGTAGCCGATCCTCAGGTGCCGCTGCACCAGCGAGATCGACGGCCGGCGCGTGCGAACGACGATGTCGTAAGCCTGGTCGTAGAGCGGATCCTTCTCGCCCGATGGCGCGCCTTCGCCGCCCGCGGCGGCCTCGTCGGTGCCCGGCTCGAGCACGTCCTCGATGTACTCGGGCGCGGCGAGGCTCTTCAGATGCTCGACCACCTTGTGCACCTCGTGGTCGGCGACGAACGCGCCGTGCACGCGCTGCGGCAGCCCGCTGCCCGGCGGCAGGTAGAGCATGTCGCCCGCGCCGAGCAGCGCCTCCGCCCCCGACTGGTCGAGGATGGTGCGCGAGTCCACCTTGGAGGACACCTGGAAGGCGATGCGCGCGGGGATGTTCGCCTTGATGAGCCCGGTGATCACGTCCACCGACGGGCGCTGCGTCGCGAGCACCAGGTGGATCCCCGCGGCGCGCGCCTTCTGGGCGAGCCGCGCGACCAGCTCCTCCAGCCTCTTGCCGACCACCATCATCAGGTCGGCGAGCTCGTCGATCACCACCACGATGTAGGGCAGGTGCTGGAGCGGCTGCGGCTCTCCGGTTTGCAGGGTGAGCGGGCCCTCGATCGCGCGGCCGTGCTTCCCGGCCTCGGCGACCTTGTGGTTGAAGCCTGAGAGGTTGCGCACCGCGAGCCAGTTCATCAGCTTGTAGCGACGGTCCATCTCGGCGACGCACCAGCCGAGCGCGTTCGCCGCCTGCTTCATGTCGGTGACGACCGGCGCGAGCAGGTGCGGGATGCCCTGGTAGACCGAGAGCTCGAGCATCTTCGGGTCGACCAGGATCAGCCGCACGTGCCGCGGCTCGGACTTGTAGAGCAGCGACAGGATCATCGCGTTGATGGCCACCGATTTGCCCGATCCGGTGGTGCCGGCGACGAGCAGGTGCGGCATCTTCCCGAGATCCGCGACCACCGGGTTCCCGGCGATGTCCTTGCCGAGCGCGAGCGCGAGCGACGAGTGCAGGGATGCATAGACCTCGGAGCCGAGGATCTCCGTCAGGCGCACCGTCTGGCGGTGCGGATTCGGGATCTCCAGGCCCATGCACGACTTGCCGGGAATGGTCTCGACCACGCGGATCGACACCACCGAGAGAGCGCGCGCCAGGTCCTTCACCAGGTTCACGACCTGGCTGCCCTTGACCCCCACCGCCGGCTCGACCTCGTAGCGCGTGATCACCGGCCCCGGGTAGGCCGCGAGCACCTTCACCGATACGCCGAAATCCGAGAGCTTCTTCTCGATCAGGCGCGAGGTGAACTCGAGCGTCTCGTCCGTCACCCCCTCCTCGTCGCCGCGCCTCGCCTCGTCGAGCAGCTTGAGCGGGGGGAGCGGCGTGTCGGGCAGGTCGTCGAACAGCGGCGCCTGCTTCTCCCTGTGGGCGCGCTCGGATTTCCTGATTTCGAGCAGCGGCGGCTCGATGCGCAGCGGCGCGTGCTCCTCCCCCTCGCGCCTTTTCTCGGCCTCGACCACGAACTCGCGCTCCTCGCGCGCGATCTCCCCGATCTTACGGTCGCGCCGCCGCTCGAGGGTGCGCGCGGCAAGCCCGTACGCCCCCTCGAGCAGCAGCCCGACGAGCTCCGAGGCGGCCACCCAAGAGATGCCCGTGAACAGGCTCAGGCCGATCGCGACGAGCGTCAGCAGCGCGAGCGTCGCGCCGGTGGCGCCGAGCGCCGATCCCGCAAGTCCGCTGACCACGTCTCCCAAGAGGCCTCCCGGCACCAGCGGCAGCTCGACCCTGAGGCTGTGCAGCCGCAGCGCCTCGAGCGAGGCGCTGGAAACGATCAGCAGCGCGAACCCGGCCAGCGCGGCGGCGAGCGGCCGCGCTTCGATGAGCGAGCTGCCGTCGAGCCGCCGGTAGCCCCAGATCACGATGTAGACGCACAGCGCGATCCACCAGTACGCGGACACGCCGAAGAGGTACAGGAGCAGGTCGGCGACCCAGGCGCCGGCCACGCCGCCGGCGTTGCGCACGAGCGCATCGGTGGCGTCATGCGACCAGCCGGGGTCGGACTTCTGGAACGTCGCGAGGACGATCAGCAGGTAGGCCGCCAGGGCGACCAGGACCAGCCATTTTGCTTCGCGCAGGAGACCCGCGAGCTTTGCGGGAAGGGGTGCGCCGGTGGATTTTTCTGCTGCGCCCATCTCGGCCGGTCGGCGAATGGGAGATTCTACAGCAGAAAACAAAAACCCCCGCCGCAGCGGGGGCTCGGAACATCTCGATCAGCGCGTCGTTATCGCGTGATCACGCACTCGAGGCTGCGTCCGGTGTTCACCGTGCTGCCCGCCATCACCGACTGGATGAAGGTGGCGGGCGGCGTGAACTGCAGCCCCGGGTCGGTGGAGAGGAACAGCGGCCGCTGGTTGGGCGCGATGAGGCCGAACTGGCCGGCCGCGAGGCCGAGCTCGCCGAGGCCGTTGCGCACCGCCACCTCGCCGTCCGCGACGCCGACGTACACCGCCGGCTCGAGTATCGCGCAGTCGCCGGTGCGGTTGTTCACGCAGTCGTCCGCCGCGAAGGTCGTGCCGCGGATGCCGATCGTGGCCGTCGCCGTGGTGACCTGGTACTTGTCCTTGCTGCGCTTGCCGACGATGCCGGTCACCGCGCGCAGGCCGCCTTTCACCAGGTTGTAGAGGAACGAGTCCTCCTGCGGCCTGCCTTCGGTGAACCTGAAGTCGTCGATCTTGACGGCGGTATTGGGCTTGAGCGTGAGCTGCGCGCCGTCCTCGAACTTGATCTGCGCGTAACTGTCGCGCTCCGTGTTGAGCGTATCGCCGTTCTCGATGGCGGATTTCTGCGACAGGATCCTGATCGAGCCGTCTGCCTTCTTGACCGACAGCGTTCCGGAAAGCTGGGTCACCGTGCCGGTCGCCGCCAGCGCGCCCGCCGAGCAGACGGCGAATATCGCGGCGATCGAGAAACCGAGGATGCTTCGTGTGGTGCTCATGCTCCGCTCCTTCCCCTTGCAGGGGGATGCCCGCCTGCATGCTAGTCGCCGCCGCCCGACAACCTGAGGAACTATTTCACGCAAAAGGACTTTTACAAATGCCGGACGTGACGGATTGCCCCCGCCCTACTCGGGCAGCATGATGGTGTCGCGCACGATGATGGTCTGGCCGCGCACCTCGATGTAGCCGCCCATCTGCAGGTCCTTCATCACGCGGCTCACCATCTCGCGCGAGGCGCCGATCATCTTGGCGATGTCCTGCTTGGGCAGGCGCTTGGTGACCACCTTCTGCCCGTCCACGTTCTCGGCCATGTCGATCAGCAGCCGCGCCACGCGCCCGTACACGTCGAGGAGCGCCAAGCTGCCGATCTTGCGGTCGGCCTCGCGCAGGCGCTTGACCAGCCCGCGCATCACCGCCATCGCCATCTCGAAGTTCTGCTCGAGGCACCTCTTGAAGTCGCGTTTCGCGATCGCGAGCAGCTCGCAGGGCTCGATCGTCACCACGCTCGCAGAGCGCGGGCTGTCGTCGATCAGCCCCATCTCGCCGAAGAATTCCCCCGGGGCGAGGATGCTGAGAATCACTTCCTTTCCATCCGCGTCGCCCATCATGACCTTGAGGCGGCCCGAGAGCACGATGTAAAGCGAGTCGGTGGGGTCGCCCGCTCCCATCACCGTCGTCGAGCGCGGCACGCTCTTTCGGCCCACCACGGTCGTGAGCATGCGCAACTGGTCTTCCGGAAAGCTGGAAAAGAGCGGAATCGCCTTCAGCACCGCCGTCGACACGGTCGCGGCCATTGCGGGCATGAACCTCCCCGTTTTCCCCAAGGTGGGTGGCCGGACTATGTTAGCAGAACCGCCGCCGGGCCGGCCCGCGCCGCTCGCAGGGATCACTGGCAGGCCGCCGCGCCCAGCTCCTCACCGGTGATACCTCTACGGATGCGCGCGGCGCGAGTTTCCTCGTTCGCCGCGAAGATGACGTACGCAAGCAGCGATTCGTTGAACGCCGAAAGGCCGGTCTGCACCACGCCGTCCCCGAGGCTGGAATCGATCTGCTTCGCAAAGCCGCCGCCCGAGAAGGTCACCGTAATCGGGAACACCTCGGGGAACGCGTTGCCGCCGAGCGGCGCGTTGTTCGCGTCGTAGAAGCCCGAGCCCGTCCCCCCGATCATGAAGAAGGACCCGTTGAGTGTCGTCCCGCCGGGGGCCGTGTAGGGCCGCGATGCGCCGAAGACGTTGATCTTGATCTCGTCTCCCGCGTCGATGCGCGCAGCCGTGAGCGAGCCGCTCGGGCCGGGCCCGCCCTGGAGCACGATCGCGCCGTCCACGTCTATGGTGAGCAGGCTCGGATCGAGCCGCGCCATCGCGCGCGCGTTGAGCGGGCTGCCCCCGCTCACCGACGCCGTGCCGCCCTTGAGGATCAGCGAGCCGTCGTTGTGCGTGGTGACCTTCTTGCTGGTTTCGGCGAGGATCACCGCCGTCGCGTCGGCGAGCGCGTTGGTGGACTGGAGCGTCGCGCTGCCGCCTTCGAGCAGGATCGTGCCGTCGGTATCGAGCATGAGGTTCTTGGATTGCAGCGCCCCGAGCGAAGTGACCGTGAGCGTGTTCGAGCCGCTGTTGTTGGCGGTCACGCTGCCGCCCCGGATGATCAGGCTGTACTCGCCGCCGAACGGTTCCGCGGCGACCCCCGCTGGAACGTTCGGGTCGCTGCGCAGGTACACGTTCATGCCCCCTCCGGACTTGATCGTGGCGTTCGCCTGGCGCAGCTCGCGCAGCGGGTCGTTCGGGTCGGCAGACGAGTAGCCGATCGAGTTCGTGCCCGCCTGGACGACGAGCTGCGTGGGGTTGTTCGAGCCGCCGGCCTGGCCGATGTTCACGGTGCCGCCGGTGATCCGCGCACCGCTCGCCGAGTTGGCGGTCGCCGTCCCGGCCTGGACGGTGATGATGCCGCTGTTGAGCAGGTTGATCGTCCCGCCCGCGGTCAGCTCCTGCCCGTTCAGGCTCATCGGCGCGTACGGCTGCGCGGTCGTCAGGTCGCCCCCGAGGAGCGAGAAGTTCTTCCCGGTGATCGTGACGCTGCCGCCCGTGCGCACGGCGTAGTTGCCCTGCATCGTCACGCTGCCGGTCGGCGAACCCGCGAGGTTCTGGAACGGCGTATTGATCGTCTGCCCGGCCGCCAGGCCCAGGTCCTGCGTGTTCATGTACAGCGAGTTCTCGAGCGTGACGTTGCCGACCGCGGTGAGGTTCAGGAAGTTGTTGAACTTCTGAGCCGGCGTACCGATCGTGAAGCTTGTCGGCGCGTAATAGACGTTGCCTCCCGCGATGAAATTGAGCGAGTTCGACGGGTTGTCGGTGATCTTGAACAGGTTCTGCGCCAGGTCGATCGTGATGTTGCCCGCGGCCTCGATGGTGATGCTCTGCGCCGCGAACGGGTTGGCGGTCAGCGTGTAGCTCCCGGCCGAGAACGTGTAGAAGTTGTTCAGCGTGCCGACGCCGCTCAAATCGATTCCGCCCATGTTCCTGTAGTTGATGCTGCCGTTGGCGAAGCCGGTATTCGAGTCGTTGCCGATCTTGGGCGACAGCAGCGCCGAAGGCGGGCATCCGCCGGGCAGGGCCAGGCAGGTGAACGCCCTGAGTGAGGTCGCGTCGTTCTGCGTGTTCTGCAGGTCGATGTTGGCGCCCGGGGAATTCACTGTCACGACCGTCAGCGACCCGGCGCGCAATGCGCCTGCGCCCGCCATCGCTTGCGTCATGGCCCCCGTGGATACCAGCGTGAGCGAGCCCGTGCCGGCGTCCACCGCGTACGGCGCGCCGGCGCCGCCGGAGAGGTTGGTCGCGCCGACGTTGTAGATGCGGATGCTGCCGTTCGACGTCGTCCGCGCCGATAGGTCAGTTACCTGCGTCACCAGCGCCTGGTCGGAGCTCGAGGTGGCGCCAATGCCGTTGGCTGCGACGGCGACGAGGGCGTTTGCGACGACGTTCGGCGTCGGCGCGCCGGCGATGTAGGCAGCAGTGTCCGCAGCGTCGCCTTCGATATTGCCAGCGGAAGTCAGCGTTACTGTGTCGCCGACCGCAGTAACTACGCCGCTGAGCGACATATTCCCGCTCGTAGTGGTGGACAGTGTGACGTTCCTGCCCACGCCGCCAGCGGCGACAGTTCCTGGCACTGTTAAGTCCCCACCGGTGGCATTGAGCGTGATCGCCCCATCCACCGTGGTCGCACTGGTCCCCACCAACCCACCCGCCGTGTCACTGATGTCGATCGCCGCGTTCGCCCCAGTGGTCGAAGCGCTCGTCAGCGTCGTGAGATCCACCTCCAGCGTCGCCGCATTGCCCACACCCGCCGGACCCGTCAGCGTCGCCGTCGCCGCCGTAATGTCCGCACCCACATCGCCCGCACCAGCCTCGTTGATCGCACCAGCGGCCGTGAGCGTCACGTCATCGCCCGCCGCCGTCACGTTGTCCACCAGGATGTCGCCCGTCGTGGTCGTCGTCGCAACGATGTTGCGCGCACCCCCCGCGGTCACCGTCGTCA
>MERQ01000064.1:55765-56621 GCA_001770655.1 Betaproteobacteria bacterium RIFCSPLOWO2_12_FULL_68_20
CGTCACGTTGTCCACCAGGATGTCGCCCGTCGTGGTCGTCGTCGCAACGATGTTGCGCGCACCCCCCGCGGTCACCGTCGTCAGCGTCAGGTTCCCACCGGTGGCATTGAGCGTGATCGCCCCATCCACCGTGGTCGCACTGGTCACCACCAACCCGCCCGCCGTGTCGCTGAGGTTGATCGCCGCGTTCGCCCCAGTGGTCGAAGCGCTTGTCAGCGTCGTCGCATTGAGCTCAAAGACCTCCGCCCCACCGATCCCTGCAGCTGCGCTCAGACTCACCGTCGGCGCAACAATGTTGTTGGTCGTGTCAGCCGCGGTATCGGTTATCGCTCCCGTGGCCGACAGCGTCACACTGGCCGTCGAAGTAAGCGAATTGCCGGCCGTAAAGTCGATATTGCGGCCCGCCACATTGGTCGTCGCCAGCGTCAGATTGTCATTGCCGGCATCGAACGCGCTATCGACCGTGATCGTTCCATCCGTATTGCGAATGTCGACCGTCTGCGTCGAGCCCCCCGCCGTACTCAGCGTAATGGCGCTCGTCGGTAAGTTCCCGGAAGTCTCGGCGACGTAGATGTCGCCGCCCGCAGCAGTGGTCGTGAGCGTCAGCGTCCCAGCACCAAGATCAACCTCCACCGCCCCATTGCCCGCAGCCTGACCAATTCCGGACGCACCGCTAAGGCCAATGCTGTCAGCCGTGACATCCGCAGCGGCGTCACCCGCACCAGCCTCAAGAATCGATCCAGCCGCAGTCAGCGTGACGCTATCGCCCGCCGCCGTCACGTTGTCCACCAGGATGTCGCCCGTCGTGGTCGTCGTCGCAACGATGTTGCGCGCACCCCCCGCGGTCACCGTCGTC
>MERQ01000065.1 GCA_001770655.1 Betaproteobacteria bacterium RIFCSPLOWO2_12_FULL_68_20
GGCCCATCAGCTCGCTCATCACGTTGCGGTGGAACCAGGGCGGGCGGAAAGTGTCCTCGGCCACCATCCAGCGCGGCGGGAAGATGACGAAATCGCAGTTGGCGACGCCCGGCTGGCCCGAGGGCGAGGTGAGCACGGTAAAGATCGACGGGTCGGCGTGGTCGAAGCTCACCGTGTTGATCGCCATGAAGCGCGCGAGGTCGTACTTGTAGGGCGCGTAATTTCCGTGCCATGCGACCACGTCGAGCGGCGACCAGGCAAGCTCTGTCGCCCAGAGCCCGCCCATGAACTTCGCCACCACCTCGTGCCGCGCGCGCCTGTCCTCGTAGGCCGCGACCGGCGCCAGGAAATCGCGCCGCTGTGCGAGCCCCTGCGAGCCGATCGGCCCCAGCTCCGGCAGCCTGAAGCTCTGCCCGTGGTTCTCGCACAGGTAGCCGCGCGACGGGCCGCTCACCAGCACCTTGAACTTGATCCCGCGCGGGACGACCGCGACCTCGCCCGGCGCGACCTCGAGCCCGCCGAGCTCGGTGAAGAGCGCGAGCGCACCCTGCTGTGGCACGAGCATCAGCTCGCCGTCGGCGTTAGAGAAGACCCGGTTCGCCATCGACCGGTTGGCGCGGTACAGGTGCACCGCGATCCCGGCCTGCGCCTCGGGGCTCCCCGAGCCGGCGAGGGTGAACAGGCCTTCGAGGAAATCGGCGGGTTTTGCCGGGATCGGGAACGGATTCCAGCGCAGGCGGTTCGGCGAAGGCTCGGCCTCGCCGAAGGGCCCCGAGCGCAGCAATCCGTTCGAGATCCGCCTGAACGGCCGGTGCATCGCCGTGGGCCGCAGCCTGTAGAGCCAGGTGCTCTGGTTCTCGGCGCGCGGCGCGGTGAACGCAGTGCCGGAGAGCACCTCGGGGTACAGACCCCGGGGCGGGCGCTGCGGCGAGTTGCGGCCGACGGGCAGCGCGCCCTTCACCGCCTCGCTGGAGAACGTGTTTCCAAAGCCGCTCTGATAGGCGAGGCGCTTCGGCTTCGTGCCGGCTTTCATCGCTCTCGAAGGTTACATCTTCAGCGCCGCGGGCAGCCACAGCGCGAGCGCGGGAAACGCGATCAGCAGCGCCACCAGGACGAAATCCGCGGCGAGGAACGGAAGCGTGCCGAGGTAGATGCGCGTGGCCGGAATGTCGGGATTCTGCGCCTGGATGACGAACACCGTGAGCCCGACCGGCGGGCTGATCAGGCCGATGGTGCACATCACGGTCACGAAAACGCCGAACCAGATGCCGTCGTAGCCGATGCTCTGCATCAGCGGGAAGACCACCGGCACCGTGATCAGGATCGTGCTCACCTCCTCGAGGAAGGTGCCGAGCAGAAAATACAGCGCGATCACCGCCACCACGATGGCGATCGGCGTCATGCCGAGCTCGCCGACCAGCCGCACGATCTCGTTCGGCACGCGCGTGAGCACGATGAAGCGCGCGAAGATGAACGCGCCGATGACGATGAAAAAGAGCATCGCCGTCGAGTACACGGTTTCGAGAAACGCATCGAGCAGGTCGGGCAGCGTCAGCGCGCGGGTCGCGAAGCCGATCACGATCGCGGCGAACGCCGCCACCGAGGCCGCCTCGGTAGGCGAGAACCAGCCCAGGTAGATGCCGACCACGGCGAGGAAGAACAGGATCCCGAGCTTCCACATGGACGCCGCGGCGCGCAGGCGCTCGCGCAGCGGCATCGGCGCGACGTACGGGGTCCAGTCCGGCCGCAGGCGCGCGATGACGACAACGATGACGACATAGAGCGCGGCGAGCACGATGCCGGGAATCAACGAGGCGGCGAACAGCTTCGGCAGCGATTGCTCCGCCGCGATCGAGTAGATGGCGAGGAGCACCGAGGGCGGGATCAGGATCGCGAGCGTGCCCGCGGCGGCGACCGCGCCCGCCGAAAGGCCGGCGTCGTAGCCGTGGCGGCGCATCTCCGGGATCGCGACCTTGGAAAAGGTCGCCGCGGTGGCGATCGACGAGCCGCAGATCGAGCCGAACGCGGCGCAGGCGCCGATGGTGGCGTTGGTGAGCGCGCCGCGAAAGCCGCTGAAGATCGCGTTCGCCGCGTCGTAGAGCTCGCGCGACATGCGGGCGCGCGAAGCGACCGCGCCCATCAGGATGAACAGCGGCACGACCGAGAGCGCGTAGGCGTTGCCGCGCACGCTCGCCAGCTCGAAAGGCACCGCGCCCATCACGTCGAGCGCGGTCTTCCAGCCGTCGATCGCCGCGTAGCCGAGCATGCCGGTGAGCGCGAGCGCCACCGCGATCGGCACGCGCAGGAACAGCACGACGAGCAGCGCGAGCACGCCGAGCAGGCCGATCGCGAGACTGCTCACCGGGGAGCTCTTCGCCGGAAGATGATGACGAGCGCCGCGAGGAGCGAGCACAGCACGCCGGCGAGCGCCGGCGCCGCGTACCACATCTTCGGTATCTGCAGGTCGAACGTGATGTCGCCGAAGCGCATCATGTAGAGCGCCTGCGGCGCCATCTGCCAGAGCATGAGGCCGAGCGCGGCGAGCGAGGCGGCCGCACCGAAGAGGTCGAGCGCGACCCGCGTCCGCGCCGAGACGAAGTGGTCGGCCACATCGACCACGAGGTGCGCGTCGCGCAGGAACACCGCCGGCAGCGCGAGGAAGATGACGTAGGCGAGCCCCAGCTCGACCAGCTCGAACTGGCCGCGCACCGGGGTGCGGAACAACGAGCGCAGCACCACGTCCGCCACCGTCACGAGCATGATGCCGGCGAGAAAAATCGCCGCGAGGATGCCGAAAACCCTCGCGGCGAGATCGAGCGCGCGGTTCAATTCACCACCCCGCCCGCTGCGCGGGCACCCCTCCTCGCGGAGGAGGGGAGAAAGGCACGCGGGCTAGTTCCAGAAGTTGCGGGAGGTCTTGGCGTGCTTCTCGGACAGCGATTTGATCTGCGCGAACGCCTGGCGCGCCGGCAGGCCCTTGCCTTCGAGCTCCTTGAGCTTCGCCTCGGTGACCTGCGCGCCGACCTTGCGGAACTTCCCATCCTCGGCACCCGAGAGCTTGATCGGCTGCGCGCCGCCGTCCACCAGCAGCTTCTTGCCGACGTCGTCGAGCGCGTCCCAGCCCATGCCGACCTCTTTCTCCACGCCCTTCACCGAGTCGTCGATCGCCTTCTTCAGCTCGGGCGCGAGCTTGTTGTACCAGTCCTGGTTGGCGGCCACGCCGAAGGACGACACGTAGGAGTACATCTCGGTCACGTACTTGATGGTCCCGCCCATCTTGAACGCGATGCCCGCGCCGCCGTAGTCGATGAAGGTGCCGTCGATGGTGCCCTTTTGCAGCGAGTCGAGCTGGTCGGCCGGCGAGACGGCGACCACGGTGCCGCCGAGCGCGGTGAGGAACGCGCCGATCGTCGGAGAGGACGGGCGAACGCGCAGGCCCCTCAAGTCGTCGGTGGCGCGCACGGGCTTCTTGGTGGTGTTGATGTTGCCCGGCTGGTGGGTGAGCAGCAGCAGCACCTTGACGCCCTTGTGCTCCGGGTCGAGGTACTTCGCGCGCAGGCCGGCGTCGTTGATGACCTTGGTGCCGATCTCCGAGCTGCCGACGACGTAGGGCAGGTGCGTGAGCTCGGTGAGCGGGAAACGCCCCGGGGTCGCGCCATGCAGGAACCAGGACACCTCCGCGCGCCCCGAGGCGGCGAGGTCGTAGTGCCCGGGCACCGGCGCCATCGAGGCGCCGAAGAAGTGCTTGACGGCGAGCTTGCCGCCGGAAGCCTTCTCGATGCGCTCGCCCCAGCCGACCAGCCATTTCGACATGAAGTGCTGCGCGCCGACGAACTCGGCCACCTTCACCTCGATTTTCTCCTGTGCGGACGCGTTCAGGCTGAACGCGGCCGCGACTGCCGCCGCGGCGGCATACCGTGTAAGTCTCATGATCTCCTCCTCCGAGAGGTTGCCCGGCGATTATACGTAACCGTCCGGGTTCTGCGACTGCCAGCGCCAGGCGTCGCGGCACATCTCCTCGAGGCCGCGCGCCGCGCGCCACCCCAGCTCCTGCGCGGCGAGCGTGGCATCGGCCCAGTATTCAGGGAGATCGCCGGCGCGGCGCGGGGCGAACTCGATCGGAACGGGCCGGCCCGATGCGGCTTCGAACGCCTTCACCACTTCGAGCACCGAGTGGCCGCGTCCGGTGCCGAGGTTGACGGCGATCGAGCGGTGCTCGCGCTCGAGGAAGCGCAGCGCCGCGACGTGCGCCTCGGCGAGGTCCATCACGTGCAGGTAATCGCGCACCCCGGTGCCGTCCGGCGTGTCGTAGTCCTTGCCGAAGACCCGCAGGGTGGGTCGCTGCCCGCTTGCGACCTGCGCGACATAAGGCAGGAGGTTCTCCGGTACGCCGCGCGGATCCTCGCCGATGCGCCCGGACGGATGCGCGCCGACCGGGTTGAAGTAGCGCAGCGCCGCGTAGTGAAAATCGGGATTCGCCGCCGCGGCCCTTTCGAGCATGCGCTCGATCGCCAGCTTGCCGCATCCGTAAGGGTTCACGGGCTCGAGCGGATGGTCCTCCGTGTAGGGCAGCCGCTGCGGCACCCCGTACACGGTCGCCGACGAGCTGAAGAGCATGCGCCGCACGCCGTGCCTCGCCATCGCTTCGAGCAGCCGTGCCGTGCCGTTCACGTTGTTGTCGAAATAGTCGAGCGGCCGCTCCACCGATTCGCGCACGGACTTGAGGCCGGCGAAATGGGCGACCGCCTCGATCGGCCGATTTGCCAGCGCGCGATCGAGGGCGCCCGCGTCACGCACGTCGGCGCGATGGAGCTCGATCGCGGCGCCGGTCAGCTCGCGCAGCCGCTCGAGGACGGACTCCCTGGCGTTGGAAAGGTTGTCGAGGACGACGGGCTCGTAGCCCGCGTGCGCGAGCGCCACGCAGCAATGCGACCCGACGTAGCCGAGGCCGCCGGTGACGAGTACGGTCGCGGCCAAGCGCTGCGGTCTAGGCGGCGACCGCTTCCTTCTTGAGAGGCATGTGGTGCAGCCACTTCTCGACCTCGGCCGGGTCGGAGAAGAGCGTCTCCAGTTCCGCGCGCGCCTCGGCGTCGGTCTGCAGCACCGAGCCGACCACGCCCTCCTCGACCGGGGCGCGGCTGGTGGCGATCTCGAGCCGGACGCCGAAGGGGTCGAGGAAATAGGCCGACCAGAACCGCCCGCCGAGCGGCACCGGCCCGACGACCTCGACGCCGCAGCTTTTCACGTGCTCGAGCATGGCGTCGAAGCGCTCGAACGGCACGTGGAAAGCGACGTGCTGCATGCCGCCGACGTGGTCGCGGTTCTGCTTCGGCAGGCCCTTCGGGTACTCGAAGATCGCGAACAGCGAGTCGTTGCCCATGTCGAAAAAATAATGGCGCAGCTGGTCGTACGGCGGCTGCCAGCGGTCCTGTTCGTACGGCACGCGCCGCACGTGCACGAGGCGAAAGCCCATGACTCGCGTGTAAAAGTCCATCGCGGTCGGCATGTCGTCGCAGACGATCGCGAGGTGATCGACGCCGCGCGCGGCGATTCCCTTCGGCTCAGGCTGCTTGCTCATGGCTTTTCTCCTCCACAACGCCGAGGAACGACCGCATCGCGCCGAGGAAGCCCTCGGGGTTCTCGCCTGCGATGTGGTGGCCGGCGTCCACCTCGACCACGCTCACGCGCGGATTTGCCGCCTTCATCTTCGCCACGGTTTCCGGGGCGTACAGGTCCGAGCGGGCCCCGCGCATCGACAGGATCGGGCAGCGCACCTCGCCGATCAGCTGCCACATGTCCACGCCGAGCTTCGGGCGCTCGCCCGTCTCCAGCACCTTCCTGAACTGGTCGCGGAAATGCGTGTCGCGCTTGACGGCGAAGCCGCCGGGCACGGGCTTGAGGTACGCCTCGTAGCGCGCGCGCTGGCCGGCCCCGGCGCCGAAGTATTTCATCGCCTCCTCGATGCTCGCAAAAACGTCGGGCGTCCCCGCCACGGTCTGCGTCACGCGCTTGCCGCCCGCGGGCGCCATGTCGGGCGAATAGTCGATGAGCGCCAGCCCCGCGACGCGCGCCGGATGCTTCGCGGCGACGAAAGTCGTGCTGCGGCCGGACATCGAATGCCCGACCAGCACGGCCGTCTTCCAGCCGAGGTGATCGAGCAGGTTCGCGATGTCGCGTGCCTGCGTCGGCACCGCGTAGTCCCTGGCGGCGCTCCACTCGGATTCGCCGAAGCCGCGCACGTCCATGCACACCACTTCGCGGCCGGCGCCGAGCGCGTGCGCCACCTCGATCCAGTCGTAGGAGAAATACGACATTCCGTGCAGGACGGCAAGCGGAATACCGCCGCGCTTTCCGAAGCGGCGATAGAACAGCTTGACGTCGCTCGACCTGAAAGATCCGGTCTGGTGGGGTGCGGCCATCTGGCCTCCGATGCGTTTCGAGGCGCCCAATTTAGGACGCCGCGGGATCGTTTGTCCAGCGCGCGGCACACGGGCGGTGTACGCTTGGCTGCATGAATTCGCGTCGCAGCCCGCTCGAGGACCGCTCGAAGCTGCGCTACGGCGTCTCGGTCACCGATCCCTGCCTCGACTGGGCGAGCACCGAGGCGCTGCTCAGGCGCGCGAGCCGCGAGCTCGCCGACGCGCTCGGGACGAGGGCCGCGTCGGGCAGGGCTTGAGCGCGGACCCATTCGCCGAGGCCGCGCAGGCGTTTCAGGCCGGCCGCTTCGACGAAGCCGAGCGCCTGGCGCGCCAGGTGCTCGAGCGCTCGCCCGGACACGCTCAGGCGGCGCACCTGCTCGGCGTGGCGCTGTTCCAGCTGGGGCGGGCGGACGAAGCGCTCGCCGCGATGCGCCGCTCGGTGGCGCTCGCGCCGGGAAGCGACGCCGCGCACAACGACCTGGGACGGGTCCTCTTCGAGCACGGCGAGCTGGGCGAGGCCGAGCGCCACTGCCGGCGCGCGATCGAGCTGAATCCGCGCAACGCCATGGCGCACAACAACCTGGGCAACGTGCTGCGCGCGCAGGGGCTCGCGGCCGAGGCGGAGGCCGCCTATCGCCGGGCCTGCGAAACCGATCCGCGGCTCCCGCTCGCGCCATACAACCTCGGCACGCTGCTCGCCGCGCGCGGGGACTACGCCGGCGCAGTCGAAAGCTTGCACGCCGCGGTGCGGCTCGCGCCGGGCGCAGCGGCGTGCTGGCAGGGCCTCGCCGATGCGGTCGCGCCGCTGCGCTTCTCCGGGCCCGAGCCGGCGGCAGCGCACGACATCGCCGTCTGCCTGTCTCATCCGGGCATCGACGGCTCCCATCTCGCCGAGGCGGCGCTCAGCCTGCTGCGCAGCGATCCGGAATTCGAGACGCGGACGCGTTCCGTGCTCGGGCAGCCGCTCGGGCTGGCGCTGCTCGAAAACGCGATCGTTCCGGACTGGGATTTCGAGCGCCGCGTCGCCGCGCTGCGCCGCGGGCTGCTGCTCGCATGGGCTGAAGGCTCGTTCGCGCGCGAGCCTCCGTCCGAAAGGCTCGTTTGCGCGCTCGCGCAGCAGTGCTTTCTCGCCGAATACGCCCACGAGGAGAGTGCAGACGAAGCCGGGCTCGTTGCGCGGCTGCGGGACAGCGTGACGGCCGCTGCGGCGCCCGACGCCGCCGGCTGGCGGCTCGCCTGCGCGCTGCTCGGCGCTTACCGGCCGCTTGCCGCGTTTTCCGCACTTCGCTCGCTGCGTTCGACCGGCGAGGACCCGCTGGCGGCCCTGGTGCGGCGCCAGATCGCGGATCCGCTCGAAGAGCGGCGCATCGCCGCGCAGCTTCCCGCGCTCACGCCGATCCGCGATTCCGGCTCGGTCGCGGTGCGCGAGCAGTACGAGGCGAACCCCTACCCGAGGTGGCTGCGCCCGCCTTCGCTCGCGGGTGCCCATCCGCTTGCGCTCAAGGTCGCGGCGTACCGCAGGTTCGCACCCGGCGAGGTGCCGGCGCAGCCGTCGATCCTGGTGGCGGGCTGCGGCACCGGGCGTCACGCCGCGCTGACCGCGCTGATGCACCCGGGCTCGCGCGTCCTCGCCGTGGATTTGAGCCGCGCCAGCCTCGGCTACGCGGTGCGGCGCGCTCGCGAGCTCGGTATCGGAAACGTCGAATTTGCGCAGGCGGACCTCCTTGAGCTGGGTTCGCTCGAAGAGCGCTTCGATCTCATCGAGTGCGCCGGCGTGCTGCACCACCTGGACGACCCGCTTGCCGGCTGGCGCGTGCTGCGCGGCCTGCTGCGCCCCGGCGGCTTCATGCGGCTCGCGCTCTACAGCGAGCTCGGCCGGCACGACGTCTCCGCGGCGAGGGAATTCATCGCGGGGCTCGGGCACGCACCCGACGCGCCGGGAATGCGCGCTGCGCGCGCCGCGATCGCCGCGCTGCCCGCCGCGCATCCGGCGCGCGGGGTGATGCGCTCGCTCGACTTCTGGAGCCTTTCGGGCTGCCGCGACCTCCTGTTCCATGCGCGCGAGCAGCGCTTCACCATTGCACGCATCGCGGAATGCGTGGCGGCGCTCGGCATGGAATTCCTCGGCTTCGAGTTTGAGAGCGATGTGCCGCCTGCACTCGCGTCTCTCGACGACTGGGCGTGCTACGAGTCGGAGCATCCCGACACCTTCGCCCACATGTACCAGTTCTGGGTGCGCCGCCCGCGCTGAGCGCGGCTCGCCCGCCGGGCGTTCGGTTATGATCCGCGCCCATGGCCGAGCAGCGCAGCTACCGCTACTACGAGTTCGTGATGGCGGCTTTCGTCACCATCCTGATCTGCTCCAACCTGATCGGGCCGGCGAAAATCGCGCAGGTGCAGACGCCGTGGCTCGGGTGGATTCACCCCGGCCTGGCGAGCATCGCTTTCGGAGCGGGTGTCCTGTTTTTTCCGATCTCGTACGTCTTCGGCGACATCCTGACCGAGGTGTACGGCTACGCGCGCGCGCGGCGCGTGATCTGGGCGGGCTTCGCCGGCCTGGGCTTCGCCGCGTTCATGGCCGCGGTGGTGGTGGCGTTGCCGCCCGCGCCGTTCTGGGAGAACCAGCGCGCCTACGAGATCGCCTTCGGCACCACCTGGCGCATAGCCGCCGCCTCGATGATCGCCTACTTCTGCGGCGAGTTCGCCAACTCCTTCGTGCTGTCGAAAATGAAGATCCTGACCGCCGGAAAATGGCTGTGGACGCGCACCATCGGCTCGACCATCGTCGGCGAGGCAGTGGACTCGACGCTGTTCTACCCGCTCGCCTTTTTCGACTCGGGCCTGATTCCGAACGAACAGCTGCCGGTGATCATGCTGGTGCAGTTCCTCGGCAAGGTCGCGGTGGAGGTGCTCTTCACCCCGGTCACCTACAAGATCGTGGGCGTGCTCAAGCGCGCCGAGCACGAGGACTACTACGACCGGCGCACCAACTTCAATCCGTTCGCGCTGAAGGTCTGACTAGGGCTCTTGCCGGGGCTCTCCGGGCGGGTGCTCGCCCACCCGGGCCCGGAAGCTCTCGAGAATTCGGCGCAGCCTGGAGCGCTCGGGACTCGGCACGTCATCCAGGAAATACTTTCCCCCGATCTCCACCAGCAGATAGCCGGCGATGTGCCCGAGGTCGCCCCGCCGCCACATGATGAGGTGGTGCGGGCCTTGCGCGACCTCGCCGACGATCCAGCTGTCCGCGTCGAAGAACGGCCCGTAGGCGCGCCTGAAGTCCTCGGGCGCCCAACCCTGAAGGGCTTCGCGCAGACGATCAAAGCGCGCCTTTGGCGCGTTGGAGAGCAGCGCCACCTCCTCCAGCCTTCCCTCGGACAGGTAGCGCGTCGCCAGCTTGGCCGCGTTCAGTGCCGAGCTCGGCTGCAGCTTCTCGTTCGGATCGAGCAAATGCGCGTCGGCGGCGAACTCGCGCAGCGCGTCGCTTTCGGCCTCGCGCTCGAGCGTCTGCGAGCACCCCGCGGCCGCCCACAACGCGAAAAACAGGGACAGGCCACGCATTTTCGGCGTGCGAAAAATGGTGGTCTGTCCCTGATTTCAGGCTGCGGCGCGCCGCTCGGCCGGGGCGGCGCGGCCTGCGCGCAAGCGCTCGAGCAGCTCGGCTTGCCTTGCGCGCGCGGCGGCGACGGACCGCATCTTGATGTGGCCGAAGCCGCGGATCTCCTCGGGAATCGACGCGATGCGAACCGCATCGGCGTGACGCTGCGGCCCGAGGCCAGCGAGCAGCGCCTCGACCGCGTCCTCGTACTCGCGGATGAGCGCGCGCTCGGTGCGGCGTTCCGCCGTGCGGCCAAAGGGGTCGAGCGCTGTGCCGCGCAACCATTTCAATCTCGCAAGCAGCCTGAACAGGCGCATGGTCCAGGAGCCGAAGCGCATTTTCCTCGGCTCCCCGGTGATGGGGTCGGCCTTGGCGAGGAGCGGCGGTGCCAGGTGGAACACCAGCCTGTAGTCGCCCTCGAACAGGCTCTCGATCTTCCTTTCGAACTCGCCGTTCGAGAACAGGCGCGCCACCTCGTACTCGTCCTTGTAAGCGAGCAGCTTTGCGTAGCTGCGCGCCACCGCCTCGGCGAGCCGCGTCGAGCCGAGGCGCTCGGCTTCCAGCTTGCGCACGCGCTCGACCAGCGCCCGGTAGCGCGCCGCATAGGACTCGTCCTGGTACTCGGTGAGAACTTTCACCCGCCGCTCGATGAGCTCGTCCAGGTTGCGCGACAGCCGCTCGCCGAGCGGGATCACTTCGGCGGGCGTGGCGATCCTGCGCACCCGCTCGGCGTCCACCGCCGCGCGCCGGCCCCAGACGAAGCTCGCCTTGTTGAAGTCGACCGCGACGCCGTTCAGCTCGATCGCGCGCTCGAGCGACTCGCGCGCGAGCGGGACCCAGCCTTTCTGCCAGGCGTAGCCGAGCATGAACATGTTGGTGGCGATCGCGTCGCCCATCAGGGCGGCGGCGAGCTCGGTCGCCGCGACGAACCCGACGTTCGCCTCGCCGCAGGCCTCGCGGATGTCGCGCTGCAGGTCGCTTCCGGGCAGCTGCCAGTCCGGGTTGCGCACGAACTCGGCGGTGGGCGTCACGCTCGCGTTCACCACCGCGCGCGTGCGCGACGCGTCCATCCTGGCGAGGGCGTCGGCGCCCGCGCTCACCACGAGGTCGCAGCCGATCACCAGGCGCGCGCCCCCGGTGTCGAGCCGGGTGGCGTGCAGCTCCTCGGGCCGGCGGCCGATCTGCACGTGCGAGGTGACCGCGCCGTACTTCTGCGCGAGGCCCGACATGTCGAGCACCGACACGCCCTTGCCCTCGAGATGCGCCGCCATGCCGAGAATCTGCCCGATCGTGATCACGCCGGTGCCGCCGATGCCCGTGACGAGCACGCCATAGGGCGCCTCGAGCGCGGGCGGCGTTGGCTCGGCGAGCGGCGGGAACTCGTCCGTGGATTTCGGCTGCGCCGCGAGGCCTTTCCTGAGCCGGCCACCCTCGACGGTGACGAAGCTCGGGCAGAAGCCCTTCACGCACGAGAAGTCCTTGTTGCACGAAGACTGGTTGATCGCGCGCTTCCTGCCGAACTCGGTCTCGAGCGGCTCGACCGAGAGGCAGTTCGATTTCGCGCTGCAATCCCCGCAGCCCTCGCACACCATCTCGTTGATCACCGCGCGCATCGCCGGATCGGGAAACGTGCCGCGCTTCCTGCGGCGCCGCTTCTCGGCGGCGCAGGTCTGGTCGTAGATGAGCGCCGACACGCCGCTCGCTTCGCGCAGCTCGCGCTGCACCGCGTCCAGCTCGTCGCGGTGCCGGATCGTCACGCCGCTCGCCCAGCCCGTCCCGGCCGGGTACTTCTCCGGCTCGTCGGTGACGACCACGATCGGGGAGACGCCCTCCGCGTCGAGCTGGCGCGAGATGATCGCAGGGTCCAGCGGGCCTTCCACGTGCTGGCCGCCCGTCATCGCCACCGCGTCGTTGTAGAGGATCTTGTAGGTCATGTTGACCTTGGCGGCGACCGCGGCGCGGATCGCGAGCAGCCCGGAATGGAAATACGTGCCGTCGCCGAGATTCGCGAAGATGTGCTTCTCGTCGGTGAACGGCGCCTGGCCGATCCATGGGACGCCTTCCGCCCCCATGTGCGTGAAGGTCGCGGTGGCGCGATTCATCCACACCGCCATGAAGTGGCAGCCGATTCCGGCGACGGCGCGGCTGCCCTCGGGCACGCGGGTCGAGGTGTTGTGCGGACATCCCGAGCAGAAGTAGGGCTGGCGCACCGCGGTGACGCGCGGCTTGGCGAGCGCTGCTGCCTTGAAGTCGAGGAACGCGAGCCGCTCGCGGAACTGCGTTCCGAGCTGCTGGCTCATCCCGAGGCGCTCCAGACGCTGCGCGATCGCTCTTGCCACCATGGCGGGCGAATGCTCGTAGTGCGCGGGCAGCAGCCAGCTGCCGGCCGGCTGGCCCTCGGCGCGGCTCCACTCGCCGTTGTCGTCGAATTTGCCGACCACGCGCGGCGCCCGCCTGGCTTCCTCCCAGCTGTAGAGCTCCTCCTTGATCTGGTACTCGATCACCTGGCGCTTTTCCTCGACCACCAGGATCTCTTCCAGTCCTTCGGCGAAGCGCCGCGCCCCCTGCGGCTCGAGCGGCCAGGACATCGCCACCTTGTACACGCGCAGCCCGATGTCGCGCGCGACGCCCTCGTCGATGCCGAGGTCGGCGAGCGCCTGCATGACGTCTCCGTAGCTCTTGCCGGTGGTCGCGATGCCGAGGCGCGCGCGCGGCGAATCCCGGACGATGCGGTCGAGACGGTTGGCACGCACGTAGGCGAGCGCGGCGTACACCTTCCAGTCGAGCAGGCGCATCTCCTGCTCGAGAAAGCCGTCGGGCCAGCGGATGTTGAGGCCGTCGGGTGGCAGCACGAAATCTCCCGGGACCTGGACCTCGACGCGCTCGGGGTCGACGCTCACCGAGGCGCCGGATTCCACCACGTCGGTCACGCACTTGAACGCCACCCAGCAGCCCGAGTAGCGGCTGATCGCGAATCCGTGCAGGCCGAGATCGAGGTAGTCCTGCACGTTCGACGGATTGAGCACCGGGATGCAGCAGGCCTTGAAGATATGCTCGCTCTGGTGCGCGAGCGTCGAGGACTTGGCGGCATGATCGTCGCCGGCGAGCACCAGCACGCCGCCGTATTTCGACGTGCCCGCGGAATTCGCGTGCTTGAACACGTCGCCGCAGCGATCCACGCCCGGACCCTTGCCGTACCACATGCCGAACACGCCGTCGTACCTGGCGCCGGGGAACATGCCGACCTGCTGTGTGCCCCAGAGCGAGGTGGCGGCGAGGTCCTCGTTGATGCCCGGCTGGAAGCGGATGTGGTGCCGCTCCAGGTGCGTTTGCGCGCGCCACAGCGCCTGGTCGAGGCCGCCCAGCGGCGAGCCGCGGTAGCCGGAGACGAAGCCGGCGGTGTTGAGGCCGGCGCGAGCATCGCGCTCGCGCTGCAGCATCATGAGGCGAATGAGCGCCTGCGTGCCGGTCAGGAATACTCGGCCGCCCGGCAGCGTGTACTTGTCGTCCAGGGAAGCCTTGGCAAGGAGGGCGGGATCCACCGGTGCGTTCATCGGGCGGTCTCCAGATGACTAGGGCAAAGGATAACCGCTTAGACAACGGCGGCACGGCCCCGGATTCGCGGCTTGGGCGGCCTCGCGACCGGCCGGTCCCAGGCCGGCTCCGGGCCGAACGAGTCGGCGAGGAACTCGATGAATGCGCGCGTCTTGGCGGACAGGTGGCGCCGGTGCGGGTATACCGCGTAAATCCCCACGTCGGTGCCGAAGGTGTATCCCGCACACACGAGCGCGAGCGTGCCGTCCTCGAGATGGCGCCGCACGTCCCATGTCGACTTGAGCGCCACGCCGAGCCCGGCGAGCGCCCATTCGCGGATCACTTCCCAGTTGTCGCAGGCGTAGCGCCCGGTGACGCGCACCGAGCCCGGCTTGCCGTCCGGGCCCTTGTAGGCCCAGGTCGCGACCAGGTCGGGCGCGGTGAGGCAGTTATGGCGCACCAGCTCTTCCGGGGTGCGCGGGGTGCCGTGCTGCGCGAGGTACGCGGGGCTCGCGCATACCACGCGGCGATTGGACGCGAGCTTTCGCGCGGCGAGCGATGAATCCTCGAGCTCGGCGATGCGGATCGCGAGATCGAAGCCCTCGTCGAGCAGGTTCACGGTGCGATCCGAGAGGCTGAGCGCGAGCTGCACCTTCGGAAAGCGCGCTGCAAACCGGGGGATGAGCGGTGTGATGAACTGGTGTCCGAAGGAGGCAGGCACGGCGACCTTGAGCACCCCCTGGGGCTCGACGCGCCCGGCCGAGGCCGCAGCATCAGCCTCCTCGATCTCGGCGATGATGCGCGAGCATGCCTCGAAATAATTCGCGCCTTCGTCGGTGAGGTGGAGGCTGCGCGTGGTGCGGTTGATCAGGCGCACCCCGAGCTTCGACTCCAGGGCGGCAAGCCGCCGGCTGACGACCGCGGGCGAAAGACCCAGCTCGCGCGCGGCGGCCGAAAGGCTTCCGGCCGATACGACCCGGGCAAAAACAGCCATTTGATGCATCGGTTCTGCCATATTGTTGCTAAAATAACAAAAGTGTTTCAATATTTGCGAGTATTTTAATCTTAATCGCAAATACGTATATTTGCTGCATCGCAACACGATTTGGATCGAAATGACGATGAACTCATCAGAAATCCAGGCTATCGAACGCTTGGCGCGCCGCGAACGCGCGGAGTACCTCTCCAGGCTCATCGCGACCGGGTTCCGGCGCATCGCCGGATTCGGCCGCACCCTGCGGGAGCTCGCTCAGGCCTGCAGCAACGCGCGCCTGCGCCACAACTAAGCACGAACGCCGCACCCGGCGCCAATCCTCCTCCTCCTCCGGCGTCGGAGTTGCGCCAGGGGCAGATCCGCAAGGGTCTGCCCCTGTTTTTTTTCAAAGCCTGACAGCGCTGCCGGCGCGGCCGGGAGGCCGCAGCGAGCAGAGCGTTCACAGTTCCGAGATAATGGCTCGGAGCAACGGCATGGGACGCCCGGAAAAAATCAGGCTCGGCGACATCCTGGTCGCGCAGAAGCTCGTCTCGGCCGAGCAGCTGAAGCTCGCGCTCGAGCAGCAGAAAAAGAGCGGCCGCAAGCTCGGCCGCGTGCTGATGGACCAGGGGGTGGTGAACGACGAGCAGATCTGCGAGGCGATCTCGCGCCAGCTGAACATCGCCTACGTGAACCTCAAGTTCTACAACTTGAACAACGACGTGGTGCGCCGGCTGCCGGAGGCGCAGGCCCGGCGCTTTCGCGCCGTGGTGCTGGAGGACAAGCGCTCGAGCTACCTGGTCGGCATGGCCGACCCGACGGACCTGTTCGCGTTCGACGAGATGACGCGGCTGCTCAAGCGCGACATCGAGGCCGCGGTGGTGAGCGAAGCGATGGTGCTCGCCACGATCGACCGGGTGTACCGCCGCACCGAGGCGATCAGCGGCCTCGCCAAGGACCTCGAGCGCGACGTGGGCGACGACTACATCGATTTCGGCACGCTCGGCCTCGGGGCGGGCGCCGAGGACGCGCCGGTGGTCAAGCTGCTCCAATCGGTGTTCGAGGACGCGGTGCAGGTGAACGCCTCGGACGTGCACGTCGAGCCGCAGGAGGGGCGCCTGCAGATCCGCTTTCGCATCGACGGCGAGCTGATGCCGCAGACGCAGGGCGACCCGAAAATCGCGCCGGCGCTCGCGCTGCGGCTGAAGCTGATGGCCGGCCTGGACATCGCCGAGAAGCGCATGCCGCAGGACGGCCGGATGGCCGTCATCGCGCGCGACCAGAAGATCGACGTGCGCATGTCGACGATGCCCACGCAGTTCGGCGAGTCGGTGGTGCTGCGGCTGCTCAACCGGCGCTCGACCCTGCAATCGCTCGACACCCTGGGCATGCCCGAGGACATGTACCAGCGTCTGCAGGAGATCATCCACCGCTCGCAGGGGATGGTGCTCGTCACCGGACCGACCGGGAGCGGCAAGACGACGACGCTCTACGCCGCGCTCTCCGAGCTGAACACGGTGGACCGCAAGATCGTCACGGTGGAGGACCCGGTCGAATACCGCCTGGCGGGCATCACCCAGGTGCAGGTGAACGAGAAGATCGATCTCAGCTTCGCGCGCGTGCTGCGCTCGGTGCTGCGCCACGACCCGGACGTCATCCTGGTGGGTGAGATCCGCGACGAGGAGACCGCGCACATCGCGCTGCGCGCCGCGCTCACCGGCCACCTCGTGTTCTCCACGGTGCATACGCTGGACGCGGCGAGCACGCCGATACGCATGATCGACATGGGGGCGCCCGGATTTCTCGTCGGGACCTCGGTGCACGCGGTGATCGCGCAGCGCCTGGTGCGCCTGATCTGCGAGAGCTGCACCGCCGAGCAGGTGCCCGACAGCTACGAGGCGCGCTGGCTGGCGGCAGTGCTCGGGCCCGACTACGCGAGCCAGAAGTACTTCCGCGGACGCGGCTGCTCGCACTGCAACGGCTCGGGCTATGCGGGCCGCACCGGCGTCTACGAGATGCTCGAGATGACCACCGAGCTGGGGATGGCGGCGGCCCACGGGGACCCGAACCGCTTCGTCACGGCGGCGCGCGCGACGCTCAAGGGCCGCACCATCACCGACCACGCGCTCGACCTGGTGCGCCGCGGGCGCACCACCGTCGGGGAAGTCGTCCGGGTCGCCAACCAGATGGAGCTCTGATTGCCGCTGTTCTCGTACCGCGGTCGCAACGCGCGCGGCGACCTGGTCACGGGCACGCTCGAAGGCGCCGACAGCGGGACGATTGCGGATCAGCTGTTCAACAGCGGCGTCACTCCCGTGGACATCAGGCCGGCGGCGTCCGCAATCGCGGCGCCGCAGGTCCCCGATTGGTTGAAGCGCCTCACCGCGCCGAAGATCAGCGACGTCGACCTGATGCTGTTCTCGCGCCAGATGCACACTCTCCTCAAGGCGGGAGTGCCGATCCTGCGCGCCATGGCGGGGCTGCAGGAGTCGACGCGCAACCGCACGCTCGCCGAGGTGATCGGCGACCTGCGCGTGAGCCTGGATGCCGGGCGCGAGCTCTCCTCGGCGCTGCGGCGCCACCCCGCGGTGTTCAGCCCGTTCTACGTCGCGCTGGTGCGCGTGGGCGAGGCCACCGGGCAGCTCGACGCCGTGTTCGACCGGCTGTTCAAGTATCAGGAGTTCGAGAAGGAGATCCGCGACCGCATCAAGACGGCGGTGCGCTATCCGATCATCGTCATGGTGGTGATCGGCGTGGCGATCGGCATCGTCAACTTCTTCGTCATTCCGGCGTTTGCCAAGATTTTCGAGACCAGCAAGGTGGCGCTGCCGCTGCTCACGCGCGTGCTGATCGCGACGTCCGATCTATTCCTGAATTACTGGTATATCCTCGCCGCAGCGCTCGTCGGCGCTGTGGTGATGTTCAATCTCTGGGTCGGCACCGAGGCGGGACGATACAGCTGGGACAAGGCAAAGCTGCGAATCCCGCTCGCCGGCTCGATCGTCCTGCGGGCGACGCTCGCGCGCTTCGCGCGCAGCATGTCGCTTGCGCTGCACGCCGGCGTGCCGATCGTGC
>MERQ01000066.1 GCA_001770655.1 Betaproteobacteria bacterium RIFCSPLOWO2_12_FULL_68_20
ATATGGTGCTTGCGGACGACAATTTCGCGACGATCGTGCGGGCGATCGAGCGCGGCCGCTGGATCTATGACAACATCAAAAAGTATCTGACTTATCTGTTGCGTGCCAACATAACGGAAGTGGTAGTGCTGGGCGGTGTCGTGATCGTCGTCGGGCCCGAGTTGTTGCCGCTATTACCCGCCGCGATTCTCTACATCAACCTAGCCACCGACGGCCTGCCGGCCCTGGCCCTCGGGCTTTCACCGCCCGACCGCGACATTATGCAGCGGCCCCCGCGCGATCCGAAGGAGAGCATCTTTTCTCGCGATGTGCGGCTTCTGGTGCTGCTTGGAGTCTTGATCGAATGCCCGATCTTCTTGTGGATCTACTTCGGCAACTATGCCGACATCGAGGTCGCGAGGACCAAGATCTTCCTCCTCTTCGTCTTCGTTGAGCTGATCATTGCCATGAGCTTTCGGTCGCTGCGTTACAGCATATTCGAGGCGCCCCCTCACAAATGGCTCTTGCTCGCGATGGCGTGGGAGCTCGGTCTGTTTGCCGTGCTGATCCAGATCCCGGTCGTGCGCGAGACGTTCGGAATCGCCATGCCTACGTGGCCTGACCTGGCAATGGCCCTGGGCATCAGTGCGCTGGTGGTGTTTGCAATCGAACTGACCAAGGTGTTTTTGAGAATGACCGCGGGGGGGACGGCCGCAAGACGTTCCCAACTGATTGGTACGGAAATGCGCGGGGTCGATTTCCGGAAAATTACGACAGGGGCGATGGAAATGGCGCGGGCCCCGGCGTTTGGTGCGCCTGCCGCCGGTTACGCGCAGCGGGTTGCAACTCCCGCATCAACATCGCAACCATTCGTAGGAGCGAACACCATGCTAAAGGTGCTGATTCCCGTCGACGGCTCCCGCAATTGCCAGTTCGCGGTTAAGCATGTCATCAAGCAATTCATGAAAAATACGGCGATGGAGGTTCATCTGCTGAACGTGCAGCCACCGTTCTCCAAGTACATCGCGCAGTTCGCCAGCAACAGGAGCCGCAAGGATTACCACCGCGACCAGGCCGAAAAGGCGCTGGACCCGATCAGGCGGATGCTCGACGGCTTCAGCATTCCCTACTCGGCGCATGCCGAGGTGGGAGATAAGGCCAAGCTCATCGCCGATACCGCGCGCCGCCTGCGCTGCGACCAAATTGTAATGAGCACAGCACGCAAGAACTCGCTGACCCGGCTAGTCGAGAATTCAGTCACCAACGAGGTGGTCGAGCTGACCACCGTGCCGGTGCAAATAATCGCCGGCGACGCAATTTCGCGTTGGGAGCGTTACGGCATTCCTGTCAGCTTAGGCACGGCTGTGGGGCTGTTTCTGCTCGCCGCCGACTGACGAGGATCGGACTGCCACTCGGCAACGGTCCGCTCTCGGGCCTGGACAGCCTGCTTTCCACCGTGCAAATGCCGCCCGGAGTGCCGGTAGCCACCGTGGCGATCGACGGTGCGAAGAACGCGGCGTTCTTGGCGGCGCGCATTCTGGCGCTGAAGCATCCGGAGATCGACCAGGCACTGGAAACCGCGGCGCAGGCCGAGCGCGAGCGCTATGAGCGGAGCGCGGATGATGCACTTGCAAAGCTGACCGCTTGACCATCGACCGGGAGCCAGGCCGAATCTCATGAAAGACATTGCCGAATTCATCGCAGGCTTCAAACGTTTCCAGGAAAAGTATTTCAGCGAAGACCGAAATCTGTTTGAGCGACTCGGGCAGGGCCAGCGCCCCAACGCGATGATCGTGGCCTGCGCCGATTCCCGGGTGGACCCTGCACTCCTGACCGGGGCGGTCCCGGGCGACTTGTTTGTGGTGCGCAACGTGGCCAACCTGGTGCCGCCGTACGAACGCGGAGGCAGCTTCGCCAGCGTGCCGGCGGCGCTGGAGTTTGCGGTGTTGTCGCTCGGCGTCGAGCACATCATCGTGCTTGGCCATGCCCAGTGCGGCGGGATACATGCCTTGATGAGCGGCACCGTCGCGCGCGGCGAGTTCATCGGCAGGTGGGTCGGCATCGCGCAGCGCGCCCGTGAGCGGGTGCTTGCCGAACTCCCGGCCAAGCCCGCGGCGTTGCAGGAAAGAGCTTGCGAGCAGGCCTCCATCCTGATTTCGCTGGAAAACCTGATGACCTATCCCTGGGTCGCCCAACGCGTGGCGATCGGAACAATACATCTGCATGGATGGTATTTCGATATCGCGGAGGGTGAATTGCTGTGCTACAACCCGGCGTGCAATGCATTCACGACCGTCGCGGCAGACTCTTGAGGTGTGGACGCACCAGGTCGATGACGCGGTCTGCTCCGGTGTTGTGGATGAGTCTCATGGCCGGCGCCCACCCCTCGACAAATCATCCATGCCGTCGGGGTGATCGGCCGACGACTGCTGCTTGATCCAGTTGTCGATATCCGCCTGCGGGAAGCGCCATATCCCGCCTACCTTGAAAGCCGGAATTTTCTTGGCGGCCGCCAAGCGATAGACCGTACGCTTGCCCACCTTGAGGTAGCAGCCACTTCATCCAGGGTCAATATCTTTCCGGGCTCGTCTTTCATTGCTTCCTCACCCGGCATCGGGCGACACGGGTGATCATGACAATCCTGGCAAGTACAGGGCAAGCCTGTGCAATGCTGAACACATAAATGCCAGCTCGCCCCCTTTCTCCCCCTGAATCACTTCAGCAGTCCCCTCGCCGTCGCCATCTGCTCGTGCTCGAACGCCGGCGCGAAGTCATCCAGTTCGTGCGGGGAGAGCCCCACCACGGGGTCGAGCGCCACCTCGCGCCAAGCCGCCACCGCGGTGACCACCTCGGCCAGCACCACCAGCGCATCGGTCTCGGTCAGCGAGAAGTAGGCGCAGCGGGCCAACAGGGTTTCCACATCGTTGACCGGCCCGTCCTGCTCCGACAGCCAGGTCTTGGATTCGCGCTCCTTGTCCGGGAAGGGGTTGAGGTCGAAGGCCGGCGCCAGCCGCCACAGGCCCTTTCCCACGTGCAGGAAGCCGTGATTCTGCAGATGGTCGTCGACGTTGGTGATCAGCAGGTTGAACAGCATGCGCCGCCACAACAGCCGCACGTCCTGCGTGGGCGCATGGCCGTGGGCGCGGATGGCGTCCGCGATCTCGGTGTAGGCGCGATCCTCCTCGCGCGACGCCTGCAGCAGCGAGGCGGCCGACAGATAGGGGATGCGGCCATGCGCATCGTCGCGATCGAAGCGCCGGACGATGGCCACCGGCACGCCGTCCAGCGCGACGACGCGCGCCGCGGCCGCATCGATGCCGGCGCGCTGCGCCAGGCACAGGGCCAGCACTTCGCCGCGGGTCACGCTGCGGATGTCGCCGACGCTGGGGAATTTGCCGATGGCCAGCCGGCCATCTTCATCGATCACCGTGCATTTGGGCCGCATGCCACCGAGGGACGTGCCCTTGCCCTGCAGGTAGCGCAGGTCCTCGGCGGTCTCCTGCCCTTTCTCGACCGCGCGGCTGGCATCGTACATGCGCTGCAGTGCCAGCAGCGGCGGCGTGCTGCGCTGGCCCTCCTCGACGGTGCGGCAATACCGGCCACTCAGTTTTCCATCCTCGTCGCGCAGACGCAGCGCGCCGACGCGGCTGAAATCGTCGACCGCCAGCAGGTAGTCCATCTCGGTCAGAGGAGCGAGCGCCGTGTTCGCTTTGCGGCGCCGCGCGTGGTCGCGGGCGATGACCCGGCGCCCCCATGCATCCGGTGCCGTGTCGGCAATGGCGAAATGGAAAGGCGAGTCGTGCGCGGATGCCGCCTTGCGCGTCTGATGGCCCGGCATCAAGTCCAGGTCGGGTGAGATCGCAAAGCGATCCGGATTCGCCAGCCAGTGCGCGTCGTAGGCAAATGCGGTGTTCTCGCGCCGCCCCTGCTTGACGTAGACGAGCGTGCCCACCGGCGTACCCATCTTGCCGATGCACACGTCCACCTGCTGCTTCACCGCCGTTGGCGTCATGGAAGATTTCACAATGCCCCCGTCTTGCTCTTGTCCCGCTTGCCGCGCACACGCCGGGGCAGCTTCTCGTCCATCAAGACCAGGCCGATGTCGTCACGGGCGGTGTCGAGCAGGCGCGAGAGCGCCTCGATCTCGCCGAAGACATGCAGCGCGCGGGCGATGAAGTGGATGGGCACCCGTGGATCGCCTTTTTCCATGCGCCGCACCGTCGACAGGGACGCGCCCATTCGTTCGGCCAGGGATGCCTGCGAGATGTGCCGGCGACGGCGCGCCAGCCCCAGATCGCTACCCAGCTTGCGGATGGCGCGCTCGACCGGCAGGGACATCGGCAAATCCTGGCTATTTCCGCTCTTGTCGGAGCGCTTTGGTGGCTTAATAGGTTCCATGGGACGCATTATACTTCATGGATACAAGCGATTCAATAAGCGCTCCGTTGGGAGTGCAATATCCTCATAAGCATTCTCTTCGGAGCGAAGATGAGAGAGCCAGTCAGCATTCCACGCGCGCGCGCCGCTGCCCCCTGCGATTAAAAGGGGTCGGGAGTCTTTGATTGACAAGCCGCCGTGCCGGCGATGGTCACCGCGGCCGTGCCGTCGCTGGTGACGGTGGCGCCGCTGCCGGCCGATCGCTCTCCCCCCGGCGGCAACCCCGGCGCGTCGTTGACCGCCGTCACGTCCACCTTGACCTGCACCGCCACCTCAAGCTCGACTGCAGCTTCGTCAGCCGCATCGGCGAGGACCCGACGAGCGAGGTGGTAATCCGGATCCTGCTTCAGCTCGCCCGCGAGCTCAAGCTGGAGGTCGTGGCCGAAGGCGTGGAGCGGCGCGACCAGGCGGCGTTCCTGGCGAACGCCGGCTGCCGCTTCGTCCAGGGATACCATATCGCGCGCCCCATGCCGGCCGAGGAGCTGTGCGGCTGGCTCGATGCCGCGCCAGCGGCCAATCCGTCGCTCGCGCCGTGAGCCGCGCGCCGCGGCGGCGATGCGGAAGGTCGCGAGGAGGGTCGGATCAGTGCGCGTCCGCCGTCTGTACCGCCGTTTCCTTCCACGGCCTGATCTTCGCTAGCGTCTTCGCGAGGCTCGCCTTCGCGACCTCGGTGTCATAGTCCGCCTGCAGCCGCAGCCACCAGCCGTCCGAGAGTCCGAAGAAGCGGCACAGCCGCAAATCGGTGTCCGCGGTGATGGCGCGCTTGCCGCCGTGGATATCCCTCAACCCGCCGGGATTGCACTTATAGACACCCTCGGAACTGTCTAAACGAGTGGGGCCACTTCTCTCCGCCACAAAGGGTTTCTTATGATTATTTTTACCGTCACGTGCCATTTCGAGCTGACGGTAAAAAATTTTCTTGGTCTGCGCCTTGGATTTTTACCGTCAGATTTACCGTCAGACTAAAGGGCATCCCCCCGATAGATCTCGATACATCTCGACAGACGTTATAGCAACAGATCAACTAGTTACACACACTTTTTGATAGATCCTGATAGACCCTGAAAGACGCAGAATTATTCCCACTCGATCGTTGCGGGGGGCTTCGACGAGATGTCGTAGGTCACTCGGTTGATGCCGCGCACCTCGTTGATGATCCTGCCGGACACCTTTGCGAGCAACTCGTGCGGCAGCGGCGCCCAGTCCGCGGTCATGAAGTCGGTGGTCTGCACCGCGCGCAACGCGACGACGTGCTCGTAGGTGCGCCCGTCTCCCATGACTCCGACGGACCTGACCGGAAGGAACACCGCGAAGGCCTGCGCAGTCTTCTCGTACCAGCCCGCGGCGCGCAGCTCCTCGATGAAGATCGCATCGGCGCGCCGCAGCAGATCGGCGTATTCGCGCTTCACCTCTCCGAGGATGCGCACGCCCAGGCCAGGCCCCGGAAACGGGTGGCGAAACACCATCTCGCGCGGCAGGCCGAGCGCGCGGCCCAGCTCGCGCACCTCGTCCTTGAAAAGCTCCCTCAGCGGCTCGAGCAGCTTGAGGTGCAGCGTCTCGGGCAGCCCGGCGACGTTGTGGTGCGACTTGATGGTCGCCGCCTTCCTGGTGCTCGCTCCGGCCGACTCGATCACGTCGGGGTAGATGGTCCCCTGGCCGAGCCATTTCACTTTCGGGAGCTTCGCCGACTCGCGCTGGAACACCTCGACGAAAAGACGGCCGATGATCCGGCGTTTTTCCTCCGGGTCGGTCACGCCCTCGAGCGCCCGGTAGAACTGGTCGGCCGCGTCCACCTTCACCACCTTCACGTGCATGTGCGCCGCGAAGGTGTCCATCACCTGCGCGGCCTCGTTGAGCCGCAGCATCCCGGTATCGACGAACACGCAGGTGAGCTGAGCGCCGATCGCCCGGTGGATGAGCGCCGCCGCGACCGAGGAGTCGACGCCGCCCGACAGGCCCAGGATGACCTCGTCGCCGCCGACGCGCTCGCGGATCGCCGCCACCGCCTCGGCGCCGTAGTCCGGCATGTTCCAGTCGCCGGCGCAGCCGCAGATCTGGTGCGCGAAGCGTTCGAGGATTCTCGCCCCCTGGCGCGTGTGCGTGACCTCCGGGTGGAACTGCACGCCGTAGAAGCGCCGCGACTCGTCCGCCATGGCGGCGATCGGGCAGGCGTCGGTGGAGGCCATCAGGCTGAAGCCGCGCGGCAGCTCGATGACCTTGTCGCCGTGGCTCATCCACACTTTGAGCATGCCGTGGCCTTCGGGCGCCCGGAAATCCTCGATGCCGTCGAGCAGCTTCGTGTGCCCGCGCGCGCGCACCTCGGCGTGGCCGAACTCGCGCACCTTGCCTGCCTCGACCTTGCCGCCCAGCTGCTGCGCCATGGTCTGCATGCCGTAGCAGATGCCGAGCACCGGCACGCCAAGCTCGAACACCGACTGCGGGGCACGCGCGGTGGATTCCTCGTAGGCCGACAGGTAGCTGCCCGAGAGGATGATCCCCTTCGCTGCGAACCCGCGTACAAATTCATCGGTGACATCGAAAGGGTGGATCTCGCAGTAAACCTTCGCTTCGCGCACGCGGCGCGCGATCAGCTGGGTGTACTGCGCGCCGAAATCGAGAATCAGGATCCTGTCGTGCGCCGCCGCGCGGCGCCCGGGCGCCGGGGCCGGCACGCTGGCGGGAAGCGTCGCGCTCATTCGACCCTGTAGTTGGGCGCTTCCTTGACGATCTGCACGTCGTGCACGTGCGACTCGCGGATCCCTGCGGTGGTGATTTCGACGAACTGAGTGCGCGTGCGCAGCTCCTCCAGCGTCGCGCAGCCTGTGTAGCCCATGCTCGCGCGCACGCCGCCGACGAGTTGCTGGATCACCCAGACCGCGCTCCCCTTGTAGGGAACGCGGCCCTCGACGCCCTCGGGCACCAGCTTGTCGACGTTCATCTCGGAGTCCTGGAAGTAGCGGTCCGCGGCGCCGCGCTGCATCGCGCCCAGCGAACCCATGCCGCGGTAAGCCTTGTACGAGCGGCCCTGGTAGAGCTCGATGTCGCCGGGCGACTCGTCGGTGCCCGCGAACAGCGACCCGAGCATCACCGCGTGCGCGCCGGCGGCGAGCGCCTTGGCGACGTCGCCCGAGTAGCGGATGCCGCCGTCGGCGATGAGCGGCACGCCGGACTTCGCCAGCCCTTCGGCGACGTTCTGGATCGCCGTGATCTGCGGCACGCCCACGCCCGCGACGATGCGCGTGGTGCAGATCGACCCCGGGCCGATGCCGACCTTGACGCCGTCGGCGCCGTGCTCGACCAGCGCCCGCGCGCCGTCGGCGGTGCCGATGTTGCCGCCGATCACCTCGACCTGCGGGTAGCGCGCCTTGATCCATTTCACGCGATCGAGGACGCCCTGCGCGTGACCGTGCGCCGTGTCCACCACCAGCACGTCGGCGCCCGCCTCGACCAGCGCGGCGACCCGCTCGTCGGTGCCTTCGCCCACGCCGACCCCCGCGCCCACGCGCAGCTTGCCGTGCGCGTCCTTGCACGCGTTCGGGTGCTCGGTTTCCTTCAGGATGTCCTTGACGGTCACCAGGCCCTTCAAACGGAATTCCTCGTCCACCACCAGCACCCGTTCGAGTCGGTGCCGGTGCATCAGTTGCCTCGCCTCCTCGCGGCTCGCGCCCTCGCGCACCGTGACCAGCTTGCGCTGCGGCGTCATGATCGCCTTCACCGGCTGGTCGAGCTGCGTCTCGAAGCGCAGGTCGCGGTTGGTCACGATACCGACCACCTTGTCGCCTTTCATCACCGGGAAGCCGGAGATCTTGTGCTGCTGCTGCAGGGCGAGCACCTGGCGCACGGTCATCTCCGGGGCGACGGTCATCGGGTCGCGCAGCACCCCGGACTCGAAGCGCTTCACCTTCGCCACCTCGACGGCCTGCGCTTGCGCCGGGAGGTTCTTGTGCACGATGCCGATGCCGCCCTCCTGCGCGATGGCGATGGCGAGGCGCGCCTCGGTCACGGTGTCCATGGCCGCGGACACCAGCGGGATGTTCAGCTCGAGCTTTCGGGTGAGGCGGGTCTTCAGGGAGACTTCGCGCGGCAGGACGCGCGAGTGGGCGGGAAGGATGAGGACGTCGTCGAAGGTCAGCGCCTTCTGGATCACCCGCATGGAATTCCTTTCTCGCAAAGCGGCATTATACGCATGTCATGTTTGACGCGAAAATCGAAAGCCGATACTGTCATCCGCTTGAGACGGTGCGCGTTGATGAAGCGAAGGAGCACGCGATGACCAGGGCAATCGTTTTCGCCGCGGCGATGGCGTTCGCGCTCGCCGCAGGGGCGCAGCAGTACAAGTGGGTCGACAAGGACGGCAAGGTGCGCTACGGCGACGCGCCGCCGCCGGGCGTGAAGGCGACCGCGCTCAAGCCGCCTCCCGCGGCGCCCGCGGCCAAGGGCGCGAAGGATGCCAAGGCTGCGCCGCAACGGCCGCTCACTCCCGCCGAGCAGGAAGCGCAGTACCGCAAGCGGCAGCAGGAAGCCGAGAAGGAGCGCGAGAAGCAGGCGCAGGCGGGGCAGGACGCCGATGCGAGGAAGGAGAACTGCGCCCGCGCGCAAGACAGCCTGCGCACGTTCGAGAGCGGCGAGCGCGTCGCGCGCACCGACGCCAAGGGCGAACGCTACTTCCTGGACGACAGCCAGCGCGCGGCCGAGACGGCGAAGGCCCGCAAGATGGTGGCGGACTGGTGCAAGTGAGATCCGGGTTTCCGGTTTTTCCCGATCTCGTGATTTCCCGCGCTGCTTGCCTTTGCGGGAAATCACGAGACCCTGGTGCCGTCGAATAGCAGGGGCATCCGCGCAAACGCGAACGCACCAATGTCTCGAGACTTCGGGCAAGAGCGGCCCGAAGTCGCGAGATCGGAAAAAGGCAAGCCCGGCTAACGCTTCTGCGCCCGCCGCCGCCGCGCCTCCTTCGGGTCCGCGGCGAGCAGGCGGTAGATTTCGACGCGCTCGCCGGGCGAGACCGGATCGTCCAGGCGCCTCGTCTTGCCGAACACCCCGACCTTGTGGCGCGCGAGATCGATCTCGGGGTGGCGCTCGAGAATGCCCGAGGCGACGATCGCCTCGCGCAGCGTGGCATGCGCGGGCAGGCGCACGGTCACGGCGTCGTGTCCGCGCGGCAGCGCATAGACCACTTCAACCGTCGCCGCGGCCATGGACTTCGTCGGCGCGCCGCTTGAACGAGTCGACGATCGTGTCGGCGATGCGATGGAACAGCGGCTCGAGGAGCTTTGCGGGGCCCCGCCCCGCGATCTCGTAGGCGATCGTGAACTCGATCCTCGACGCACCGTCGCCGAGCGGCTTGAAGTGCCACGCAGCGGCGAAACGGCGAAACGGCCCTTCGACCAGGCGCATCTCGATTGCTACGCCCGGGCGATTCTCGTTGCGCGTGGTAAACGACTGGCGCAGACCGCGCATCCCGACGGTGAGCGTGGCCCTGGTGGCGCCGGGCGCGCGCTCGTGGACCTCGGCTCCCAGGCACCAGGGCAGGAAGCGCGGATAGGCCTCGATGTCCTCGACCAGCGCATAGAGCTCGTCCGCGCTGTGCCGGACGATCGCGGATCGCGTCACGCGCTTCACGCGCTAGACTCCCGATCCATGTCGATCGTCGACAACCGCAAGGCGTTCCACGATTACTTCGTCGAGGAACGCTTCGAGGCCGGGCTGGCGCTCGAGGGATGGGAGGTCAAGGCGGTGCGGGCCGGCCGCGCGCAGATCGCCGACGCGTACGTGCTCGCGAAAGGCTCCGAGCTGTGGCTGATCGGCGCGCACATCAGTCCCCTGCCGACGGTCTCCACCCACTTTCGCGCGGATCCGATCCGCACCCGCAAGCTGCTGCTGCACGCCGACGAGATCAAGCGGCTCACCGGGAAGGTCCGGCAGCAGGGCTACACGCTGGTGCCGCTCAACCTGCATTTTGCGAAGGGGCGCATCAAGGCCGACATCGCCCTCGCCCGGGGCAAGCTCAAGCACGACAAGCGGGCCGCCACGCGAGAAAAGGAATGGGCGCGGGAGAAGCAGCGCGTCCTACGCGGACGCTGAGCGCCGCTTCTCTCCGGCGGGCAGGGGCTTTTCGGCGAGCGCGAGCCAGGTCGAGACCACCGTATCCGGGTTGAGCGACAGGCTCTCGATGCCCTGCTCCATCAGCCAGCGCGCCAGGTCGGGATGGTCCGAGGGGCCCTGCCCGCAGATGCCCACGTACTTGCCCTGCCTGCGGCAGGCGCGGATCGCCAGCGCAAGCAGCGCCTTCACCGCCGCGTCGCGCTCGTCGAAGCTCGCCGCGACCAGCTCGGAATCGCGGTCCAGGCCGAGCGTGAGCTGCGTCAGGTCGTTCGAGCCGATGGAGAAGCCGTCGAAATACTGCAGGAACTCGTCGGCGAGCATCACGTTCGAAGGCAGCTCGCACATCATCACGATGCGCAGGCCGTTCTCGCCGCGCCTGAGGCCGTTCGCCGCGAGCAGCTCGACGGTTTCGCGCGCCTCCTTCACCGTGCGCACGAACGGAACCATGATCTCGACGTTGACGAAGCCGAGCTCATCGCGCACCTTGCGCAGCGCCGCGCATTCCAGCTCGAAGCAGGAACGCCAGCTGGGCGTGATGAAGCGCGCCGCGCCGCGCCAGCCGAGCATCGGGTTCTCTTCTTCGGGCTCGTAGCGCTCGCCGCCGAGGAGCTTCCTGTATTCGTTCGACTTGAAGTCCGACAGGCGCACGATCACCTGCTTGGGCCAGAACGCCGCCGCGATGGTGGCGACGCCCTCCGCCATGCGCTCGCGAAAGAAGGTCGTCGGATTGGCGTAGCCGCGGCAAGCCGATTCGACCTTGCGCTTGAGCTCCGCGGGCAGGTCGGGATACTCGAGGCAGGCGCGCGGGTGCACGCCGATCTCGTTGGCGATGATGAACTCCAGCCGCGCCAGGCCGACTCCGGCGTTCGGCAGCTGCGCGAAGTCGAACGCGAGCTGCGGGTTGCCGACGTTCATCGCGATCTTCACCGGAATCTCCGGCATTTCGCCGCGCTCCAGCGTCGAGACCTCGAACGGCAGCAGACCCTCGTACACGTTGCCGGTGTCGCCTTCGGCGCACGACACCGTGACCGGCTGCCCGTCCTTGAGCCGCCGCGTGGCGTCGACGCAGCCGACGATCGCCGGGATGCCCAGCTCGCGCGCGATGATCGCCGCGTGGCAGGTGCGCCCGCCGCGGTTGGTCACGATCCCCGCCGCGATCTTCATCACCGGCTCCCAGTCGGGGTCGGTCATGTCGGTGACGATGACGTCGCCCGGCTTCACGCGCGAGATCTCGGCCACGCCGGCGACCACGCGCGCCGCACCGCTGCCGATGCGATGGCCGATGGCGCGCCCGGTCGCGAGCACTTTCGAGTGTCCCTTGAGCGCGTAGCGTTCCTCGGCGTGCTTGCGCGATTTGACGGTTTCCGGCCGCGCCTGGAGGACATACAGCTTGCCGTCGAGCCCGTCCCTCGCCCACTCGATGTCCATCGGACGCCCGTAGTGCCGCTCGATCGCGACCCCGTAGCGCGCCAGCTCGAGCACGTCGCCGTCCTCGAGCGAGAAGCGGTCCTGCTGCGCCGCCGGCACGTCCGCCACCCGGGTCGAGCGCCCGGCCGCGCCGGCATCGGCGAACACCAGCTTCTGCGCCTTGGAGCCGAGCGCCCTGCGCACGATCGCCGGCCGGCCCCGCTCGAGCATCGGCTTGTGGACGTAGAACTCGTCCGGGTTCACCGCGCCCTGCACCAGCATCTCGCCCAGGCCCCAGGTCGAGTTGATGAACACCACGTCGCGGAAGCCCGACTCGGTGTCGAGCGTGAACATCACGCCGCTCGCGCCGAGGTCGCTGCGCACCATCTGCTGCACGGCGACCGAGATCGCCACAGCGTCGTGCGCGAAGCCGTGGTGCGCGCGGTAGGAGATGGCGCGGTCGGTGTACAACGACGCGAAGACTCGCCGGACCGCCTCGAGCGTGTTGTCGGCGCCCCGGATGTTCAGGTAGGTCTCCTGCTGCCCCGCGAAGGAGGCCTCGGGCAAATCCTCCGCCGTCGCCGAGGAGCGGATCGCAAATGAGAGATCTACTGAAGTCTGAGCGATAAGCTCTTGAAACGACGATCTTATTTCTTTCTCGATTCCCGGGGGAAACGGTGCCGCCAGGATCCAGGCGCGGATCTCGGCGCCGCAGGCCGCAAGCGCCTCGACCTGTTGCGGGTCGAGCCCCTGGAGGCGGCGCGCGATCCGCCCGTCGAGGCCGCTCGCGGCGAGAAAATCGCGGTACGCCTGGGCGGTGGTCGCGAACCCGGCCGGTACCCGGATGCCGGCCTGCGCCAGCGCGCCGATCATCTCGCCGAGCGCGGCGTTCTTGCCGCCGACGCGCGGCAGGTCCGACATGCGCAGGTCCTTCAGCCACGCGACGTACATGCGCTGCGGTTCCTTTGAGGTTGCCGGCCGTGTGCGAAGGCACTATTTTATCGGCTCCACCCTCGCGTTCCCGCTGATTTCGCTTATATGACCCGGCGCACCATTTATTTCGTCTCCGACGGCACGGGCATCACCGCGCAGACGCTCGGCCACAGCCTGCTCACCCAGTTCGAAGGAGTCGAATTCAACCAGGTGACGCTGCCGTTCGTGGACACCGCCGCGAGGGCCGAGGAGTGCCTGGCGCGCATCGCCGCCGAAGCGGCCGCGGGCAACGGCCGGCCGATCGTTTTCTCGACGCTGGTGGATGCGGAGGTGCGCGCGGTGTTGCGGCGCGCCGACGCGGTGTTCCTCGATTTCTTCGAGACCTTCATCGACCCGCTCGAGGCGGCGCTGGCGACCAAATCGACGCACACCATCGGCCGCTCGCACAGCGCGATGGACAAGCCCGGTTACCAGCACCGCATCGAGGCGGTGAATTTCGCCATGACGCACGACGACGGCGCCTCGAGCCGCGAGCTGCAGTTCGCCGACGTGATCCTGGTCGGGGTCTCGCGCAGCGGCAAGACGCCGACCTGCCTGTACCTCGCGCTGCAGTTCGGAATCAAGGCCGCCAACTATCCGCTGATTCCCGAGGACTTCGACCGCATGCAGCTGCCCGCGCCCGTGCGCGGTCACGCCTCCAAGACGTACGGTCTCACGATCGCGCCGGAGCGGCTGTGCGAGATCCGCAACGAGCGCCGTCCGAACAGCCGCTACGCCGACGTGGACAACTGCCGCTTCGAAGTCGAGAAGGCGGAAAGCCTGATGCGGCGCGAAGGCATCCGCTGGATCAATTCCACCAGCAAGTCGATCGAGGAGATCGCGGCGACGATCCTGAGGGAGCTCAGGATCGAGCGGCACGTCTACTGACGGTGGCGCGCTGCCGCTTCGTACAGGCAGATCGCGGCGGCGGCCGCGACGTTGAGCGACTCGATGCCGTCGGCCATCGGGATCGTGACGCGCAGCGCAGCGCGGCGCGCGATCGCCTCGCTCACGCCGCGCCCTTCCCCGCCGAAGATCCAGCCCAGGCGCCCGGCGAGATCCGCCTCGCGCAGCGGCACACCGCCGCGCGCTTCGGCGCAGACGAGCTTGCCGCCGAAGCGCTCGAGCGCCGCGCCGAGGTCGGCGCTTTGCGCGATGCGCAGCGCGAAGTGCGCGCCCATCCCGGCGCGCAGCGCCCTGGGGGACCAGGGATCGGCGCAGCGCCGGTCGAGGATCGCGTCGGGCACCCCGAGCGCCGCGGCGCTGCGCAGGATCGCGCCGACGTTTCCGGCGTCCTGGATGCTTTCGAGAAAGACGCAGCCGGCGGACGTCGCCGGATCGGGCACCTGCGCGGGGATCTCGAATTCCGCCGCGATTCCCTGCGGCGATTCGGCCTCGACCACGGCGCGGAAGAGGCTCTCGGAAAGAACGATCGGAGCCAGCTTCGCGCGGCGCACGAGCGAGGCGATCTCGTCGCGCTCCAGGCCGCGCTCGCTCGCGAGCAGCGCGACCGGCGCGAAACCGCGATCGAGCGCCGCGGCGAGAAGGTGCGGGCCTTCCACCAGCGCGCGGCGCTCCTTGCGGCGAAAGCGCGCATCGCGCACGAGCTTTGCCCAGCGCCGCACGCGCGGGTTGTCGCGCGAGCGCAGGATGCTCATCCGTCCAGGGCGCAGGTGCGGAACCCGGCGAACACGTCGGCGCGGTCCGGGGTGTAGAAATTGCGCCAGGCGCCGTGCACCAGGCGCGGCGAGGTGGCGAAGCATCCGCCGCGCAGCACCTTGTGATTGCCGAACCAGGGCTCCGAGTACTCCTTGTAGGGATCGCGCAGGAAACCGGGGTACGGAAGAAAAGCGCTCGAAGTCCATTCCCAGACGTTGCCGATCATCTGGCGCAGGCCGAAGGAGGAATCTCCGGCCGGATGGTCGTGCACGCTCGCGGGGGCGGTGCCGTCGAGATTGGCAGCACCCCATGGCTGGCGGCGCTTTGCGCCCGAGTCGGGATCGAAGGTCGCCGCGTACTCCCATTCGGCTTCAGTCGGCAGGCGCCTTCCCGTGTAGCGGCAATAGGCGTTCGCTTCGTGCCAGTTGACGTGAATGACCGGCTCGTCCGGTGGCAGCGCGATCCAGCGCTCGAAGCGGCGCAGCTCCCAGCTTGCGTTCCTGCGCCAGTAGACTGGCGCCTCCCGGCCCGCGCCCTTGAGCCAGCTCCAGCCCTCCTCCGTCCAGTGCTCGCGCTTGCGGTAGCCGCCCGCCTCCACGAACGCGAGGAACTCCGCGTTGGTGACGGCCGTCCGCGCCATGCGAAAAGGCCGCAGCACGATCGGGTGCTGCCATTTCTCGTTGTCGAACGCGAATTCGCCGTTCGGGGCGGCGCCGAGGCGGAACGCGCCGCCCGGAAGCTCGGCGTCTCCCTCGACCCGGTTTCCGGGCTGCTCGCGCGGCGCGGCCAGCTGCGGCGCCGGGTAGGAAAGCGTCTGGCGCGTGTAGTGGAACGCCTCGGCGTGCATCAGCTCGTGGCGCGCCGCGAGCTGCGCGAAGTAGGCGTCGTCCTCGTCGCAGCCGGCTGCCAACCGCTCGAGCAGGCGCACCAGCACCTCTTCGCGGTACGCGAGCGTGTCGGCGAACGGCGGGAGCGGCAGCTCCCAGCGGGTGTCGTGCGGCACGGTGGCCGAGTTGTAGAGAGAGTCGGCGTTGGGCAGAATCGGCGCGCTGCGCTCTTCCGCATATCGCCCGGCCGCCGTGCGCCTCAGACACCAGTACTCCTGGAACCAGCCGACGTGACCCAGCTCCCAGCGCGGGGGATTGACGATCGCGAGCAAGGGGCCGAGTTCGCGCTCCCCGCCGAGGTCGTCGGCGACGGCGCGGGTGCGCTTCCGCGCCGCGCTCAGCTCCTCGATCAGCGGTTTCGCCTCCATCGCCGCGAGTCTAGCGAATCGGTGGGGGCGTGAACATCGCGCTGGTGCGGATTACAATGCTTCCCCTATGACCGAGTTCGAACTGAAGCTGTCGCTGCCCGATCAGCTCGTGAATCAGGCAAAAGCCGCGGGACTGCTGACATCCGAGGCGATCGAGCGGCTGGTGCGCCAGGCGATCCGCAAGGCGGCGGCGCAGCGCCTGATCGAATACGGAAGGCGCCTGCGCGAGCCCGGAACGCCCGAGATCAGCGAAGCGGAACTCGAGACCGAATTGAAGGCGGTGCGCGCCCAGCTTCGCGAGGCGCGTGCGCGTCGTCCTTGACACCAACGTCGTCGCCTCCGCCCTGCTCTGGGGCGGTACGCCCGAGCGGCTGATCGAGGCTGCAGGCGAAGGAACGCTGGAGCTCGTTACCTCCGAGGCGCTGCTCGCCGAGCTCGCCGGAATACTTGGCCGGCCCAAGTTCGCGCACAAACTCGGGGAGAAAAACGTGGCGGCGACGGAGATCGTCTCCCGCTACCGTGAGATCGCCGAAATCGTCGCAGCCGTACCGATCGAGGAGTCGGCCCTGCGCGACCCCGACGATGCGGCCGTCCTCGCCTGCGCGATCGCCGCGAGCGCCGAGGCAATCGTTTCGGGCGATGATGATCTGCTGGCGCTGGGCAACTATCAGGGAATCGCGATCCTGTCTCCGGCAGGTTGCCTGAAGCGCGTTGTCGTCGCGCCGTGAACATTGCGCTCGTGACGCCGGCCCGGCCGCGCGCGCGGAGCGGTAATCGCCATACCGCGCTGCGCTGGGCGGCGTTCCTCCGCGCGGCAGGGCATCGGGTCAAGATTGAGACCGAATGGTCGGGCGGTGCGGCGGACTTGATGCTCGCGCTGCACGCGCGGCGCAGCCACGCCTCGATCCGGCGCTTCGCTGAGCGCTACCCGGAACGCCCGCTGGTCGTGGCGCTCACCGGGACAGATCTCTACCGCGACCTGCCCTCCTCCGCCGACGCGCGCGAGTCGCTCGAGCTGGCGGACCGCCTGATCGTGCTTCAGCCGAAGGCCATTGAAGCGCTTCCGGTACGTCACCGGCGCAAGGTGCGGGTGGTCGTGCAAAGCTCGTCCACTTCGCTCAGGCACAAGCCGCGACTGCGCCGGTTCAGGATCTGCGTCATCGGCCATCTGCGCGAGGAGAAGGATCCGATGCGGGCGCATCTGGCGCTCGAGTGTGTTCCTCGCGAGCTGCCGGTCGAGATCGTCCATCTCGGCGCTTCGCTCGATCCGGCGCTTGCGGCTCAGGCGCGCGCCGCGATGCGCCGCGAGCCGCGCTACCGCTGGCTCGGCAGCGTGCCGCATGCGCGCGCACTCGCCTGGCTCGCGTCCAGTCATGTGCTGGTCGTGAGCTCTCGCATGGAAGGCGGGGCGAACGTGGTGAGCGAGGCGCTGCGCATGGGAGTGCCGGTTCTGGCTTCGCGCATTCCCGGAAACGTCGGACTGCTCGGCGCTCGCTATCCCGGATACTTTCCGCTGGAGGACGAGAAGGCTCTGGCACGGGTCATGATGCGCGCGGTCGCGGACAGAGCGTTTTATCGGAAGCTCAGACGCGCAGTAGCGAAATTGCGACGGTTGGTTTCGCCGTCGCGGGAAGCGCGGGTGCTACTCGCAGGTCTGCGTTAGCTCGAGGTGTCCACTTTATCGGACGAGGTTCTTCGTCAGCGCCAATAGATGGTTGGGCGTCATTTCTTTCTACTCTTGATTGGGCGTCTCACATGCGCACGCTTGGGCGCGGGAGGAAGGTCGTAGATTCCGACATAACACGTGCCCGCCGGATCTCGCCATGTCCCTTCGAAGGTAGAAAACCGGCGATCCTGAAATCTTCCTTCGACGATATAGAGGCAGTCTTTCCAGGCGTTCGACGTAATCTCAGACCTAAACTTTCCCTTCACTTCTTGGTGCTCGGGATGCAACGCTAGGCGGAGGATGCACTCATACCGAGAGCCGTCCTCATCATGACCGGAAAACTCGACCGCGACATGTCCGTGGCTGTGAAGTACGCGGTTTATGTGTCCCGGAAGGGGGTCGTCGCGGTTGTTCTCCGGGGTAAAGAGAATCTCAGGTGGCACGTGATTTACGGCTCCGATGCCTGTGACGAACAACGACTCTTCAAACCTCCCCTGCTCCGCCAATACGTTACGCCCGGAGCATGGCGTAAGCAATTCCATCCCAAGAGACGAGCGCCGGACCACGCGCTGAGCGCGCTAGTCGTCGCCGAACAGATTGTCCTCGAAGAACGCCCGCACCGGCCGGAAGGTGCGCCGATGAATTTCGCACGGACCGAACCTCGCGAGCGCCTCCAGATGCTCGGGCGTCGCGTAGCCCTTGTGTCTTTCGAACCCGTACTGCGGATACCGCTCGTGCAGCTCGCACATCAGCGCATCGCGCGCGGTCTTCGCCAGGATCGAAGCCGCCGAAATCACCGGATGAAGCGCGTCGCCGTCGACGATGGCGCGCGCGCGGCAGCGAAGCTCCGGGCAATGCGTCCCGTCCACCCACACCTCCTCGGGCGCGACGTTCAGCGACTCGACCGCGCGCTGCATTGCGAGGAGCCCTGCCTTGAAGATGTTCAGCCGATCGATCTCCTCGACGCTCGCCGCGGCGACGGCCCAGGCGACCGCGCGCTCCTTGATCCTCCCTGCTAAGACCTCGCGCCGCTCGGGCGCAAGGACTTTGGAATCCGCTAGGCCGCGAACACGTCGCTTTGAATCCAGTATCACCGCCGCCGCATAAACCGGCCCGGCAAGCGGCCCCTTCCCCGCCTCGTCCACCCCGCACACGAGCAGCCTACGCACGGCCCCGGTCGAGCACCGCCAGCACGGCGGCGGCCGCCTTTTCCGCGGTGTTCTGCCGCAGCAGGACATGAAACTCGCGGAATTTCTCCACCTGCCGCTGCTGCGCGCCGGCGTCGTTCAGCAGATCGAGCAGCGCGGCAGAGAGCGCTGCCGGCGACGCCCGCCCCTGCAGCAGCTCCGGAACCAGGCGCTCGCCGGCGAGGATGTTCGGCATGCCGACGTACGGCAGGTACATCATCATGCGCATCAGCGCCCAAGTGATCGGCGATTGCCGGTAGACGATGACCATGGGGGTCTTGAACAGCGCGGCCTCGAGGGTCGCGGTGCCGCTCGCGACCAGCGCCAGGTCGGCGGCGGCGAGCGCTTCGTGCGAGTGGCCGAACAGCAGCGTCAACGGCAGGTCGCTGCGCTCGTGCGCGTGGATGATGCGCTCGAACTGATCGCGCGTCTCGCGCGTAGCGGTCGGGCACACGAAGTGCACCTCCGGCACCTCCTGCCTGAAGCGGTGCGCGGCGAGCACGAATGCCTCCGCCATGTAATGCAGCTCCGAGCGCCGGCTGCCGGGGAGCAGCGCAACGATCAGCTTGCCCGAGGGCAGGCGCAGCTGGGCGCGCGCCGCCGCCTTGTCGGGTTCGAGCGGAATCAGGTCGGCAAGGGGATGGCCCACGTAGGTGACCGGCAGCCCCGCCTTTTCGTACAGCGGCGCCTCGAACGGGAACATCACCAGCAGGTGCGTCACCGAGCGCGCGATCCTGCGCATCCGCCAGCCGCGCCAGAACCAGACCGACGGGCTCACGTAATGGACTGACGGGATGCCCGCATCCTTCAGCCTGCGTTCCAGGTCCAGGTTGAAGTCGGAGGCGTCGACCCCGATGAACAGCGCCGGCGGATCGGCGAGCAGCCGCTCGGCGAAGCGGCGCCGGATGCCCATGATCTCCGGGTAGTGGCGCAGCGCCTCGGCATACCCGCGCACCGCGAGCCTGTCCATCGGCACTTGCGCCTCGAAGCCCTGCGCAGCCATGCGCGGGCCGCCGATGCCGAAGAACTCGAGCTCCGGGCGGCGCGCCTTGAGCGCCGCGATCAGGTGCGCCGCGAGCTGGTCGCCCGAGGCCTCGCCGGCCACCATGCCGACGCGCACCGCCCCCGCCACTAGCGCACGATCCCGCGCCCCGGGCGCGCGAGAAACTCCACCAGCTCGCGCACCGGAGGGCAATCCGCCGCCTGCGCCTCGAGCGCGCGCCTCGCCTCCTCGAGGCTCAGGCCCTCGCGGTACAGGGTGCGGTACGCGCGCTTCAATCCGGCGATGGCGCCGGCGTCGAACCCGCGGCGCTTGAGGCCCTCGCTGTTGATGCCCGATGCCTCCGCGGTGTTCCCGGCGGCGACCACGTACGGCGGCAGGTCCTGGCTGAGATAAGTCCCCATGCTGGTGAAGGCGTGCGCGCCGATGTGGACGTACTGGTGCACGAGCGTCGTCGCGCCCAGATACGCCCAGTCGCCGACCACCACGTGCCCGGCGAGCTGGCAGGCGTTGGCGAATACCGTGTGAGCGCCGACGCGGCAGTCGTGCGCGACGTGCACATAGGCCATGATCCAGTTGTCGTTGCCGATGCGCGTGACGTTCGCGTCGAGCGCCGTGCCGCGATTGATGGTCACGTATTCGCGGATGGTGTTGCCGTCGCCGATCTCGACCGAGCTGTCTTCCCCCTTGTACTTCTTGTCCTGCGGCGGGCCGCCGATGGAAGCGAAATGGAAGATGCGGTTGTTGCGCCCGACGCGCGTGCGGCCGTCGAGCACCACGTGGGCGCCGATCCAGGTTCCCGCGCCCACCTCCACCTGCGGGCCGACCACCGAACCGGGCCCGACCTCGACGTCCGCGGCCAGGTGCGCGCCAGGGTGCACGATCGCCGTGGCGTGAATCATTGCGCGCCGTCGGACGACGGGCGGACCGTGCACAGGAGCTCGGCCTCGCACACGACGCTGCCGCCGACGCGCGCCGCGCAGCGGAATTTCGCCACCGCCTGCCTCAGCCATTGCAGCACCACCTCGATCTCGAGCTGGTCGCCGGGCACGACCGGTCTCTTGAAGCGCGCCTTGTCGATGCCGGCCAGGTAGTACACGAAATTCCCGTTCGGCCGGTGCTCCATGGTGCGGAACATGAGGACGCCTGCGGCCTGCGCCATCGCTTCCAGGATCAGCGCCCCCGGCATGATCGGCCTGCCGGGGAAATGGCCCTGGAAATGCGGCTCGTTCACGCTCACGTTCTTCAGCGCGACGATGCGCTTGCCGGGCTCGAACTCCTTCACCCGGTCGATCATCAGGAACGGATAACGCTGCGGGAGGTGCTCGAGCACTTCCTGAATGTTCATCTCAACCATGCTTCTTCACCTTCCTGGAGGAGCGGCGACGTTCGAGCGCGCGCACCCGGCCTGCAAGCTCGGCGAGGTGCCGCACCCAGGCGGTATTGCGCGCCCACGAGGCATTGTCGTCGGACGGAAACACGCCGGTGTACGTTCCCGGCTTGAGAAGCGAGCGCGAGATCACGGTCCCGGCCGATATGTGCACGGCGTCGACGATGCGCAGATGGCCGAGGATCAGCGCCGCGGCGCCGATCGTGCAATGGCGCCCGATGTCCGCGCTGCCGGCCACCGCGACGCATCCGGCCATCGCGGTGTGCGCGCCGACCCGCACGTTGTGGCCGATCTGGATCTGGTTGTCGAGCTTCACCCCGTCCTCGATCACCGTATCGTCGATGGTGCCGCGGTCGATCGTGGTGTTGGCGCCGATCTCGACGTCGTCGCCGATCACCACGCGACCGATCTGCGGGATCTTGATCCAGCGCCCCGCCTCCTGCGCGATGCCGAACCCGTCGGCTCCGATCACCGCGCCGGAATGCACGACGACGCGCGCCCCGATCGAGCAGGCCGGATACACGACGACTCCCGGGTACAGGCAGCTGTCATCGCCGAGCGACACGTCCCGGCCGATCACGCAGCCGGCGCCGATCGACACGCGCGCGCCGAGCCGCGTGCCCGGCGACACGCAGGCCGACGGGTGCACGCCGGGCGGCTGGGTCGTGACAGGATTGAACAGTTGCGACACGCGCGCGAAGTAGGCGTAAGGGTTGTCGCACACGATGCGCGGCAGCGCGGTGAGGCGCGCATCCGCGGGCGCCAGCACGATCGCGGCGGCGCGGGTCGCGGCGAGCTTCGCCCTGAAACGGGAATTGCCCAGGAAGGCGATCTGCCCAGGTCCGGCCCGCTCCAGCGAGCCGACCTGCCGGATCAGGACTTTCGGGTCGCCTGCGACGCGGCCGCCGAGGCGCGAGGCGATTTCTCCGAGCCTGAGGGAGCGTCTGCCTTGCCCCGGCATGCGCTCATTTCGCGGGCGGCTTGCCGCCTTCCAGCGCCTTGATCACCTTGTCGGTGATGTCGATGCGGGGGTTCGCCCACACGGCATCCTGCAGGATGATGTCGTACTTCTCCTGCTCGGCAATCTGGCGGATCACCCGGTTGGCCTGCTCGACCACCTGGGCAAGCTCCTCGTTGCGCCGCTGGTTCAGATCCTCGCGGAATTCGCGCTGCCTGCGCTGGAAATCGCGGTTCAGATCGCCGAATTCGCGCTCCTTGTTGCGGCGCTGGGTCTCGCTCATGGTCACCGCGTTCTTCTCCAGCTCGTCCTGCATGCGCTTGAGCTGATCGGCGACCTTGGCGAGCTCCTGGTCGCGCTTCTGGAACTCGGCCTCGATCTTCTTCTGCGCCCGCACGGCGGGCGTGGCGTCGCGCAGGATGCGCTCGGTGTTGACGAAGCCGATCCTGCCCGGCGGCTGGGGCTGGGCGAGGACGCCGGCGGGCGCAGCGGCGAGCGCGAGAATCGAGGCCAATGCGAGAGTGCGAAGCGGCATCCTGCTGTTCATCCCTTCGTTCAGAATCCGTAGCCGAAGGTAAATTGTAGCCTCTGGACGTGATCGCCGGGCTTCTTGTTGAGCGGCTGCGCGAACGACAGGCGCAGCGGACCGAACGGCGAGAGCCACGCCAGCGCGACCCCGCCGGCGTAGCGCAGCTCGCCGAGATCGAACTTCTGCCCCTGCGCGAAGACCTGGCCGGCGTCCACGAACGCGGCGAGGCGCAGCGACTGTTCCTTCGAGGCGCCCGGCATCGGGAACAGGAACTCCGCGGTGCCGATGACGCTGCGCGTGCCGCCCAGGGCGTTGCCGTTCGGGTCCTGCGGGCCGAGCGAGAGCGGCCGGTAGCCGCGCACCGATCCCGGCCCGCCGACGAAGAAGTTCTTGAAGAACGGCAGCGGCTGGCCACCCATTCCGCCTGCCTGGCCCACTTCACCGTTCAGGAACAGCGTGTAGTCGCGCGTCAGCGGGTAGAACCACTGGTGCTGGTAGCCCATCCGGTAATACTTCAGGTCCCCGCCGGCGAGCTCGGCGGTGGCACGCATCAGCGTGCCCGAACTGGGCTGGATCAGGCTGTCGCGGGTGTCTCTTGCCCAGCCGACCGAGCCTGCTCCGTAGGTGTATTGCGTGCCGAACTGGTTGGTGAAATTGACGAACTGAACGGGGCTGTTGCTGAAGGTCTGCAGCTTGACCGATTCGACGCTGGCGCCGAAGCTTATCGAGATGTTCTCGGAGATGGGATAGCCGAACTTCACCCCGCCGCCGAGCGCGTCGGTGACGTAGGCGCCGACCGAGAGCGTCGAGGCGTCGGTCTCGCGCTTGTAGACGTCGAATCCCTGGCTCACCCCGTCCACCGTGAAATAGGGATCCAGGTAGGAAAGTGCGTACACGGTGTTCACGCGGCCGCTGTTGATGTTCGCCGACAGGAACTTGCCGGTGCCGAACACGTTGGACTGCGAGATCGAGGTCTGCACCGCGATCCGCTCCAGGCTGGAGAAGCCCACCCCGAGGAGCAGCGCCCCGGTCGACTTCTCCTTCACGGTGTAGACGACGTCCACCTGGTCCGGGCTGCCCGCGACCGGCTGGGTTTCGACGCTCACATCGGCGAAGTACTGGGTGCGGTCGATGCGCCGGCGCGAGAGCTGGATCTTCGAGGCATCGTAGTACGCGCCCTCGAGCTGGCGCATCTCGCGCCGGATCACCTCGTCGCGGGTCTTGGTGTTGCCGGTGACGTCGATGCGCCGCACGTAAACGCGCCGCCCGGGGTCGATGAAGATGGTGAACGCCACGGAGCGCTTGTCGCGGTCGACCTTGGGCACCGCGTTGGCGTTGGCGAAGGCGTAGCCGTCGTTGCCGAGGCGGTCGCCGATCGCCTTGGCGGTCTCCTGCAGCTTCTCGCGCGAGAACACGTCTCCCGGCTTCAGCGTGACCAGCTTCTCGAGATCCTCCTTCGGTACCAGCATCTGGCCGGCGAGCTGAACGTCGGAGACGGTGTATTTTTCGCCCTCGACGACGTTCACGGTGATATAGATGTCGCGGCGCTCGGGCGTGATCGAGACCTGGGTCGACTCGATCACGAAGTCGAGGTAGCCGCGATTCAGGTAGTGCGATCTCAGGCTCTCCAGGTCGCCGGCGAGCCGCTCGCGCGAGTAGCGGTCGTGCTTGGTGTACCAGGTGAGCCAGCCGGGCGTGCGCAGCACGAACAGGTCCAGCAGATCGCCTTCGCGGAACGCCTGCGCGCCGACGATGTTGATGCCGCGGATCTTGGCGACCTCGCCTTCGGTGACCGCGATATTGATGCCCACGCGGTTGCGCTCGATCGGGGTGACCGTGGTCTGCACTTCGGCCGCGTACAGCCCGCGCGAGAGATACTGGCGCTTGAGCTCCTGCTCGGAGCGCTCGAGCACCGAGCGGTCGAAGATGCGCCCTTCGGTGAGTCCCTGCTCGCGCAGCACCTTGCGCACGGTCTCGGCGTCGAACTCGCGGATCCCCGAGAGGTCGATCTGGGCGACGGCAGGCCGCTCCTCGACGTACACCACCAGCACGTCGTTCTCGACCTCGAGGCGCACGTCGCGGAAAAACCCGGTGGCGAACAGCGCGCGCAGCGATTGCTGGGCCTTCTCCTCGGTCATGGTCTCGCCGACCTTGACCGGCAGGTAGCTGAACACGGTGCCGGGCTCGGTGCGCTGCAGGCCCTCCACCCGGATGTCGCGGATGACGAACGGCTTGAACGCCTGCGCGAGCGTCTGCGCCATCGCGCCGGTGGCCGCGAGCACGAGGCACAGCGCGATGGCCGGTAGGGCGCTCCTGCGCATCAGCCGGTGAGAAGTCGGTTGAAGTCGTTGTAGAAGGCGAAGGCCATCATTACCAGCAGCAGCGCGAGCCCCACGCGTTGCCCGAGCTCGATCGCGCGCTCGGAAACGGGCCTGCCCTTTATGATCTCGATCGCATAATACATCAGGTGCCCGCCGTCGAGCAGCGGGATCGGCAGCAGGTTCAGCACACCCAGGCTGATGCTGATCAGCGCGAGGAACGTGAGGTACGAGATCCATCCCGCCTGCGCCGACTGGCCGGCGAAATCGGCGATCGTGACCGGTCCCGAGAGGTTCTTCCACGACACCTCTCCGAGCAGCATCTTGCCCAGGATCCTGAGGCTGAAAAGGGCGATATCGGCGGTCTTCGCCGCTGCCTTGCCGAGGCTCTCGAGCGGCCCATGCTGCACGCGTACGAAGATCCTGTCGGCGTGCGCGGAGGGAACGCGCGGAGCGGCGCCGATGCGGCCGAAGCGCCCGGCGCCCGAACCGACCGCATCGGGCACGGCCTCGATCGTGCGCGTCGTGCCGCCCCGCTCGACCGTGAGGCGCAGCGGCGCGCCGGGACGCGCGCGCACTGCGGCGACCAGCGCGTCCCAGTCGTCGATCGGCCTGCCGTCCGCCGCGACGACGCGGTCGCCCGGCTCGAGACCCGCGCGCGCCGCGGGGCCGCCCGCGACGAGCTTGCCGAGCACCGGCTCGAGCGGCGGGCGATAAAGCCGCAGGCCGAGCCGCTCCATCCCGTCGCTTTCGATTTCGCCGGCAGGAAACGCTGCCAGCTCCAGCGTGCGATCGGCGATGAGCCCGCGCTCGTCGCTCGTCTCCAGCCGCAGCGACGGGCGTTTTTCCAGCGACGCCTGCAGCACGCGCCAGCGCAACTCCTGCCAGGTGACGATCGGCTGGCCGTCCACCGCGCGCACCAGCTCGCCTGCGCGCAGCGCGGCGACCGCGGCGGCGCTGCCCGCGGGCGGCGCGCCCAGCAGGGGCTTCGCCTCCGGCAGCCCGTACATGAAAAGGCCGGCGTAGACCGCGATCGCGAACGCGAAATTGAACAACGGGCCCGCGGCCACGATGGCGAGCCGCTTCCATACGCTCTGGCGGTTGAAGGCGCGCGCGATCTCGTGCGGCTCCACCGGCCCCTCGCGCTCGTCGAGCATCTTCACATAGCCGCCGAACGGGATCGCGGCGATCACCCATTCGGTGCCGTCGCGGCCGCGGCGCCAGCTCGCAAGCGGCCGTCCGAAGCCGACCGAGAAGCGCAGCACCCTGACCTTGCACAGGCGCGCGACAAGGTAGTGCCCGTACTCGTGCACGACGATCAGCACGCCGAGCGCCACCACGAAGGCCGCCACGGTATACAGCAGGCTCACGCGGCTTCTCCCATCTCGCGCGCGACCCTCTCGGCGGCGACGCGCCGCGCGCGCGCGTCCGCCGCGAATACCGTGGCGAGGTCGGGCGCGTCCGAGGACGGCACCGCGTCGAGCACCGACTCGATCACGTGCGCGATCGCGGTGAAGCGCAGGCGCCCGGCGAGGAATGCCTCGACGGCCACCTCGTTGGCGGCGTTGAGCAGCGCCGGCGCGGTCCCGCCTTCGCGCAGCGCGGCCCGGGCGAGCCCGAGGCACGGGAAGCGGCGCAGGTCGGGCCGCTCGAACGAAAGCTGTCCGACCGAGCCGAGGTCGAGAGCCCGGGCGCCGGAGTCGATGCGCGCGGGAAAGCCGAGCGCGTGCGCGATCGGCACGCGCATGTCCGGGTTGGACATCTGCGCGATCACGGAGCCGTCGACGTACTCGACCAGCGAATGCACGATGCTCTGCGGGTGGATCAGGACCTCGATGCGTTCGGCCTCGAGCTCGAACAGCCAGCGTGCCTCGATCACCTCGAGCCCCTTGTTCATCATGGTCGCCGAATCGACCGAGATCTTGCGCCCCATGACCCAGTTCGGATGCGCGCAGGCCTGCTCGGGGGTGACGGCGGCGAGGTTCTCGAGCGGCGTGGCCCGGAATGGCCCGCCCGACGCGGTGAGAACGACCCGTTTCACGGCTTCGAGCGGGGCGCGCCCAAGGCACTGGAATACCGCGTTGTGCTCGCTGTCGATCGGCAGCAGCTCCGCCCCGGCGTCGCGCGCCGCCCGCATGAACAGCGCCCCGGCGAGCACCAGCGCCTCCTTGTTGGCGAGCAGCACCCGCTTGCCGGCCGCCGCTGCGGCGAGCGTCGGCGCGAGCCCGGCTGCGCCGACGATCGCCGCCATCACCGCGCCGCAGGCGGGATCGGCGGCCGCGCGCTCGAGCGCCTGCGCGCCGAACAGCAGCTCGCATTGCGCCTCGGCAAAGCGGCGCTCGAGGGCGCTGTCCGGCGCGCAACCCGCGAGCACGGCGTAACGCGGGCGATGCTTGCGGCACAGCGCGAGCAGCGGCTCGGCGGCGCGATGCGCGGTCAGCGCCACCACCTCGAAGCGTCCCGGATGGCGCGCCGCCACGTCGAGAGTGCTCGCGCCGACCGAGCCGGTCGCGCCGAGAACCGTGAGGCCGAGGCGTTTTGCGCTCATTGCGGGACCATCCATGGGATCAGCAGGGCGGCGAGGGGCAGGGTCGAAGTGGCGCTGTCGATGCGGTCCAGTATGCCTCCGTGTCCCGGCAGGAGAGACCCGCTGTCCTTGACCGAGGCCTGCCTCTTGGCCGCCGACTCGAACAGGTCCCCGACGATACCGCCGGCGCAGAGCAGCGCCGCCCCCCCGAGGTACGCCAGCCACAGCCCGCCGGCAACGCGCTCGGCAAGCTGCGGCGCGGCCGCGCGCCAGATGATAGCGTAGGCGAGAACGCCGAGCAGCGCCGCCAGAGCGCCCTCCCAGGTCTTCCCCGGACTGACCGAGGGCGCGAGCTTGTGCCTGCCGAGCGCCGTGCCGGCGGCATAGGCGGCGATATCGGCGATCCAGACCAGCCCGAGCACCGCCAGCACCTGTCGCGGCGGCAGCGCGACCATCGCGAGGGCCGGTGGGATCAGCACGATGAACCCTGCCGCGGCGAGCAGCCGCGAGTGCCGCGACCGGACGCCACGCCATAGCCACAGCGGCGCGCCGAAAATCCAGAAGGCCGCCACGGCGGCGAAGAGCGGGTGCGCCGCAAACTCCAGCGTCAAAGCGAGCGCGCCGAATGCGAGCGCCGCTGCGACGGAGTACGCGAGCGCGCTGCGTGCGGCGAGGCCGCAGAGCCGCGCCCATTCGTGGCCCGCGAGCGCGACGATGACCGCGGCGAGCGCGGCGAGCAGCGGCCGATCGAGCGCGAGCAGCGCCGCGACCGTCCCGGCGACCAGGATTGCCGCGGTGACGACGCGCGTCGGAAATTCGCCCAGAGCTCGCTCAGACCGCGGTGCCCGCCCGGCGCCTCGGGTCGATGGCGAGCGACTGCGCCCGCTTCGCCTCTTCCACCTGCTCGCCGGTGCGCCCGAAGCGGCGCTCGCGATCCCGGTACGACGCGATCGCGGCGTCGAGCGCTTGCGCGTCGAAATCGGGCCACAGCGTGTCGGTGAAGTACAGCTCGGTGTACGCGAGTTGCCAGACGAGGAAATTGCTGATGCGCTGCTCGCCGCCCGTGCGGATGAACAGGTCCGGCTCGGGTGCGTAGCTCATGGCGAGGTACGGGGCGAGCGCCGCCTCGTCGATTTGGCCCGCGGCGACGCCGGGCCGCTCGCGCACGAGCCGCGACAGCGCCTGCAGCACGTCCCAGCGCCCGCCGTAGTTGGCGGCGATGGTCAGGGTGAGCCGCCGGTTCGGCGAGGTCAGCCGCTCGCCCGCCTCGATCAGCTCGCGGATCTTCGGATCGAAGCGCGCAGCGTCGCCGATGATCCTGAGCCGCACGCCGTTCGCGTGCAGCTTCCTGACCTCGTTGCCGAGCGCCCTCTGGAACAGCTGCATCAGCAGCGCCACCTCCTCGTCCGGGCGGCGCCAGTTTTCCGAGCTGAACGCGAACAGCGTCAGGTACTCGATGCCCCGTTCGACGCAGCAGCGCACCGCTCCGCGCACCGCCTCGACGCCCCGCCTGTGGCCGGCGATGCGCGGCAGCCGCCGGCGCCTCGCCCAGCGGCCGTTGCCGTCCATGATGATCGCCACGTGCCGGGGCACGTCGCCGTGCGGCGGGATTTCCTGCGTCGAGCTCGCGTGCTCCATGCTCCGGCCTCAGACCGCCATCAACTCGGTTTCCTTCTGCTGCAGCAGCTTGTCGATCTCGGCGACATGCTTGTCGGTGAGCTTCTGCACCTCGTCCTGCGCGCGGCGCTCCTCGTTCTCGGACACCTCCTTCTCCCTGAGCGCCTCCTTCAGGGCGTGGATCGCGTCGCGGCGCAGGTTGCGCACCGCGACGCGCGCGTTCTCGGCCTCGTGCCGCACCACCTTGATCAGCTCTTTGCGCCGCTCCTCGGTGAGCAGCGGCATCGGCACGCGCACCGCGTCGCCCACGCCCGCCGGGTTGAGGCCGAGGTCCGAGTCGCGGATCGCCTTCTCGACCGGCTGGATCATCTTCTTCTCGAAGGGGGTGACGCCGATGGTGCGCGCATCGAGCAGCGTCACTTTCGCGACCTGGTTGAGCGGGGTCGGCGTCCCGTAATAGTCCACGGAGATGTGATCCAGCAGCGCGGTGTGCGCGCGACCGGTGCGCACCTTGGCGAGGTCGCCTTTGAAAGTGTCGACGCTCCTGCCCATCCTGTGCTCGGTGCTCTTCTTCAGCTCGGGGATCACGGCGGCCTCCTGCGCGTGAGGATCATACGTGAACGAGGGTGCCTTCGTCCTCGCCCATCACCACGCGGCAAAGCGCGTCCTTCTTGAAGATGCTGAAAACGTTGATCGGCAGATTCTGGTCCCGGCACAGAGTGAGCGCGGTCGCGTCCATCACCTTGAGGTTGCGCACGATCGCCTCGTCGAAGCTGATGCGCGCATAGCGCTTCGCCGCCGGGTCCTGCTTCGGGTCGGCGCTGTAGACGCCGTCCACCTTGGTCGCCTTGAGCACGATCTCTGCGCCGATCTCGGCTCCGCGCAGCGCCGCCGCCGTGTCGGTGGTGAAAAAGGGGTTGCCGGTCCCGGCTGCGAACACGACGACCTTGCCCTCTTCGAGATAGCGGATCGCCTTGGCGCGGATGTAGGGCTCGACGATCTGCTCGATGTTGAGGGCCGATTGCACGCGGCAGGCGAGCCCGGCCTGGCGCATCGCGTCCTGCAGCGCGAGCGCGTTCATCACCGTCGCCAGCATCCCCATGTAGTCTGCGGTGGCGCGGTCCATGCCCGTCGCCGCCGGCGTCACTCCGCGGAAGATGTTGCCGCCGCCGATCACCACCCCGATCTCCACGCCCATGCGCGCGACCAGCGCGATCTCGGCCGCGATGGCCTGGATGGTCTGCCGGCTGATGCCGAAGGGGTCATCGCCCAGCAACGCTTCGCCCGAGAGCTTGAGCAGAATCCTCTTGTATTTCGGGCTCACGCGGCCTTCTTCTTCTCGATGCCCTCGCCTACCACGAGGAAGCCGTAGGCGAGCACCTTCGCCTTCTTCGCCGCGAGCATCTTCTCGACCGACTGCTTGTCGTCCATGACGAAGGGCTGGCCGAGCAATGTCATTTCTCCGAGGGTCTTGTTCAACCCTCCCTCGACCATCCTCGCCACGATCTCGGGCGGCTTGCCCGACTCCTTCGCCCGCGCGGAGAGGATCTCGCGCTCGCGCGCCACGATCTCGGCCGGAACCTCGGCGCGCGACCGGTACGCCGGCTTGTGGAACGCCACGTGCATGGCGA
>MERQ01000067.1 GCA_001770655.1 Betaproteobacteria bacterium RIFCSPLOWO2_12_FULL_68_20
CGTCCGGCTTCCACATCTCGTAGCCGTTGAACATCACCTTCGGCCCGAAGGGGATCGCGTTGCACGGGCACTCGCGCGCGCACTTGAGGCACATGCCGCACACCGCCTGCAAACCGAAGTCGATCGGCCTGTCCACCTCGAGCGGCAGATCGGTGGTGAAGACGATCGATTTCGAGCGCGGGCCGATGAACGGATTGAGGATCAGCTCGCCGATCCTGGAGAGCTCGCCGAGCCCCGCCATCAGGATCGCCGGGATGTGCAGCAGCTCCGAGTATGCGTTCGAGTGCACGCGCGAGGACCAGCCCAGGCGTCGCAGGTGCGCGGCCATCACCCCGGCCATGAGCGCGCCGCGCATGTAGGCGCGCATCGACTGCGCGCCCGAGATCCAGTCGTCGCCCGAGGCGCCCTCCATCGTCTCGAAGCCCTGGTCGATCAGCATCACCACCGCGTACGGGTGATAGGCCTCGATCGGCTCGCCCTTCTCGTCGCCGTGCGAGTAGTACATCCAGGGCTCGGCGCGGCAGATGCCCACCAGATCCGCGCCCATGTAGTACCCGAGAGCCTTGACCGATTCCGAATTGCGCATGCGATCGGAGAGATTCCCGCCCTGCAGCGGCTCGCGCGTGCCTTGCATCGGCACCATGTTGCGGATGAGCGGAGTCATGGCGAAGGCGAGCGGGTGCTTGACTGCGAAGCGGCGCCGCTCCTTGACGAGCTTCTCGCCGAGGTCCCCGGCGAGCGCGCGGCTGAAGAGATCGGCGCGCTTGGGCATGCGCACGATCTCGTCGCGCAGCACCAGCGTGGTCGGCTCGTCCACGCGCTTGATTTTCTCCATCGCGTAGCGGCCCATGTGCAGCGGGCGCAGGTCCTCCTCCGCCTCGGTCCAGCCGGGACGCGTGCCCGACTTGCCCAGGTACGCGTCCGCGCCCGGCCAGTCGAGCGAGGTGATCGGGGCGTCCGGCGACATCTCGAAATCGGTGGTGACCACGCCGAGCCGGAAGCCGCGCTTGAGAAAAGGCGCTCTGAGGGTTCCGCTCGCGTCCTTTGCCACCCCGGCGCGCTGCGCAAGCCGCTCGATCGACACCAGCGCATCGCCCGCCACGTGCCCGCGCGCCGACCAGCCGAGCGCGCGCAGGTAGCCGGCGAGCACCACGGCGACTTCGGCGCAGCGCAGGTCGGTGCGCGCGGCGTTGGTGCCGCGGATCCACGTGTCGCCGGCTTCGCCGGCCTTCGGCTCGCGGCCGAATTCGATCAGGAACGCGAACGCATGCGTGTGCGCGGGATGCTCCGTCGCGGTCCAGTCCGACCGGTCGATCCGGCAGACGCCGGTGAGCGTGACGTCCAGAAAGTAAGCCGATGCCTTGAGATTGCGTGCGCGAACGAGCGGATCGTCGGGCACCGGCGCGCGCGCCTTCGCCACCTCGCCGTCGAGGTACTTCGCGCACAGCTCGCGGTACTCGGGAATCGCCGCGAGGATCGAATCGGCGTGCGGCCCGGCGCCGTCGCCCGGCATGCGCGAGCCGTGGATCGGCGCGGCAGGATCCCTCGGCAGCAGCTCGGCCGGCAGCGGCCCCAGGTCGAAGGGCCGGTCGCGGTTGGAGAACAGCCGCGCCATTTCTAGCGCGCGTGCTTGCCGGCGGTCCAGCCGTGCGAAGCCAGGTACTTCTCGCCGGTCAGAATCGGCTCCTCCTCGAGCGGCGTGCCCATGGTGTCGTTCCAGCGGTTGAGGAAGCCGAACGTCGCGATGACCCCTACGATCTCGACGATCTGGCCCTCGCTCCAGTGCTTGCGCATCCCGGCGAACATCTCCTCGTCGACGTCGTTCGGCACCGAGCCCGCGGCGAGCGCGAAATCGAGCGCCACGCGCTCGGCTTCGGAATACAGCGCGCTGGACCTGTACTCCCAAAGGGCGGCAAGCTTCTTGTCCTCGACGCCGAAGCGCAGCGCGCCGCCCGCGGTGTGCGCCATGCAGTAGCGGCAGCCCGCGGCGCGGCTGCAGAAATGCGCGACCAGGCGCTTGAAGCCGCGGTCCACCTCGCCGTCGGGCTCCCCGATCGCTCCCAGCATCTGGCGCAGCGCCTTCACCAGCTTGGGCTTGCGCTGCATGATGAGCACGCTGTTCGGGATGAAGCCGAGGTTGGCCGCGATCGCCTCGAAGTCGTCCTTCAGCTCCGGGGTGGTCTCGGGCGGCAGCGGCGCGAGCCGCGCGGATGCTTTCATGCTTCCCCCCTCGCCGGGTAGTTCTTCGACAGCGCGAAATCGATCGCCTGCGCGATCTCGGGAAAGTGCGGACGCGCGAACGGCATGGTCGAGATGCTGCCCCAGTAGAGCGTACCGTCTGGCTTCACCAGGAACAAGCCCGGCTCGGCGAACAGCGGCGGCTCTTCCACGCCCGCCGAGGTCATGCCGCGGCTGGTGGAAACGTAAAGGCCCCACTCGCGCGACTTTTCGATCGAGACCCCGTAGCCGACGGTGAGGTTCGGCAGGCCCCATTTCTCCTTGGCTTCCGCGGCGCGCTCCTGCGGATCGGTGCTGGTGATGACCGTCGCAACGCCGCGCTTCTCGAACTCGCCGATCATGCCGTTCAGCTCCGAGGTGTAGCGGCGGCAGATCGGGCAGTGCAGGCCGCGGTAGAACACCACCATGGTGAAGTTCTGGGGCTTCTGCGCCGCCAGCGACCAGCGGCCGCCGCCGACCGTGTCGAATTCGAGCGATGGAACCGGTTGCCGGGGCTTGAGCGACATGACTTTCTCCTCAGTTGTCGAGACAGCGCAGCATCACCCGGGCGATGTCCTCGAGCGCTGCGCGGTCCGGATTGGTCTTGCCGACCAGGCGCAGGCCCTGGATGCCGGCGGTGAGAAAGCGGGCGAGCTCCACCACGTCGGAATCGGGACGCAGCTCGCCGCGCTCCTTGGCCGCGCCGAGCGCGTCGCGGAAGGTTGCTTCGATCCGTCCGAGGCTCTTGCGCACGCGGCTCCCGGCGGTCCGGTCGAGGCGCGCCAGTTCCGCCGCGCAGTTGCCGATGAAGCAGCCGCGCCGGCCCGGGCCGGCGGCGATGTCGTCGATGATCCGGCCGACGAATCCCTCGAACGCGCGCTTGACCGGTGCTTTGGCGAGCGCCGCGGCGATGCGCGCGGTGCCGTCGCGCTCGTAGCGCTCCAGCGCCTGCAGGTAGAGCGCGCGCTTGTCGCCGAAGGCGCCATAGAGACTGGAGCGGTTGAGGCCGGTCGCCGCGCACAGGTCGTCGAGCGAGGCTGCTTCGTAGCCCTTCGCCCAGAACACCGCCGTGGCGCGCGCCAGCGCTCGATCGGCGTCGAACTCCCGGGGGCGGGCCATGGTTCTGTACTGTACAGTCCAGAACCCGCGGACGCAAGGCCGCCTAGGTCCGGAAGGGATTCGGCCGCCCGGCGAGCGCCTCCAGCCGCGCCATCTCCTCGTTGGTGTGGCGCTCGAAGGGCGCCTGCTCGATGCGCATGCCCATGTGCGGGTCGCGGTGCACGCGCCGCGCGAAATGGTTTCCCGTCACCACGACCACGCTCTCCATCATCTTCTCGTCCTGCGGCGTCTTCAGCTCGGTCGCGCCGAAGCAGGTGCAGGCGTAGGTGACCTCGGGCGCGGTCTCGACGTACACGCCGGTGCCGCGGATGCCGATGGTCACGGTGCGCGCGACCAGGCGCCGCTCGGCGCCCTTGGCGAAGGTGCCGCCGATCGCGCCGGTAAGCAGGCGCAGCGCGCCGATGAGGGTCTCCCTCGCGCGCGCGGCCTCCAGGCGCAGCTCGGTTCCCTGGCGCAGGAAGAACGAGTCGCCGGCGACGATGAACCAGATCGAGGCGCCGCGTCCGGTGAAGATCGTGTCGCCGGCGCGGATCGCGGCGTCGCGGCCGATGCGGCGGCCGTTGACCAGCACTTCTCCGGCAAGCTCGTACACGGTTGCGGTCTGCGCCGCTGCCGGAAGCGGCAAGACCGCGCCGGCAGCAAGCGCGGCCGAGCCGCGCAGAAATCTGCGTCGCTGCGTCGTCATCCTACCTTCCTCCCGTCAGCATCTTGCGGCAAGCCTCGAACGATCCGGCGAGGAACGCGAGCAGCGCGGCGCGCGCATCGCCCCGGGCGAGCATCGCGTCGCCGAGCATCACCGCGCCGAGGAAGCCGCTCGTGTGCCAGGCGCCGCCCGCCGGAAGCGGCGCAAGCGCGGCCGGGTCCGGCCGCGGATAGGGGCTCACGTAGGCGTACGGCTGCGCGTAGTGCTCGTCGCCCGGCGAGACGCCCATGCCCACCGAGCGCGACTCGCCCAGTTCGACCACCATGGCGATGTCGAAATGATGCGGCCAGCAGAGCACCGGGCCCGCCGCGAGCCTGTTCTTCAGCGCTTCGAGAACATCGGCCGAAACAGCGAACCAGCGAGCAAGCTCCTTCAGCTCGCCCGTGACCGAAAGCCGGACGGGTGCGGCCTTCAGCTTGTAAGGCAGCCTGGCGCCGCTCGCCGGTTTGAGCCCGGCGGCGGCGAGCCGCGCATCGAGCCAGGCATTCGCGCGCGCGTCCGACTGCCCGTCGAGCGCGAACGTTTCGACCTCGCCGCCGTGCAGGAACAAAAGCGCCAGATCCGCGACGCGCAGTCCGACGCGCGCGGCGCCGAACGGCCGGCTGAGAAGCGCCGCCTGCGCCGGGTCCCAGATGAGGCTCGAGTGACTGTCGTCGGGAACAGCCGCGAGATTGGCGCGCGCGGCGCGCGTCGGCCACTGCGCCGCGTGGTGCGCGAGCCGCCGCGCCTCGACCAATGCCTTCGGCGCGAAGGCGCCGGGCTTCGACCCCTCCATCGCCGGTAGTCGCGCCCGACCGCCCTCTCCTTACGCCTCAGCGGCCGCGCGCCTCGATCAGCTCGCGCAGCGGCGCCGGCAGGAAGCCGCGCAGCCGCTCCGACCATCGCGCCTCGCGGCGCTGCCACAGGACTCCGAGCCAGATGATGGCGAGCCCGATCGCCGAGAGCGCGAACGGGAACAGCAGGCTGTCCTTGAACACCCGGTGCGACAGGTATCCGAGGTAGCCCGCGACACCAAGCCCGCCGAACACCGCGAATACCCGGCGGCTAAGCACCGCCCCGATCAGGATCATCGCGACGTTGATCATGGAGTAGAGGAACTTGTTCAGCTCGCTGTCCGAGCGCATGAGGCTCAAGCCGCTCCAGAACGTGATCACTCCGAACACGTAGAGCCAGAAGGCGTAGTCCTTCGAGTGCCGCGAGCGGATGTCCACCCAGAAGGCGAGCAGCGTCATCGCCAGCCCGAACCACAGCGAGATGAACTTGCGGATCTCCCAGTCGCGCCAGTCGGCGCCGAACAGGAACGGCACCAGGTCCATGCTCATGTACCACAGCGTCACCGCGACCGGCATCAGCATGAACGGGAAGCGGTAGCGCCACAGCAGCGCCGCGGCGGCCGCGAGCGTGCCGAATTCCATCATCAGCCAGCGCCCGTCGATCCAGAAGTGGTAGTCGCGGTACGGCCGGTTGATGTCCCAGTAGCCGAACGCGTTCTGCGCCGAGAAAATCGCGAGCGGCACCATCACCACCGCGAGCGTCGCCATGATGCCGGCGGGGATGGGCAGGCGCTTCTGCTCGAGGAACCAGTGTGTGAGCAGAAGCGCGAGGACGCCGTAGGTGACCGCGGTCGCGAACCCGCCCCAGCCGCCGAGGGAGGACCAGGCGAGCGTCATGAACAGCGACATCGCGCCGATCGCGATCATGCCGCCGAGGTAGTAGAGGACGTGGACGAAGGTGAAGCGGGGTTGATCTTCCGGCGCCGGCGCCTGGCGGGCGAGAAATTCGGCCAGCCGGTCGGCTTGATCGGCGCTGAGGATTTCAGAACGCACGGCACCGTCGAGCTCAGATCTACGGATGGCAGGCATAGGACTCCCTCTATGCAACCCGTCGCGGCTTCGGACGCGCTGGAGACTTGCCGCGGGCGCGCTTCTCCAAGTAGTCGAATACTTCCGCGGCGGGAATGCCGACGCCGGATTTCTTCATCCTTTCCAATCGGCGCTTGGCCTCCGCGAAAAATGCCGCCCGCTTCCTGGCATCGGTAGAATTCATATTTGAACCTTAGCAGATTTCCCGTGAGCTCCAAGCCCCACAAGACGCCCCAAGCGCCGTCCACCTCCAACTTCATCCGCCAGATCGTCGAAGCCGACCTGGCGGCGAAGAAGCACGCATCGGTCCGCACGCGCTTCCCGCCCGAGCCGAACGGCTACCTCCACTTCGGCCACGCCAAGTCGATCTGCCTCAACTTCGGGCTGGCGCAGCAGTACGGCGGCGTGTGCCACCTGCGCTTCGACGACACCAATCCGACGAAAGAGGAGCAGGAGTACGTCGATTCGATCAAGGAGATGGTGAAGTGGCTCGGCTTCGACTGGGGTCGCCACGAGTACTACGCCTCGGACTATTTCGAGAAGCTCTACTCCTTCGCCGAGGCGCTGGCCGAGCGCGGCCACGCCTACGTGGACTCGCTCTCGGCGGACGATATCCGCGAATTTCGCGGCACCCTCACCGAGCACGGGCGCGAAAGCCCTTACCGCAACCGGCCGGCAGCGGAAAGCCTGCGGCTGCTGCGCGAGATGCGCGAAGGCAAGCACGCCGATGGCACGCACGTCCTGCGCGCCAAAATCGACATGCGCTCGCCCAACATCAACCTGCGCGACCCGGTGATGTACCGCATCCGCCACGCCGAGCACCACCGCACCGGGAGCAAGTGGTGCATCTATCCCACCTACGACTGGGCGCACGGGCTCTCGGACGCGATCGAGGGCATCACGCACTCGATCTGCACGCTGGAGTTCGAGGACCATCGGCCGCTCTACGACTGGTTCAACGAGCGCGTCGCCGAGGCGGGGCTGATCGAGCGGCCGCTGCCGCGACAGATCGAGTTCGCGCGCCTCAATCTCACCTATGTCCTGCTCTCGAAGCGCAAGCTCATCCAGCTCGTCGAGGAAAAGCACGTGGACGGCTGGGACGATCCGCGCATGCCCACGCTCGCCGGCGCGCGGCGCCGCGGCTACACGCCCGAGGGCTTCCGCCTGTTCGCCGAGCGGATCGGCGTGGCGAAGGCCGATTCGTGGATCCCGTTCGAGGAGCTCGAGAGCTGCATGCGCGAGCACCTGAACGAGGTCGCGCCGCGGCGCATGGCAGTGCTCGACCCGGTGAAGCTCGCGATCGAGAACTACCCCGAAGGAAAGGAGGAGCTGTGCGACGTTCCCAACCACCCGCAGAAGCCCGACTGGGGCAGGCGCCAGGTGCCGTTCTCGCGCGAGCTGTGGATCGAGAAGGAGGACTTCGAGGAGGTCCCGCCGAAGGGCTACTTTCGCCTGTTTCCCGGGAACGAAGTCAGGCTGCGCTACGGCTACGTCGTGAAGTGCATCGGCATGGAGAACGGCGTCGTGCGCTGCACCTACCGGCCCGACTCGAAGTCAGGCACGCCGGGCGCCGACAAGTACAAGGTCAAGGGCAACATCCACTGGGTGAGCGCAACGCACGCCCACGCCGCGGAGGTGCGCCTCTACGACCGGCTCTTCAAGACCGAGCATCCGGAAGGAACCGCCGACCTCAATCCCGGTTCGATGAAAGTCATCCGCGCGCAGCTCGAGCCTTCGCTGCGCGACGCCGGCTCGGGCGAGCGCTTCCAGTTCGAGCGCCACGGCTATTTCGTGCGCGACGCCGCGCACGGGGCTTTCAACCGCACCGTGACCCTGCGCGAATCGTGGGGCAAATAGCCGAGGGAGATTCCCTCACAGAATGCGGTTGAACCACCGCATCGAAAGCATCGCCGCCAGCATCGCGAGCGCCGCGCCGAGCCCAGCGAACAGCGCGCTCACCTCGGTCGCCTGCGCCTTCTCGAGCGCGAGGCGCATCCCCAGGCGCTCGTAGATCCTGCCGATCTGCGCCGGGCTGCCGCCGCGCCAGTACTCGCCGCCGGTCATGCCGGCGAGCTTCTTCAGCGGCGCTTCCTCGAGCCGCGCGCGGATCGACCAGCCCTCGGCCGACACGGTGGCGCCCTCGGGCGTGCCGATGCCGAGCGCGAAGACGCGCACGCCGAGATCGGCGGCGAGCTGCCCGGCCTGCTGCAGGTCGGTCCCCATGTTGGCCGCGCCGTCGGAGAAAAGGACGATCGCGACGCTCTCCGCTCCCTCGGCCGGCTGCGCGATCCTCGGCGGGGCGGCAGTGCCGTGAATGATCGCCTGCGCGTCGATCCCCGCGCCGGGCAGCAGCGTGACGAGCGAGATCACCAGCCCGTTGCCGAGCGCCGTGCCGCGCTGCGGCTGCAGGCGCCCGATCGCCTGGGTGGCGTCCTCGCGGTCCGGCGTCGGCGCCTGCACCACGGCGGCCGTGCCGGCGATCGCCACCACGCCGATGCGCACCGCGGCCGGCTGCTCCGAGACGAACGTTCTCGCGGCGTCCTGCGCCGCCTTGAGCCGGTTCGGCTTGAGGTCGGTCGCGCGCATGCTGCCGGAGATGTCGATCGCGACGACGACGGTGCGCGCCTGCGCAGGCAGCACGATCTTCGCCTGCGGGCGCGCGAGCGCGAGCAGCATCGCGCACACGCCGAGGAGCAGCAGGAGCGCGGGCAGGTGCCGCCGCAGCGCGCCCGCAGGCTGGCCGGCGGTCTCGAGGCTCGCGTAGCGCCCGGCGAGCGCCCTGCGGCGCGCGAGCAGGCGCAGATAGAGCGCCGCGAGCAGCGGCACGGCGGCGAGCGCCCACAGCATCGCGGGCCACAGGAATTCGAGCGAGCGCGCGGCCGCGAGCAGGCTCACTGCGCCGCCTTGCGCGCCGGCGCGCCCGTCCCCGCCGCGATTTGGCTGCGCCGCTTGCGCAGCCGCATGAACCTGAGCAGCGCCTCGTCCAGCCGGTCGTCGGTCGCGGCCTCGAGGCAATCGACGCCGCAGCCGGCGAGCGCCGCGCGCAGCGCGGCCTCGCGCCCGGCGCCGGCCTGCGCGAAGCGCCTGCGAAATCCGGCGTCGTGCGTGTCGACGAGCATCTGCTCGCCGGTCTCCGCGTCCTGCATCACCACCAGCCCGAGGTCGGGCAGCTCGAGCTCGAGCGGGTCGAACAGGCGTACCGCGACGGTCTCGTGCCGGCGCGCGAGCAGCGACAGGGCCCTTTCCCAGCCCGGCCGGCTGATGAAGTCCGACACCACGAACACCGCCGAGCGGCGCCGCATCAGCCGGTACGCGAATTCCAGCAGCTCGGCGAGCGAAGTCTCCCTGCCCGCCCCATCGGCCGCGCGCGCCATGCGCCCGAGCAGGTGCAGCACCTGGCGCCGGCCGGTGCGCGCCGGCACCACCTCGTCCGGGCCGCTGCGGTAGATCACCGCGCCGACGCGGTTGCCGTTGCGCGTGAGCAGGCGCGCGAGCACGGCGGTCAGCTCGGCGGACAGCGCGCGCTTGCGCACCCGCTGCGAGCCGAAATCGACCGAGCCGCTCAGGTCGAGCAGGAACCAGGCGTCGATCTGGCGGTCCTCGTTGAATTCGCGCACGTACGGCGTGCGCATGCGCGCGGTGGCGTTCCAGTCGATGTGGCGCACGTCGTCGTGCAGCTGGTACTCGCGCAGGTCGGCGAGGTCGATGCCGTGGCCGCGAAACAGCGTGCGGTAGTCGCCCTGCAGCAGGCCGTCAAGGCGCCGCAGCACCGTCCACTCGAGCCGGCGCAGCACGCGCTCGGGGTCGGCGCGCGGCGGCTCGGCCGCCGGCGCAGGCGCCGGGGCCTTCCTCCTAGGAAGCCGCAGCAACCCGAACATGCTCGTCGAGGGGCTTCGCCGGGGCGGGGACCGCCTGCATGATGCGCGCAATCAGCGCATCCGCCGTCTGCCCGTCCGAAAGCGCCTCGTAGGAGAGCACCAGGCGGTGGCGCAGCACGTCGGGCACGAGATCGGCGACGTCCTCGGGCAGCACGTAGTCGCGCCCGCGCAGAAAAGCCAGCGCGCGCGCGCCCTCGACGAGGTGGATCGTCGCGCGCGGGCTCGCGCCGAAGCTCACGTAGCGTGCGATCTCGGCGAGCCCGTGGCGCTCGGGATGGCGCGTCGCCGCGGCAAGCTTGACCGCGTATTGCATGAGCCCGGGATCCACATAGGTCTTGCGGCACTCCTGCTGCAGCGCGATCAGCTGCGCGGTGGTCGCGACCTCGGCCACCTCGGGGATGCCGCCGATCATGCGCTCGACGATGACGAACTCCTGCTCCTCGCGCGGGTAGTCGATCAGCACCTTCATCATGAAGCGGTCGACCTGCGCCTCGGGCAGCGGGTACGTGCCCTCGGTCTCGATCGGGTTCTGCGTCGCCATGACGAGGAACGGCTCGGGCACCTTGTGCGTCGCGCCCGCGATCGTCACCTGGCGTTCCTGCATCACCTCGAGCAGCGCGCTCTGCACCTTGGCCGGCGCGCGGTTGATCTCGTCGGCGAGCAGCAGGTTCGCGAACACCGGCCCGAGCACGGTGCCGAACTCCCCGGTCGCCTGGTTGTAGATGCGCGTGCCGACGAGGTCGGCGGGCAACAGGTCGGGCGTGAACTGCACCCTGCGGAACTTGCCGCGCACGACCCGCGCGAAAGTGTTCACCGTGAGGGTCTTGGCCAGTCCCGGCACGCCCTCCACCAGCAGGTGCCCCTGCGCGAGGATCGCGACCAGCACGCGCTCGAGGAAATGGTCCTGCCCGACCACCACCCGCTTCACCTCGTAGAGCACGCGCTCCATCAGCGACGTTTCGTTCCCGGTCATGCTCGTCCCTCCTCGATCGATCAGAACGGCGGTACGCCAACCGCGCTCCCGGCGGCCTCCATGGTGGCGGCGAAGCCGATGCCGATGAAGGTGCGCGAGCGGGTGGGGTTCAGGATCGCGGTCACGATGCCGACCACCTCGCCGTCGAGCGTGACGAGCGGCCCGCCGGAGCTGCCGGGGTTCGCCGCGGCGTCGAACTGGATCAGCCCTTTGAGCAGCCGCGCGCCCTCGGGAGAGCGGAACTCGCGGTTGAGGCCCGAGACCACGCCGGCGGACACCGAGGGGCCGATGCCGAACGGGAATCCCACCGCCACCACCTCGTCGCCGGGCTTGAGCCGCCCGCTCGAGCCGAGCGTCGCCGGCGGCAGGTCGTCCGGGATGGTCATGGCGCGGATCACCGCGAGGTCGTTCTCCGGATGCACGCCGACGATCTCCGCCTCCGACTCCAGGCCGTCGTGGAACGTCACCGAAAGCCGCTTCGCGCCGTAGACCACGTGCAGGTTGGTGAGGATGGTGCCGTCGTCCACGATCACCACGCCCGAGCCGACGCCGCGCTCGACCTCGCCCGACCGCGGCTTCTTCGGGTCGTCGACGAAGCCGCGCACGCGCACCACCGACTGGCGCACCGACTCGGCCGCGCGCGCGGCGCGCGAGGCCGGGCTCTTGGTCCGGAGCGCGTGCAGCACTGCCGAGTCGATGTCTTCCTGCCGCAGCTCGACCGGCGCGGGCCGCAGGGCCTCGCGCGCGAGGAACGCAGCGCCGGCGAGCAGAATTCCCGCGGCGAAGACGAGCGCGCGGTCGTGGCGGCGCGCGAAGGCGCGCAACCGCGCCCCGCGCGAAGGTGCCGCTTCCTTCGCCGGCTCGTCGGGCGGCGGCGGCGCCGGCCGCGACCGGCTCGCGCCGCTGTAGAGCGCAGCTTTCTTCATCCGCGCCGGGACGGTAGCACGGCCGCGGCGGTCCGGGTATAAAGTGGAGCGCTGCGCGGTCTCATTGGTTCGAACGGATGCGCTTCCTCTGGCCCGAGCTGCTCTGGCTGCTGCTGCTCCTTCCGCTGCTCGCGCTCGCGTACCTCGACATGCTGCGCCGGAAGAAGAAGGCGGCGATCCGCTATGCGAGCCTGCGGCTCATCCGCGAGGCGCTCGGGCGCGGGCCGGGCGTGCGGCGGCACGTGCCGCCGCTCTTATTTCTCCTTGCCATGGCGGCGGCGATCCTGGCGCTCGCCCGGCCGAGCGCGACGGTGGTGCTGCCCGCCGAGCACGCGACGCTGATCCTGGCGATCGACGTCTCGCTCAGCATGCGCGCGACCGACGTGCTGCCGAATCGGCTCTCGGCCGCCCAGGCGGCGGCCAAGCAGTTCGTCGCCGACCTGCCGAAGAACGTGCGCGTCGGCCTCGTCACCTTCGCCGGCACGGCCGCGGTGGTGCAGGCCCCGACCGCCGACCGCGAGCAGCTCGCCGCGGCGATCGACCGCTTCGAGCTGCAGCGCGCCACCGCCACCGGGAGCGGCCTGCTGGTGTCGCTCGCCACGCTCTTGCCTGAAGCGGGCATCGACATCGAGCCGGTGCTGTTCGACAACGAGTGGTCGCACATGAACCCGGGCGGCGCGGCGGCGCCGCTCGATCGCTCGCGGGCGGCGAAGAAGCTGCCCAAGCCCGTGCCGCCGGGCTCGTACGACTCGGGCGCGATCATCATGCTCTCCGATGGCCGGCGCACCAGCGGCCCCGACCCGGTCGAGGTGGCGAAGCTCGCCGCCGACCTCGGCGTGCGCGTGCACACGGTCGGGTTCGGCACGCGCGAGGGCGGCGAAGTCGCCGGCACGGGCGGCTGGTCGTTCTACGCGCGGCTCGACGAGGAGGCGCTGAAGGCGGTGGCGAGGACCACCGGCGGCGAATACTTCCAGGCCGCCTCGGCCGGCGAGCTGGGCAAGGTCTACAAGGACCTGCACGCGAAGCTCGGGCTGGAGAAAAAGGAGGAAGAGGTGAGCGCGCTCTTCAGCGGCGCGGCGGCGGTGCTGGTGCTGCTCGCCGCGCTGCTCTCGCTCCTGTGGTTCTACCGGCGGGCTTAGATCGCCGGGCGAAAACGCTGGTTCAGCGCCGCGTCTTGCGGGGGCGGACGGAGTCTATCAACCGGCAGGCGATATCGATCGACGTTCGGACGTAATCCTGGTCCCCGACGTAACCGCCGAGCGCCTCCTCGGCGCGCTTGCGCAGCGACGCCGAGTCGATCAGGCCCTGTTTCGCAAGCAGCTCGATGTCCTCGCGGTCCTGATCGGCGAAGCGCCCGAGCTTCGTCAGCGCGAGATCGACCGGCGCCAGCACCCTGACATCGACCAGCTTCCTGTCGATCCCCGGGATCTCGACCGGACGGGAGTCCCGGTACGCGTTCTCGTGAAGAAGGCCGAGCGTGTCGTTGTAGTTGCGGTCGAGGTACAGGAAGCGCGCGCGGCCGTCGGGATCCCGGTATGAAAGCTTGATGTCCTCGTCGAGCAGCAGCCGCCTGGAGAACACCGCATCCACGTCCTCCGTCGTCCGCGAGCCCGTGAGCAGATTGACCGCCGCGCCGCCGGCGATGTACATGCGAATCGGCAATTGTTCGGCGTTCGCGCTCCTCAGCTTCTCCTGAACGCGCGAGAGCACCTCGGCGAGCGCTTTCCGAAACTCCACGTGGACCGTTTTCTTCGGCTTCACGCGATGCCCTTTCGCCTTCGCGCCATGGGCAGGAAGCGCGAGGGCTGGACCGGCGAGCGCTTCAGCCACATGCCGAACACTTCCGGGGTGGAGACGCCGGGATGCAGCGCCTCGGCGAGCTTCAGGTAGCGCCCGCGCTCGAACCCGCGCGCGCCGGCGAGCAGCACCGCCAGCCCGCCCATGAAGAAAGCGGGCCCGCTCGCGCGCCAGGCGGCCGGGTCGACGTTTCCCGACGCGCACAGATCGAGCAGGCCGTCCTCGTACTCGCGGCCGTACGACTCGGGCATGTGCTCGCCGCCTTGCGCTGCCGCGGGCACCGCGATGAGCGTGCAGCCGGCGGCCCTCGCCAGCGCCGCGAGAGTTCGCAGATCGCAGGAAGGATTGCGCCGCAGGCGCGAGAGGGTCTCTTTCTGCAGGCCGCCCGCGGCCGCCCACCTGGCCGCGCTGGGAAAGCGGGCCGCTGCGGCGGCCGACATCTGGGCCAGCAGGTCTGCCGGGCGGACAGTCGTTGACATATTCGTCAACGATCATACCTAGCGTTGACTATTACGTCAACGATGCGTCCAGGCCATCACCGGCTGTCGCGTTCGGCGCGCACCGCGCGCGCGGGCGGAACCGATGGCGCTACCGGCGAGCGGCGCTCCAGCCTCGCGCGCAGTTCCTCCAGCGACGGCCGCTCCGCCACCCGGCGGATTTCGTGCAGCAAGTAGTCCGAAAGCGTCATGCCCTTGAGCGCCGCGCCCGCCTTCAGCCGGCGATGCAGCTCGTTCGGCATCAGGTGAGGTTGTACACTTCGAAGGGCACGCCCGCCTTCTTCAGCGCCGCCTCGTAGGCCGGGTAGGTCAAGATGCGGCCGGGTCAACGCATGTCGAAGGGCAACGTCGGCACCTCTCCCTCCTCGAGATCGAGGAAGCACTTCAGCTCGCCCGCCGAGAGGACGCGGCCGAACTCCTGCGCTGAGAACTGCGCGAAGCGCTGCGTCTCGTGCTGGGTGAGCCGGTGGAACAACCGGCGCATCGCGTGCCGGAACGCCAGCCCGAGGCGCTTTCTCTCGATCCGCTCCTGCACTTCCCAGAGCGCGGCCCGGCGCTCGCGCGGGAAGTCGCGCCCCAGCCGGTAATCGATCCTGAGCTCCAGCTCCCTGCGGCGAAGCTCTCGATCCGCCTCGTCCGAATACGGTCCGGCCCGGCCGCCGTAGAGCTCGGCGATCCTGGCCTGGTATTCCTCGTCGGTCAGCTTGCGGCCGTACTCCGGTGCGTCCATGTTAGGTGCGCTTATACACCTGTTCGACGAAATCCGGATCCAGAAGTGCCCCGAATTCGCCGGGCTTGAGGTCGAGCAGCGCCTCGTGCTGCGCCGCGCTCAGCGACCCGGCGATCTTCTCCTGGAAGTGCGCCGCCCGATGGTTGAATTCCGTCGCAAACGCGCTCGGCCCGATCTCGTGGTTCGCGAACGCGCCCTCCAGCCGGATTCGCTCGCGGTCGAAATCGCGGTAGATGCCTTCCAGCATTCCCTGCCTCTCGCCACCCAGATTGAACTGCACCTTGTTCAGAAAGAGCGCCACATCGAATTCCTCGAGCTCCGCCGCAGACAACGCCTCGCCGAACCGCACCCGCCCGGACACCCTGCCGTAGATCTCGAGCACCCGGTCGAGATAGATCCGCTCCGGTCCGGTCGGCCCGCGTGTGGCCGCCGCCGCCGGATCCCGGACCCCTGCCGGCTCGGTCGGTTCGGCGCATTCGTCCAGGTCGCCGGTGACGCCGGCATGCTGCTCGAACGGCGCCTTGCAGAGGCCGAACGGTCCCCTCTCCCTGCCGTAGGGACCGAACAGGGCTTCCGACAGCCCGTAGCCGCGCGCACCGAGCGCAAGGATTCGGGCCGGAAACGCAACGCGGTTCGCGGCCTGGTGGCACACGCCGTTCACGCCGTAGCAGGTGATGCCCGCGCGCTCGTCCAGCCCGGCGATGGCGTTCGCCTGCCGCGTGCTGCCGCTGCCCATGCGAAGCGGCGTGCCGCCGGTCTTTCCGCCCCAGCACGACCATGCCCGTCGTCCGGTGCCGCACATCACATACGTGTGGTCGACCGGGCTGCGGCCGAAGAACGCCGGGTAACGCAGGATGACGAGCGCGCCCATCGCGGCCCCTCAATCGATGGTCGACTTGATGAGCGACTGCAGCTCCAGGATCTGGGAGGTGATGCCGTTCGTGAGCACTTTCTTCTTCGCTGCGTCGATCCCGGTCATCTTCTCGGTCTTGTCCGCCTCGGCGCGCAGCGCGTCGATGCGCTGGAGCAGCTTCGCGCGCGAAGCCTGGTCCTGCCGCTCCACCGCCTTCGTGATCTGCGTCACTTGGCGTGGATGCCCGAGACCACCGCGCCCAGGCCCGAGGTCCCCGCCGCGCCGATGCCCAGGCCGGAATTGATGAGCGCCGCCTGCGAGACGATGTCTCCCTTGTGCTGGTCGCAGATGGCATTCGAGCGGCGCAGCACGATCGACTGCAGCTCGTTGCGGTAGAACTGGCAGAGCCTCTCGTCCGCGTGGTTCGCCTGCCCCGCGCCGCGCTTCTTCGCGCATTCCTCGGCCAGCTGGTACGCGGTCTTGCCGGGCTTTCCGAGCTTGAAGGTGCTCAGATTGATCGGCTCGATGCTTCCGACGTTTTCGCCGTTGGATACCGACTTCTCGCCGATCTCGTCCGTCTCGTTCCTGAAGCCGATCACCTCGTCGACGCGAAACGAGCTCTTGATCTGACTCGCGCAGCCCGCGGTCACGAGCGCAACCAGCGGCACAACGGCGCGCGCGCATGCGCGCCATGCAAGCGATGCCGTAGTCATGGTCCCCCCTCCCCGAGGACCATTATCCGCGGTGCGCAGCCGGCGGCAAGTGCCTGAACAATTTTATCTTTCCGTCCCGCCGGGCGCTGCGCAGCGCGCGTTTAGGCGAGGTTCTTCTTGAAGTGCGCCAGCGTGCGCTTCCGGGCGAGCCGGCGGGCGTGAACCACGGGTTCTGCTTGCTCCCGCCTTGGGAGCATGATAACTTGCCGGATGCGGATCGTCGCCCTGGGCACGCTGCGCGATTTCTGGCGCGAGCACCCGGACGCCGAAGCGCCGCTGCGAGGCTGGTACGCCGAGGCAAGCCGGGCCGATTGGAGCACTCCCGCGGACATCAAGGCCTGCTACCGCAATGCCAGCTTCGTCGCGAACAACCGGGTGGTGTTCAACATCAAGGGCAACGACTACCGCCTGGTGGTGGCGGTGCACTACAACCGCAGGATGATGTTCGTGCGCTTCATCGGCACCCACCGGGAATACGACCGCATCGATGCGTCAACGATCTGAGGAGTCGACCATGCAACTGCGCCCGATCCGGACCAAGCGCGAGCACGCCGTTGCGTTGAAGGAAATCGAGGCTCTCTGGAACGCGCGCGAAGGCACGCCCGAGGCGGATCGCCTCGCCGTGCTCGTCATGCTCGTCGAGAACTACGAGCGCGAGCACTTCCCGATCCCCGACCCCGACCCCATCGCCTTCCTCCACCATGTGATGGAAGCCCGCGGCCTTGCGCGCAAGGACCTGGAGCCCTACATCGGCTCGCGGGCGCGGGTGGCGGAAGTTCTCAACCGCGTCCGCCCGCTCACCCTGGAGATGATCCGCCGCCTGTCCGCGGGCCTCGGGCTGCCGACCGACGTTCTGGTGCGCGACTACAAGCTCCGCAAAGCAGCCTGATCAGGCGAGGTTCTTCTTGAAGTGCGCCACCGTGCGCTCCCAGGCGAGCTTCGCCGCCGCCTCGACGTAGCGCGGGGTGGAGTCGTTGTGGAAGCCGTGCTGGGTGCCGGGGTACTTGTACATCTCGTAGCGCGCGCCCGCCTCCTTCAGCGCTTTTTCGAACGCCGGCCACATCGAGTTGATGCGCTCGTCGTTCTCGGCGTAGTGGATGAGGAGGCTCGCCTTGATCTTCGGCACCGAGGCGGTCTCGGCCGCCGCGCCGTAGAACGGCGCCGCCGC
>MERQ01000068.1 GCA_001770655.1 Betaproteobacteria bacterium RIFCSPLOWO2_12_FULL_68_20
CTTCGGCTAGTGGTTATCCTGACTTCATAATGTCCTCCCACAGGGGACTTTCACCCCATAAGCTCATGCCCATGTCGGGCGTACACAAGGCGCTGAAGCCGACGATCCCGCCTCTGGCAGGCCCGCGGCTTAGCTCGGGCGTTATACGTCTCAAAAGGAATAGCCATGGCTAGCCCGGACGAGCACTTCAAGATCAACCTCAATCAGAATCTGTGGGGCTTGGTTGTTGGCCTCGGCTTCTTGGGCGCAGCTGAGCACTATGGCCTGTCCACTTTATTCTGGTTCGCCGTCGCAGTGTCCGGAATCATGGTGGCGTCTGTCGCTGCAACAACACTGGCCTACACGATTAACTACTGCAAGCACAAGTGGTCGTAAATGTAGGGCCGCATAACCACCGCTTCCAGCGACGTCACAGCCGCTAAGAACCGCGACGCCAACATGACCGCCGATCAAAAGATCGAGCAGTCCCTCCTGATCTCCACCCTGACGCTCCGCCGCGCAATCGGCCTGATCGGCGCGGCCTTCCCTTTCGTGATGGCAGCAGGCGGCCTGCTCCTCGGCGCGCGCGAGATCCTGGACTCGATCAGCGCCTACTACCACACCGGCATGCGCGACATCTTCGTCGGCGCGCTGTCCGCCATCGGCATATTCCTGCTTTGCTACAAAGGCTACGAGCTGAAGGACCGGATCGCGGCCATCACCGCCGGCGCCGGCTCGATCGGCACCGCGCTTCTCCCGACCGCGCTCTCCGACGAGCCCGTCGGAGCGGAAAAGCTGCTTGGCATCCTCCACTGGGCGTTCGCAGCAGTCTTTCTCCTCTCCCTGACCTACATCGCCATCGGCCTCTTCACGAAGAAAAGCGCGACGCCCACGCCGCGGAAGCTCGCGCGCAACCGGGTCTACCGGATCTGCGGCTGGACGATGGCCGCGTGCCTCGTCCTGCTATTGATCTACTCGGTGCTCCCGCCCGATGCCAAGGCGGCGCTGAAACCGCTTCACCCGGTGTTCGTGCTTGAATCCCTGGCGGTGTTCTCGTTCGGCTTCACCTGGCTCACGAAGGGCGAGGTGCTGCTCAAGGATCAAGCCGCCTGAAGCTTCGCCACCGCGACAGCCAGCCACTTCACCCCCTGACAACAGGCGCGGTGCTGCAAAGTCCTCACAACCCTACATGGCAAGTGGTTTGAACAGGCAGGGAGCGCGCGCATACTTAATGCATTGGTCGTCGTGCCTGCGACGGTCGTCCTGTGGAGCTCCCTCATGGCGCGCATGGTCAAGTGCATCAAGCTCGGCCGCGAGGCCGAGGCGCTCGATTTTCCGCCCTATCCCGGCGAGCTCGGCAAGCGCATCTTCGATAACGTGTCGAAGGAAGCGTGGCGGCAGTGGCTCGAGCACCAGAAGATGCTGGTGAACGAGAACCGGCTCAACCTCGCCGACAAGAAAGCGCGCGACTACCTCGTGCAGCAGTTGGAGAACCATTTCTTCGGCAGCGGCGCCGACGTTGCATCGGGCTACGTCCCGCCGCAGCAGAAGTAGGCATGGACGGCAGTACGCCACAACCCACCGAAATCAAGCTGCGCCAGAAGTCGCGGCTGATGGAACTCGTGTTCTCGGACGGCAGCCGGTTCGAGTTGAGCTACGAGCTGCTGCGCGTGTACTCGCCTTCCGCCGAAGTTGGCGGCCACGGACCCGGCCAGGAGGTGCTGCAGGTCGGCAAGTGCGACGTGGATATCTCGTCGCTCGAACCGAGTGGCAGCTACGCAGTACAGCCGACGTTCTCCGACGGGCACAGCACGGGCATCTATACCTGGGACTACTTGTACTGGCTGGGCAAGAACCGCGAAACGCTGTGGCGGGAATACCTCGAGCCGGGCCCCGCACCTTTCGAGCAGCGGCCGAAATCAAAATAGCTGTTCCATGTTGTCCCGGCTTGCACCACTTCCTGCACCAGCAGCGACCGGCCCCTTCAAGGTCGTCCTCATAAACCCCTATGAGCTGGGGCGGCAGCCGTTTGCCCTGGCGGAGCCTGCCGCCTGGCTGAAGCGCGAAGGCTTCGCGGTGACCTGTCTCGATCTTTCGCTGCAGAAGCTCGATCCCGAAATCCTGGAGGATGCGGGCCTGGTGGCTCTTTATGTGGGCATGCATACCGCCACTCGAATCGCGGTGCAGGCTCTGCCCCGCATCAAACGGCTCGCCCGCAAGGCCCACCTCTGCGTCTTCGGGCTCTACGCCCCCATGAATGAGGCGCTGCTTCGCGGACTGGGCGTGGGCAGCGTGCTGGGCGGGGAGCTGGAGCCTGCGCTGGTTTCCCTTTGTCAGCGACTGCGGGCCAATGAAACGGCGATGATCCAGAGCGAACCGGTCATCAGCCTGGGCCGGGTCCCGTTCGTGGTGCCGGACCGCAGCGGCCTGCCGAAGCTCTCCCGCTACGCCCACCTGGTGCTGCCGGACGGATCTACCCGCGTAGCCGGGTTTGCCGAGGGCAGCCGGGGCTGCAAGCACCTGTGCCGGCACTGCCCCGTGGTCCCGGTGTACCAGGGGAAGTTCCGCATCGTTGCGGCAGACGTGGTGATGGAGGACATCCGGCAGCAGGTCGGAGAAGGCGCAACCCATATTTCTTTCGGCGACCCGGACTTCTTCAACGGTCCCACCCATGGCCTGAGGCTCGCGCGCGCCTTGCACGCAGCATTCCCCTACGTCACGTTCGACGCGACCATCAAGATCCAGCACATCATCGATCACGCCGAACTGCTTCCCGAGTTGCGGCGCAGCGGGTGCATTTTCATCACTTCCGCGGCGGAAGCCGTGGACGACGACATCCTGCGTCTTCTCGACAAGAACCACACCGGCCGGGACTTCGACCGCGCGGTCGCGCTCACCCGCGAAGCCGGCATTGCGCTCGCCCCGACCTTTGTTGCCTTCACCCCCTGGACGACATTGGAAGGCTACGTTGCGCTGCTCGAGCGGCTCATTGAATTGCAACTTGTGGAGGGCGTGCCCCCGGTGCAGCTCACCATCCGGCTGCTCGTCCCTGAAGGCTCCTATCTTCTGCAGCTCCCCGGCTTCAAGGAAAAGCTTATGGCCTTCGATCCCCGGCTCCTGGGCTATCCGTGGGTGCATCCCGATCCGCGGGTGGACCGCCTGCAGAAAGATCTGCAGGCTTGGGTCGCCCGATGTGAAGAGAAGGGTGTTGCGCGCCGGGAAGTGTTCGCCGCCATCTGGCGCATGGCGCACGAGGCTCTAGGTCGCCCCGCGCCCGAACTCGCGAGGAATCTGGGATCCCCGATCCCCCGCCTGTCGGAGCCGTGGTACTGCTGTGCCGAGCCCACCGAGCAGCAGCTCCAGTCTTTCTGAACCAGCCGACCCATGAAGCGCGTGCTGCTGCTTCTGCCCACGACCGGCTACCGCAACGAGGATTTTCTTGCGGCCGCGAAAAAGCTTGGCGTGGAGATCGTGGCTGCTGCCAACTACTGCCACCAGCCGGCCCCCTCCTGGGGCCTGGCTCCCATCATGGCGCTTCATTTCGACCGGCCGGAGCAGGCGGCGGACACCGTTCTGCGGGAGATCGGCGGCAACCTGGATGCCGTACTGGCGGTGGACGACTCGGGAGTCGAGCTTGCGGCGCTGCTTTCGGAGCGTCTTGGCCTGCCGGGGAATCCCGCACAGGCGGTGCGCCGGGTGCGTGACAAGCTGGCGTTCCGCCAGCTGCTCCGGGAACGGGAATTCCTGTGTCCCGAATTCCATCACCTGCCGACAGGCGAAGACCCCCGGAAATTGTTTCCCGAGTTGAAGTTTCCTGTGGTGGTGAAGGCCCGGCGTTTGTCGGCAAGCCGCGGCGTGATCCGTGTTGATGATTTCGAAGAGCTGATGCGGGCCGTGAACTGGGTGCGGGCGATCCAATCCCGGGCCGACCGGGACGCCCGGGACCTGGGCCTCATCATGGAGAGCTTCATTCCGGGATCGGAGTATGCCCTGGAGGGCAGCCTGGAACGGGGAGAGCTCACTACCCTCGCCTTGTTCGACAAGCCCGATCCCATGGACGGGCCCCACTTCGAAGAAACGCTCTACATCACACCGTCGCGGCTGCCGGAGGCGCTCCAGGACTGCATCCATGAGGAGGTCGCCCGGGCCTGCCGCGTGGCCGGGCTCGCGGCTGGGCCGGTCCACGCCGAAGTGCGGGTCAATGACCAGGGTGTCTGGATTCTGGAGGTCGCGGCCCGCTCCATCGGGGGCTTATGCGGGCGGGTGCTCACCCGTTCGCTGGGCATGAGCCTGGAGGAGCTGATTTTGCGCCAGGTGGTGGCAGAGGAACCGCTCACCATTGCCGGCGAGGGCGGCGCCGCGGGAGTGATGATGATCCCGATTCCACGGCGCGGCATTTACCATGGGCTCGAAGGTCTCGACGCCGCGCAGTCGGTATCTGGCGTCACCGGTGTGGCCATTACGGTAGAGCCCGGCCAGATCATTGCGCCGCCTCCCGACGGGGCGACCTACCTCGGGTTCATCTTCGCCCGGGCGGCGAGCCCCGCGGATGCGGAAATGGCGCTGCGCATCGCCCATCGCCGACTGCACTTCGATATCCGCCCCGAATATCCGGCGATGGAAGCGCCCGCCGCCGAGAGGCATTGAGACTGAGAGGTGCTGCTCAAGGATCAAGCCGCCTGAAGCTTCGCCACCGCCACCGCCAGCCACTTCACCCCCTGGCTGCCGAAATTCACCTGCACGCGCGCGTCCGTCCCCTGGCCTTCCGCATCCACGATCACCCCCGATCCGAACTTCGGGTGCAGCACGTTCTGCCCGACGCGAAACCCGCCCACGTCGCGCGAGCGCGCGAAGCTCGGCTCTTTCTTCCGCGGAGCGTGCCAGGCCTGCGCGGCCGAGAACCTCGCCTCGCGCGCACGCTGCCCGGCAAAGCGCGGCGTGAGCCACTTCAGTAACCCCTCGGGAAGCTCCTCGAGAAAGCGCGAAGGCACGTTGTAGCGCGTCTGCCCGTGCAGCATGCGCGTCTGCGCATGCGAGAGATAAAGCCTCTCCCGCGCGCGAGTGATCGCGACGTAAGCGAGCCGCCGCTCCTCCTCCAGCCCGTCGCGCTCCGTCACGCTCTGCTCGTGAGGAAACAACCCCTCCTCCAGCCCGGTGAGGAATACCGCGTCGAACTCCAGCCCCTTCGCCGAATGCACCGTCATCAGCTGCAGCGCCTCCTGCCCCTCGCCCGCCTGGTGCTCGCCCGCCTCGAGCGCGGCGTGGGTGAGGAAGGCGGTGAGCGGCTCGACCACCTCGCCCGACTCGGCCTCGCGCTCCTCCTCCGAGAACGCCGCCGCGGCGTTCACCAGCTCGCCGAGGTTCTCGACCCGATCCGCCCCTTCGCGCTCGGCCTTGTAGTGCTCGAGAAGGCCGCTTTTCGCGACCACCGCCTCCACGATTTCCTTCAGCGGCAGGCCCTCGGTCCCGGCCCTCATCTCCTCGATCAGATTCCGGAAGGCCCCAGCCTTCCCCTCGGCCGCCTCGAAGAGCGACACCCCGCGCGCCCTCGCGGCATCCTGCAGCTGCTCGATGGTGCGCGCGCCGATCCCCCGCGCCGGGAAGTTGACGACGCGCAGGAACGAGTTGTCGTCGCCGGGCGAAGCGACGAGCCGCAGGTAGGCGAGCGCGTGCTTCACTTCGGCGCGCTCGAAAAAGCGCAGCCCGCCGTAGACGCGGTAGGGAACCGACTGCGAGAACAGCGCGTGCTCGATCACCCGCGACTGCGCGTTCGAGCGGTAGAGCACCGCCACGCGCGAAAGCGGCGTGCCTTCGCGCGCGAGCGAGCGGGTCTCCTCGACGATCCAGCGCGCCTCGTCGCCGTCGGACTGGCCTTCGAACACGCGCAGCGGCTCGCCCGCCCCGCTCGCGGTCCACAGGTTCTTGCCCAGCCGGTTGCGGTTGTTGGAGATGAGCGCGTTCGCCGCATCGAGGATGTTGCCGTGCGAGCGGTAGTTCTGCTCCAGCCGGATCACCTTCCGCACCTTGAACTCGCGCTCGAAGTCGGCCATGTTCCCCGGGCGAGCGCCGCGGAAGGTGTAGATCGACTGGTCGTCGTCGCCCACCGCGAAGTAGCACGCGCCGCGCGCGGCGAGCAGCTTCAGCCACCGGTACTGCAGGCGATTGGTGTCCTGGAACTCGTCCACCAGCACGTGCCGGAAGCGGCTCGCGTAGTGCTCGCGCAGGATCTCGTTGCGCGCGAAGAGCTCGTAGCTCCTGAGCAGGAGCTCGGCGAAATCCACAACCCCCTCGCGCTGGCACTGCTCGTCGTAGGCCGTGTAGAGCTCGATCAGGCGCCGCGCGCGCTCGTCGGCGAGCGCCGCCTCGCCCGGGCGCACGCCTTCCTCCTTCTGCGAATTGATGAACTGCTGCACTTCGCGCGGCGGGAAGCGGTCCTCGTCGACGTTGAGAGCCTTGAGCAGCCGCTTCACCGCGCCGAGCTGGTCCTGGGAATCGAGGATCTGGAACGCCTGCGGCAGCGACGCCTCGCGGTGGTGCGCGCGCAAAAGGCGGTTCGCCAGGCCGTGGAAGGTGCCGATCCACATGCCGCGCGGGTTCACGGGCAGCATCGCCGTGACGCGCGTCAGCATCTCGCGCGCCGCCTTGTTGGTGAAGGTGACCGCGAGGATCGCCTGCGGCGAGACCAGCCCGTTTTTCACCAGCCAGGCGATGCGCGTGGTGAGCACGCGCGTCTTGCCGCTGCCCGCGCCGGCGAGGACCAGCGCGTGCTCGTCTGGAAGGGTGACTGCGGCGAGCTGCTCGGGGTTGAGGTGTTCGAGGCGAAGCGACAAGGCCCGCGGATTATAAAGGCCGCGGGCCTTCGCTCCTCAGCTCGAGATTCCCGGCTCGGCGACGCCGTGCTTGCCTTTGAGGCTCGCGGCAAGCGACTCGGCCTCGGCCTTCGAAGGCAGGTTCGAGATCCTCACGATGTAGACGCGCTTGTCGCCGTCCTTGGCCGGATGGATCTCGGCCGCGTAGCCCGCGAGCCGCACCTGGTCGTAGACCCGGAGCGCGGCGTCCTGCGTCTCCGCGCGCAGCAACTGCACTTTCCACTTCCCGCCGCGCCGCGCCGCGCCCTTGCCGGCCTCGATCTCGGTCTCCCTCGCCCACTGCTCGAGCTGCTTCGCATCGACGAACCCGACCGGCTTGGTCTGCCCTTTCTCGCGCTGGTAGAACTGCAGCGGCTGGTCCATCGTCACGGCGGCCTCGCCTTCGGCGCCGACCTCGATTCTCCCTTCGATCAGGCACACGATCTGGCGATCGTCGCGCGAGCGGCCCCACAGGTCGGTGCCGCGGATGCCGGCGGTCACCGTCGCCACCCTGATGGTGACGTCGCGCCGGCGCTGCTTCGCCGCGATTTCGGTGGTGAAGCGGAACGCCCCTTCGAGCACGTTCAGCGCCGCCTTGAAGATGCCGGCGCGCGGCGCGGGCGCGATCGCGGCGAGGGTGAGCGAGCCGTTCTCGCCGAGCTTCACCAGGCTGCCGTCGGCGAGCTTGACGAGCAGGCGCGAGCCCGCGCCGGTGCGCAGCTGGTCGCCGCCGCGCAGCTCCATTCCCGCCGCGGCCGGGGAGCGCCTGCCGTCGCGCTCGACCCAGGCCGGCATCTGCACGCCTTCGACGATCGCGGCCGGGGCCGCGGCGGCCTGGAGCGCGGCGAGCGCGCAGCCCGCGGCAAGCAGAAAACGCAGGATGTTGTTCATCGTTCCTCCCTCGAATCCCGGGTGCCCCGATATACGGGCCGCGCCCGGGGAGCGGATGCACCCGCCCTTATAATTGAGCGCTTCGTGCCAACTCCGTCACAGCCGCAGGCGCGCCTGGCCGATCAGTACGATCCGCAGGCGATCGAGCGCGAGGCGCAGGCCTTCTGGGAAAGCGCGCGCTCGTTCCGCTCGACCGAGGATCCCTCCAGGCCCAAGTTCTACTGCCTGTCCATGTTCCCCTACCCCTCGGGGAAGCTGCACATGGGGCACGTGAGGAACTATACCATCGGCGACGTCCTCGCCCGCTACCACCGCATGCGCGGCGCGAACGTGCTGCAGCCGATGGGCTGGGACGCGTTCGGCCTGCCCGCCGAGAACGCCGCGATGGCGAACAACGTCCCGCCGGCGAAATGGACCCGCGAGAACATCGGCACCATGAAGGCGCAGCTCAGGAGCCTCGGCTTCGCGCTCGACTGGGAGCGCGAGCTCGCCACCTGCGATCCGCGCTATTACGTGTGGAACCAGTGGCTGTTCACGCGCCTCTTCAGGAAAGGGCTCGCGTACAAGAAAACCGGCGTGGTCAACTGGGACCCGGTGGACCAGACGGTGCTCGCGAACGAGCAGGTGATCGACGGGCGCGGCTGGCGCACCGGCGCGCCGGTGGAAAAGCGCGAGATCCCGATGTACTTCCTGCGCATCACCGCCTACGCCGAGGAGCTGCTCGCGGCGCTGGAGGAGCTGCCGGGCTGGCCCGAGCAGGTGAAGCTGATGCAGAAGAACTGGATCGGCAAGTCCGAAGGCGTGCGGCTCGCATTTCCCTACGAGCTCGACAGCGAGAAAAAGCTTCTCTGGGTGTTCACCACCCGCGCCGACACGCTGATGGGCGCGACTTTCTGCGCGGTCGCCGCCGAGCACCCGATCGCCGCATGGGCCGCGAGGCGCGACCCGCGCATCGCGGCGTTCGTTGAAGAATGCAAGCGCGGCGCCGTGATGGAAGCGGATCTCGCGCAGCTGGAGAAGAAGGGAATGCCCGCCGGGCTTTCCTGCACGCACCCGATCTCGGGGAAGCAGGTCGCGGTGTGGGTCGCGAACTACGTGCTGATGGGCTACGGCGAAGGCGCGGTGATGGCGGTGCCCGCGCACGACGAGCGCGACTTCGCGTTCGCGCGCGAGTACGGCCTGCCGATCCAGCCGGTGATCCGGCATCCGGCGGGCGACAAGGTGCCCGCTCCGTGGAAGCCCGAGTACGCCGAGTACGGCGCGTGCATCAACTCGGGGAAGTACGACGGCCTGCCCTACCAGGACGCCGTCGATGCGATCGCAGCCGACCTGAAGGCGAAGGGCCTGGGCGAGAAGCAGGTGCAGTGGCGCCTTCGCGACTGGGGCATCTCGCGCCAGCGCTACTGGGGCTGCCCGATCCCGATCGTGCACTGCCCGGCCTGCGGCGACGTGCCGGTGCGCGACGGCGAGCTTCCGGTGCGGCTTCCGGAGCACCTGGTGCCCGACGGCACCGGCAACCCGCTCGCGAAACTGCCGGAGTTCTACGAGACGAGCTGCCCCGCGTGCAGCAAGCCCGCCCGGCGCGAGACCGACACCATGGACACCTTCGTCGACTCGTCCTGGTATTTCGCGCGCTATGCCTGCCCCGACCAGGCAGGCGCCATGCTCGACGAGCGCGCGCGCTACTGGATGCCGGTAGACCAGTACATCGGCGGGATCGAGCACGCGATCCTGCACCTGCTGTACTCGCGCTTCTTCCAGCGCCTGATGCGCGACGAGGGGCTGCTGGAGGTGTCGGAACCCTTCACCAATCTCCTCACCCAGGGCATGGTGCTCGCCGATTCGTACTATTTCGATACGCCCGAAGGACGGCGCGACTGGGTGCATCCCTCGGAGGTCGAGGTCGAGCGCGACGCCAAAGGGAAGATCGTAGCGGCGAAAAAAGGCGACGGGACCCCGGTGGTCTTCGACGGCATCGGCACCATGTCCAAGTCGAAGAACAACGGCGTCGATCCGCAGGCGCTGATCGACAAGTACGGCGCCGACACGGCGCGCTTCTACATCATTTTCGCCTCGCCGCCGACCAATACCCTGGAGTGGAGCGATGAGAGCGTCGAAGGCTCATATCGTTTCCTGAAGCGCCTGTGGACCTATTGCGCGAGGCTCGAGAAGCCGGGTGCGCAGATGGTGGACCATCCGGCCAAAGCGACGCGCTTCGAGATCCATTCGGTGCTCAAGCAGGCGAACTACGATCTCTCCAAGCACCAGTTCAACACCGTTGCCTCGGCGGCGATGAAGATCCTGAACGCGCTCGAAAGGTTTGCCGGCGGGAGGAACAAGGTCACGGAGGAAGGCCTGTCGATCCTGCTGCGGCTGCTCTCGCCGATCACGCCGCACGTCTGCCATCACCTGTGGCGTGCGCTCGAATTCGGGAAGCAATTCCCAGAGGCAGGCGAGGACGTCATGCGCGCGCCCTGGCCCGAGCCCGATCCCGCGGCGCTCGAGCAGGACGAAGTCGAGCTGGTGGTGCAGGTGAACGGCAAGCTGCGCGGCTCGATCCGCGTGCCCAGGGCCGCCGACCGCCCGGCGATCGAGGGGCTCGCGCTGGCGAATCCCAACGTGCAGAAGTTCGTCGCCGGGCAGAAGGTGAAGAAGGTCGTGGTGGTGCCCGGGCGCCTGGTGAACCTGGTGGTGTAGCGGCAATGAGATTCGCGCTCGCGGCGCTCCTCGCCCTCGCCCTCGCCGGCTGCGGCTTCCAGCTGCGCGGCACCGCCGCCGTGCCGTTCGAGACCGTGTTCGTGCCGGCCGCCACCACCGGCATCGCGCTCGACCTCAAGCGCAACATCCAGGCCGGCACCAACGCGCGCGTGGTCGACCGGCAGAAGGACGCGCAGGCGGTCCTGCAGTTCACCGAGGAGACGCGCGAGAAGGAGATCCTGTCGCTCACCGGCACCGGGCGCGTGCGCGAGTTCCAGCTGCGCTACCGCGTCGGCTTCCGCGTGCACGACGGCAAGGGCAGCGAATTCGTGCCGCCGACCCGCATCCAGCTCACGCGCGACGTCACCTTCAACGACACCGAGGTGCTCGCGAAAGAGACCGAGGAGCAGCTGCTGTTCCGCGACATGCAGACCGACATGGTGCAGCAGATCATGCGCCGCCTCGCGGCGGCCAAACCGCCCAAGCCCGCTGCGCCGCGGTGAACCTGCGCGCCGAGCACCTCGCAGCGCACCTCGCGAAACAGCTCGCGCCGGTCTACGCGATCCACGGCGACGAGCCGCTGCTCGCGCTCGAGGCGGCCGACGCGGTGCGTGCCGCGGCGCGCCGGCGCGGCTTTCCCGAGCGCGAGGTGCTGCAGGTCGAGCGCGGCTTCGACTGGAGCGAGTTCGCGCACGCCGGCGCGGCGCGCTCGCTGTTCGGCGGCGGCAAGATCCTCGAGCTGCGCCTTCCCTCCGGAAAGCCGGGCGCGCAGGGCGGCGAGGCGATCGCCGAGTACTGCTCCGACCCCAACCCGGAGAACCTGCTGCTCGCGACGCTGCCGCGGCTGGACCGCGCGACGCAAGGCTCGGCATGGTTCGGCGCCCTCGCCAGGGCCGGCGTGGTGGTGGACGTCTTTCCCGTCGAGCGAGCGCGCCTCGCGGCGTGGATCGGCGAGCGGCTGGCGCGCCAGAAGCAGCGCGGCTCGCGCGAGGTGCTCGAATTCCTCGCCGAGCGCGTCGAGGGGAACCTGCTCGCCGCGCACCAGGAGGTGCAGAAGCTCGTGCTGCTCGCCCCCGCGGGCGAGCTCGCGCTCGAGACCGTGCGCGAGGCGGTCGCGAACGTCGCGCGCTACGACGCATACGCCGCCTCCGAGGCGCTGCTCGCCGGCGACACGGCGCGCTACGTGCGCGTGATCGACGGGCTGCGCGGCGAGGGCGAGGCGCCGACCCACGTGCTGTGGGCGATCTCGGAGGAGCTGCGCGCGCTCGCCCGCGTCCAGGCCGGTGCGGCGGCGGGGCGCTCCCTCGACGAGCTGCTGCGCGAGAACCGGGTATGGGGAGCGCGCCAGCAGCCGATGAAGGCGGCGGCGCGGCGCCTTGCGCGCGCCGCGGTCGAGCGTTCGTGCCTGCGTTGCGCGCAGATCGATCGCGCCATCAAGGGCGTCGGACGCGGCGAGCCGTGGCAGGAGCTCGTCAAGCTTGGGCTAGAATTGGCCTATGGATCAGAAGCTTGACGTAAAAGGCCACCTGCGCGAGCTGGGCGCCCTGGCGCGCGCCGCGGCGCCGCTTCTGGCGCGCGCCGGGACGGCGGCGAAAAACCGCGCGCTCGCCGCGATGGCGCGCGAGATCCGCGCGCGCGCCGCGCAGGTCCTGCAGGCGAACGCGGCCGACCTCGCCCAGGCGCGAAAGGAGGGCTGCGACGCGGCATTCGTCGATCGCCTGACGCTCACGCCGGAGGCGATCGAGCAGATGGCGGCGGGCGTGGAGCAGGTCGCGGCGCTCGAAGATCCGGTCGGGAGGATTTCCGAGCGCGTGAAGCGCCCGAGCGGCATCGAGGTGGCAAAGATGCGCGTGCCGATCGGGGTGATCGCGATCATCTACGAGTCGCGCCCCAACGTCACCGCCGACGCCGCGGCGCTGTGCGTGAAATCCGGCAACGCCTGCATCCTGCGCGGGGGGTCGGAAGCGCTCGGCTCCAACCGCGCGATCGCCGCGTGCGTGCGCGCCGGGCTCGCCGCGGCCGGGCTGCCCGAGGCGGCGGTGCAGATGGTCGAGACCGCGGACCGCGCGGCGGTGGGCGAGCTCATCACGATGCCGGAGTTCGTGGATCTCGTCGTGCCGCGCGGCGGCAAGGAGCTGATCGCCCGCCTTTCGCGCGAGTCGCGCATCCCGATGCTCAAGCACCTGGACGGCGTGTGCCACGTGTACGTGGACGACAGCGCCGATGCCGGGATGGCGGTGCGCATCGCCGACAACGCCAAGACGCAGCGCTTCGGCGTGTGCAACGCGATGGAGACCCTGCTGGTGGGCCAGGAAATCGCCCCGCGGGTCCTGCCCGAGATCGCCGGCATTTTCCGCGCCAAGAAAGTCGAGATGCGCGGCGACGAGGCGACGCGCAAGCTCGTCGCGGACGCCAAGTCCGCGACCGAGAAGGACTACTACACCGAGTGGCTCGCGCCGGTGGTGTCGGTGCGCGTGGTGAAGGACCTGGACGAGGCGATCGCGCACATCGCCAAGTACGGCTCGCAGCACACCGACGCGATCGTGGCGGGCGATCGGGCGCGCGCCGAGCGCTTCCTGCGCGAGGTGGATTCGAGCTCGGTGATGTGGAACGCCTCCACCCGCTTCGCCGACGGCTACGAGTACGGCCTGGGGGCCGAGGTCGGCATCTCCACCGACCGGCTGCACGCGCGCGGGCCGGTGGGGCTGGAGGGCCTCACGACGCAGAAGTACATCGTGCTCGGCCACGGAGAAATCCGGCAGTAGCGGGGATACAATAGGCCGAATGAAAGGGAGCCGTTTTACGCTCGAATATTGGAACGACGATGGCTGGTACGTCGGCCGGTTGCGCGAGATTCCCGCAGTCATGAGCCAAGGAGAGTCGCTGAAGGACCTGGAGGAAAACATCCAGGACGCGTACTCCATGCTGAACCGGGCCCAGGCCGCGATCCGCCCGGCGCGCCGCAGAGTGCGAACCAAAGGCATCCGCGTCAGCCTTGCTTGAGGCGCGGCCACTTCGTCAGAGAACTCGCTCGCGCAGGTTGTTACTTGTTGCGCCACGGTAGTCGGCACGACATCTACGCCAATCCCAGGAACGGCAGGCAGGCTCCGGTGCCGCGTCATCCCGAGATCAGGGAGTCGCTTTGCCGGCTGATCCGTAAGCAGCTCGGCTTGTGAGCTAACGGCTTGCCTGCTTCGATCGGCATCCTCGGTGGCACTTTCGACCCCGTCCACAACGCTCACCTCGCGATCGCCCGGCTTGCGCTCGAGAAGCTGCGCCTGGAACGGATTCTCTGGATTCCGACCGGGCATCCGCCGTACCGCAATCAGCCGCTCGCCTCGGCCGAGCACCGGTTGGCGATGCTCAAGCTCGCGCTGGCTCGAGAACCGCGCTTCGCGGTCGACGAGCGCGAGCTCGCCGCCGGCCATTCCGGCTACACGGTGGATACGCTGGAGAGCCTGCGCGCCGAGCTCGGCGCAGAAACGCCGCTCTTTCTCCTGATGGGCGGCGACCAATTTTCCAAGCTCGAATCCTGGCACCGGCCGGACGACATCGCGCGGCTGGCGGAAATCGCGGTGTTCGCGCGTCCCGGCTGGAAAGCGTCGGGCCGCCGCGCCCGGCTGGTTCCCATGGCCCCGCTCGACATCTCGGCGAGTGACATCCGCGCCCGCGCCGCGCGCGGCGAGGACATCTCCGGCGTGGTTCCGGCCGCGGTCGCCGACTACATCTCGCGCCACAAGCTCTACCGCTGATGGACATCCGCAGGAAACAGCGCGCGGTCTTCGACGCGCTGGAAGACATCAAGGCGCGCGACGTCGTCGTGTTCAACACCGCGCAGATGCCCTCGATGTTCGACCGGGTGGTGATCGCGAGCGGCGACTCCTCGCGCCAGGTGAAGGCGCTCGCGGACAGCGTGCAGAAAAAGCTCAGGGCGCTCGGCTCGCGCGTCTACGGCGTCGAGGGCGAGGCGGCGGGCGAGTGGGTGCTGGTGGACCTCGGCGACGTGGTGGTGCACATCATGCACCCGGCGGTGCGCAGCTTCTACAACCTGGAAGAGCTCTGGGGCGGCAAGCGCGTGCGCCTCGGCCCGCGTGCCAAGACTGCGCGTCGTCGCGCTCGGCGCTAGGCTGCCCGCCTGGGCCGAGGAGGCCTGCGCCGGGTATGCGAGGCGCATGCCGCGCGGCTACGCGGTCGAGCGCATCGCGCTCAAGCGCCCAGGACGGATCCGCTCGGCGCTCGCCAAGGGATCGCGCGTGGTCGCGCTCGACGAGCGCGGAGCCGAGCTCACCACCGCCCAGTTCGCCAGGCTCCTGGACCGCGAGACCACCTTCGTCGTCGGCGGCCCGGACGGGCTGGACGCCGCGACCAGGACGAGCGCCGATCTGCTGCTGCGCCTGTCAGCGCTCACCCTGCCGCACGCGCTCGCGCAGGTGGTTCTTCTCGAGCAGATCTACCGCGCCGCGACGCTGCTCGGCGGGCATCCTTATCACAGAGCCTAGCTGCTACACTCGCGCGCCATGGCCGGCCCGCCCGAGCGCAGCCTCTATCTCGCCTCGCGCAGCCCGCGCCGCCGCGAGCTGCTCGCCCAGATCGGCGTGCGCTACCACCTGCTGCTCGCGCGCGCCGCGCCGGGCGAGCAGCCGCGCCCGGGCGAGGCGCCGCAGGCCTACGTCGAGCGCGTCGCGCGCGAGAAGGCCGACGCCGGCTGGTCGAGGATGCTGCAGCGGAACCTGCCGCACGCGCCGGTGCTCGCCGCCGATACGGCGGTCGCGCTCGAGGGCCGCATTCTCGGCAAGCCCGCCGACCGCGACGAGGCGGCAGGGATGCTGCGCTCGCTCTCGGGGCGCCGCCACGAGGTGCTCACTGCGGTCGCGCTCAGGGACGGTGAGCGCATCGAATCCGCGCTGTCGCGCTCCGAGGTCGAGTTCAAGCAGCTCGGCGAGGAGGAAATCAGGCGATACGTGGCGTCCGGGGAAGCCGACGACAAGGCGGGCGCGTACGCGATCCAGGGCCGCGCTGCGCGCTTCATCGTCGAGATTCGCGGCAGCTACTCGGGCGCGATGGGGCTGCCGCTGTACGAGACCGCGCAGCTGCTGGAAAGGCTGGGGCCGGTGCGTGAACGAAGAAATCCTCATTAACGTCACGCCGCAGGAGACGCGCGTCGCGATCATGGGCTCCGGCGTGGCGCAGGATCTGCTCGTCGAGCGGGCCGCGAGCCGCGGCCTGGTGGGCAACATCTACATGGGCCGCGTGGCGCGGGTGCTTCCCGGCATGCAGTCGGCGTTCGTCGAGGTGGGCCTCGAGCGCGCCACGTTCCTGCACGTCGCCGACATCTGGGAGCACCGCAGGAGCAACGGCGAGCCCGCCAGGCCGATCGAGAAGATCCTCGCCGAGGGCGAGCCGCTGCTCGCGCAGGTGGTGAAGGACCCGATCGGCTCGAAGGGCGCGCGCCTGTCGACCCAGATCTCCATCGCGGGCCGCATGCTCGTCTACCTGCCGCACGACCCGCACATCGGCATCTCGCAGAGGATCGAGGACGAGGGCGGCCGCCAGATGCTGCGCGACCGGGTGAAGGAGCTGCTCCCGGCCGACGAGAAGGGCGGTTTCATCATCCGCACGCTCGCCGAGTCGGCGAGCGACCAGGAGCTGCGCGCGGACCTGGAGTACCTGAGGAACCTGTGGCGCGACATCCAGGCGCGCGCGCTCGGCGCCGCCCCGCCGCAGCTCCTGCACCAGGAGCTGTCGCTCGCGCAGCGCGTCCTGCGCGACGTGGTGTCGGCCGACACCGCGCGGGTGCTGGTGGACTCGCGCGAGAACTTCCACAAGCTCGCCGCGTTCGCCGACACCTACATGCCCGAGATCCGCGCCAAGCTCGAGCACTATGCCGGCGAGCGGCCGCTGTTCGAGCTGTACAACGTCGAGCCCGAGATCGAGAAGGCGCTGGCGCGCCGCGTCGACCTCAAATCGGGCGGCACGCTGGTCATCGACCAGACCGAGGCGATGACCACCATCGACGTCAACACCGGCGGCTACGTCGGCAGCCGCAATTTCGACGACACCATCTTCAAGACCAACCTGGAGGCCGCGCAGGCGATCGCGCGCCAGCTGCGCCTGAGGAACCTCGGCGGCATCATCCTCATCGACTTCATCGACATGGAGAGCGAAGAGCACCGCGCCGCGGTGCTCGAGGAGCTCGGCAAGGCGCTCGCGCGCGACCGCACGCGCATGACGGTGAACGGCTTCACCTCGCTCGGCCTGGTGGAGATGACGCGCAAGCGCACGCGCGAATCGCTCGCGCACGTGCTGTGCGAGCCCTGCCCGACCTGCGGCGGGAGGGGCGAAGTGAAGACCGCGCACACCGTGTGCTACGAGATCCTGCGCGAGATCCTGCGCGAGGCGCGCCAGTTCCGCGCCAGGGAGTACAAGGTGCTGGCGTCCCAGCCGGTGATCGACCTGTTCCTCGAGGAGGAATCGGCCTCGCTCGCGATGCTCTCGGACTTCATCGGCAAGCCGGTCTCGGTGCAGGTCGAGTCGAGCTACGCGCAGGAGCAGTTCGACATCGTGCTGATGTGATTCGAGGAGATCCCGGATGTCCTGGCTGACCGCGGCGTTCTACGACCGCTTCATGCGGGTGAGCGAGGAGGCCTGCCTCGGCGCCTGGCGCGCCGAGCTGCTGGGCGGACTCTCGGGCGAGGTGCTCGAGGTCGGCGCCGGCACCGGCGCGACGCTCGCGCTGTACCCGAAGTCGGTGACGCGGCTCGTCGCGTGCGAACCCGATTCGCACATGCGCCGCAGGCTTCAGGCGAAAGTCGATTCATCCGGTGCGCGCAAGGTCGAGGTCTGCGACGCGGGCCTCGGCAGTCTTCCCTTCGCTGCGGCCTCGTTCGACGCGGTAGTGTGCTCGCTCGTGCTGTGCTCGGTGCCCGACCAGAAGGCCGCGCTCGCGGAAATCGCCCGTGTGCTCCGGCCGGGCGGCCGCTTCGTTTTCCTCGAGCACGTCGCCGCCGACAACCGCCCCGAGCGGCTCAAGTGGCAGCGCAGGATCGAGCCGGTGTGGAAGCGCCTGATGGACAACTGCCACCTGACGCGCCGCACCGAGGCGGCGATCGCCGCGGCGGGTTTCGAGATCGAGGCGATCAAGCGCGAGAGCATCAGAAAAGCGCTGCCGATCGTGCGGCCGAGCGTGCGCGGGGTCGCGCGCAAGCGCGCCGCTGAGAAGAAGTAGGCATCCCGGCCGGAAAAAAAGGCCGCCCGCGGGCGGCCTTTTTCATTCAGTGGCGCGCCCGGCGGGATTCGAACCCACGACCCTTGGCTTCGGAGGCCAATACTCTGATCCGCTGAGCTACGGGCGCTTTCAAGTTAAAATCATACCGTTATCTCATCCTCAGGCCAAAGTTGTGAGCGAGCACGACCAGCATTCCTCCTTCATCAAGACCCCGCAGCAGCTGGTTATCGTGATCCTGCTCGCTTTCGTCGTGCCGATCGTCGCGATCGTGCTGCTCATCGAGTTCATCCTGGGTTCGCCGAGCGCCGACCCGGCGTAGCCCGGCGGCGCGCCGGACCCGAGGGCTGATGCAGCTCCTCTTCGTCATCGATCCGCCGGGCTCGCTCAAGGCCTACAAGGATACGACCGTGGCCATGATGCGCGCGGCGCAGGCGCGCGGCCACGCGGTGCACGTTTGCGAGCAGACGAGCCTCGCCTGGCGCGACGCTCGCGTGTCGGCCGAGGCGACGCGCATCGCGCTCGCCGGCGGCGACCAGGACTGGTACCGCGCGCACAGTAGCGCCAACCGGCCGCTCGCCGGGTTCGACGCGGTGCTGATGCGCAAGGATCCCCCGTTCGACCTGGAGTACGTGACCAGCACCTGGCTGCTCTCGGCCGCAGTGCGCGAGGGCGCGCGCGTGTTCAACGCGCCGGATGCGATCCGCGACCACAACGAGAAGCTCGCGGTGGCCGAGTTCCCGCGCTTCGTCGCGCCGACGCTGGTTTCGCGCGAGGCCGAGCGCATCCAGGCGTTCGTCGACGCCGAGCGCGACGTGGTGCTGAAGCGCCTCGACGTGATGGGCGGCGAGAACGTCTTCCGCGTGCGCGCCGACGATCCCAACCGCAACGTGATCGTCGAGGTGATGACGCAGGGCGGCGCGCGCACCGTGATGTGCCAGCGCTACATTCCCGAGATCGCGCAGGGCGACAAGCGCGTGATCCTGATCGACGGAAAGCCCGTGCCGCACGTGCTCGCGCGCATCCCCAAGCCGGGAGAGTCGCGCGGCAACCTCGCCGCCGGCGCGCGGGGGGTGGCGCAGCCGATCTCCGCGCGCGAGCGCGAGATCGCCGACGCGGTCGGCCCGGTGCTCGCCGCCCGCGGGCTGTTGCTGGTCGGCCTGGACGTGATCGGCGACTGGCTCACCGAAGTCAACGTCACCAGCCCCACCTGCTTTCGCGAGATCCAGGACCAGGCCGGGTTCGACGTCTCGGGCATGTTCCTCGACGCGCTCGAAGCGAGGCTCAGGTGATCGGGGTCCTCATCGTCACGCACGGCACCATCGGCGAATCGCTGCTTTCGAGCGCGGCGCAGATCCTGGGCGAGGCGCCCGCGCAGGCGGCGGCGCTCGGCGTGTCGCGCAGCGACGATCCGGACCGGGTGCTCGAGCGGGCGCGCGCCTTGGTGGCGCAGCTCGACCGCGGCGAGGGCGTGCTGGTGCTCGCCGACATCTTCGGCGCCACGCCCTGCAACCTGTGCGTGCGGCTGCTCGAAGACGGCCGCGTCGAGGGCGTCTCGGGCGTGTCGCTGCCGATGCTGCTGCGCGTGCTCACGCGGCGCGAGGGCCCGCTCGCCGACGCGGTGCGGCGCGCGCTCTCGGGCGCCGCGGAGGGCGTGGTGCACATGAACACCGACCGGTGCTGCGATGGCTAGCGCGCAGGCCGAGATCGTCAACAAGCTGGGGCTGCACGCGCGCGCCGCGGCCAGGCTCACCAACGTGGCGAGCGGTTTCGAGGCGGACATCTGGCTCACCCGCAACGAACGCCGTGTCAACGCGAAAAGCATCATGGGCGTGATGATGCTCGCCGCCGGAAAGGGCACCACGGTGCTGATCGAGGCCGAGGGGGCCGACGCCGACCAGGCGATCGCCGCCCTGCTGGCGCTGATCTCCGACCGGTTCGGCGAAGGGGAATGAACTTCGTTCTCCACGGCGCGAGCCTCTCGCGCGGCGTCACCATCGGCCATGCGCACCTGGTGTCGACCGCACGGCTGGAAGCGGCGCATTACGAGATCCCCGCGCAGGCCGTCGAGGCCGAGGTCGAGCGCTTCGACGCCGCCGTGCGCCGGGCGCGCGAGGAGCTGGCCGCGCTGCAAGCGCACATCCCCGCCGACGCCCCGGCCGAGTTCGGCGCGTTCCTCAACCTGCACCGCATGATTCTCGGGGACTCGTCGCTCTCGCAAGTGCCGAGGGAGCTGATCCGCGCGCGCCGCTGCAACGCCGAGTGGGCGCTGGTGCAGCAGATGGAGAAGCTGGTCGAGCAGTTCGAGGAGATCGACGACAGCTACCTGCGCGAGCGAAAGGCCGACATCCAGCAGGCGGTCGAGCGGGTGCTGAAGGCGCTGCTCGGCGGGCACGCGCTGCCCGAAGCCGCCCTCAGCGAGGAGCGCAAGCTGATCGTGGTGGCGCACGACCTGTCGCCCGCCGACATGATCCTTTTCAAGCGCCACCACTTCGGCGGCTTCGTCACCGACGCGGGCGGCATCACCTCGCACACCGCGATCCTCGCGAGGAGCCTCGGCATCCCGGCCATCGTCGGGCTGCATATCGCGCGCCAGACGATCCGCGAGAAGGAGCTGCTGATCGTGGACGGCGAGCAGGGCGTGCTCATCGTCGACCCCGATCCGCTGGTGCTCGCCGAGTACCAGCTGCGCCAGTCGCAGCTCGACCTCGAGCGCCAGAAGCTCAGGCGCCTGAAGTCGGCGCGCGCCGCGACCGTGGACGGGACCGCGGTCGAGCTGCTCGCCAACATCGAGCTGCCGCAGGACGTTCCCGAGGCGCTCGACGCCGGCGCCGAGGGCATCGGTTTGTTCCGAACGGAGTTCCTGTTTCTCAACCGCGGCGACCTGCCCTCGGAGGACGAGCAGTTCGAGGCCTACCGCGAGGTGGTCGAGGCGATGGGCGGGCGACCGGTGGTGCTGCGAACGCTCGATATCGGCGCCGACAAGGCGCTCGCCGGAGACGGCGAGGTGCGCCCCAACCCGGCGATGGGGCTGCGCGCGATCCGCTTCTGCCTCGCCGAGCCGCAGATGTTCCTCGCGCAACTGCGCGCCATCCTGCGCGCCTCGCACTACGGAAAGGTGAGGATCCTGCTGCCGATGCTCTCGCACCTGCACGAGGTCGAGCAGGCGCTCGCGCTGGTCAAGCAGGCGAAGCAGCAGCTCGCCGAGGGTCATGTCCCGTTCGACCGGCGCATCGAGGTCGGCGGCATGATCGAGATCCCGGCCGCGGCGCTCGCGCTGCCCATGTTCATGCGGCGCCTGGACTTCCTCTCGCTCGGCACCAACGACCTCATCCAGTACACGCTCGCCATCGACCGCACCGACGACGCGGTGGCCCACCTGTACGATCCGCTTCACCCGGCGGTGCTCGCGCTGGTGGCGAAAACCATCCAGACCGCGACGCGGGGCGGCGTGCCGGTCGCCGTGTGCGGCGAGATGGCCGGCGACCTGAAGCTCACGCGCCTGCTGCTCGGCTTCGGCCTGCGCAGCTTCTCGATGCACCCGGCGCAGCTGCTCGCCATCAAGGAGCGGGTGCTGCGCACCGAGCTCGCCGAGGTGCAGCCGCTCGCCCAGCGCGTGCTGCGCGCGAGCGACCCGGCGAAAACCAGAGAGCTTCTGGCAAAGCTCAACTCCTAGCCCGCATGCCGGGACCCCTTTCGGGCGTGCGCGTGCTCGACCTCACCACCGTGGTGATGGGGCCGTACGCGACGCAGATCCTCGGCGACTTCGGCGCCGACGTGGTGAAGGTCGAGCCCCCCGAGGGCGACGTGATGCGCTACGCCTGGCCGTTTCGCCATCCGGGCATGGGAAGCATCTTTCTCAACACCAACCGCAACAAGCGCTCGATCGTGCTCGACCTGAAGCAGGCGCCGGCGCGCGCAGCTTGCCTCGCGCTCGCGGCGAGAGCGGATGTCCTCGTCTACAACATTCGTCCGCAGGCGATGGCGCGCCTGAAGCTGTCCTACGAGGACGTGAGGGAGGTCAACCCGGAGATCATCTACGCCGGCTGCTTCGGCTACAGCCAGCGCGGCCCGTACGCCGCCAAGGCCGCCTACGACGACCTGATCCAGGGCGCCGCCGGGATTCCGTGGCTGCTGAAGAAGCAGGGGGCGGCCGAGCCGCGCTACGCGCCGATGATCGTCGCGGACCGCGCCGTCGGGCAGCAGGTGGCGAGCGCGGTGAGCGCGGCGCTCTACCACCGCGAGAAGACCGGCCGCGGCCAGAGGATCGACGTGCCGATGTTCGAGCACCTGCTGCAGATGGTGCTCGGCGACCACCTGGGCGGCTATACGTTCGAGCCGCAGCACGGCGAGCCCGGCTACCACCGCATCCTCGCGCCGGACCGCCGGCCCTACGAGACGCGCGACGGCTACGTCTGCGCGCTCATCTACAACGACAAGCAGTGGAAGGCGTTTCTCGAGATCATCGGCAAGCCGGAGATTCTCTCCCGGCCGGAGTTCGCGACCCAGGAGGCGAGAAGCAGGAATTACGACAGCGCTTACGCGATGGTCGCCGAGGAGCTGAAGCGGCGCACCAGCGAGGAGTGGGTCGAGGCCTTCGAGCGCGCCGACATTCCGGTGCAGCGGATGAACAGCCTGGACGACATCGTCGCCGACCCGCACCTGGCGGCGATCGGCTACCTGAAGAGCGTCGAGCACCCGAGCGAGGGCCGCATCAGGTCGCTCGCGGTGCCCTCGGAGTGGTCGGAGTCGCAGCCCGAAGTCCGGCGCCACGCGCCGCGGCTGGGGGAGCACACGCGCGAGGTGCTGCGCGAGGCGGGGTATTCCGACGCGGCCGTCGAGGCCTTGCTCGCGAGCGGGGCGGCTCGGATATAATCCGCGGCCAGCGCCGATTTGATGTCCAGCTTGCGGGCGCTAAACAAATGCCGCTAAAGAGACGCGCTTGAACGCCCCCCACGATCCGTCCTCCGTCGGCGCCGTCGTCGCGCAGAAGGCGAGCTTCGACTCGCCGCTCGCGCTGCGCGGCGGCGCGACGCTGCCCTCGTTCGAGATCGCCTACGAGACCTACGGCGAGCTGAACGCGGCGCGCTCGAACGCCGTGCTGGTGTGCCACGCGCTCAACGCCTCGCACCACGTCGCGGGCACCTACGCAGACGACCCCGACAACGTCGGCTGGTGGGACAACCTGGTCGGCCCGGGCAAGCCGCTCGACACGCGCCGCTTTTTCGTCGTCGGCAACAACTACATCGGCAGCTGCTTCGGCTCGACCGGCCCGGCCTCGGTGAATCCCGCGACCGGCAGGCCCTGGGGGGCGGATTTCCCGGTGGTCACGGTCGAGGATTGGGTGGCTGCGCAGGCGCGGCTTGCCGACCACCTCGGCATCGAGCGTTTCGCGGCGGCGATCGGCGGAAGCCTCGGCGCCATGCAGGCCTTGCAGTGGACGCTCTCCTACCCGGAGCGGATCCGCCACTCGATCGTCATCGCCGCCACCCCGAAGCTCACCGCGCAGAACATCGCCTTCAACGAGGTGGCGCGCGCCGCCATCCTGACCGACCCGGACTTCCACGGCGGGCATTACTACGACAAGGGCGTGGTGCCGGCGCGGGGGCTGCGCATCGCGCGCATGATTGGCCACATCACCTACCTTTCCAACGACGCCATGATGGAGAAGTTCGGCCGCCAGCTCAGGCGCGCCGCGCTCGGCTTCGACTTCGACATCGACTTCGAGATCGAGTCGTATCTGCGCTACCAGGGCGACAAGTTCTCCACCTATTTCGATGCGAACACGTACCTGCGCATCACCAAGGCGCTCGACTACTACGACCCGGCGGCGGACTTCGGCGGAGACCTCGCGGCGGCGCTGGCGCGCGCGCGGGCCGCGTTCCTGGTCGTGTCGTTCAAGTCCGACTGGCGCTTCCCGCCGGATCGCTCGCGCGAGCTGGTGAAGGCGCTGCTGGAGAACCGCCGCATCGTGTCCTACCTCGAGCTCGGTTCCCCGGGCGGTCACGACGCGTTCCTGCTCGACGACGCGCGCTACCACGCCGCGCTGCGCGCCTATTTCGACAACATCGAGCTGTGAGCCCCGCCGAACAGTCGCTCCTCGCCGCCCGCCCGGACCTCGCCGCGGTGGCGCAGTGGGTGGCGCGCGGCGCGCGCGTGCTCGACCTCGGCTGCGGCGACGGGTCGCTGCTTCGCTACCTGTGGCAGGCGCGCGAGGCGCCCGGCTACGGGGTCGAGATCGAGGACGACAGCGTGATCGCGTGCGTGAAGAACGACGTCAACGTGCTGCAGCTCGACCTCGAGAGCGGGCTGTCCCTTTTCCGCGACGGCACGTTCGACTGCGTGATCCTCTCCGAGACGCTGCAGACCATCCACCGCACCGAGCAGCTGCTGCGCGAGATGCTGCGCGTCGGGCGCGAGGCGATCGTGAGCTTCCCCAACTTCGGCCACTGGGCGGCGCGATTGCAGGTGCTGTTCGGCAGGATGCCGGTGTCCGAGGCGCTGCCCTACCAGTGGTACGAGACTCCGAACGTGCACATGTGCACCCTCGCCGACTTCGAGGACCTGTGCCGCAGGCTCGGCATTCGCATCCGCGAGCGGCTGGTGCTGCACCAGGGAAGGTCGGTGGGCCTGCTGCCGAACCTCCTCGGCAGCCACGCGGTCTATCGCTGTACGGCTCAATAGAGGGAAGGAGAGCGACATGAAGATCGACGGCGGCTGCCATTGCGGCAACATCACCTATGAAGCGGAAGTCGACCCGGAGAAGGTCGCGATCTGCCACTGCACCGATTGCCAGACCATGTCTGGATCGGCCTTCCGCGCGGTCGTGCCCGCTGCGAGCGACAAGTTCAAGCTGCTCAGCGGGCAGCCGAAGATCTACGTGAAAACCGCCGAAAGCGGCAACCCGCGCGCCCAGGCGTTCTGCCCCGAATGCGGCACGCACCTCTACTCCGCGGCCGTGAAGGACACGCCGAGCTACGGCATCCGCCTCGGCACGGTGCGCCAGCGCGCGCAGCTCACGCCCAAGCGCCAGGTTTGGTGCCGCTCGGCGCTCGGCTGGGCGATGGAGGCGGGTTCGATCCAGCCGCAACTCGATAGGCAGTAGCAGGCGCGTGGCCCGGCTGCGCGAGCTGCTCGGCATCGAGCTGCCGATCATCCAGGCACCGATGGCGGGCGCGCAGGCGAGCGCGCTCGCGGTCGCCGTGTCGAACGCCGGCGCGCTCGGGTCGCTCCCCTGCGCGATGCTGGCGCTCGACGCGATGCGCAAGGAGCTTGCCGCGATCACGGCGCAGACGGCGAAGCCTTACAACGTCAATTTCTTCTGTCACGCGCCGCCCGCGCCCGATGCCGCCCGCGAGGCGGCGTGGCGCGAGGCGCTCGCGCCGTACTACCGGGAATACGGGATCGACCCGGGCGCGATCCCCGAAGGGCCGGGGCGCGCGCCGTTCAGCAGCGACGCGGCCGACATGCTGGAGGAATTCAGGCCCGCGGTCGTCAGCTTTCATTTCGGCCTTCCTGCGCCGGAGCTGCTCGCGCGAGTGAAGAAGCTGGGCGCGAGGATATTTTCTTCGGCGACGACGCTCGAAGAGGCGCGCTGGCTCGAGGCGCGAGGAGTGGACGCGCTGATCGCGCAAGGGCTCGAGGCCGGCGGGCACCGCGGCATGTTTCTCACCGACGATGTGAATACCCAGATCGGCACGTTCGCGCTGCTGCCGCAGATCGTGCGCGCGGTGAAGGTCCCGGTGATCGCGGCGGGCGGCATTGCCGATGCCAAAGGCGTCGCGGCCGCGCTCGCGCTCGGCGCGGCGGGCGTGCAGGTCGGCACGGCGTATCTCCTCTGCCCCGAGGCGCTGACAGGTGCCGCGCACCGCGCCGCGCTGAAGAGCGACGCCGCGCGCCACACCGCGCTCACCAACCTCATCACCGGCCGCCCGGCGCGCGGCATCGTGAACCGCTTGATGCGCGAGCTCGGGCCGATGCGCGCCGGCGTCCCCGCCTTTCCGCTCGCCACCGCGGCGATCGCGCCGCTGCGCGCCAAGGCCGAAGCGAAGGGCGCGGGGGATTTTTCGCCGCTGTGGTCGGGACAGAACGCGAGCGGATGCAGGGAAGTGCCGGCCGCCCGGCTCACGCGCGAGCTCGCTGCCGATCTCTAGGGAGACGCCCATGGCTCCGGATCCGATGAACCCGGCGAGCGAAAGCTCGCGCTCCGACTCGATGCTGCGCCGATTGCTGGGAGCGATGTCGGTTTTCACCATGCTCATGACGGTGCCGCAGGTGCTCACCATCTGGGTCGGCCACCAGGCGGCCGGCGTGTCGGTCATCTCCTGGAGCGCCTATCTCCTCTCGGCGGTGCTCTGGCTGTGGTTCGGGATCCGCAAGCGCGACAAGAACATTTATTTGCCCTGCGTGGGCTGGATCGGGCTCAACGGTGCCGTGGTCGCCGGCGCCCTCGTTTACGGATGATTTGACGATGACGATCGCCGCGGATATCGCCGTAGTCGTGGTGGCCCTGCTGCACCTGTATTTTCTCGTCCTGGAGATGTTTCTCTGGGACAAGCCGCTCGGCCGCCGCATCTTCGGCCTCAGCCCGGAGTTCGCGAGCGCGTCGAAATCGCTCGCCATGAACCAAGGCCTGTACAACGGGTTTCTTGCCGCGGGCCTTGTCTGGGGGTTGAGCCTCGGCGCGGCCGGAAATCCGGTCAAGATCTTCTTTCTCGCCTGCGTCGTGGTCGCGGGAATCTTCGGCGCGGCCACCGCGAGCCGCAATATCCTCTGGGTGCAGGCTGCTCCCGGCGCCGCGGCGCTCGCGCTGGTGTGGCTGTCCTGACGGTCCGGGTTGACCGGCGCTTCCGCGTTCCTTATCATGTTCATGTGCATATGTTGATCAATTCGAATCGAGGTCGGCGATGAAGACCGAGCGCGTGGTGATCCTGATGACGCCCGAGCAGAAGCGCGCCATCGCACATCGCGCCAAAGCACTTGACGTGTCCGTGGCCGAGCTCGTTCGGCGTTCCGCGGAGGGATTCGGCAGCGGCGCGGACGAGGCGACCCTGGCGGCGCTCGCCGCCGAGCTGCACGGAGCGGTCAAGGAGAGCCGGGCCGCCCTGCGCGCGGCGATCGGCGAAGCCGAAGCGACCTTGGCGCAACTCGGCAGGCGCCGCAAGGACCGGCAGGCCGCCTGATGGCTGCGCTCGACCAGATCATCGGCGGCGTCAAGGAGGTGCTCAAGATGAGCGGCGAGATCAAGCGCTTGTCCGATTCCGTGCGCGAGCTCAGCACCGAAGTGCGCGATATCGACCGGCGAGTGGTGCGCCTCGAGACGATGGTCGAGCTCGCGCAGGCTTCGCGCGGCGCGAAGCGCTTGCCGCCCAAAGGCTGATCCCGCCTCCCGGCCGGCTTGCAGACACGACCGAAGCTGCTGAAGTCGAAGTTCTTCTGGGTCGCGCTGCTGTATTTCGCCGAAGGATTTCCGTTCGGCGTCTTCTACGAAGTCTTTCCCGTCTATTTTCGCCAGCAGGGCGTCGAGCTCAAGTCGATAGGCCTGATCAGCCTGCTCGGGCTGGCGTGGACGCTCAAGTTCCTGTGGGCACCGGCCATCGATCACTACCGCCGTCATCGCCTGTGGATGGCGACGGTCGACCTCGCGATGGGGGGCGTCATGCTGGCGTTCGCGTTCGTCGCGGGCCTCGGGCCCTGGGTATGGGCGGCGATCGGCTTGTTCACCATTCTCTCGGCGACCAACGACATCGCCATCGACGGCTACACCATCGAGCTCCTAGATCGGAACGAATTGGGGCTCGCGAACGGCATCCGGATCGGCTTCTACCGCGTCGGCCTTCTCGCGTCGGGCCTGGCGCTCGTACTCTCCGACTGGATCGCGTGGCCGGGCGCGTTCGCCGTCAGCGCCCTGATTCTCGCCGCCTCGGCCGTCGGCTGCCTGATGGCGCCGCGCGAGCCGGTGGTTGCGCGGGTCGACACCGACTCGCTGCGCACCGAGCTTGCAAGGATCGCCGCGCGGCCGCGCGCCGTGGCCGCGGTGGCCGGCCTGCTGCTGCTCACGCTCTGGCTCATGGATGCAGCCATGCAATGGTCACGCGGTACGAGCGATTTCTGGTGGGCGGCCACCAGCGTTGCGGTCGTGCTCCTCATCCTGTCATTCGCGTACTCCCTCGCTCGCCCGGTTCGGGCCGCGAATGACGCGGGCTCGAGAGGGCCCATGTTCGGGGCGCTGCTCGAACTGCTCGGGCGGCCCGGGATCCTCCCGGTGCTCGGCTTCATCCTGATTTTCAAACTGGGTGATGCCTCGATGGGGTTCATGGTGAAGCCGTTCTGGGTCGATGCGGGCTTCTCCGCCACCGAGATCGGCCTGGTGTCGGTCAACATCGGAATCGTGCTGTCGGTCGCGGGCGGCCTGGTAGGCGGCTGGTACGCCGACCGCGTGGGGATTTTCCGGGCGCTCTGGGTGCTCGGCCTGTTTCAGGCGCTCTCCAATCTTGGCTACGCGCTTGCGGCCTGGTTCCTGACAGCCGCGGGTACCCTGGCCGCCGAAGATCGCATCATCGTCTATGCGGCGAGCGCTGCGGAATCGTTCACCGGCGGTCTCGGTACTGCCGCGTTCCTCGCGTTCCTCATGGCGATCGTCGACAAGCGGCGATCGGCGGCGGAATACGCGCTGCTTTCCTCCGTATTCGCCTTATCGCGATCCGTTGCCGGCTGGGCGAGCGGATTCGGCGCGCAGGAGCTCGGCTATGCGCCCTACTTCCTTCTGACCTTCCTGCTTTCCTTTCCCGCTTACCTGCTGCTGCCGTGGGTGGCGCGAATGCTGCAGCGCCCTCCGGAGTCTGCGGCTACGGCCTAGAGATTCCACTCGTAATCGATGGCGAGCGGTGCGTGGTCGGAAAACCGGCGCCGCTTGAAGATCGACTCCTTGCGCGCTCTGGCGGCGATCCCGGGCGTCGCGATCTGGTAGTCGATGCGCCAGCCGACGTTCTTCGCCCACGCCTGCCCGCGGTTCGACCACCAGGTGTACTGCTCGGGCTTCGCGTTCAGCCGACGGAACACGTCCACCCAGCCCAGCTCGTCGAACAGCTTCGTCAGCCAGGCGCGCTCCTCGGGCAGGAAGCCGGAATTTTTCCGGTTCGAGCGCCAATTCTTCAGATCGATTTCCTTGTGCGCGATGTTCCAGTCGCCGCACATGATCACCTCGCGGCCTGATCGCTTCATCTTCTTCAGCTGCGGCACGAAATCCTCGAGGAAGCGGAACTTCGAGGCCTGGCGGTGCGGCCCCGCCGAGCCCGAGGGCAGGTACAGCGACACCACCGAGAGCCTGCCGAAGCGCGCCTCGAGATAGCGGCCCTCCGGATCGAACTCCTTGCTGCCGAAGCCCCCGATCACCCGGTCGGGCTCCGCGCTGCTGTAGAGAGCGACACCCGCGTAGCCCTTCTTCTCGGCGTGCGAGAAGGCGGAGTGAAGGCCCTTCGGCGCGCGCATCACGGGCTCGAGATCGCCTTCCTGCGCCTTGATCTCCTGCAGACACACGACGTCGGCTTTCTGTCCGGCGAGCCAGCGGTAAAAGCCCTTCTTCGCCGCCGAGCGGATGCCGTTGACATTGAGAGTGATGACTCTCAAGCCGAAGGAAAGCTCGCGACGCCGCCGTGCGCCGCCGACCACTCGGCCGGCGCGCGCAGGAATTTCTCGACTTCGGCGATCTGCGCGCCCTGCAGGTAGCCGCCCTGCTTCACCACCGCGAGCACGTCCCACCAGGTGGCGAGGTAGTGCAGCCGCACGCCGAGATCGGAGAGGATCTTCTTCGACCCGGGGAAAATGTCGTAGTAGAAGTTGACGTACACGTGCTCGACCACCGCGCCCGCCTCTCTGAGCGCCTTGCAGAAGTTGATCTTGGAGCGCCCGTCGGTGGTGAGGTCCTCGACGAGAAGAGTTCTGGCGCCCTCGCGCACGTCGCCCTCGATCTGCGCGTTGCGACCGAAGCCCTTCGGCTTCTTTCTCACGTACTGCATCGGCAGCCCCAGGCGCTCGGCGATCCACGCCGCGTACGGGATGCCGGCCGTCTCGCCGCCCGCGATGACGTCGAATTGCCCCGCGCCCGCGTCGCGCTCGAGCGTCGCCAGCGCGAACTCGATCAGCCGCGAGCGCACCTGCGGATAGAAGATCAGCTTGCGGCAGTCGATGTACACCGGGCTCGCCCAGCCCGAAGTGAAGATGAAGGGTTTTTCGTCCGAGAACAGCACTGCCTTCACCTCGAGCAGCATTTTCGCGGTGGTCTCGGCGATGATCTCCTTTTCCTCGGGCGGCATGGGCGGGGCCGGCGGGCGCGGGCGATTCTACCCCAGCGTCAACTCGCCGCGGGCGCCGCGCGTTACAATGGCGACGGCTCCGGGATTCAGGGGGAAGTGATGATTCCGAGACTCGCAGTGCTCGCCGCGGTGCTCGCGCTCGCGCCGCTCGCCGCCGATGCGCAGTCGTATCGCTGCGTCGGCAAGGACGGCAAGAAGTACTACGGTTCGACCATTCCGACGCCATGCATCGGACAGCCGATCGAGCAGCTCAACGCCCAGGGCACGGTGATCAGGCGCATCGACCCGCAGGCAAGCGCCGCCGAGCGCGAGGCGAAGCAGGCCGAGGAGAAGAAGAAGCGCGAAGAGGCCACCGCGGCCAAGGAAGCGGCGCGCCGCAATCGGGCGCTGCTCGCCACCTACTCGAGCGAGAAGGACATCGAGGATGCGCGCGCGCGCGCGCTCGCCGACAACCAGAAGGCGGTCAAGGAGATCGAGGCGCGCATCGATCTCATCAGGAAGCGCCGGGAGGGTTACGAAAAAGAGGTGGAGTTCTACAAGGGAAAGAGCAAGCCCCCCGCCAAGCTGAACGAGGACATCCAGAACGCCGAGATGCAGCTCAAGGCGCAGGAAGGGCTGCTGGCGGCGAAAAAGAAGGAAGTCGACACGGTCAATGCCAAGTACGACGAGGACAAGAAGCGCTACATCGAGCTGACGCGGCGCAAGTAGCGCTCAGCGGGCGAGTTTCCGGCGCAGGATCTCGGTTACCTGGGTTGGGTTCGCCTTGCCCTTGGTCGCCTTCATTACCTGGCCGACGAGCGAATTGAACGCTTTTTCCTTCCCGGCGCGGTAGTCCTCGACCTGCTTCGGATTCGCGGCAAGCACTTCCTCCACCAGCTTCTCTATCGCGCCAGCGTCGCTGATCTGCCTCAAGCCGCGCTTTTCGATGATCGCGTCGGCAGCGCCTTCGCCCGCCCACATCGCGTCGAAGACCTCCTTCGCCAGTTTTCCGGAGAGGGTGCCGTCGGCGATCCGTCCGAGCAGTCCGGCGAGATCCTTTGCGGGCACCTTGCTCTTCGAGATTTCGATTTCGTCCTGGTTGAGCGCCGCCGCGAGCTCCCCCATCTGCCAATTGGCGCAGAGTCTGGCTTCGGCTCCTGAAGCCTTCACCAGGGCCTCGAAATAGTCCGCCGCAGCCCGCGAGGCGGCGACGAAGCCGGCTTCATGAGGGGTGAGTCCGTATTCGCGCGCAAAGCGGTCTCGCCGCGCCGCTGGCAGCTCGGGAAGCGATCTGCGGATCGCCTCGATGTCCTCCTCGCTCACGACCAGCGGCAGCAGATCCGGATCAGGGAAATAGCGGTAGTCATGCGCTTCCTCCTTGGTGCGCATGGAGCGCGTCTCGTCGCGCTCCGGGTCATAGAGCCGCGTCTCCTGCTCCACGCGCCCCCCGTCCTCGATGAGCGCGATCTGCCGCCTGGCCTCGTACTCGATCGCGCGCTCCATGAAGCGGAAGGAATTGAGATTCTTGATCTCGCAGCGCGTGCCGAGATTCGCGTCTCCGGCGCGCCGCACCGAGACGTTCGCGTCGCAGCGAAACGACCCTTCCTGCATGTTGCCGTCGCAGATCCCGATCCACACGACCAGCGCGTGAAGCGCGCGCGCGTAAGCGACCGCCTCCTGCGCGCCGCGCAGGTCGGGCTCCGAGACGACCTCGAGCAGCGGCGTGCCCGCGCGGTTGAGGTCGATTCCCGTGAGGCCGTGGAAGTCTTCATGCAGCGACTTTCCCGCGTCCTCCTCGAGATGCGCGCGCGTGAGGCGAATCGACTTCTCGCGGCCCTCGACGATTATCTTCAGCTCGCCTCCCTGCACGATCGGCTGCTCGTACTGGCTGATCTGGTAGCCCTTGGGGAGATCCGGGTAGAAGTAGTTCTTGCGCGCGTAGATCGAGCGCCGCCGGATCTCGGCGCGGATCGCCAGCCCGAAGCGGATCGCGTGCTCGACCGTGGCGCGGTTGGCGACCGGCAGCACGCCGGGCAGCGCGATGTCCACGGCGCAGGCCTGCGTGTTCGGCGCCGCGCCGAAGGCGGTCGAGGCTCCCGAGAACGCCTTGCTGCGCGTGAGGAGCTGCGCGTGGGTCTCGATCCCGACCACCACTTCCCAGGCCACCGGCCTCACCTCGGTCGCGGGCGCAGCAGCTGGCAGTTGCCGCGCCGGTCGACCAGCACGGTTTCCAGGTACGCCTCGGAGCCGCAGCGCTCGGTGCAATTCTCGGCCGACACTTTCACGTACTCGCCGAGGTCGCGCAACGTCACGGTGCAGCGGCCCGAGGCGAGCCTCAGCCCGCCCTTCAACTGCTGCTGCTCCAGACCGGCGAGCGCGCAGCCGTGGCCGCTCGGATCGACCTTCGAGCGCCACTCTAGCGCACGCAATTTGCCGTCTTCCGCGGCGTAGTCGAGCGTCGAGGCGTAACGGTCGTGCGCAATCTCGCAGCGCACGTTCGCGCTGTAGCCGTCCATCTGCGGAAATTCTTCGCTGAACTCGAAGCGCTCGCGCTCCTGGCCGCCCGGCCCGTAGCGGGTGCCCTTGAAGACGCCGCCGCGCCAGGTCCCGCGCAGGGTTGCGGTCGCCGGCCGGCCGAACAGGATCGGCGAGGTACCTTCCTTCAGCGTCGTGACGCCGAGCTGCGGGCTTCTTTCTCCCTCGAGAAAACGGCGCACGAGCGTGGCGAGCAGCACGTACTCGCCGCTCAGCTGCCAGCCGCCGTCCTGGCGCTGGGTCGCGTGCACGACGAGCAACGCGCCGCGGCCGCCGAGCCGGCCTACCAGCTCGCGCGACGCGTCGCCGTCCTGCGCCGCCGCTGCCGGCGCGACCAGCAAAGCGAGCAAGGCGAGAGCCGCGCGATTCACAACGGCGTCTCCGTCGGCACGCGCAGGTGCCAGTCGGTCGCCTGCTGGTAGCGGTGCGCGACGCCGAGGAGCCTCGCTTCCGAGAAACAATCGCCGGTCAGCTGCAGGCCCACCGGCAGGCCCTTCGCGTCGAATCCGCAGGGCACCGAGAGCGCCGGCAGCCCGGCGAGCGGCGCCGGGATGGTGAAGATGTCGTTGAGGTACATCTGCACCGGGTCGTCGGCCTTGGCGCCGATTGCGAACGCGGTGGTGGGCGCGGTCGGCCCCAGGATCACGTCGCAGCGCTTGAAGGCCTCGGCGAAGTCGCGCGCGATCAGGCGGCGCAGCTTTTGCGCCTGCAGGTAGTACGCGTCGTAGTAGCCGTGCGAAAGGACAAACGTGCCGACGAGGATGCGGCGCTTCACTTCGGCGCCGAAGCCCTCGGCGCGGCTGCGGCAGTACATGTCGACGAGATCGTCATAGTCCTTCGCGCGATGGCCGTAGCGCACGCCGTCGAAGCGCGCGAGGTTCGAGGAGGCCTCGGCGGGGGCGAGCACGTAGTACACCGGGACCGCGAGTGCGGTGTTGGGCAGCTCGAGCGCCACTAGCGCCGCGCCCCGGGTCTCGAACCAGCGCACCGCCTCCTCGACCGCGCCCCGCACCCCCGGCTCGATCCCCTCGCCGAAATACTCCTTCGGCAAGCCGATGCGCAGACCGGCCAGGTCGGGTTCGAGATCCCTGGTGTAGTCCTCCTTCGGCCGCTCGAGGCTGGTGGAATCGCGCGGATCGAACCCCGCCATGACGTTCATCATCAGCGCGAGGTCGGCGGCGCTCTTCGCCATCGGCCCTGCCTGGTCGAGCGAGGAGGCGAAGGCGATCAGACCGTAGCGGGACACCAGGCCGTAGGTCGGCCGCAGACCGCAGATGCCCGAGAGCGCCGCGGGCTGGCGGGTCGAGCCGCCGGTGTCGGTGCCGGTGGCGGCCGGCGCCATGCGCGCCGCCACCGCTGCGGCCGAGCCTCCGGAGGAGCCGCCCGGCACCAGCCGCCGGTCCCAGGGGTTGCGCACCGGGCCAAAATGCGAGTTCTCGCTCGACGAACCCATCCCGAACTGGTCCATGTTGCACTTTCCGAGCAGCACCGCTCCCGCCTGGTCGAACCGCTCGACGATATGCGCGTCGTAGGGGCTGGCGAAGTTCGCCAGCATCTTGGAGCCGCAGGTAGTCAGCATGCCGCGGGTGCAGAAGATGTCCTTGTGCGCGAGCGGGATCCCGGCGAGCGGCCCCCCCTCGCCCCTGGCGCGCCGCGCGTCGGCCCGGCGCGCGTCGGCGAGGCTGCGCGCCTCGTCCACGGTGATGAAGGCATTCAGCTCGCCGTTCAGCCCTGCGATCCGGTCCAGGAACATCCGGGTCAGCTCGACCGAAGAGACCTTCCCGGCGGCGAGGGCGGCCGAGAGCTCGGCAACGCTGGCGTTGTGCAGGCTACTCAATGACCTTCGGCACCAGGTAAAGGCCCCGTTCGACCGCCGGGGCGACCGACTGGAAGAGCTCGCGCTGGTCCGTTTCCGTGACGGCGTCCGGCCGCAGCCGCTGCGCCACGCTCGCTTTCGCGTCCAGCGCATGGGCCATCGGCTCGACCCCGGAAGTGTCCACGGCGCGCATCTGGTCGATCAGGCCGAGCACGCGGTTGAGGCTCGCCAGCACCGTCTCGGACTCCTCGGGGCGGATCGCGATTCGGGCGAGCCGCGCGAGGCGGCGGACCTGGTCAGCGGCGAGCGACATGGAAAATACCCGGCAAGGAGCCCCTGGGGCGTATCTCCCCAGGCTCGACAAAAGCGTATCATATCCCCCTTATTCGACGAACCCTTAGCCCGCGAACTTCACGCGAAGATTAAGGACCAGCCCACCGCACCCATGCTCGGTTTCCTGCGCAGCTATTTCTCCAACGATCTCGCGATCGATCTCGGCACCGCGAACACGCTGATCTACGTGCGCGGCAAGGGCATCGTGCTCGACGAGCCCTCGGTGGTCGCGATCCGCCAGGAAGGCGGCCCGCACGCGAAGAAGACGATCCAGGCGGTCGGCAGGGAGGCGAAGCAGATGCTCGGCAAGACCCCGGGCAACATCGTCGCCATCCGCCCGATGAAGGACGGCGTGATCGCCGACTTCACCGTCACCGAGCAGATGCTGAAGCAGTTCATCAAGAAAGTGCACGACAACAAGCTGTTCTCGCCCTCTCCGCGCATCATCATCTGCGTGCCGTGCGGCTCGACCCAGGTCGAGCGGCGCGCGATCCGCGAGGCGGCGACCGAGGCGGGCGCCGGGCAGGTGTATCTGATCGAGGAGCCGATGGCGGCGGCGATCGGCGCGGACATGCCGGTGGCCGAGGCGACCGGTTCGCTGGTCGTGGACGTCGGCGGCGGCACCACCGAGGTGGGCGTGATCTCGCTCGGCGGCATGGTGTACTCGGGGTCGGTGCGCGTCGGCGGCGACAAGATGGACGAGGCGATCATCAACTACATCCGCCGCAACTACGGCATGCTGGTCGGCGAACCCACCGCCGAGGCGGTGAAAAAACAGATCGGCTCGGCTTTCCCGGGGAGCGAAGTGCGCGAGATGGAAGTGAAGGGCCGCAACCTCGCCGAGGGCATTCCGCGCAGCTTCACCATCAGCTCCAACGAGATCCTGGAGGCGCTCACCGAGCCGCTCAACCAGATCGTCTCGGCGGTCAAGTCCGCACTCGAGCAGACGCCTCCCGAGCTCGGCGCGGACATCGCCGAGAAGGGCATGGTGCTCACTGGCGGCGGCGCGCTGCTGCGCGACCTCGACCGCCTGCTCATGGAGGAGACCGGGCTTCCGGTGATTGTCGCGGACGACCCGCTCACCTGCGTGGTGCGCGGCTCGGGCAAGGCGCTCGAGCAGATGGAGCACTTCGGCCCGATCTTCACCAGCGAGTAAGTCCCGGGGGCATGGAGCAGGCGCCCCCGCCGTTTTTCAAGCGCGGTCCGGCACCGGTCGTCCGGCTGTTCTTCTTCGCCTCGCTTTCGCTCGCGCTCGCCGTGCTGGATGCGCGCTTTCGCTACGCCGACGGGCTGAGGAGCGCGCTCGCGCTCGCCGCCTACCCGCTGCAGAAGATCGCCACCGCGCCGATCGCGCTCGCCGAGCGCGTCGGGGGCTACTTCGGCAGACAGTCGCAGCTGCGCGAGGAGAACTCCGAGCTGCGCGCCACGGCGCTCGCCTACGCCCAGGACGCGCAGCGCTTCGAGGCGGCAGCAGCCGAGCTGACGCAGCTCAGGCGCCTCATCGGCGCCGCCGAGCGCCTGCCGGTGCGCTCGCTGCCCGCCGAGGTCCTCTACGCCGGGCGCGACCCGTATTCGCACAAGCTGTTCCTCGACCGCGGCGCGGCGCACGGCGTGCGCCCCGGAAGCCCGGTGGCCGACGAGACGGGCGTGGTCGGACAGGTGACGCGCGTGCACCCGCTGCTCTCCGAGGTGACCTTGCTCACCGACAAGGACCAGGCGATCCCGGTGCAGGTGGTGCGAAACGGCCTGCGCGCGGTCGCCTTCGGCGGCGGCGCCACCGGCACGCTCGAGCTGCGCTTCATGGCGGCAAACGTCGAGATCCAGAACGGCGATCGGCTGGTGACCTCGGGGATCGACGGCACCTACCCGCCGGGACTCCCCGTGGCGACGGTGGTGCGAATCGAGCGCGATGCGGCGCGCACGTTCGCGCGCATCGTGGGCGAGCCGGCGGCGGTCGTGGACCGCGGCCGCTACCTGCTCGTGCTCTCGAACGAGGCCGCGGCTCCGCCCTACCCGGGCGAGGCGCGGACCGGCCGCGAGCGGCGCGCCGACAAGCCCCGGCGCGGGCACGCCAGGGACGCCGATGGCGCCCGATAAGCCCCAGCACATCCTGCTGCCGGTGCGCGCGAGCACCATCGCGGCCTCGTTCGCGGCCGCGCTGCTGCTCAATTTCCTGCCGTGGAACGACCTGCGCCTCGCGCCGGATTTCGTCGCGCTGGTGCTCACCTTCTGGTGCGTGCGCCAGCCGCGGCTGGTGGGCCTGGGCATCGGGTTCGCGCTCGGGCTGCTCACGGATGCCGGAAACGGCGTGCTGATGGGCCAGCATGCGCTCGCCTACTCGCTGCTCGCGTTCCTCGCCATCTGGCTGTCGCGCAGGATCCTCTGGTTCGGCGCCGCGCAGCAGGCGCTGCACGTCGCGCTGCTGCTCGTCGCGGCGCAAGGCGCGGCGCTCGCCGTTCGGCTCGCCGCCGGTGCCGAATTTCCGGGGTGGCCGCTCCTTGTCGGCCCGCTCGCCGGCGCGGCGCTGTGGCCGCTGGTCAGCTGGCTGCTGCTCCTGCCGCAACGCCGGGCGCTCGAGCCCGAGCAGATGGTGTGATGCCGATGCGCGCAGCCGAGCTCAGGAACACCGAGCGCGAGCTCTACCAGTTCCACGTGCGCGTCGGAATCGCCGGGCTCGCGGTGCTTGTCGCCTTCGGCCTGCTCGCCGCACGGTTCGTGTTCCTGCAGGTGGCGCAGCACGACGCCTACCGCGCCAAGGCCGAGGACAACCGCATCTCGATCGTCCCGGTCGCGCCCAACCGCGGGCTGATCGTCGACCGCAACGGCATCGTGCTGGCGCGCAACTTCTCGGCGTACACGCTGGAGATTTTCCCGCGCCGGCTGAGCGACCTCGAGCGCACCATCGACGAGCTCGCCGAGATCGTGGACATCCAGCCGAAGGACCGCGCGCGCTTGAGGAAGCTTCTGGCCGAGACGAGGAATGCCGAGAGCCTGCCGATCCGCACCCGGCTCACCGACGAGGAGGTGGCGAAATTCGCCGCCAACCGCTACCGCTTCCCCGGAGTGGACATCAAGGCGCGGCTGTTCCGCCAGTATCCCTTCGGCGAGACCGCCTCGCATGTGATCGGCTACATCGGCAGGATCAACCGCGACGATCAGGCGCGGCTCGAAGAGGAAGGCCTCGATGCCAACTATCGCGGCACCGAGTACATCGGAAAAGCCGGAATCGAGGCGAGCTACCAGAACGAGCTGCACGGCACCACGGGCCTGGAACAGGTCGAGATCGACGCCGCCGGCCGTGGCATCCGCACGCTGTCGCGCACGCCGTCGCAGCCCGGCAACGACGTTGCGCTCACGCTCGACATCCGGCTGCAGGAGGTGGCCGAGGCCGCGTTCGGCGCGCGCCGCGGGGCGCTGGTCGCGCTCGAGCCCTCGACCGGGGCGGTGCTCGCGTTCGTTTCCAAGCCGGGATTCGATCCAAACCTGTTCGTCGACGGCATCGATCCCCAGAGCTGGGCCGAGCTCAACAACTCCCCCGACCGACCCCTCAACAACCGCGCCATCGCGGGCCTCTACCCGCCCGGGTCGACCTTCAAGCCGTACATGGCGCTCGCCGCGCTCGAGCTCGGCAAGCGCACGCCGAGGAGCACCATTTTCGACCCGGGCTATTTCGAGTTCGGCGGCAGGCGCTTCCGCGATTCCAAGCCCGGCGGTCACGGCGTCGTCGACCTGTACAAGTCGATCGTCAAGTCCTCCGACACCTACTACTACATGCTCGCGAACGACATGGGGATCGACGCCATCGCCGGCTTCATGAAGCACTTCGGCTTCGGCGCGAAGACCGGCATCGACCTGCAGGGCGAGGCGCTCGGCGTGCTGCCCTCGCCCGAGTGGAAGACCAGGCGCTTTCGCCGGCCCGAGCAGCAGAAGTGGTATGCCGGCGAGACGATCTCGATCGGCATCGGCCAGGGCTACAACTCCTACACTCCCGTGCAGCTCGCGCAGGCGATCGCCACGCTCGCCAACAGCGGCGTCACGTTCCGGCCGCGGCTCGTCTCGCACGTCGACAACCTGCGCAGCGGCGGGCGGCGCTACCTCGAGCCGCAGCTCGCGCACCGCGTGCCGGCGCGCGCCGAGCACCTCGAGTTCGTCAGGAACGCGATGGCCGGGGTCAACCGGGAGGGCACCGGGGCGCGCGCCTTCGCCGGCGCCCAGTACACGAGCGCCGGCAAGACGGGCACGGCACAGGTGATCGGCCTCAAGCAGGGCGAGAAGTACATCGAATCGAAGGTCGAGGAGCGGCTGCGCGATCATTCGCTTTTCATCGCGTTCGCGCCGGTGGAGAGCCCGAAGATCGCGCTCGCGGTGGTGGTGGAGAACAGCGGCTTCGGTGCGCGCGCCGCGGCGCCGGTGGCGCGCACCGTGCTCGACTACTTCCTGCTCGGCAAGCTGCCCGAAATCATGACCAGGCCGACCCCCGAGGACGAGGTGGAGGAGGAGGAAGGCGACTGATGGAGCTCGCCCGCATTCCGCTGCGGCGCCTGGGCGAGCGACTCGCCGAGGGCATCGACTCGACGCTGCTGGTGCTGGCGCTCTCGCTCTCGTTCATCGGGCTTGCGGCGCTGTATTCCGCGAGCTACGACAACCCGGCGCGCATCGCCAACCAGCTCGCGCACCTCGCGCTTGGACTCGCCGCGATGTGGCTGGTCGCGCAGGTGCCGCCGCAGACGCTGATGCGCTTCGCGCTGCCGGCCTACGCGCTCGGCCTGGCGCTGCTCGTGGCGGTAGCGCTCTTCGGCGACGTGGTGAACGGCGCGCAGCGCTGGCTTCGCGTCGGGCTCGTGCGCTTCCAGCCCTCCGAGATGATGAAGCTCGCCGTGCCGCTGATGCTGGCGTGGACCTTCCACAGGAACGAGTCCTCGCTCAGGCTGCGCGACTTCGCGATGGCCGCGTTGCTGCTCGCCGTGCCCGTCGCGCTGATCGTCAAGCAGCCCGACCTCGGCACCGCGGCGCTGGTGGCCGCGGCAGGCACCTACGTCATCTTCTTCGCCGGGATCGGCTGGAAGCTGCTCGCCGGGCTCGCCGCAGCGGGCCTCGCGAGCCTCGCTCCGCTGTGGGGACTGCTGCACGAGTACCAAAGGAAACGGATCCTCATGCTGCTCGATCCGACCCAGGACCCGCTCGGATCGGGCTACCACATCATCCAGTCGACGATCGCGGTGGGCTCGGGCGGCCTCGTCGGCAAGGGCTGGCTGAACGGCACGCAGGCGCACCTGGAATTCATCCCGGAGCGGCACACCGATTTCATCTTCGCGGTGTTCGCCGAGGAGTTCGGCCTCGCGGGAGGCGCGCTGCTGCTCCTGCTCTACACGCTGCTGGTCGCGCGCGGCCTGATGATCGCGGCCAACGCGCCGACGCTGTTCGCGCGGCTGCTCGCCGGCGCGATCGCGCTCATGTTCTTCACCTACGTGTTCGTCAACCTCGGCATGGTCACCGGGATTCTCCCGGTGGTGGGCGTGCCGCTGCCTTTCATTTCCTACGGCGGCACGGCGCTGCTCACGGTGTTCATCGGCATCGGCCTCCTGATGAGCGCCCAGCGCCACCGCAAACTCGTGCAGACGTAGCCGGACTGTCGTTGTTGCACAGCAGCATCTAATTGAAACCTTTCACCGCATGGTGAAATGAAGGTTCCGTAACTCGATGTAAATACTTGTTTTCTCTCTGTTCGGTCTCCATCGCAATTATTGTTGCCTTGCGCCAACGCGCTCCGTTACCTTGGCTTCACCGATTCGACCCATCGAGAGGAGCCAGCGTGGAGCCAAGGAAGCACGATGTCGCAGCGCTGAAGAAGGACTGGGCGGAGAACCCCCGCTGGAGGGGCATCCGACGCGACTACGGGGCGGAAGACGTGGTGCGGCTGCGCGGCAGCGTCAGGATCGAGCACACGCTCGCGCGGCGCGGCGCCGAGAAGCTGTGGAAGCTGTGCGCCGAGCGGCCGTTCGTCAATTCGCTTGGCGCGTTCACCGGCAACCAGGCGGTGCAGCAGGTCAAGGCGGGGCTCGACGCCATCTACCTCTCCGGCTGGCAGGTCGCGGCGGACGCCAACGATTCGCTGCAGATGTATCCCGACCAGTCGCTCTACGCGGCGTCCTCGGTGCCCACGGTCGTGCGCCGCATCAACAATGCGCTCATGCGCGCCGACCAGATCCAGACCATGGAGGGCAAGGGCGACATCGATTTCTTCGCCGCCATCGTCGCCGACGCAGAGGCGGGATTCGGCGGCGCGCTGAACGCATTCGAGCTCATGAAGGCGATGATCGAAGCGGGAGCCGCGGGCGTTCACTTCGAGGACCAGCTCGCCTCGGTCAAGAAATGCGGCCACATGGGCGGAAAAGTGCTGGTGCCGACGCAGGAAGCGGTGCACAAGCTCGTCGCCGCGCGGCTCGCCGCGGATGTGATGGGGGTGCCCACGGTGCTGCTTGCGCGCACCGACGCCGAGGCGGCGGGCCTGCTCACTTCCGACATCGACCCCAGCGACAAGCCGTTTCTCACCGGCGAGCGCAGCTCCGAGGGCTTCTACCGGGTGAGGAACGGCTTCGAGCAGGCGGTGGCGCGCGGTCTCGCCTACGCGCAGTACGCCGACCTGGTGTGGTGCGAGACCGGGACCCCCGACCTCGAGTTCGCGCGCCGCTTCGCCGAGGCGATCCACAGGAAGTTCCCGGGCAAGATGCTCGCCTACAACTGCTCGCCCTCGTTCAACTGGAAGAGGAACCTGGACGATCGCACCATCGCCCGGTTCCAGACGGAGCTCGGCGCCATGGGCTACAAGTTCCAGTTCATCACGCTCGCGGGATTCCATGCGGTCAACTACTCGATGTTCGAGCTGGCGCACGGCTATGCGCGCAACAACATGACCGCGTTCGTGGAGCTGCAGCAGAAGGAGTTCGCGGCGGTGGATAAAGGCTTCACCGCGGTCAAGCACCAGCGCGAGGTCGGAGCGAGCTACTTCGACGAGGTCACGCAGGTGGTGGCGGGCGGAAGATCGTCGACCACCGCGCTGCAGGGCTCGACCGAGGACGCGCAGTTCTTCGACGACCGGAAACAATCGAAGAAGGTGGCCTAGGGACAGGGTGAGCGAGCCGGCGAGGATTCTGCAAGTCCACGCAGCGCGCGCCAGCCTCGCGCAGGAGGTCGCGCGCGTCATCCTCGCCGGCTTCGACCGGCACTACTGCCTGTTCCGCGAGGCGTCGGTGCGCGCGAAGCTTCTGTACGAGCGCGCCGACTGGGCGGCGATGGGCGAGCTCGCGCGCGAGCGCATCCAGATGTACGACAAGCGGGTGCAGGAGGCGGTGGACGAGCTGCTCGCGCGCTTCCCGGAGGCAGAGCGCGAAGAGTCGCTGTGGCCGGCGATCAAGCTCGCCTACATCGGGCTGCTGCACGAGCACCGCCAGCCGGAGTGCGCCGAGACTTTCTACAACTCGGTCGCCTGCCACGTGCTGCACCGGCGCTACTACCACAACGAGTTCATTTTCTGGCGCCCGGCGGTGGCCACCGAGCATCTCGAGGGCGAGGCGCCGATCTACCGCTGCTACTACCCCTTGCAGCGGGGCTTGAGGCAAACGCTGCGCGAGGTCGCGGCCAGCTTCCATCTGGCAAATCCCTGGGAGAATCTGCACCGGGACCTGCGCAGCCTGGTGCACGCGCTGCGCACGCACTTCCCGCGCCCGCTGCGCGTGCGGCCGGACCTGCAGGTGCAGGTGCTCGCGTCTCTGTTCTTCCGCAACAAGGCCGCGTACATCGTCGGCCGCATCATCAACGCGCAGCGCGAGCTGCCTTTCGTAGTGCCGATCCTGCAGAACGAGCGCGGCGAGCTCTACCTCGACGCGCTGCTGGTGGGCGAAGCCCAGCTGCTGGTGCTGTTCTCGTTCGCGCGCGCCTACTTCTTCGTCGACATGGAGGTGCCCGCGGCCTACGTCTCGTTCCTGCGCTGGCTGATGCCGAAGAAGCCGCGCGCCGAGATGTACAACGCGGTCGGCCTCGCCAAGCAGGGCAAGACGCTGTTCTACCGCGACCTGCACTACCACCTGCGGCACTCGTCGGACCGCTTCGTCGCGGCGCCGGGCATCAAGGGCATGGTGATGCTGGTGTTCACCCTGCCCTCGTTCCCCTACGTGTTCAAGGTGATCCGCGACCGCTTCGCGCCGCCCAAGGACATCGATCGCCAGACGGTGATGGACAAGTACCTGATGGTGAAACTGCACGACCGCGTCGGGCGCATGGCCGATACGCTCGAGTACTCGCTCGTCGCGCTGCCGCTGGAGCGCTTCGAGCCGCAGCTGATCGACGAGCTGAAGCGCGAGTGCGCCTCGATCATCGAGTTCGACGGCGACAGCCTCGTGATCGGCCACGTCTACATCGAGCGGCGCATGCGGCCGCTCAACATCCACGTCGAGGAGCTCAAGCGCGACGGCGACGAGGCGCGGCTGCGCGGCGTGCTGCTCGAGTACGGCGACGCGATCAAGGAGCTCGCCGGCGCCGGAATCTTCCCGGGCGACATGCTGCTCAAGAACTTCGGCGTGACGCGCCACAACCGCGTCGTGTTCTACGATTACGACGAGATCGCGACCATGACGGAAGTGGAATTCCGCAGTATCCCCGCTCCGGCGGACTACGCCGAAGAGCTCGCGGCCGAGCCGTACTGGTCGGTCGGCCCGCACGACGTGTTCCCCGAGCAGTTCGAGCGGTTTCTAGTGGCCGATCCGCGCGCGAGAGAGATTTTCCTCGAGCACCACGCGGATCTGATGGACCCGGCGTTCTGGAACGGCAAGCAGGAGCGCATTCGCGCCGGGGTTCTGGAAGACGTGTTCCCCTATCCCGAGGCGCTTCGGTTCCGGCGCTAGCCGCATCACCGCGAGCGCGACCAGCGCGTCGAGCGCGCTGTACAGCGCTCCCGCGAGCCCCGGGGGATTGGTGGTGACCAGCGCCATTCCGGGTACCTGCGCATCCCAGGCCCAGTTCCCGAGCCACGTGCCGTAGAGCTCGAGCGCGAGCGAGAGCAGGAAAGTCGCCGCGAACAGCCTGCGGTGGCGCGGCGCGGCGAGCAACAGCAGCGCGAGCAGAAGCCCGAGCGCAGCCGCGAGCGTATCGAAGCCGTAGAGCACCGCGACGGCTGCGTACGCGAGTGCGGCGACGAGCACCGCGTTGGCCGCCGTGAGCGGCATCGCGCGCGCGAGCTGTAGGCCGAGCAGAAGCAGCATCGCGTGCCCCGGCGGCACGAACAGCGGCACGTTGCCGAGCCGGTAGGTGTAAAGGCCCCACACGAGCGACAGAAAGAGCTCGCCTGCCGTCGCGATCGCCAGGCAGAAGAAGAACGGCAGCCGCTCGCCGGGCGCAAGGCGCGCGAGCAGCGCGAGCAGCACCGCCCAGCACGCGGCGCCGATCGCGACCTGGCCGGGAAGCTCGCTTCTCACGTCCACCCAGAGCCCGCCCGCGAGCGTTCCCGCCACCAGCAGGATTGCCCCCCGGCCGAGGCGCAGCGGACCGATCAGCCGCTCCACAGCGCCTCCGGGCCGCGCGCGGCGCCCGTCACCGCCACGCGCTTCGTGCGCGAGCGCTCCCCGGCCACGATGGTGACGTTGCGCCTCGCAGTTCCGAGGATTTCGGAGAGAAAGCGCACCAGCTCTTCATTGGCACGACCTTCGGTGGCGCGCGCGGCGAGCCTCAGCTTGAGCCGATCGCCGTGCAGGCCCGCTACCTCGGTGCGCCTCGCGCCCGGCTGCACGTGCAGCTCGAGCACGAGCCGCGCGCCGTCGCGCCGGTAGAACGCGCTCACCCGAGTCCGCCCGCCCAGGCGCGCAGGTGCCCGACCGGAATCAGCAGCACCTGCACCAGCACGAGCAGGATGAGCGGCGTGACGTCGACGTTGCCGATGGGCGGGACGACGCGCCGCAGCGGCCGCAGGAACGGCCGCGTGAGCGCGTCGAACACCGGCGCGAGCGGCGCGTACGGGTTCACCCAGGACATGACCGCCTGTACGATCACCGCGACAGAAAGGATGTACAGGCTGTAGCGCAGCAGGTCGACGACCGCGGCCGCGAGCAGCGGCACGAGGGCGAGGCCCGGGGCGCCGTCCGCGCCCGCGAGCGCCGCGACCGCCCAGAGCCCCGCCGCCTGCGCCACCCATGCCGCGACGAGGGTGGCGAGATCGAGCCCGGCGAGTGTGGGGATGACGCGCCGCGCCGGCGCCACGATCCAGTTGGTGGTCGCGACGACGAATTCCCCGACCGGGTTGCGAAATGGCACCCGCAGCCACTGGAAGTGGAAGCGCGCCAGCAGCAGGTACACGAAGAACGCGACCACGGTATCGACCAGCAGAAGGACGATCTGGGAGAGCATTCAGTCCTTGCCCAGGGAATCGCCCAGCTCGGCGCCGCGCCGGCTCGCGGCCTGCAGCGCGCGCATGAAGCGCTCGGCGAGCCGCTCTTCCTCGAACACGCGCAGCGCCGCCTCGGTGGTGCCGCCTTTCGAAGTCACGCGCTCGCGCAGAACGCCCGGGGCCTCTGCGCTCTGCGCCGCGAGCTTCGCCGCGCCGAGCACGGTGTGAAGGGCGAGCTTGCGGGACACCTCGGGCGCGAGTCCGAGCCGCTCGCCCGCGGCGGCGAGCTGCTCGATGAACCAGAACACGTATGCGGGTCCCGAGCCCGAGATCGCGGTCACCGGATCGAGCAGCCGCTCCTCGGGCACCCACACCACCTCGCCCACCGCGCCGAGAATCGCTTCGGCGCGGGCCCGCTCCTCCGCGCTCACTTCGGGAAGCGCGTACAGGCCGGCGATGCCGGCGCCGATCAGCGCGGGCGTGTTCGGCATGCAGCGCACCAGCTTGCGGTGCCCCTCGAGCCAGCGCGAGAGCGCATCCAGCCGCACGCCCGCCGCGATGCTGACCACGAGCTTGCCGCGCACGCTGCCGGCGAGCGAGGCAAGCGCGGAACGCATGTCCTGCGGCTTCACTGCGAGCACCAGCGTTCCGGCGGCCTGGGTTGCGGCGTCGGGCGCCGTGCTCACGCGCACATGGTGCTGCGCCGCAAGCCGCTCGCGCGCTGCCGGGCTCACGTCGATTGCGGTGATCGAGCGCGGATCGTGGCCCTTGGCGATCAAACCGCCGATCAGCGCGCCCGCCATGTTGCCGCCGCCGAGGAAGGCGATTTTCACGCGGCGCCTCGCACCGATGCCCGAGCGCCGAAAATTGCCGTGCCGATGCGCACCAGCGTCGCGCCTTCCGCGATGGCCGATTCCATGTCGTCCGACATCCCCATGGAGAGCGTGTCGAGCTCGAACCCTGCGCCGCGCAATCTCTCGAAGATCTCCCGCACCTGCCTGAAGCGCGCCCTCTGCAGCCCGACATCCGGGGTGGCCTCCGGGACCGCCATCAGGCCGCGCAGGCGCAAATTAGCCAGCGTCGCGATCGACCGCGCCAGGGCGGGAATCTCTCCGGCGCTCACCCCGCTCTTGGAGCGCTCGCCGGAAACATTGAGCTGGATGAGGACATTGAGCTCGCCGAGCCCGGCGGGGCGCTGCTCGGAGAGGCGGCGCGCGATTTTCTCGCGCTCGAGGGTATGCACCCAGTCGAAGCGCTCGGCGACGGGCCGCGTCTTGTTCGACTGAAGCGGTCCGATCAGGTGCCATTCCAGCGGCAAGCCGAGCGCGTCCATTTTTTCCAGCGCCTCCTGGACGTAATTCTCCCCGAAGGCCTTCTGGCCCGCGGCGTGCGCCTCGCGCACCAGCGACGGTGGGTGAGTCTTGGACACCGCGACGAGCGCGACCGAAGACGAGTCGCGCTGCGCCGCCGCCGCGGCGCGCGCGATGCGGTCTTTCACGGCTTGCAGGTTGTCGGTAATTGTTGCCATAATTGCCTGAAACGCTGCGGGAATTCTCCTCATGCCCCGCAACGACCGGGAGGATTGTAATGGATCTCACCGAGCTGCTCGCCTTCGTCGTCAAGAACAAGGCCTCCGACCTGCATCTTTCCTCGGGTCTGCCGCCCATGATCCGGGTGCACGGCGACGTGCGCCGGATCAACGTGCCCGCCATGGAGCACAAGGACGTGCACTCGATGATCTACGACATCATGAACGACGGGCAGAGGAAGTTCTACGAGGAGAACCTCGAGTGCGACTTCTCGTTCGCGGTGCCGAACCTGGCGCGCTTCCGCGTCAACGCCTTCGTGCAGAACCGCGGCGCCGCGGCGGTGATGCGGACCATCCCCTCGAAGATCCTGTCGCTCGAGGACCTGAAGGCGCCGAAGATCTTCGCCGAGCTCGCCGACCAGCCGCGCGGCGTGGTGCTGGTGACCGGACCGACGGGCTCGGGCAAGTCGACCACCCTCGCCGCGATGGTCAACCACAAGAACGAGAGCGAGCAGGGCCACATCCTGACCATCGAGGACCCGATCGAGTTCGTGCACGAATCGAAGAAGTGCCTGATCAACCAACGCGAGGTCGGACCGCACACGCTCTCCTTCGCCAACGCGCTCAGGAGCGCGCTGCGCGAGGACCCGGACGTGATCCTGGTGGGCGAGATGCGCGACCTGGAGACCATCCGCCTCGCGCTCTCGGGCGCGGAGACCGGACACCTGGTGTTCGGCACGCTGCATACGTCCTCCGCCGCCAAGACCATCGACCGCATCGTCGACGTGTTCCCGGCGGCCGAAAAGGAAATGATCCGCGCCATGATCTCCGAGTCGATACGCGCCATCATTGCGCAGACGCTTTGCAAGACCAAGGACGGCTCGGGGCGCGTCGCCGCGCACGAGATCATGGTCGGCACTCCCGCGATCCGCAACCTCATCCGCGAGAACAAGATCGCCCAGATGTACTCCGCGATCCAGACCGGGCGCCAGATCGGCATGCAGACGCTCGACCAGAACCTGCAGGAGCTGGTGCAGAGAAACGTCATTTCGTCCGCCGAGGCGCGCAGCAAGGCCGCGAACAAAGACAACTTTCCGGGGTAACAGCCATGGAACGCGAACAAGCCACCAAGTTCATCTACGACCTGCTTCGCGCGCTGATCGCGAAGAAGGGCTCGGACCTCTTCATCACCGCGGGCTTTCCGCCGGCGATGAAGATCGACGGCAAGATGACCCCGGTGTCGCAGCAGGCGCTCACCGCCCAGCACACCGGGATGCTGGTGCGCTCGGTGATGAACGACAAGCAGGCCGCGGAGTTCGAGGCGCACAAGGAGTGCAACTTCGCCATCAATCCCGCGAGCATCGGGCGTTTCCGCGTCAACTGCTTCGTGCAGATGGGGAACGTCGGCATGGTGCTGCGCGTGATCACCACCACCATCCCGAGCTTCGACGACCTGAAGCTCCCCGCCGTGCTGAAGGACGTGGCGATGACCAAGCGGGGGCTGGTCATCTTCGTCGGCGGCACCGGCTCGGGGAAATCCACCTCGCTCGCGGCCATGATCGGCTACCGGAACGAAAATTCCCATGGGCACATCATCACCATCGAGGACCCGGTCGAGTACGTGCATCCGCACAAGAACTGCCTGATCACGCAGCGCGAGGTCGGCGTGGACACCGAGTCCTGGGAGGCGGCGCTCAAGAACACCCTGCGCCAGGCGCCCGACGTGATCCTGATCGGCGAGATCCGCGAGCGCGAGGTGATGGAGCACGCGGTGGCTTTCGCCGAAACCGGACACCTGGCGCTGGGAACGCTGCACGCCAACAACTCCAACCAGGCGATGGATCGCATCATCAACTTCTTCCCCGAGGAGCGGCGCCAGCAGCTGCTGATGGACCTGTCGTTGAACCTCAAGGCGGTGATCTCGCAGCGCCTGATCCCGGTGAAGGAAGGCAAGGGACGCGCCGCCGCGGTCGAAGTGCTGCTCAACTCCCCGCTCATCTCGGACCTCATCTTCAAGGGCGAGATCCACGAGATCAAGGAGATCATGAAGAAGTCGAGGGAGCTGGGCATGCAGACCTTCGACCAGGCGCTGTTCGACCTCTACGAGGGCGGGCGCATCGGCTACGAGGACGCGCTGCGCTTCGCCGATTCCACCAACGAGGTGCGCCTCGCCATCAAGCTGCACGGGAAAGAGGCCAAGGACAAGGACCTCACCAAGGGCATCGAGCACCTCGATATCGTCTGATGCTTCGTTGAAGACCACGAACGGGGCGCGCGAGCGCCCCTTTTCTTTTGCGCGGGAGGGGAAATGAAAGCTCTGGCAGTCACGCTCGGAGCGCTCGCCGCGGTGGCAACCTACGCCGCCACCTACGCGATTTTCGCCGCCGGAAAGGAGGGCTCGCCGGGATTCTTCGGTCCGGGCGTGCTGGTCGCGGACGTAAACCTCGCGCTCGAGATCGTGCTGGTGCTCGGGTTGACGGTCGGCTTCGGGCTCGCGCGTGCCGGCCGCATCGAAGCTCATCGCGTGAATCAGACCGTGTGGGCGCTCGTCAATGCCGCGCTGGTCGCGGCGATCATGTTCGGCTCGATGCAGGACGTGAAGCTATCGAGCGCCGGCGATCTCGCCGACGCGAGAATCGGCATCACTTGGCTGCACGCGGCGATCGGCACGCTCACGCTCATCGCCGGGCTGTGGCTGGTGCTGCAGATGAACGACATCCTGCCGAAGCCGCTGCACGTCAGTTGGTGGAAGAACCTGATGCGGGCGACGCTCGCCGGCTATTGGGCGGTGGCGCTGCTCGGAATCGCGACCTACTACTTCTGGTACGCGGGGTGATCCGGCCGCTTGCGGTGGCTGCCGGCGACGATCTCGAACTCGTAGAGCCGGCACTCGAGCGCGCCGTTGTAGAGCGGCGTGCGGCGCGAGGGCTCGAGGCGGATCAGCTTCGGCAGCCGCAGGTCGGCGGTGAAGAGGTAGCAGCGCCAGCCGGCGAAACGTCGCTTCAGCGCGTCGCCGAGCGCCGGGTAGAAGCGCGCGAGCTCGTCTTTCGAGCCGATGCGCTCGCCGTAGGGCGGGTTGGCGATCAGCACCCCCGAGCTCGCGGGAGCTGAACGCTCGAGCACGTCCGCGCGCTCGAGCCTCACCCAGCGCTCGACGCCCGCCTCGGCGAGATTGCGGCGGGCGGCGTCAAGGGCCTTGGGCTCGGTGTCGCTGCCGTAGAGCTCACAGTTGGGTGCAGCGGGCTTGGTCTCGCTCCTGACGGTCGTCCACAGCTCCGAATCGAAATTCCTCAACTTCTCGAACCCGAAACCCCGCTTCGCGCCGGGAGCGCGGCCGCGCGCCATCGCAGCCGCCTCTACCAGCAGCGTTCCCCCGCCGCACATCGGGTCGAGCAGCGGCTCCTCCGGCCGCCAGCCCGAAAGCATCACGATGCCCGCGGCGAGGTTCTCGCGCAGCGGCGCCTCGGCCTCGCCCGCGCGCCAGCCGCGCTTGAACAGCGGCTCGCCCGAAGTGTCGAGATACAAGACGCCGCGGTCGTGCTCGAGAAATGCGTGCACCCGCACGTCGGGGCTCACCCGCTCGACATCCGGCCGGCGGCCGGTCGCTTCGCGAAAGCGGTCGCACACCGCGTCTTTGATGCGCAACGTGGCGAATTCCAGGCTTTTGAGCGGGCTCTTTTGCGCGGTGACGTTGACGCGGATCGTGCGCTCGACGGAGAAATACGATGGCCAGTCGAGCTGCTTCGCCGCCTCGTACATATCGTTTTCGTCCGCGTAGGCGAAGTCCCCGATTTTCCAGAGTATCCGCGAGGCAAGCCTGGACCACAGGTTCGCCCGGTAGCAGGTCTCGAAGGAGCCGGAGAAGAGCACACCGCCAGGAGCCGGCGCCTGCGTCTTTGCCCCGAGCGAATCTAACTCGCGAGCGAGCAGCGCCTCCAGGCCGCGCGGGCAGCTGGCGAAGAACCGCTCAGAACGGCTTGAAGACAACCAGGAACACCACGGCGAAGAGCACCAGCGTGGGAAACTCGTTGAACCAGCGGAACCAGACGTGGCTCTTCGTGCTGCGCCCGGCGGCGAAATCGCGCATCAGCCGCCAGCACCACAGGTGATAGCCGACGAGGATCGCGACCAGCGCGACCTTGGCGTGGAACCAGCTTCCAGCGCCGCGGAACCAGCCGAGCCACAGCCAGGTTCCGAGCACGACCGTCAGCACCGCGCCCGGGGTCATGATGCCCCAAAAGAGCTTGCGCTCCATCAGCTTGAACCGCTCGAGCGAGAGCGGGTCGCTCGCCTGCGCGTGGTAGACGAACAGCCGCGGCAGGTAAAAAAGCCCTGCGAACCAGGTCACCATGAACACGATGTGCAGCGCCTTGACCCAAAGCATGTCAGGTGGAGAAGCGTTTGCGCGCGAGGACGATCGCGATCCAGTAGCCCGCCAGAGCATAGACGATCAGCACCGCGAGGTGCAGGGCGACATCGGGCGGCCACTCGCCGGCGACCAGCGGCCGCACGATCTGCACCCCGTGATACAGCGGCAGCGCCTTGGCCACCGAGGGCAGCGGCTCGGGAAGCTGCGCCGCCGGGAAGAACACGCCCGAGATCATCATCATCGGGGTGAGGACGAGGGTCATGTAGAAGCTGAAGAAGTCCCAGCCGCGCGCGAGCACCGTCATCACCAGGCCGATCGAGGAGAACGCCAGGCCGATGAGGAACGCCACCGGCAGCGCGAGCGCCGCGAGCGGCGATTTGCCAAAGCCGAACACGACGATGACCGCGAGGATGGTGGAGCCCGTGAGCCAGGCCTTGCACGCCGACCACACCAGCTCGCCCGCCACCACGTCGTCCACGGTGAGCGGCGCGTACAGGATCGCGTCCCAAGTCTTCTGGCCGTGCATGCGCGAGAACGCCGAGAACATCGATTCGAACGAGGCGGTGAACATGGTCGCGGTGCACAGCGACCCGGCGGCGAAGAACACGATGTAGGGCATGCCCTCGATCGAGGGCAGCAGCGCCCCCAGGCCGTAGCCCAGGCCGAACAGCATGATGAGCGGATCGGCAAGGTTGCCGAGGATGGAGGCGGCGACGAGCTTGCGCCACACGAGGAGGTTTCTGCGCCACACCGGCACCCAGCGAAGCGACGGCGCGGGAAAGACGTAGGTGCGGGCCATGTCAGTCTCGCAGGTCCCGGCCGGTGAGCTTCAGGAACACGTCCTCGAGGTTCGCCGGGCGGTGCAGGAACGACAGATCGGAGCGCCCCTCGAGCGCGCCGAGCACCGGCTCGGCCCGCTCGGCGTAGCAGAACACCGTCTCGCCTGCGCGCTCGACGCGCGGCGCCAGGCTCAGCGCCTGCTCCGCCCAGGCTTCGAGGCCGGCACCGTAGGCTTCGACCACCTGCGGCTCGATGTGCTCGGCGACCAGTGCCCGGGGAGCGCCCTGCGCGATGATGCGGCCGCGGTCCATGATCGCGACGCGGGTGCACAGCCGTTCCGCCTCGTCCATGAAATGCGTGGTGAGGACGAGCGTCCTGCCCTCCTGCCGCAACCGCCGCAGCCGCTCCCAGATCAGGTGCCGCGCCTGCGGATCGAGGCCGGTGGTCGGCTCGTCCATGAACAGCAGCCGCGGCTCGTTCACCAGCGCGCGCGCGAGGATCAGGCGCCGCTTCATGCCGCCCGAGAGGGTCTGGATCTTGGCACTCGCGCGGCCGGCGAGCCCCGCGAACTCGAGCAGCGCGGGGATGCGGCCGTCGATCTCGTGCCGCTCGAGGCCGAAGTAGCGCCCGTAGACGAGCAGGTTCTCGGCGACAGTGAAATCCGGATCGAGGTTGTCGAGCTGCGGCACCACTCCCACCTCGGAGCGCGCCTCGCGGGCGTGCGCCGGCACCTCGCGGCCGAGCAGGCGGATGCTCCCCGAATCCGCTTCGACCAAGCCAAGACAAAGTCTCAGTATGGTGGTCTTGCCGGCGCCGTTCGGGCCCAGCAGCCCGAAGCATTCGCCGCTCGCCACCTCCAGGTCGACGCCCGAGACGACCTCCAGGTCGCCGTAGGACTTGCGCAGCCCGCGCACCACCAGCGGATTCATTTGTCGAGCGTGCCGCCGAAAAGGGGGTGGGGGTGCGCGATCAGCGCGAAGCCGCGCGCCGCGCCCTCGGGCGCGTCCACCGCGCACTCGATGCGCCCGGCGGGACCTGCGACGAATTCGCGCCGCGTGCTGGCGCGCATCACATGCGCAATCGCTCGACCACGCGGCCGTGCCGCAGATGCTCCTCGATGATCTCGTCGACGTCGACGCGGTCGACGTACCGGTACCAGACCGCGTCCGGGTAGACCACCACGCACGGGCCTTCCTCGCAGCGATCGAGGCACCCGGCCTGGTTGACGCGCACCTTGTCCGGCCCGGCGAGGCCAAGCTCCTTCACGCGCTGCTTGGCGTAATCGCGCATGCTCGAGGCGCCCTTGTCGTTGCAGCAGGTTCGCCCGTCGGTGCGCTGGTTGCAGCAGAAGAAAACGTGCCTCGAGTAATACGACATCGAGCGCCGATTCTAACCGAGCGCCTCGCGGCCGCGCCGCGAGGCGAGCAGGATCAGGTAGGCGAGCGCGGCGAACGGCCACGCCGCGCTCGCCAGGCGCGTCAATCCGTTGAAATTGAGGAAATGCCCCTGCTGCCACAGCTTGAATGTGGCGGCGAGATACGGGTTCGGCGGCGCGAGATTGACCAGCACAGTCGCCGCCATGATCAGCACCGCCGCCGCGGCGAGGCGCGCGGTGCGAGGCAGCGCCACCGCGACGAACGCCGCGGCGAGCCCGGCGACGAGCCCGGCCTGGGCGCCCGGCGTGAGCCAGGCGAAGACATTTTCGGCGCGCATCAGGATCGCGAGCGCCGCGGTCTTCACGCCGAGCGCAGCCGCGACCAAGCCCAGCAGTGCCGCGCGCGCCGGCCGGCGCGGCGCGACGAGCGCGGAGAAGACCAGCGCCACCGCCAGCAGGTTCGCTCCCGAGGTGAAGGCCTCGATGGCGGCGAAGAACCGCGGCGCGCGCGGCGGCCCCTGGGGCGCGGCGAAGAGATCCCTCAGGTCGCCCGAGCCGAACAGCTGCGTGGTCGGGTCGAGCTGCGTGAACAGCCACAGCCCGAGCAGCGCGAGCCCGAGGTCGGCCGCGGCCCCGGGCGCGAACCATACGGTGCGCAGCCGCTTGAGCGGCCCGCGCTCGAGCAGCCACGGCGCGAGGCGCACCCCGAGCGCCGCCCCGGCGGCGGCGCCCGCCGCGTTAAACAGCAGATCGAGGTTGGAGGCGATGCGCGCGGGCAGATAGCTCTGCGCCGCCTCGAGCAGCATCGAGAGCGCCGCGCCCGAGACCAGCGCGACCGCGGCCGCGCGCGCTCCGCGCACGCGCGGGTAAAGCGCAAGCACGACGAGCAGGCCGTACGGCGCGTAGCCCAGCAGGTCCGCCGCGACGTCGAAGCCGGTGACGTAGCGCGGCCATGGCGCGCCCAGGTAGGCGAAGGCCGACAGCCCGTGGTCGCGCCAGCCCTGCAGAGGATGGAGCGACGCGTAGGCCGCGAGCGCGACGTAGACCGCGAGCAGGATCCGCGCCAGGGGCGACGCGCGCATCGCGCGATTCTACTCAGCCGTGCGCCCGGTGCTGAGGGTGCGGGTGCGGCGCTGCGCGGGTAAACAGCGACCCCAGCACCATGCCGGCAAACGAGAAGCCCAGGCCCACCAGCTGCGGCGGGATCAGCGCATCGGCCGCGAACCCCTCCATCATGAGCCAGGTGACGAGGCCGAGCACCACCGCAAGCAGCGCGCCGGCCGTGGTCGAGCGCTTCCAGTACAGGCCGAGCACGAGCGGCGCGAATGCCGACACCAGCGTCACCTTGTAGGCGTTCTGCACCATCTGGTAGATGCTCGCATCGCTCGTCAGCGCGAACACCATCACCGCCAGGCCGAAGATCACCAGCACCAGGCGAAGCGTGAGCAGGAACTGGCGCTCGCCCATGTGCGGCACGAACGGGCGCAGCACGTTCTCCGAGAACAGCGACGCCGGCGCGAGCAGGGCGCCCGAGGCCGAGGACATGATCGCCGAGAGCAGCGCGCCGAAGAACATCACCTGGGCGAACACCGGCGTGTGCCCGAGGATCAGATTCGGCAGGATCAGCTGGTTCTCGTTCGCGTCGCCGGCGAGCAGCGGCTCGACCATTGGCGCATCGATCAGCAGCGCCGAATACGCCAGGTAGACCGGCACGAAGGCCATGAAGAAGTACGCGATCCCGCCGATCAGCGATCCGCGCACCGCGGTCGGCGCGTCCTTCGCCGACGTGATGCGCTGAAAGACATCCTGCTGGGGGATCGATCCGAGCGCCGCGGTGAGGAACGCCGCCGCGAAGGCGAGCACCTCCTTCGCCTCCGCCCCGGGCCAGAATTGCAGCTTGCCGGCTTCGGCGGCGTGCGCCACCACGACTTCGAAGCCGCCCGCCATGCCGCCGAGCAGGAACGCCAGGTAGCCGAGGCCGAGCACGATGATCACGGTCTGGAACAGGTCGGTGAACGCCACCGACCACATGCCGCCGAAAAGGGTATAGACCAGCACGCAGCCCGCGCCGAGCACGATCCCCCAGGCGAGCGGGATGGCGCCGCCCGAGAGCGTGTGGAGCACCAGGCCGAGCGCGGTGAACTGGGCGGACGTCCAGCCGAGATACGAGACCACGATGCACACGCTGGTGGCCACCTCGACCGGCTTGTTGTAGCGGTTGCGGTAGAAGTCGCCGATCGTGAGCAGATTCAGGCGGTAGAACGCGCGCGCAAAAAAAAGCGCCACGATCACCAGGGTCACCGAGAAGCCGAACGGATCGGCGACGATGCCACCGAGGCCCTCCTTGAGGAAAGTCGACGACACCCCAAGCATGGTCTCGGCGCCGAACCAGGTGGCGAACACCGTGGCCACGCTCATGTACAGCGGCAGGCTGCGGCCCGCGATCATGAAGTCGCGCGGGTTGTGCACCCGCCGCGCGGCCCACAGGCCGATCGCGATCGACGCGGCGAGGTACAGCAGGATGAAGGCGATCAGCATGCGCGCCGGCTAGAACAGCGACACGGCGAGCAATATCAACGCTGCCGTCACCACCACGAGCAGCGCGGCGACGAGGTCGTTCCTGCGCGCGTTCTCCGCGGCGAGACGCTCCAGCGCCCGGTTGAGCGCGCCCAGCCGGTCCTCGGCCAGCGCGTGGTGGACCAGGCGCGGCAGCTGCGGCAGCGTCGCCGCCCAGAACGGCGCTTCCTGGCGGATCGCTCGCCAAAGCCCGCGCACGCCGACCTGCTCGCGCGTCCAGCGCTCGAGATACGGCTTCGCGGTCTGCCAAAGATCCAGGTCAGGGTCGAGCTCGCGCCCCAGCCCCTCGATGTTGAGCAGAGTCTTTTGCAGCATCACGAGCTGCGGCTGGACCTCCACGTCGAAGCGGCGCGCGGTCTGGAACAGGCGCAGGAGCAGCTTGCCGAAATAGATCTCCTTCAGCGGCCGCGCGAAGATCGGCTCGCACACCGAGCGGATCGCGGCCTCGAACTCGTCCACGCGCGTGCCGGCGGGAACCCAGCCGGCGTCGAGGTGCGCCTGCGCCACGCGCCGGTAGTCGCGGTTGAAGAAGGCGAGGAAATTCTGGGCGAGGTAGCTCTTGTCCAGCTCGGTGAGCGTGCCCATGATGCCGAAGTCGAGCGCGATGTAGCGCCCGCGAGTTTCTCCTTGCGTCGACACCAGGATGTTCCCGGGGTGCATGTCGGCGTGGAAAAAACCGTCGCGGAACACCTGGGTGAAGAAGATCTCGACCCCGGCGCGCGCGAGCGCCGGGATGTCGACGCCCTGCTCGCGCAGCTTCTGCACCTGCGACACCGGGGTGCCGTGCATGCGCTGCATCACCATCACGCGCCGCGAACACAGCTCCCAGTGCACCTCGGGCACCAGCAGGAGCGGCGAATGCTCGAAGTTTCTCCTCAGCTGGCTCGCGTTCGCCGCCTCGCGCATCAGGTCGAGCTCGTCCTCCAGATGGCGCGCGAATTCGCCCACCACCTCGCGCGGCTTCAGGCGCCGGGCCCCAAGCCGCTCGGCGAGCGCCGCGCCGGTTTCAAGCAGCGCCATGTCCTTCGCGATTTCCTCCTCGACCCGCGGCCGCAGCACCTTGACCGCCACCTCGCGACCGTCCTTCAGGGTCGCAAGGTGGACCTGGGCGATGGACGCGCTTGCCGCGGCGTCGCGCTGGAAGTCCGAGAACAGCTCCGGGACGCGCCTGCCGAGCGAGCGTTCGATCTCGGCGATCGCCTCCGCCGGGGGAAACGGCGGCACGCGATCCTGGAGCCTCGCCAGCTCGTCGGCGATGTCGAGCGGCAGCAGGTCGCGGCGCGTCGAGAGCACCTGGCCGAACTTGACGAATATCGGCCCCAGCGTCTCCAGCGCCTCGCGCAGCCGCTGCGCGCGCGGTTCGCCGGCGCGGCCGGCGAGGAGCCGCGCGAGCGGATTGCGGGCGAGCCGCGGGACGAACTCGTGCAGCCCGAAGCGCAGGCCGACCGCGAGGATGCGCGCGAGCCGCAGCAGCCTAGCCAAGGTCCCGCACCCCCTGCTCGAGCCGCTCGATGCCTGCGCGCAGCGCCGCCACGGCCTGCACGAGCGCCTCCAGTTCCGCGCGGCGCACGATCAGGCGCTTTTCCTCCGCGGCGTAGGCGGCGAGGCTCCCGGCGAGCCGCTTCGCGCTATCGGCCTGCCAGGCCGCGAAATTCCGCGCGGCGCCGGAGAGCCGCTGCCCGGCGACATCGCCCAGGAGCCTCGCGAGGTCCTCCTCGAAGTCCCAGCGAAGATGTCGCAGCAGCAGCTTCACTTCCGCGGCCAGAGCGGGATTTCCGGAGACCTCGATCGCGTCCACGAACTCCCGCTCGCCGCGCGGCAGCGCGGCGAGCGCCGGCGCGCCGAGCGTGACGACGGCGGAGGGCTCGCCGCCCATGCCGGCAGGCTCGAGACGACCGCCTTGGACGATGCCGAAGCGCAGCGCGGGCAGCGGCGCGGCGCGCAGCTCGAGCGTGTCGCCGGCGAACGGCGCGATCCGCTCGCGCGCCCATTGCTCCGAATCGAGCAGGTGATTCAGCGCCGCGGCAAATGGCGATTCGAGCACCATGTCAAAAAAAAGGCCACCCCCAGGTGGCCTTTTTACCCGTTCAGGGCCTTCAGTGCATCTGCTGGATGCCGGCGAGCAGCCAACCCGTCGAACCGTCGGCCGGCTTTGCGAGGTTCCACACCTCTTCGAACCCGTTGGGCGCGGTCCCGGGGACCGCACGCACCATCCCCGAGAAGCGCACGCTCGCCCAGTGCCTGCCGCCCTCGCTGGTGATCTCGAGCAGATCGGCGTTCAGCGCCACGACATCGGTCTGCTGTTTCGCGGCGCCGCGCGACAGCACGCCGCTCTTGAGCTCTTCGTACATTTCCGCGGTCGTGAACTCGCGCAGCTCGTCGAGGTTTCCCGCATCGTTTGCGACCTGGAGCTTCACGAAATTGAGCTTCGCCGCGCGCAGAAACCCGGCGACGTCGAATCCCGGTGGCACGCTTGCAGCGCTCAGCGCGGGCTCCTCCTGCGAATCGAGACCCGCAGCCTGCGACGGAGGCGGCGCTGCCACAGTCTCGCTGCCGATACCCGCGTACTGCATCGGCTGCGCGGCAGCCCCGGCGCGCGAACGCGCCAGCGCCCGGATCGCGACTGCCGCGCCGATCGCGAGCAGCGCGAGCAACACGATCGCGCCAAGTCCGCTGCCGCTCAGGAGGGTGCCGAACAGGCCACCGAGCGCCAGCCCGCCGAGGATCGGCATCCACCTGCTCGCGCCCGCGGGCGCCGCGCTTCCCGCCTGCGGCGCAGCCGCGGCCGATTGCTGCGCGGGCGCAGCCTGTTGCGCCTGGCGGGCGGGCGCCGGGGCGCGCGGTGCGCTGGTGATGCTCCGTTGCACCCCGCTCGCTCTGCCGCCCCCGAGCCGCGCCGCCTCGGCGTCGCTCGCTGCGAGCGCGCCGCCGAGGAGCACTGCGGCGAGCGCGAGTTGCCAGCCTTTCATGATGCCTTCCCCCGAAAGATCACCGGATGCTGCCGATCCTACCCCAGTGCGCTGGCGCGCGACAGCGCGCCGCGGGCGGAAACGGTCAAATTCGGTAACCGCGATGCACCGCCACCACACCCGCGGCGAGGTTGAAGACCTCGACCCGCGCGAGTCCGGCGCGCTCCATCATCGATGCGAGCCCCTGCTGGTCGGGATGCATGCGGATGGACTCGGCGAGGTAGCGGTACGGGGCAGCGTCGCCCACCACCCGCTCACCGATCCAGGGCAGCACCCTGAACGAATACAGGTCGTAGGCGCGCTCGAGCGGCTTCCATACCTTCGAGAATTCGAGCACCAGCAGCCTTCCGCCGGGCTTGAGCACCCGCGTCATCTCGGCGAGCGCCGCCTCCTTGCGCGTCATGTTGCGCAGCCCGAACCCGACCGTCACGCAGTCGAACCAGGCGCCGGGAAAGGGCAGTCGCTCGGCGTCGCACTGGACCGCGGGAGCAAGGCAGCCGGTGTCGAGGAGCCGATCGCGCCCGCGCTCGAGCATGCGGCGGTTGACATCGGTGACCCAGACCACTCCGCCCGGCGCCACTCGCCTGGCGAGCAGCCGCGCGAGGTCGCCGCTTCCGCTCGCGACATCGAGCACTCGCTCGCCGGGTCTCGGGCGGGCAACCCCCACCGCGAAGGCCTTCCAGGCACGGTGCAGTCCCAGCGACATCAGGTCGTTCATGAGGTCGTAGCGCTCAGCTACGCGATCGAATACCTCGCCTACCCGCGCCGCCTTGTCGCGCTCCGAGACCTGCTCGAACCCGAACTCTGTCTTCAGGCTTTCAGGCATCTTTACCGGAAGTAAGCGATTGCTTTAGTTCCCGGCTTTCGCCTGCCGCCTCCAGCCTGGCGAGGTACTCGGCCCAGAGCGCGTCCTGCCGCTCACCCAACTCGTACAGGTAATCCCAGGAATAGATCCCGGTGTCGTGGCCGTCCGAGAAGCTCGGCTGCACCGCGTACGAGCCGACCGGCTCGAGCGAGCGGATGTCGACCTCCCGCTTGCCGATCTGCAGCACTTCCTGGCCCGGGCCGTGTCCCCGGACTTCGGCCGAGGGCGAATACACCCTCGGGTACTCGTATTGCAGGCGGAAGGTCCTCCCGTCGGAGAAGGAGATCTCCAGCACCCGGGATTTCTGGTGCAGGCGGATCTCGGTGGGGACGCGGGAGGAAGCCATCGCCGGGGGCCGGGGGCCAGATCATACCCCTCGCCCGCTGAAACATATCCGTCATCGAAGGTTCTTACAATTGCCACGTTGCGCAATCGCCTCCGATGGCCGCGAACATCCTGCTGGTCGAAGACGAGCCCGCGATCCAGGAGCTGATCGCGGTCAACCTCGAGCACGCCGGGCATCACGTCATCCGCGCGCGCGACGCGGAAGGCGCGCTCGGCATCGTGAGGAACGCCCTCCCCGACCTGTTGCTCATCGACTGGATGCTGCCCGGGATGTCCGGCGTATCGCTCGCGCGGCAGCTGCGTCAGGAAGAGCGCACCAGGGAGATCCCGATCATCCTGCTCACGGCGCGCAGCGCCGAGGCCGACAAGGTCGCCGGGCTCGAAGCGGGCGCGGACGACTACGTCACCAAGCCGTTCTCGCCGAAGGAGCTGCTCGCGCGCATCAAGGCGGTGCTGCGGCGTCGCGCGCCGCAGATGACCGACGACCCGATCGAGGTGAACGGCCTGCGGCTCGACCCCGCGACGCGGCGCGTGTACGGCAACTCGCGACCGCTCGAGCTGGGTCCGACCGAGTTCAGGCTGCTGCACTTCCTGATGACGCACCCCGAGCGGGTGCACTCGCGCACGCAGCTCCTCGATCAGGTATGGGGGGACCACGTGTTCGTCGAGGAGCGCACGGTGGACGTGCACATCCGGCGGCTGCGCAAGGCGCTCGAGCCCTCCGCCCATGACCGGCTTGTCGAGACCGTGCGCGGCTCGGGTTATCGTCTGACCGCAAGTCCGGTCTGATACATTTGCAGCAGCGAGAGCGGTCGTTCCTCCCATGAACCCCTCCTGGGCAGGCATTCTCGGCGTCGCGTTCGGCGCCGCCGCCGCGGGGCTCGTCGTCTGGCCGTTCGCCGGGGCGACCTGGGCCTGGGCGGCGGTCGGCGCCGTGCTCGCTCTGCGCGTGCTGTACCACGCGATCCACCTCGCTGCGCTGCACGCGTGGCTGCGCCGGCCGACGCTGGAGACGCTGCCGCGCGGCCGCGGCGCCTGGGAAGAGGCGCTCGCCGACCTGCACCGGCTGTTCAAGGGGCGCGATGCCGAGCAGCAGCAGTTGCTGCGCACGCTCGCGCGCTTTCGCGCCGCCGGCCGGGCGCTGCCCGACGGGGTGGTGATCCTCGATCGCGAGAATCACATCGAGTGGGCGAACCCGACCGCCGCGCGGTACTTCGGCATCGATGCGCGGCGCGACTTCGGGCAGCCGGTCACGAATTTCGTGCGCCATCCGGATTTCGTGGCCTACCTTGCGGCGGGCGAGTTCGCCGACCCGCTGGTGCTGCGCTCGGCGAGAAGCGACGCGGTGCTGTCGCTGCGCGTGATCGAGTTCGGCGACGAGCAGAAGCTGCTCAACTCGCGCGACGTCACCGCCGAGGACCGCCTCGACACGATGCGGCGCGATTTCGTCGCCAACGTCTCGCACGAGCTGAAGACGCCGGTGACGGTGCTCTCGGGCTTCGTCGAGACGCTCGGCGACGAGTCGCTCGAGCTCTTGCCGCAGCAGAAGCGCCGCTTCCTCGGCCTCATGGCCGAGCAGGCGCGGCGCATGCAGCGCCTAGTCGAGGACCTGCTCACGCTCTCCGCGCTCGAGTCGGGCGCGGCGCCGGAGGACGAGCAGCCGATCGAGGTGCGGCCGCTCGTCGAGAGGCTTGCCGAGGAGGCACGCGCGCTCTCGGCGGGCCGCCATCGGATCGAGATCGCGATCCGGGAGGACTGCCGGCTGCTCGGCAGCCCGAAGGAGCTGCACAGCGCGCTTTCGAACCTGGTGTCGAACGCGGTGCGCTACACGCCCGAAGGCGGATCGGTGCGGCTCGCCTGGAGGATCGAGGGCGCGCGCGGGGTCTTCAGCGTCGCCGACACCGGCATCGGCATCGAGCCGCGGCACATGCCGCGGCTGACCGAGCGCTTCTACCGCGTCGACAGCGGCCGCTCGCGCGAAACCGGCGGCACCGGGCTGGGACTCGCGATCGTCAAGCACGCCCTCACGCGCCACCAAGCGAGCCTGGAGATCGAAAGCGAGCTCGGGCGCGGCTCGACCTTCAGCGCCGTGTTTCCGGCCGCCCGCGTCCTGGCGGCCGGGGTCGCGAAGGTCGCGGCCTGAGCGTCAGAGAATCTCGTAGGCGACGCGCTCGAAGTCGCTGCCGCGCTCGATGAGCTCGATCAGGCGCGCGCGCACCGGCGAGTCGACGAACACCTCGATCACGCGCTTGGGCTTGAACCAGCCCGAAGGAAGGACCAGCGCGGGCGGCGAGCCGAGTGCCGCCACTGCGGTGAGCGAAAGCGCGGGAACGTACTGCTCGTTCTGCACGTTCAGACCCGTCGGCCGCACGGCGACGGCGGCGGGAAGACCCGGGAGCAGCTTCACGCCCGCGTACAGGTCGCCGTTCTCGGCCTGCGTGAGCCAGCGCACCTGCCCCAGCGTGAAGCTTTTCGAGTCCCCGGGCTTCGCACCGACCAGCTGGCCGTGCGCATAGCGCCTCCCGCGATTCGCGGCGCGGCGCACCATGCGCAGGCCCTGCGCGCTCTCGTCCTCGAGCTGCCATTGCTCGAGGACGTAGCCGCGCACCTGGCTGTAGTCGTCCTCTTCGCGCGTGCTCACTCGGCCGAAGGTGGCGAGCTCCTGGCGCTGCTTCTGCGTGAGCTCCTTCTGCTCGCCGGGCTGGCGGAAGGCGCTTCCCGAGATGTAATAGTGGATCGCGCCCATCTCGCCGCAGGCCTGCGCCGTGTCGGTGGCGCGGCGGCGATCGGCCGCGCGCGGCGGCTTGGGCTGGCACCATTGCCGATACAGGAACACCAGCAGCTGCTCGCACGAAGGCTGCACGCAGTCCTCGCCGAGCGCGAGCTTGGCGGGCGACTCGCCCTTCCTGAGCAGGCCGACGCGGTTGCGCAGGCTCTTCGCGAGCTTGCCCGCGTCGAGGCAGCGCGGCTCGGCCATCTTCGCCACGCCGGGGTTCTCGAAGCGCTCGGGGCAGCGCTCGCCGGCGAGATCGACCATCAGCGGCGCGATCTCGTCCTCGGGCGGCGGCTGCCTGAGCACCTCCAGCTTCACCGCCCAGCGCTCGAGCAGGAACGCCACGAAGGTGAGCTGGCGCTGCGCGAGCTCGTTCGGATTGCACATTCCCATCAGCACGGCGCGCGCGTAGGCGATGCGCGACGAGGTGTCGTGGACGTCGCGGTTCAGGTAGTCCTTCACCTGCTCTTGCGCGACCTCAAGCTGCTCGGCCTTGGCGTACACCTCGTGCAACGAGCGCCATTCGCGCACCGGCACCTGCCGGTAGGCGCGGTAATGGTGGAACATCTTCAGGCCCGAGTAGGCGAGCAGCCGCTGGCAGATGAGGCCCGCCTGCGCCCGCAGCGCGGCGTCGCCGCCGAGCGCCGCCTCGAGGCAGCGCAGGTACCCCAGCCGGGTCTGCTCCCACAGCTCGATCGTATCGGCGAACACCGCGGCTTCGGCCTGGGCCATCGGCAGCGCCCGGTTGGTGAAGCGCTTCGCCTGCTCGATCTGCACGAAGTTGACCGCCTCGCGCAGCGCCTCCATGACCGCGAGCCGGTTCGCCGCCTTGGTGGGGAAGCGGTTGAACTCCTGGAGCTCGGCGAGCAGCGCGCTCTGTGCCGCCCCGACGTTGGCGAGCGGCACGTCGCCCAGCCACGCCTTGCACGCCTCCGGGTCGACGAATTCCGGGGTGGCCTCGGCGGCGAGCGCGGGGAGCTCGAAGTCGCTCATGCGTGCAATTGTATGTATATAGTCGGCTTCGGCGCTGCCGTCACGTGCCGAATATGTCACGATAGCTGGCGTAGAAGCTCGCGAGCAGGGTCGGCAGGAGCACGATCACCAGCGGCAATGCGAGCGCCATCGCCGGCACGGCGAGCGCGCCGCCGGAGACCAGCGCCAGCGTCCCGAGAACCACCAACGGCAGCGCAAGCATGAGAGCCGCGGTCACCGCCCCGTAGGCGAGAAAGGCGCCCCAGTTCATGAGGCAGGCGACGAAGCTGAAAAACAGCGCCTTCGCCGCCCCGCTTGCGTGCCACGCGACAAGCAGCGGTCCGAACCAGAACGCCATCATCACAGGGGTGTAGAGTGCCGCGGCCGTCGCGAGCGCGGCAAGGAACGCCGATGAGCCGAGCACCTCGTCGGCCGGGCGCTCGCCAAGCAGCATCCAGCGCGCGAGCGCGCCCCCGTCGGCGAGCGCGGTGGCGCCGAGCACCAGCGCAAGGCAGGCGAAGTACACGACTCCGAGCGCGAGCTGCGCGCGCAGCTTGTCGCGAAATCCTGCGAACAGCAGCGCGATCCCGGGCGCCTCGTCGCGCGCGCAGGCGCGGGCGGCCGCCATGAATCCCACCGAGAACGGCGGCACCAGCACCGCGGCGGCGGCGACACCGAGCACCGGCACGAGCGACACCATCGTCATCAGCAGCCAATAGGCGAATACCAGCGCGAGCCACGCAAGCGGCGCGGCGCGGAACAGCCGCCAGCCTTCGCCGAGCCAGCGCGCGCCGCGTGCGCTGCCAACGATGCGCGCCTGCACCGCGCCTACTCCGCCCAGGGCAAGCGCTCTGCCGCGATCCGCAGTTCGAGCACCAGGCGGAAATGCTCCGGGTCGTGCGCGTGCACCAGCATTCCCGGCCGCGGCAGATGATAATCGTGCAGCCGCGAGAGCCAGAAGCGCAGCGCCGCGGCGCGCAGCATCACCGGCCAGGCGCCGCGCTCGAGCGCGCTGAACGGGCGCACGGCTGCGTAGCTCGAAAGCAGCGCCGCGAGCCGCGTCTCGTCGAGGCGCCGGTCGGCGGCGGGGTCCGCGAGGCACCAGTCGTTCGCGCACACCGCGAGGTCGAACAGCAGGCACTCGACGCCGGCGAAATAGAAGTCGATCACGCCCGACAGGCGCCCGCCTTCGAACAGCGCGTTGTCGCGGAACAGGTCCGCGTGCACCGGCCCGCGCGGCAGATCCGCAAATCGGTGCCGCGACTGGAAGGCGAGCTCCTGGTCGAGCAGCCGCCGGCGTTCTTCATCGAGGAACGGCCGCACCGCGATTGCCGCGACTCGCCACCACCTCGGGCCGCGCGGATTTTCCAGGTAGCCGGCGAAGGAGCCGCCGGCGAGATGCATGCGGGCGAGAAGCGCGCCGAGCTGGGCGCAGGCGTCGACGCCGGGATGCTCGATCGAGCGTCCCGGCAGCCGCGTGACCAGCGCCGCCGGCTTGCCCTTCAGGCTCGACAGGTACCGGTCGGACAGATCGGCCATCGGCGCAGGGCACGGGATGCCGTGGCGCGCGAAGTGCGCCATCAGGTCCAAGTAGAAAGGCAACTCGTCGGCCGGCAACCGCTCGAACAGCGTCAGGACGTAGCGCCCCTGAGCGGTGGTGACGAAGTAGTTGCTGTTCTCGATTCCCAACCCGATCGGCTCGAACCCGGCGAGCGCGCCGACCGAATAGCCGCGCAGCCAGGCCGAGAGCTCGGCTTCGGAGACGGGTGTATAGACCGACAATTCAGTCGAAGGTGGTGATCGGCCACATCGGCACGCCCACGCCGCCCTCGAGCGAATCGCGCCGCATCCAAACTCCGTTTCCGCTGGTGTCGACCAGGTAGAAAGGCTTCCCGCCCGGCGGCGTCACCTTGAGCATGACCACGCGGCCGCCCTGGCGGACTTCCTCGACCGTCGCGCCCTCGGGCACCGGGATGCGCACGCGCGGCTCGTCCGGCCCCGAAATCGCCGGCGGCGGCGGAGGCTCGGGCAGCGGCTCGAGCTTGGGCGGGCGCTGCTGCTGGGCGAGCGCGCCGGATGCCACGATCGCGAGCGCGAGAACGAGTAGGCGGCGCATGTTGTTCCTTGGACAGCCGATTCTACTAGAGGTTGAGCAACACCTCGCGCTCGGCGGGCGAGGGCTCGAAGCCGCGCTTCTCGTAGAACGCGAAGATCGCGTCCACCACCTGCTGCGGCTCGTCATGTACCTGCACGAGGTCCATGTCGGCGGGGTCGATCATGTTCTCCCCGACCAGGCGCTCGCGGAACCAGGCGATGAGCCCGCGCCAATACGGCTCGTGCATCAGGATGATCGGCATCTTGCGCGTCTTGCCGGTCTGCACCAGTGTGAGCGCCTCGAACAGCTCGTCGAGCGTGCCGAAGCCGCCGGGCAGGATGACGAACGCGGTGGCGAACTTCGCGAACATCACCTTGCGCGTGAAGAAATGCTTGAAGCGAAGCCCGATGTGCTGGTACCGGTTCGAGTGCTGCTCGCGCGGCAGATCGATGTTGAGGCCCACCGCGAGGCCCTGGCCGTGGAAGGCGCCCTTGTTGGCGGCTTCCATCACCCCGGGCCCGCCGCCCGAGATCACCGCGAAACCGGCGTCGGAGAGCAGCCGCGCAGTCTTCTCGGCAAGCTGGTAGTAAGGCGAGCCCGGAGCCACGCGCGCGCTGCCGAATATCGACACGGCGGGACGGATCCCGGCGAGCCGCTCGGTCGCCTCGACGAACTCTGCCATAATGCCGAACACCCTCCACGCCTCGCGAGCCGAGATCTCGCGGGCGAGACCCGCGGCCTTCGGTAGCTTTTCGTGTTTCATCGTGTCGGAAAACGATCCTGAAAAGACGCTGCTGCTGGTCGACGGCTCGTCGTATCTGTACCGCGCGTTCCACGCGCTGCCCGAGCTGAGAAACCCGAAGGGCGAGCCGACCGGCGCCATTTACGGCGTGCTAAGCATGCTGCGGCGCCTCGCCGCCGATTATAAGGCGCAGGCGCGCGCCTGCGTCTTCGACGCGAAAGGCAGGACTTTCCGCGACGACGCGTACCCGCAGTACAAGGCGCACCGGCCGCCGATGCCCGAGGACCTGGCGAGCCAGATCGAGCCGCTCAAGGAGGCGGTGGCGGCGCTCGGCTGGCAGGTGCTCGCCGTCGAGGGCGTGGAGGCCGACGACGTGATCGCGACGCTTGCCGAGCAGGCGAAGCGCGCCGGCTGGAGCTGCGTCGTCTCCACCGGCGACAAGGACCTCGCGCAACTCGTGGACGGGCGCGTGACGCTCGTCAACACCATGTCCAACGAAACGCTCGACGCGCCGGGCGTGATGCAAAAGTTCGGCGTTCCGGCCGACAAGTTCGTGGACTACCTGACGCTCGTCGGCGACTCGGTGGACAACGTTCCCGGCGTCGAGCAGGTCGGTCCCAAGACCGCGGCGAAATGGATCTCGCAGTACGGCTCGCTCGACGCGGTGATCGCCCACGCGGGCGAAGTCCCCGGCGCCGCCGGCGAAAACCTGAGAAAAGCGCTCGACTGGCTGCCGAAGGGCCGCAGCCTGCTGACGGTGAAGCGCGATGTGGCGCTGCCGCTGCGGCTCGAGGATCTGGTCGACGGCAGGGGTGACCCGGAGCGCCAGAAGGCGCTGTTCGAGCGATTCGGCTTCAAGTCGTGGCTGAGGGAGGTCGAATCCGGCGCGGAGCCCGCAGCGGCGACGCAGCCGTCAGCGCAGGAAACGCAGCGCCGAAAGTACGTCGCGATCCTCGACGCGAAGGAGCTGAACGAGCTCGTCGCCGACTTCGATCGGGCGGCCCTGGTCGGCTTCGACACCGAGACCACGGGCCTGGATCCGATGACCGCGCGGCTCGTGGGCATGTCCTTCGCGTGCGGCGCAAGCGCCGCGTACCTGCCGCTCGCGCACGACTATCCCGGCGCGCCGCCGCAGCTTCCGGCGGATGCGGCGCTCGCGATCCTGAAGCCCTGGCTGGAAAGCGACCAGCGAAGGAAGGTCGGCCAGAACCTCAAGTTCGACGCGCACGTGCTCGCCAACCACGGCGTGCGGCTCGCCGGCATCGCGCACGACACGCTGCTCGAGTCGTACGTGCTCGAGGCGCACGAGCGCCACGATCTCGACTCGCTCGCGCAGCGGCATCTGGGCTGGAAGACCATCAGCTACGACGAGGTGACCGGCAAGGGCGCCGCGCGAATCGCGTTTTCCGCCGTGGAGGTCGCGCGCGCGACCGACTACGCCGCCGAGGACGCCGATTGCGCGCTCGCGCTGCACGACGCGCTCCACCCCCGAATCGCGGCCGACGCGAAGCTGGATTTCGTGTACCGGCAAATCGAGCTGCCGGTCTTGCCGGTGCTGCTGCGCATGGAGCGCAACGGCGTGCTGCTCGACGCGGCGAAGCTCGATGCGCAAAGCCGCGAGCTCGGCAAGGAGATGCTCGAGCTCGAGCAGAGGGCCTACCAGCTCGCCGGACAGCCCTTCAATCTCAACTCGCCGAAGCAGATCCAGGAGATCCTGTTCGAGCGCCAGAAGCTCCCGGTGAAGAAGAAGACGCCCTTGGGCCAGCCCTCGACCGACGAGGACGTGCTGGAGGAGCTCGCGCAGGACTACCCGCTGCCCAAGGTGTTGCTCGAGTACCGCGCGCTCGCGAAGCTCAAGTCCACCTACACCGACAAGCTGCCGCGCATGGTGAACGCGCAGACCGGGCGCGTGCACACCACCTACTCGCAGACCACCGCCGTGACCGGCAGGCTCGCCTCGAACGACCCGAACCTGCAGAACATCCCGATCCGCACGCCCGCGGGCCGGCGCATCCGCGAGGCGTTCATCGCGCCGCCGGGATCGAAAATCGTCTCGGCCGACTACTCGCAGATCGAGCTGCGGATCATGGCGCACCTCTCGGGCGACGCGGGGCTGCGGCACGCGTTCCTGCACGGACACGACGTGCACCGCGCCACCGCCGCGGAGGTGTTCGGGCGGAAACTCGAGGAAGTGAGCGAGGACGAGCGGCGCACAGCGAAGGTGATCAACTTCGGGCTGATCTACGGCATGTCGAGCTTCGGCCTCGCGCAGAACCTCGGCATCGAGCGAGTCACGGCGCAGGCGTACATCGACTCGTATTTCTCGCGCTATCCCGGGGTGAAGCGCTACATGGATCAAACGCGAGAGAAGGCACGCGCGGCAGGCTTCGTCGAGACGGTGTTCGGCAGGCGGCTCTATCTGCCGGAGATGAAGTCGGGAAGCCCCGCGCGGCGCCAGGCTGCCGAGCGCGCAGCGATCAACGCGCCGATGCAGGGCACTGCGGCCGATCTCATCAAGCTGGCGATGGTTGCGGTTCAGGGCTGGCTCGATGGCGAGAACAAGAAAACGATGCTCATCATGCAAGTGCACGACGAGCTGGTGCTCGAGGTTCCCGAGACGGAGCTCGCCGAAGTGAAAGAGAAGGTGCGCGAGCTGATGCAGACGGTGGCGAAGCTGGAGGTGGCGCTCGTCGTCGATGTCGGCGAAGGCGACAACTGGGACCAGGCGCATTGAGCGCGGAACACCGCTTGACCCATAACTTGACCGACACTTGACCGACGGGTAGCATCCGCGGCATGGGCTATCGGCCGCGGTTCGCGATCACGCCGGCGCTGCTGGGGCGCGTGGAGGCGGTGGCGGCGCTGCGGGAGCGGATCCAGGGGGCGGCGGTGCAGGTGGCGTGGATTCCGGCGCTGCAGAAGGACACGCGCGCGCGCAACGCGCATTCCTCGACGGCGATCGAGGGCAATCCGCTGACGCTGGAGCAGGTGCGCGCGGTTGAGGCGGGCGAGGCGCTGCCGGTGCCGGCGAGGGTGCGCCGGGAGGTGGTGAATTATTTCGCGGCGCTGCGGCACATCGAGAAGCAGGCGGCGAAGAAGCGGATCGCGCACGAGGACGTGCTGCGGCTGCACGCGATCATCGCCGGAGAGGTGATGGACCAGGGCGAAGCGGGGCGCTACCGGACGATAGGCGTGCAGGTCGGCGCCTATGTTCCGCCGCCTCCCGGGGAGGTCTCCGGCCTGATGCGCGAGTTCCTCGAGTGGTGGAACGACGACGCCCCGGTTCTTTCCCCGGTGCTGAGCTCGGCGATCGTGCACTACCGGTTCGAGGCGATCCATCCGTTCGCCGACGGCAACGGCCGCGCGGGCCGCGCGCTCGCGCTGTGGGAGCTCTACCGGCGCGGCTTCGACTCGCACCACATTTTCTCGGTGGACGAGTTCTACTGGGAGGATCGGCCGCGCTACTACGCGGCGCTCGAGGCGGTGCGCGAGCAGGGCGAGGACCTGACGTCGTGGCTGGAATACTGCGCCGAAGGCTTGCAGCAGACTCTCGAGCGCGTGTGGCAGCGCATCCAGCAGCTCTCGGCCTCGAGAAGCCGGGCGCGGGTGGTGCTGCGCCCGAAGCAGGAGCAATTGCTGCAGCTGCTGCGCGCGCGGGGAAGCCTGAGCCCGCGCGAGATCTGGGACGGCCTGCGCATCTCCAAGCAGGGCGCGATGGACCTGATCCGCCCGCTGGTGAAGGCGAAGCTCGTCAAGCGCGTGGGCACGCTGAAGAACGGCCGCTACGTCCTCCGATGACGGCGCGCGCCTGCTCCGAAGACCAGCTCGCCGAGCAGCCTTACCGCAGCGCCCCGAATACCTTCCTGATGATGTCCGTGCCCGCCCCCACCGGATCCTTGCGGATTTTGAACGCCTCCGCTGAGGATTATCGCGCGCGTTCGCCTGTCGCCGCCCGGCGACGCAACCGGCGCGGCGGCCGCGCGCGAACTTAGCCGCAATTCCTTGATCTGAGACATCAACCGCCGCTGGCACGACGCTTGCAGCGCATCCACACGCGGGTCCTTTCGGGGCCCGTGCTGCTTTCCGATACGTAGCAAGAAAGGAGAAAGCCAATGAAACTGCGTCATCTCGCCTGCGCCGTTGCCGCCGCGTTCCTGTCGGCCGGACTCGCCTCCGCGCAGCAACCCGCACCAGCCACCGAATCGTCCAAGTCCGTGCCGCCGAAATTCGCCGCGATGGACAAGAATGCCGATGGCTACCTGTCGAAGGACGAGGTCGGCGGCGACTACGCGAAGGCGTTCGCCGAGGCGGACGACAACCGCGACGGAAAGCTCGACCCGGACGAGTTCGTCAAGGCCGAGGCGATCCAGGAGCGTCTGCGCGTCGGTTCCTACGTCGACGACAGCCTGATCACCACCAAGGTGAAGACGGCACTGATCAAGGAGCTCAAGTCAATCGACGTCGGAGTCGAGACCTACAAGGGTACCGTGCTGCTGTCGGGCTTCGTGCGCGACGACGCGACGCGCCAGCGCGCGCTCGAAGTCGCCAAGTCGGTGTCAGGAGTGACCGCGGTCAAGGACGGCATGGCGGTGCGCTAGGCGACGCCCGCCCGCTCGGCCTGCCGGTCGGCGTGGTAGGAGGAGCGCACCAGCGGCCCGATCGCCGCGTGCCTGAATCCGAGCGCAGCCGCTTCGCGCTCGAACACCGCGAATGCGTCCGGGTGCACGTAGCGCTCAACCGGCAGGTGGTGGGGCGATGGCTGCAGGTACTGGCCGATGGTGAGCAGATCCACCTCGTGCGCGCGCAGGTCGCGCATCACAGCGAGGATCTCCTCGTCGGTCTCTCCCAGCCCGACCATCAGCCCCGACTTGGTGGGGATTTCCGGGTGCGCCTGCTTGAAGCGCTGTAATAGCGCGAGCGAGTGCGCGTAGTCGCCGCCCGGGCGCGCCCTGCGGTAAAGGCGCGGCACCGTCTCCAGATTGTGGTTCATCACGTCGGGCGGCGCAGCCGCGAGGATCTCCAGCGCCCGCTCCACGCGGCCGCGGAAATCCGGCACCAGCACCTCGATCGTGGTGCGCGGCGAGCGGCTGCGGATCGCGCGGATGCAGTCGGCGAAATGCCGCGCGCCGCCGTCCCTCAGGTCGTCGCGGTCGACGCTCGTCACGACCACGTAGGAAAGCTCGAGCCTCGCGACCGCCTCGGCCAGGTGCCGCGGCTCCTCCGCGTCCGGCGCAAGCGGCCGGCCGTGCGCCACGTCGCAGAACGGGCAGCGGCGCGTGCAGATGTCGCCCAGGATCATGAAGGTCGCCGTGCCCCTGCCGAAGCACTCGGCGATGTTCGGGCACGAGGCCTCCTCACAGACCGTGTGCAGCTCCTGCTTGCGCAGGATCTGCTTGATCTCGTGAAAGCGCGAGCCCAGGCCCGGCGCGCGCACGCGGATCCAGGCGGGCTTGGCGAGCGGCGCGCGCGGCACGATGCGGATCGTCTTTGCCGCGCCTTTCTGCTTGACGCCCGCTTCACGCATGGTCGAGCTTTTCCGCCAGGATCTCCGCCAGCCGCGCGCCCAGGACCTCCCGGCTTCCCTCGATGCCGAGATCGCGCGTCTGCGTGACCGCGAGCCCGGGAGTGCCGCAGGGGTCGATCGCCGCGAATGGCGCGAGATCCATGTCCACGTTCAAGGCGAGGCCGTGGTAGGCCCTGCCTCTTGTGACGCGGATCCCGAGCGCCGCGACCTTGGCGCCGTCGACATAGATGCCCGGCGCGCGGGGGATGCGCTCGCCGCGCCCGCCGAGGAGATCGATCACCGACTGCTCGAGCATGCGCACGAACTGCCCGACCTTGATGCTGCGCCGCGCGAGATCGACGAGCGTGTAGACGACCGCCTGGCCCGGGCCGTGATAAGTGATCTCGCCGCCGCGCTCGACCCGCACCACCGGGATGCCGTTGGCCAGCCGCGGCCCGTGCGCGGGGTCCGCGCCCTGGCCGAGCGTGTACACCGGCGGATGCTCGAGCACCCACAGCTCGTCCGCTGTCGTCGCGTCGCGCCGTGCGGTGAAGGCGCGCATCTCTTCCACGGTGCCGGCATATTCGGCGCGCCCGAGCGTCCTGATGCGGATGCGATCGAGGACGGTCGCCATCAGAGCACCATGACCACCGAAGGATGGTCGCACAGCTCCTGGTAGAGCGCGTCGAGCTGCTCGCGCGAGGTGGCGCGCACCATGCAAGTGACGCTCAGGTAGCGGCCCTGCCGGCTCGGGCGCATCTGGATCGTCGCCGGATCGAAATCGGGCGCGTGCCTGAGCACGATCTCCATCACGGTCTGCGCAAAGCGCGGTTCCTTGCGTCCCATCACCTTGATCGGGAAATCGCACGGATAGGCGAGCAGCGAGGCCTGGCCCGATACCGCCACGGCGCACCCGCTAGGCCGAGACTGCCTCGCGCTTGCCGGCGCGCATTACGTTGTGCTTGAAGTCCTGGTAGAGCCGGTACATGCGCCGGAACACGGGCCCGGGCCGCCCGTCGCCTATGCGCCGGCCGTCGAGCTCGACGATCGCGAGCACTTCCTTCGACGAGGAGGTGACCCACATCTCGTCGGCGCCGCGCGCCTCGGCCTCGCTGATGTCCCTGAACTCCAGCGCAATGCCGTCGGCGCGCGCGAGCTCCGCCACCACGTCGTAAGTGATCCCCGGCAGGATGAGACGCGACTTGGGCGGCGACAAGATCACGCCGCGTTCGACGATGAAGACGTTCGAGGCCGAGGCCTCGGTGAGCCTGCCATCGCGGAACAGGATCGTTTCTGCGCACCCTGCATCGGCCGAGAGCTGGCGCAGCAGCACGTTGCCGAGGAGGGACACCGACTTGATGTCGCAGCGCAGCCAGCGGTAGTCCTGCGCGCTCAGCGCCGCGGCCCCGTTCTCGACCTGCTCGCGCGGCGGATTGACGAGCGGATTGGACATCATGAACACGGTGGGCTCGGCGTCCTTCGGAAACGCGTGGTCGCGCTTGGCGACCCCGCGCGTCACCTGGAAATACACGCCCTGGTCCTCGAACGGCTGCCCGTCCGCGAGCCCTTGAACGTGGCGGCGCCATTGCTCGCGCGAGTAAGGATTGCGGATTTGCGTGGCGGCGAGACTGCGCTCGAGCCGCGCCAGGTGCTCATCGAGCCGGAACGGCACGCGCGAATACACCGGCACCAGCTCGTAGACGCCGTCGCCGAAGATGAAGCCCCGGTCGAGCACCGGGATCTTCGCCTCCTCGAGCGGCAGGAATTTCCCGTTCAGGAAAACCGTCATGTCGCCTTCACTTGATCCACAGTCGCAGTGTATCCCACGCTCGGCCGAAAATCCCCGCCGCGCCCACCGGCTCGAGAGCGACGAGTGGGAATTCGCCGAGCGCTTTTCCGTCGTGCGTGACGCGAAGCAGCGCCACCGACTGGCCTTTCGACACCGGCGCGACGAGCGGCTGCTGCGACACCAGCTCGGCCTTCAGCCGCTCGGCCTCGCCTTTCGGGACGGTGACCACCAGGTCGCTCTTCAGGCCCGCTTTCACCTCGGCCGCGGCGCCTTTCCACACCTGCAGCGCCTTCACCTGCTCGCCACCCTTGTAGAGCTTCACGGCGTCGAAAAACTGAAAGCCCCAGTTGAGGAGCTTGAGCGACTCCTGCGCGCGCGCGGTCTCCGAGGTCGAGCCGAGCAGCACCGAGAGCAGCCGCCTTTCGCCGCGCCGCGACGAGGCGATCAGGCTGAACCCGGACGCCTCGGTGTGACCGGTCTTCACGCCGTCCACGCTCGGGTCGAGCCACAGCAGGCGGTTGCGGTTGACCTGCGTGATGTTGTTGTAGCGGAACTCCCTTTGCGAGTAGTACTGCGAGTACTGCTCCGGAAAGTCGCGGATCAGGGCGGCGGCGAGCGCATACAGATCGCGCGCGGTGCTGTAATGCTGCGGGTCGGGCAGTCCCGAGGCATTCATGAATTTCGTGTTCTTCATGCCGAGCCGGGCCGCCTCGCGGTTCATCATCTGCACGAACGCCTCCTCGCTTCCCGCCACCGCCTCGGCGAGCGCGATGCAGGCGTCGTTGCCGGACTGCACCACCATGCCGCGGATCAGCTCCTCCACGCTCACCGGCCGGCCCGGCTGGATGAACGTGCGCGAACCCGGCGCCCGCCAGGCGCGCTCGGACACGTTCACCTGCTGTCCGAGCGAGAGCTTCTTGCCGCGCAGCGCCGAGTACACCAGGTACGCGGTCATCAGCTTGGTGAGCGAGGCTGGCTCGACGCGCTCGTCGGGCTTTTCGGCGGCGAGCGGCCGGCCGCTGGTGAGATCGCCGACACTCCACGACCGGGCGATCACCGCCGGCGGCTGCGGCGCCGCGGCCTGTGCCGCTGTGGCGAAAAGCGAGATGGCGAAGAGCAGACGACGCATGGGGCGTAACCGAAAAAGCGGCAATTCTAAATGCGCCCTCAGCGGACCAGCAGCAGCGGCTTGAGGTTCAATTCGGTTTCGATACGCTCGGCGACCGAGCGCGCGTCTTCGCTGGTGCGGTAAGGGCCGAGCTGCAGCCGCCACAGGCTCCCGCCCGCGAACACGTATAGCGCTTCCTTCAGCCAGGCGAGCTCGCGCGCCAGGCGCGCGCGCAGCGACTCGGCGCCCTCGCGCGCGCCGAACGCGCCGAGCTGCAGGAAGATGCCGCGCGGCTCGGCGGCCGGCGCAGCGGGAGCGGCGGCGAGCACCGCCTCGCCGGGAACTATGCTCTCCACCTCGACCAACGCGCTGCCGGCCCCGGCGAAGCCGAGCTTCGCCGCCGCGGCGTAGGACAGGTCGATGATGCGGTCGGCGTGGAACGGTCCGCGGTCGTTGACGCGCACCACGATGCTCCTGCCGTTGCCGAGATTGGTGACGCGCGCGTAGCTCGGGATCGGCAGCGTCGGGTGCGCGGCGCTCATCGCATACATGTCGTAGCGCTCGCCGGTCGAGGTTCTGTTGCCGTGGAAGCGCCTGCCGTACCAGCTTGCGGTGCCGCGCTGGCGATACGGCTGCAACGAGGCGAGCGGCACATACTCGCGTCCGAACACCTGGTAGGGACGGTTCGCGAAGCGGTGCAGCGGCTCGGCTTTCGGCTCGGCGTCGGGAACGGCGGCGAGCTCGGCGGCGCTGCGCTCGCCGGGGCCGTCGTCCTTGTAATAGGCCCCGCGTCGGGTGTCCGGCGGCGGGGGGGCGGGCTGCTGCACGGGCTCGGCTTGCTCGGGCTCGGGCAGCGAGGCACACCCGGCGAGAAGCAGCAAGATCGGCAGCGCCGCTCTCACGCCTCGTACACCACGTTTCCGGCGACGATCGTGTAGCGCACGCGGCCGGCGAGCTCGTAGCCGAGGAACGGCGTGTTCTTGCCCTGGCTCTTGAGCGACGCGGCGGTCAGGCGCTGCGCCGCGCCCGGGTCGAACACAGTGACGTCGGCGGGCGCTCCGACCGCGAGCCGGCCCGAAGCGACGCAGAGGATGCGCGCAGGCTCCGAGGTGATGCGCGCGAGCGTCGCGGCGAGCGCAAGCCCCGACGCTTCGCCCCACTTCAGCGCGAGCGGCAGCAGCAGCTCCAGCCCGGTCGCTCCGGGCTCGGCCTCGGCGAACGGCAGGTTCTTGCCGTCCTCGTCCACCGGAGTGTGATCGGAGCACAGGCAGTCGGCGGTCCCGTCGACGAGCGCGCGAGCGAGCGCGTCGCGGTCCCGGGCGCTTCGCAGCGGCGGCTCGAGCCGGCAGTGCGAGTCGAAGTAGCCGATATCCAAGTCGCACAGGTGCACGTGGTGGATGCCGACGTCACAGGTCACCGGCAGGCCCGCCTGCTTTGCGCGCCGCATCAGCTCGACTCCTGCTGCGCTCGACAGGCGGCAGACGTGCACACGCGCGCCGGTGGCGCGCACCAGCTCCAGGATCGTGCCGAGCGCGATCGTCTCCGCGAAGGCCGGGATGCCCGGCAGCCCGAGGCGCGTGGCGATCTCCCCGTCGTGCGCGACCCCGCCTTTCGCGAGCCACAGGTCCTCCGCGCGCAGCCACACCGGCAGCCGGAAGGTCGCGGCGTATTGCAGGGCGCGCCACAGCACCTGCGTGTCGCCGAGCGGCGCATTCGCCTGCGAGAACGCGACGCAGCCCGATTCGGCGAGCTCGGCCATCTCGGTGAGCGCCTCGCCCTTGAGCTTCACCGTGAGCGCGCCGACCGGGTAGAGGCGCGCGCGCGTCAATGCCTTGGCGCGCCGGCGCAGCATGTCGACCAGGCCCGGCTCGTCGAGCGGAGGGTCGGTGTCGGGCGGGCAGGCGAGGCTCGTCACCCCGCCCGCGACCGCCGCGTCCATCTCCGATTCCAGCGTCGCCTTGTATTCGTAGCCCGGCTCGCGCAGCCGCGCCGAGAGATCGATGAAGCCGGGCGCGACCACCAGGCCCTTCGCCTCGATCACCCGGTCGGCCCTGCCTGCGGGTGCTTCGGCGATCCTTCCGTCGGCGAGGTACAGATCGCCGACCGCGTCGCGCCCGCTCGCCGGATCCACCACCCTGCCGCCCCTGATGTGCAGCTTCATCAGTTGCCGGCGATCATCGACATCACCGCCATCCTCACCGCGATGCCGAAGGTGACCTGCGGCAGGATCACCGAGTGCGGCCCGTCGGCGACCGTCGAATCGATCTCGACGCCGCGGTTCATGGGCCCCGGGTGCATCACGATCGCGTCGGGCCTGGCGAGCGCGAGCTTCTCGGCCGTGAGGCCGTAATGCTTGAAGAACTCCTGCGCCGAGGGCAGCAGCGGCCCGCCCATCCGCTCGTTCTGCAGCCTCAGCATCACCACCACGTCGCAGTCCTTCAGGCCCGCACGCATGTCGTGAAACACGCGCACGCCGAGCGACTCGACCCCCGCCGGCATCAGCGTCTGCGGTCCGATCACGCGCACCTCGGGCGCGCCGAGCGTGGTAAGGCCGTGGATGAGCGAGCGCGCGACGCGCGAATGCAGCACGTCGCCGACGATCGCCGCCGTGAGCCGCGAGAAGTCCTTCCGGTAATGGCGGATGGTGAACAGATCTAGCAGCCCCTGCGTCGGATGCGCGTGCCGGCCGTCTCCCGCGTTGATCACGTGCTCGTGGGGCTTCACGTGGCGCGCGATCAGGTACGGGGCGCCCGAGGAGCCGTGGCGCACGACGAAGATGTCGGCGTGCATCGCCGACAGGTTGGCCACGGTGTCGAGGAGCGACTCGCCCTTGGTCTGCGAGGACAGCGCGATGTTGAGGTTGATCACGTCGGCCGAGAGGCGCTTGGCGGCGATCTCGAAGGTGGTGCGGGTGCGGGTGGAGGGCTCGAAGAACAGGTTGAACACGCTTTTGCCGCGCAGCAGCGGCACCGTCTTCACCTCGCGCTCGGTGACGCCGGCGAACGACTCTGCGGTGTCGAGGATCCGCGTGAGCACCTCGCGCGGCAGCCCTTCAATCGACAGCAGGTGCTGCAGCTCCCCGTTCGCGTTGAGTTGCGGATTACGCTGCACGTTCGGCCTCGAGTGCGAGGGCGAGCTTGCCGTCGACGCCGCGCTTGAGGCGCAGGCGCATGCCCGCGGGCACTTCGACCTGCGCGCCGCAATGCTGAGCGCAGATCGGCAGCTGCCTGCCGCCGCGATCGGCGAGCACCACCAGCGCGATCGAGGCCGGCCGGCCGTAGTCGAACAGCTCGTTCATCGCCGCGCGCACGGTGCGGCCGGTGTAGAGAACGTCGTCCACCAGCAGCAGCTCGCGGCCGCTGATGTCGAACGGTATCCTGGTGCGCTTGGGGTCGTGCTTGAGGCCCTGCGCGTGGTAGTCGTCGCGATAGAAGGCGATGTCCATGAACCCCAGCGGAGCCGCGAGCGCGAGCATCGCGTGCAGCCGTTCGGCGAGCCAGGCTCCGCCGGTATGAATCCCGACCATCGCTGCGTTCGGGCCGACGCGCGGCTTCAGCTCGGCGGCGAGCTTCGCGCAGAGCTTTTCGGCGTCAGGAAGAGCGCTCATCGAAATGCTGCTCGAGGATCAGCTGCGCCGCGACCGAGTCGATCGCGGCCTTGCTTGCGCGCCGGCCGCGCAGGCGGCTTTGCGCCTCCAGCGAGCTGTAGCGCTCGTCCACGCAAGCGACCGGCAGGCGGAAGCGCCCTGCGAGCTGGCGCGCGAACCGCGCGGCGCGGCGCGTCATCGCGTGCGCCGCGCCGTCTGCCCCGAGCGGCAGCCCGACCACCAGCTGCGCCGGCCGCCATTCGGAGACGAGCCTGGCGATCGCCCCGAAGCGCGCCTCGCCGGAGGCGGCGATCGCGGCAAGCGGATGGGCGGTGCCGAGCTCCGCTTCGCCCACCGCGACGCCAATGCGTTTTAGACCGAAATCGAAGGCGAGGACGGTGCCGATCGCCCGCTCAGGCATGTCCCGCGCTGTCCTGCAGCCGCGCAAAATCGACGCCGAGCAGCTCCATCGCCGCCGGCAACCGCTCCTCGGACGGGGTGTCGAAGATGATCGCGTCGCGCGCCTCGACCGTGAGCCAGGCATTCTGCGACAGCTCGTGCTCGAGCTGCCCCGGCGACCAGCCGGCGTAGCCGAGCGTGACCAGCATCCTTCTCGGCCCCTCGCCGCGTCCGACGGCCTCCAGGATGTCCTTCGAGGTGGTGAGCCCGATCAGATCGCGCACCCGCAGCGTGGACTGCCAGTTTCCGGCCGGCTCGTGCAGCACGAATCCGCGGTCGGTCTGCACCGGGCCGCCGAAGTAGATCGGCGCGTCGCGCATGTCGCGGTCCCCGAGCGTGAGCGACAGGCGCTCGAACAGCGCCTGCAGCGTCATGTCGATCGGGCGGTTGACGACCAGGCCGAGCGCGCCCTGGTCGTTATGCTCGCAGATGTAGGTGAGCGACTTCGCGAAATACGGATCGGCCATGTTCGGCATGGCGATCAGGAAGTGATTCGTCAGATTGATCGAGGACATGCTCGCGCCGGACATTTTACTGCATCGGGCTTTGAACCTCGCGCTTGCCGAAAGTTGCCCCTCAGATCTCCACCATCTCAAAATCCTCCTTGCGGGCGCCGCACTCGGGGCAGGTCCAGTTCATCGGGATGTCTTCCCAGCGCGTGCCCGGCGCGATGCCCTCGTCGGGCAGCCCCGCCGCCTCGTCGTAGACGAAGCCGCAGATGAGGCACATCCACGTCCTGTATTGCACCTGATTTTCGGTCATGCCGAGGGACCAGTAAAATGGCCCGGAGTGTAGCGCATGGCCTCCCCCCCTCCGTTCGTGCTCACCTTCGCCGCCTCCGATCCGACCGGCGGCGCAGGGCTGCAGGCGGATCTCCTGACGCTCGCCGGCATGGGATGCCATCCGCTGTCGGTCGTCACCGCGCTCACGGTGCAGGACACGCACGGCGTCGAGGACCTGCTGCCGGTCCAGGCCGAATGGGTGAGCGAGCAGGCGCGGCACGTGCTCCAGGACATTTCCGTCGCCGCGTTCAAGCTCGGCGTGCTCGGCTCAGCGCCGAACGTCGCCGCGGTCGCCGAGATCCTTTCCGAGCATCCGCAGGCCCCGGTGATCCTCGACCCGGTGCTCGCCTCGGGGCGCGGCGATCCGCTCGCGAGCGCGCAGATAGTGGCGGCGCTGCGCGAGCTCATCGTGCCGCAGGCCACCGTCGTCACGCCGAACAGCCTCGAGGCGCGGCGCCTCGCCGCGATGGAAAACGACGACGAGCCGGATCTCGACGAATGCGCCCGGCGGCTGCTTGCGCTCGGCTGCGAATACGTGCTCGTCACCGGCGCGCATGAGGCGACAGACGAGGTGATCAATACGCTCTACGGCGCCCGCGGCGTGGTGCGCGAGGACCGCTGGGAGCGGCTGCCCGGCGCCTACCACGGCTCGGGCTGCACGCTCTCGTCGGCGATCGCCGCCGCGCTCGCGAACGGGCGCGCGGTGCCGGAAGCGGTACGCGACGCCCAGGAGTACACCTGGCAGGCGCTCGCCGCCGGTTTTCGCGCGGGCGCAGGGCAACTGCTTCCCGACCGCTTCTTCTGGGCGCGCGAGCTGGAAAGCGAGCGATGAGGCTGCGCGGGCTGTACGCGATCACGCCCGACAACGCGGACAGCGCGGCGCTGATCGAAAAGGCGCGGCAGGCGCTCGAAGGCGGAATCGCGCTGCTGCAATACAGGAACAAGCTCGCAGGGCCGGCGCAGCGGCTCGCCGAGGCCAAGGAACTCGCGCTGCTGGCGCGTCGCCATGGCGTCCCGTTCATCGTCAACGACGAAGTCGAGCTCGCGCTCGCCGCGGGCGCCGACGGCGCGCACCTGGGGAGCGACGACGGCGATCTCGCTGGAGCGCGCGCGCGGCTTGGCGCAAGGCTGCTGGGGGCTTCCTGCCACGCGAGCCTCGAGGTTGCGGGGGCGGCGGTGCGCGCGGGCGTCGATTACGTGGCGTTCGGCAGCGTGTACCCCTCCCCGACCAAGCCCGGCGCGGTGCGCGCGCCGCTCGCGCTGTTCGGCGAGGCGCGCGCGTTCGGCGTGCCGCTCGCCGCGATCGGCGGCATCACGCTCGAGCGCGCGCCCGAGGTCCTGCGCGCGGGGGCCGACCTGCTCGCGGTGATCTCGGACCTGTTTGATGCAACCGACATCGCTGCCCGCGCGCGCGAGTACGACAGGCTTTTCTCTCATGCCGTCGCGCAGTGAATCGCTCTACGAGCGGGCGCTGAAGCGCATTCCCGCGGGAGTGAACTCTCCGGTGCGCGCCTTTCGGGCGGTGGGCGGGACGCCGCTCTTTTTCGAGCGTGCCTCGGGCGCCTATCTCTGGGACGTGGACGGCCGGCGCTACATCGACTACGTCGGCTCCTGGGGACCGATGGTCGCCGGGCACACGCACCCGGCGGTGGTCGAGGCGGTGCAGGAAGCCGCCTCGCGCGCGCTTTCCTTCGGCGCACCGACCGAGGCCGAGGTCGAGCTCGCCGAGGCGATCTGCCGCCTGGTCCCTTCGATCGAGCTGGTGCGCCTCGTCTCCTCGGGCACCGAGGCGACGATGACGGCGATCCGCCTGGCGCGCGGCTTCACCGGCAGGAGCCTGATCGTCAAGTTCGAGGGCTGCTACCACGGCCACGCCGACGCGTTGCTCGTCAAGGCCGGCTCCGGCGCGCTGACGTTCGGAAATCCGAGCTCGGCCGGCGTACCCGCCGAAGTGGCCGCGCAAACAATCGTCCTCGATTACAACGACGCGCAAGGGGTGCGGAAGCTGTTCGATTCGCGCGGCGCGCAGATCGCCGGGGTTATCGTCGAGCCGGTGGCAGGCAACATGAACCTTGTGCTCCCTGCCCCGGGTTTCCTCGAGGCGCTGCGCGGCGAATGCACGAAGCATGGCGCGATGCTGATCTTGGACGAGGTCATGACGGGCTTTCGCGTCGCCCTCGGCGGCGCGCAGCAGCGCTTCGGCATCCGGCCGGATCTCACCACGCTCGGGAAGGTGATCGGCGGCGGGCTGCCGCTCGGCGCCGCGGGCGGCAGGCGCGAAATCATGGAACAAATCGCCCCGCTCGGCCCGGTGTACCAGGCCGGCACGCTGTCGGGAAATCCGCTTGCGGTTGCGGCCGGACTGGCGACGCTAAAGCTTGTGGAGGCGCCGGAATTTCAGGAGCATGTTTCCGGTGTTACTCAGGAATTGATTCACGGGCTGAAGGATGAAGCCCGGAGAGCCAAGATCTCCTTCTCTGCCCAGTCGATCGGCAGCATGTTCGGCCTGTATTTCCGTGCTTCGCCGCCTACCAGCTTCGCCGAAGTGATGCAGTGTGACCGCGAGCGCTTCAACAAGTTTTTCCACGCCATGCTGGATCGTGGCGTTTACCTCGCGCCATCGGCCTACGAGGCGGGATTTGTCTCGGCCGCCCACGGTGCTGCGGAGATAGACGCGACACTGGCCGCTGCGCGCGAGGCGTTCAAGGACTAGCGCGCGTCGGCGGCGGGAAGCGGCTTGAAGTGCTTGCTTAGCGCGATCCCCTGACGTTGGTAGGACGAGTTCGCGGTGCTGCCGTAGAGCCGTGCCGGCGGTGCCATCAGAAGTTCATATGCCAGCCGGCCGACCACCTGACCGTGTTCAATTACGAACGGGACTTCAAAGGATCGAACTTCGAGAACGGCCCGCGACCCCTCCCCTCCTGCATCGGGATGACCAAAACCGGGATCGAAGAACCCGGCGTAGTGAACCCGAAAGTCGCCCATCAGCGTATCGAAGGCAAGCATCTCGGCCGCATGCGTCGGTGGAACATTCACGGCTTCCCGTGACGCAAGAATGTAAAAGTCCGCCGGGTCCAGTACCAATCCGCCGCGACGAGGCGCATGGACTGGCTCCCAATAGTCAAGCACGTCGTAGTGCCGCACCTTGTCGATATCGATCAGCCCGGCGTGGCTCCTCGCCTTGTAGCCGATGATGCCTCCCGAATTGTCCCCCTGCACATCCACCGTAACCGGAACGCCATCGCGGATATCGTTGCCGCTGATCGATGCCACAACCTTGTGCTCTTCCAGAAGGCGTCTCATCGCCGTGTCGCTGCTAGGCGGATTGCCGCGGCGTATGCGAATCTGGTTCAACCTGGATCCTTTGCGTACCAGGACGCTGAAAGTCCGCGGCGATACCTCTGCGTAGAGAGGGCCGTTGTACCCTTCACGGACACGATCGAATTCCGTGCCGTAGTCGGTGATAAGCCGGGTAAAAATGTCCAGCCGGCCTGTGGAACTCTTGGGATTGCCCATCGCGGACGTGCGTTTCCTCAGCGACAAGCCCTCGAGCAGCGGAACGATGTAGACGCAACCGCGCTCGAGCACGCCGCCGTTGGTGATGTCCATCTTGTGCATCGCGAGGTCTTCGAGTCTCTGTTCGACCGTCGCATCTTTCCCGGGAAGGAAACTGGCACGCACCCGGTACGCGGCCGACCCCAGCCGGAGGTCGAGGCTGGCCGGCTGATATTGGTCGTCCTGGATCGGCTCCAGGAAACGAATTTCCCTGGTTACCCTGACTTGGCGCTCCAACTCCTGCGACGGCAATATCCCGGTCGTGCGAACCGCCTCGTCCGAGTCGTCTTGCGTTCCGCCACGGACGCCTTCCGGCGCCCGCGCGTCATTGATTTGCGCCGCTTGGGTCAACAAATCGTCTGAGGCGTTCACGGATTTCAAGCTCGTAGTATGTAGTTTATCGCTTTCAGACCACGGAAATCAGGGCGGGCGACAGGCGGGGCGGCATGGGCTCTGCTGCCCCGGGAACCAGGCGCTAGACCAGGATCAGCGTCGCCAACCCGAGAAAAATGAAGAATCCGCCCGAGTCGGTGCAGGCGGTGACCAGCACCGACGAGCCGACCGCCGGATCCTTTCCGAAGCGCGCGCGCAGCCACGGGATCGCCACGCCCATCAGCGCGGCGAGCACGAGGGTGAGGATCATGGCGAGCGCCATCACGCCGCCGAGCGCCACGTTCTTGTAGAGCGCGTAGGCGATCACGCCGAGCAGCGTGCCCCACACCACGCCGTTCAGGAGCGCCACGCCGAGCTCCTTGGCGAGCAGCTTCGCCCAGTAGGCGGCCTGGATCTGCCCGAGGGCGAGCGCGCGCACGATCATGGTGATGGTTTGATTGCCGGAATTTCCGCCGATACCGGCGACGATCGGCATCAGCGCGGCGAGCGCCACCAGACGCTCGATCGAGCCCTCGAACGCGCCGATGACACGCGAGGCGATGAAGGCGGTCACCAGGTTGATGGCGAGCCACGACCAGCGGTTCTTGAAGCTGTTCAACACCGGCGCGAAGATGTCCTCCTCCTCGCGCAGCCCTCCTTCGGCGAGCTGCGCCTGCGCGCTCTTCTGCCGTATGTAGTCCACCACGGTGCTCACCGTCAGGCGGCCGAGCAGGCGGTTGCGCACGTCCACCACCGGCGCCGAGACCAGGTTGTATCGTTCGAACGCGCTCGCCGCGTCCTCGGCCCCGTCTTCGGGATGCAGCTCCACGCGCTCGGGCACCATGACGCGTCCCACCTCGAGCGCGAGGTCGGACACGATGAGGCGCGACAGCGGCAGCGTCCCGAGCAGCCCCTGCGCGCGGTCCACCACGAACAGCTGGTCGGTATGGTCGGGCAGGCTCTCCATGCGCCGCAGCTCGCCGGTGACGGCCTCGAGCGTCACATCCTCGCGCACCGTGATCATCTCGAAGTCCATCAGCGCGCCGACGGTGCCCTCGGCATATGAGAGCGCGGCGCGCATGCGCTCGCGCTCCTCGAGCGGCAGGGCCTGCACCACCGCCTCGAGCACGTCGGCAGGCAGATCGGGCGCGAGGTCCGCAAGCTGGTCGGCCTCCAGGGTGCCGGCCGCTGCGACCAGCTCCCTCGGGTCCATGGCCGCGATGAGCGACTCGCGCACCGCGTCCGACACCTCGAGCAGGATCTCGCCGTCGCGGTCTGCCTTGACCAGGTCCCACACGGCGAGCCGCTCCTCGAGCGGCAGCGCCTCCAGGATGTAGGCGATGTCGGCGGCGTGGAGCTTGTCGAGCTTCGTGCGCAGCTCGGTGAGGTGTTGCTTGTGGACGAGCTGCTCGACGAGCGCGTGCTTCGCCATTTCCTGGCGACCGACGAGCGTCTCGACCACCTTCTGGCGGCGCAGCAGTTCCTGCACTTCGTGCAGGTTCCCCTGCAGGTCCTCGGTTTCAAGGCGCGTGAGCGCTTCGGCCATGGGCCGAAGCCTACCCGAGCGCCGCGACAAACGGGCGGGCGCGGCCGGGAATCTACGGGATCTGCGCCGCGCCCATGCGGGCAAGAATGGTCGCGACCCGCCCGGCGAGATACGGCGTGATGCGGCCGCGCGCGTAGCTGCGGGGACTGGGCAGGATGGCGGCGAGCCACGCCGCCTGCTCGGGCCCGAGCGCGGCGGCAGGAATGCCGAAGTGGTAGCGCGCCGCCGCTTCGGCGCCGAACACGCCGTCGCCCCATTCCGCGACGTTCAGGTACAGCTCGAGGATGCGGCGCTTGGAGAGCGTGCGCTCGAGCATCCAGGTGATCGCCGCCTCCTGGGCTTTGCGCGCCCAGGAACGCTCGCCCGAGAGGAACAGGTTCTTGGCGAGCTGCTGGCTGATGGTGGAGGCCCCCGCCACGATCCTGCCGCGGCGCTCGTTCTTCGCCATTGCCTTCTGGATCGCCTCCCAGTCGAAGCCCTCGTGGTCGAGGAATTTCGCGTCCTCGGCGGCGACCACGGCGCGCTTCAGGTGCGCCGAGATCCGGTCGTAGGACGCCCACTGCCTCCTGGTCTGCGCCCTCGGGTCCCTGGCGCGCAGCGCCTCCAGGCGCCGCTCCATGAACGCCGTCGACGACGGGTCGACCGCGCTCCAGTAGACGATGTGCGCGAAGAACCAAAGCTGGAGCAGCACCACCACCGCGACGAGCGTGCCGAGCGCGTAGCAGAACGCCTTCCACGCGACCAGCAGCGCCCGCAGCATGCCTATCGGCCGCGCAGCTTCGCCAGCACCGGCGCCGTGTCGGGGCGAACGCCGCGCCACACAAGGAACGACTCCGCAGCCTGCTCGACGAGCATGCCCAGGCCATCGCTGGCGCGTGCGCCTGCGGCGCGCGCCATGGCGAGAAACGGCGTGTCGCGCCCGTAGAGCATGTCGTAGGCGAGGCACCCGTCCCGGAACACCGACCGCGGCAGCGCCGGCGCCTCGTTCGAGAGGCCGGCGGAGGTGGCGTTCACCACCAGCTCGAAGGCCTCGCCCGCGAGCCCGTCGTAGCCGCAGCCGTGGACGCCCGCGAACCGCGCGGCGAGCGCGCGCGCTTTCGTGGCGGTGCGGTTGGCGACGACCAGGCGTGCCGCGCCCGCGGCGAGCAGCGGCTCGACCACCCCGCGCGCCGCCCCGCCCGCACCGGCGAGGAGCACACGCTTGCCGCCGAGCGAAAAACCGAGGTTCGCCTCGAGATCGCGCACCAGTCCCGCCCCGTCGGTGTTGTCGCCGTAGGGCGCCGCGCGTTCGAGCACGAGCGTGTTGACCGCCTCGGCCGCACGCGCCCTGGAGCTCGAATCCGCGCAGTAGCGAAACGCTTCCTCCTTGAACGGCAGCGTGACGTTCAGCCCCTTGCCGCCGGAAGCGCGGAATTCCTCCACCGCGCGCGCGAAGCCGTCGAGCGGCGCCTCGATTTGGCCGTATTCGATCGCCTGCCCGGTCGCGCGCGCGAACTCGGCGTGGATCCAGGGCGATCTTGAGTGCGCGACCGGGTTGCCGATGACCGCGTAGCGGTCGGTCATTCGGTCCAGATCTTGTCGCCGCGACCGAAGAACCAGGTGCGGGTGATGACCAGCAGGTCGGTGTCGCGCCGGATCTCGGGCGGAAACCCCGCGTAGGGCGAGGCCATGCGCACGATCTTGAACGCCGCCGCGTCGAGCACCGGCAGGCCCGAGGAGCGGTCGAGCTCCACCGACTCGACCGTGCCGTCGGGCCCGATGGTGACCGTGAGGCGCAGGTTGCCGTAGAGCTTGCCGCGCGCCTCGGGCGGGTAGTTGAGCGTGCCGATGCGCTCGACCTTCATGCGCCAGTCCTCCTCGTACTGCGCGAAGCGGTACTCGGTGGCGCGGGCGCCGATGAATTTCTTGCGCGGGCGCTTCTGGTATTCCTCGATCTGCCTGTCGATCTGGGCCTGCAGCCGCATCGCGGCGAGCGAAAGATCGGCGAGGTCGCGCCCGCTCGGCTTCGGCGTCGCTTCCTCCGCTGGCGCCTGGCGCGGCGTCTCGACCGGCACGCTGGAGCGCGTCTGGCGAGACTGCGCGAGCAGTCGCTGCTGCCGCGCCTCGAGCTGCTGCACGCGGCGGCTCGCCTCGGCGAGGTCCCTGCCGGGATTGCGCGGCGCCGTCACCGGCAAAGGTGTCGTCGCGCGGCGGCGCTGGTCGACATTGCCGCCGCGATCGAGGTTCGCCTGCGCGAGCATCTCGGCCTTCGACGGCTTCTCGCGCGTCTTCGCGTTCACCAGCACCACTTCGAGCGGCTGGTTGGCGAAGCGCCGGTGCAGCGCGTCCGGAAACTTGAACTGGATCGAGAGCAGCACCCCGTGCAGCAGGATCGAGATCCCGACCGCCATCCCGAGCACGCGGTCCCTGGATTCGAGGCCGAGCCCCCGGTGCGCCGTCGCGGTCCGCAGCACGCCGTTCGCTATCGCTCCCTGCAAAATCGCTTTACCTCAGATGGGCAAGCCATTCATATTCTAGGCTTTCTGCTGCGGATCTGCCGCGTCCTCGAGGAGCGGCGCGCTGCCTCCGAGCGCTTCGCGGTACACGCAGGCGATCGAGCGCTCGAGCAGGTCGACCTCCTTCACCTCGAGGCGCACGCGCGTGCCGGGTTCCAGCTCCGGCAGCGACGGCACGCGTGCGGTGAGCGGAAGGCCTTCGATGCGCACGACATTGTCGCGCAGCACCAGCGCCTCGGCGGTGTGAATTTTTTCCTGCAACAGCCAGCGCAGGCACCAGAACGTCTCCATCGCGCGCTGGTGCTCGTCGTAGCGCGCGTAGGTCACCTCGAACGCGCGCATCGCCGTGAGCAGCGCGTCCGAATTGCGCGCGAACGGTGCGCGGGCGCCCGAGAGCGCCGCGGCGAGCTGCCACTGGTTCACCAGGTCCACGTAGCGGCGCAGCGGCGAGGTGGTCCAGGCGTAGCACGCAACGCCCAGCCCATCGTGCGCCTCGGGATGAACGCTCAGTCTGACCTTGCCCGTGGACTGCACGCGGTAGATCGCCGCGACGTCGCGCTCGGCGAGCAGCTCTCCCCAGGCGGTGTTGGCAAGGATCATCAGCTCGGCGACCAGCTTGTCGAGCGGCGCGCCGCGCTTGCGCCGCACGATGCGCACGCGGCCGTCCTCGACGAAGAAGCTGAAGTCGAGCGCCCGGGCGAGCGCGGCCGGTTTGCCGCGCCTCGCCTCGAGCGCAACCGCGAGCCGCCACAGCGAGCGCAATTCATCCTCGAACGGCAGGCCTGCGACCTGGCCCGATTCGAAGCGCTCGTTCAGCGCGTCGTACTGCGCGTGCCTGAGGTTGGCGGCGATTTTCACGCGCTCCAGGCGCGTGGTGCGGCCGCGCACCGCCCAGTCGCGCTCCGCGACGTCGAGGTAAAGGGACACCGCGGGCTGCGCCGCGCCGTGATCGAGCGAGAAGCGCTCGATCACGTCCTGCGGAAGCATGGTGAACTTGCGCCCCGGCATGTACGCTGTCGAGAGGCGCTCGCGCGCGATCGCGTCAAGCGGCGAGCCGGGCGCGAAGCCGAGCGCCGGCGCGGCGATGTGGATGCCGACGCGCAGCCCGCCCCCCGGGACGCGCTGCACCGAGAATGCGTCGTCGATCTCGGTGGTGCCGACCTCGTCCAGGCTGAAAGCCTCGGCGCCGGCGAGCGGCAGCTCCTGGGGCTGGCGCGGCGGCTCGTGCGGCGGGAAGCGCGTGCCGCGCGGAAAGAACTCGTGCAGGAACCTGCCGAGATGGTACTCGTGCGGGTCGGGCAGCAGCCCGCAGCGCTCGAAAAGCCGCGCCGGGGTAAGGCCCGCCGTCTTGCAGGCCTGCTCGAACGCCCTGGTTTCTGGCTTTGCGCGGTCCGGCGCATAGAGCAACTCGTCCTTGAGCGCCGCCAGCTCGGCCGGGCATTCGAATCGCGCAAGCGCCCCCGTCCAAGCGCCGATTTGCTCCTGCACGCGCCGTTTCTTCTCCACGCTCGCGAGCGCGAGCTTCAAGGTCTCGGTCGGCGCCGCCTGGAAGCGCCCCTTGCCGCGGCGGTAGAAATACATCGGCGCCGAATGCAGCTTCATCAGCACGCCGGCCGCTTCGGTCGGGGTGGGCTCGCCCCCGACGTACTCGCGCGCCAGATCCGCGAAGCCGAACTCCCGGCCGCCACAGCACTGCCACAGGAAGTCGGTGTCGAGTCCGGCGGCGAAGCTTTCGGCCGCGGCGAGGAGCTCGGCTCCCGGCGGCCGCTCGAAGGCGAGCAGCACGTTCGCCGCCTTCACCTTCGAGCGCTTGCCGCGGGGACTTTCGACCTGGAACGAGGCGGCGGACCGCGCAAGCACCGCCCCGACCTTGAGCTCGCCCTCCTCCTCGTACAGGACGTGCATCCTCAGGCCGCGATGCCGGCGAAGCGCAGGATGCGCGGCAGGTGCCCGGGAAAGCTTCTCAGGCTGTGGTCGCCCCCCTCGATGACCGCCTGCTCGGCGCCGGCATAGCGTTCGAGCGCACGGCGGTAGTCGAGCACCTCGTCGCCGGTCTCGACGATCAGCAGATAGCGTTCGGGGCTGATGCGCGGAACATAGAGCCTCTCCCACTCGCGCAGATGCGCCTCGGTAAGCTCATAGGGCTCCCGGGTGTGCAGGTTCTCTTGCGGGCCGAGCAACGCGCGCAAGCCGACGTGCGGCGTGATCGCGGGGTTGATGAGGACCGCCCTCGCCGCGCGCTTCTCGACAAGATAGGTGGCGTAGAAGCCGCCCAGCGACGAGCCCACGAAGCACAGGTTCTTTTTCCCGGCGATCAGCTTTTCGATTTCCCGGATCGCCTCGGAGGCGAGCGGCGGCAGCGCCGGGCAGGCATAATCGGCCGCAAGGCCTTTCTGCGCCATGTAGGCCGCGAGCAGCTGCGCCTTGTGCGATTGCGGCGAGGAGTTGAAGCCGTGCAGGTACACGATCATGCCGCCGCTCCCCGGGAGAGCCGCGCGAGAAGCCTGCCGTGGATGCCGCCGAATCCGCCGTTCGACATCACCAGCACATGGTCGCCCGGCTTCGCCTCCTGCGCGAGTGCGGCGACCAGCGCGCCGATGTCCTCGAGGCAGCGCGCGCGCGCGCCGAGCGGCGCGAACAACTCGCGCGCATCCCAGGCAAGCCCCGCGCCGTACACGTAGATGCGATCGGCCTGCGCCAGGCTCCCGGGGAGCTCGTCCTTCATCACGCCGCGCTTCATCGTGTTCGAGCGCGGCTCGAGCACCGCCAGGATCCTCGAGCGTCCGACCCGCTCGCGCAGGCCTTCGAGCGAGGCGCGGATCGCGCTCGGGTGATGCGCAAAATCGTCGTACACGGTCACGCCGCGGACGCACCCGCGGACTTCCATTCGCCGGCGCACGCCGCAGAAGGTCGCGAGCGACTCGATCGCCGCAGCCGGCGCGACGCCACCATGGCGAGCCGCGGCGAGCGCTGCGAGCGCGTTCTGACGGCTGTGGGCGCCGAGCAGCCCCCAGCGCACGCGTCCCAGCGCTTTTCCCAGCCAGGCGACCTCGAAGGCCCCTTCGGCATCGGGCTCGCCCGCCTCCCACCCACCTGCAATCCCGAACCTTTCAACCGGAGTCCAGCATCCCAAGGTGAGCACTCGCTTCAGTGCCTCGTCGCGCCCGTTCGCCACGATCAAGCCGGACCTGGGCACGATCCTGACGAAATGGTGAAATTGCCGCTCGATCGAAGCAAGATCGCCGAAGATGTCGGCATGATCATACTCAAGATTGTTCAGAATTGCGGTCCTGGGACGGTAATGCACGAACTTGGAGCGCTTATCGAAAAAGGCGGTGTCGTATTCGTCCGCCTCGATCACGAAAATCTCCGAGGGGGTCAGCCGGGCCGAGGCGGCGAAGTCGGTTGGCACGCCGCCGATCAGGAACCCGGGCGAGCGGCCGGCGCGCTCGAGGATCCAGGCGAGAATCGCCGCCACGGTCGTCTTGCCGTGCGTGCCGGCGACCGCCACGACGTGCTTGCCCGCGAGCACCTGCTCGGAGAGCCATTGCGGGCCGGAGGCGTAGCGTTCGCCGCGCTCGAGGATCGCCTCCATCAGAGGGTTGCCGCGCGACACCACGTTTCCCACCACCCAGAGGTCGGGCCGCAGCGCGAGCTGCTCCGCGCCGTAGCCCTCGACAAGCTCGATTCCGAGCGCGCCCAGCTGCTCGCTCATCGGCGGGTAGACGTCGGCGTCGCAGCCGGTGACGCGGTAGCCCGCCGATTTCGCGATCGCGGCGAGCCCGCCCATGAATGTGCCGCAAATGCCGAGAATGTGAAGGTGCGCGCCCATGAGAGTGAGGAGGCGATTGTATAAGCTATGATTTTCGACACGAGGCCACGGGCGATGCGCGGCAAGAGCACTCGGCAAACTGGAATGCGGGCGCGCATTGCCGCGGCGGCGGCGCGCATCATGGCCGAGGACGGCATCGACGATTTCGCGCTCGCCAAGCGCAAGGCGGCGCGGCGCCTCGGCGCGAACGACGCGCAGGCGCTGCCGGCGAACGACGAGATCGAGGCCGAACTGCGCGCCTACCGCTCGCTTTACCAGGCCGAGGAGCACACGTTGCGCGTCGCCGAGCTGCGCTCGATCGCGCTCGACGCGATGCGCGCGCTCGAGCGCTTCAACCCCTACCTCACCGGCCCGGTACTGACCGGAATCGCCGGGCGCTACGCCGATATCGACGTGCAGCTGTTCCCGGAGAGCGCGAAAGAGGTGGAGCTGCACCTCCTCGATCGCAACATCGCCTATACCACGCACGAGGGCAGGCGGTACTCGGGCGATCGGGCGCACGCGGTGAGCGTGCTCGAGCTCACCTGGCAGGGCGCGAGGCTCAGGCTCTCGGTGTTCGATCCGCGCGACGAGCGGATCGCGCTCAAGACCTCGCAGGCCGGTCGGGTGATGGACCGCGCCGGGATCGCCGAGCTCGGCGCGCTGATACGCGATGCCCGCGGCCAGGCGTGAAGCGCTGATCCTCGGCGGGGTCGGCCTCCTCGCCGCGGCGATGGGGGCGCTCGTCGGTCCGGTTCTCCTCCAGTCGCAAAGCGGCGCCGCCGATCTCCTTTCAGCGTCCTTCACCGAGATCTCCGGGAAACCGCGCCGGCTGCTCGACTGGTCCGGCAAGGTCCTGGTATGCAACTTCTGGGCGACATGGTGCGCGCCCTGCCGCGAGGAAGTCCCGATGCTCGTCGCGGCGCGTGAAAGACATGCGCCGAACGGGGTCGAGGTGGTTGGGATCGCGATCGACGGCGAGGCCAAGGTGCGCGAGTTTTCCGCCGCCTACGGCATCAACTACCCGCTTCTCCTCGCCGACGCCGGCGCGATTGAGCTGATGCGCAAGCTCGGCAACACGGCGGGCGGCTTGCCCTACACGGTGGTCCTCGACCGCCGGGGGGCGCTCGCCTACAGGAAGCTCGGCGCCCTCACCCGGCCGGAGCTGGAGCGGGTCCTCGCCGATCTGCTCCCTTCAGAAATTGAGACCAAAGTACGCTAAAATGCAGGCATCTGCCGCGAACGTGAAGAAAACGACAAAAACCTCGAGGAAGCGGATCCTGGTTCTCCATGGGCCGAATCTGAATCTGCTCGGGACCCGCGAGCCCGAGGTCTACGGCCGGGAGACGCTCGGGGTGATCAATCGGCGGCTTGGCGCCGCGGGACGCTCTGCCGGAGTGGAGGTGCGCTGTTACCAGAGCAACCTCGAGGGCGAACTGATCGGGCGCATCCAGCAGGCGAGTCGCGACGGGGTGGGCTTCATCGTGTTCAACCCCGCCGGCTACACGCACACGAGCGTTGCGCTGCGCGATGCGCTCGCAGGGGTCGGCATCCCCTTCATCGAGGTCCATCTGTCCAACATTCACGCCCGCGAGCCGTTCCGCCAGCGCTCGTTCTTCTCCGATCTCGCAGTCGGAACCCTGTGCGGCCTGGGCAGCCGCGGCTATGACTTCGCGCTCGCGTACGCGCTGAGGGCGATCGGGGCCGCCCGGGAATAGCCCCGTGCGGCACGGGCGCGGTCGCTCGCCGGCGAGCGCGCGGGAGGAAAAACCATGGATCTGCGCAAGCTGAAGAAGCTGATCGACCTGGTCCAGGAGTCGGGCGTCGCCGAGCTCGAGATCACCGAGGGCGAGGAGAAGGTCCGCATCGTGAAGGGCGGGGGCGTGAGCATCGCGCCGGCCGCGGCGCCGGTCGCTGCGCCAGGCGCGGCGGTGGCGCCGGCGGCGAGCGCGCCCGGGCTTCCCGCCGCGCAGGAGGGCCACATCGTGAAAGCGCCGATGGTCGGCACGTTTTACCGCGCTCCGGCGCCAGACGCCAAGCCCTTCGTCGAGGTCGGCCAGGCGGTAAAGGAAGGCGAGCCGATCTGCACCATCGAGGCAATGAAGCTGATGAACGAGATCGAGGCCGACGCCTCGGGCACCGTGAAGGCGGTCCTGGTCGAGAACGGGCAGCCGGTGGAGTACGGCCAGCCACTTTTCATCATCGCCTGACGTGTTCGAGAAGATCCTGATCGCCAACCGCGGCGAGATCGCGTTGCGCATCCAGCGCGCCTGCCGCGAGCTCGGCATCCGCACCGTGGTCGTGCACTCGGAGGCCGACACCGAGGCGAAATACGTCAAGCTCGCCGACGAGTCGGTGTGCATCGGCCCGCCGGCGGCGCAGGCGAGCTACCTGAACATCCCGGCGATCATCAGCGCGGCCGAGGTCACCGACGCCGAGGCGATCCATCCCGGGTACGGCTTTCTCGCCGAGAACGCCGATTTCGCCGAGAAGGTGGAAGGCTCCGGGTTCGTGTTCATCGGCCCGCGCCCCGAGAACATCCGCCTCATGGGCGACAAGGTGAGCGCCAAGCAGGCGATGGAGAAGGCGGGCGTGCCGACGGTGCTGGGATCCGCGGGCGAGCTGCCCGCGGACCCGAAGGACATCGTGAAGATCGCGCGCAAGCTCGGCTACCCGGTGCTCGTCAAGTCGGCCGGGGGAGGCGGCGGACGAGGCATGCGCATCGTGCACACGGAGGCGGCGCTGCTCAACGCGGTCGCCGTCACGCGCGCGGAGGCGCAGGCCGCGTTCGGCAACCCCTCGGTGTACCTGGAGCGCTTCCTGGAGAATCCGCGCCACATCGAGATCCAGGTGCTCGCCGACAGCGCCAAGAACGCGGTGCACCTGGGCGAGCGTGACTGCTCGATCCAGCGCCGGCACCAGAAGGTGATCGAGGAGGCGCCCGCACCCGAGCTGGCGGCGAAGCTGCGCGACCGGATCGGCGAGCGCTGCGTCGAGGCGTGCAGGAAGATCGGCTACCGCGGCGCCGGCACCGTCGAGTTCCTGTACGAGGAGGGCGAGTTCTACTTCATCGAGATGAACACGCGCATCCAGGTCGAGCACCCGGTCACCGAGATGGTGACCGGCGTCGACATCGTGCAGGAGCAGATCCGCATCGCCGCCGGCGAGAAGCTGCGGTTGCGGCAGAAAGACGTCGAGCTGCGCGGCCACGCGATCGAGTGCCGCATCAACGCCGAGGATCCGTACCGCTTCACGCCGTCGCCTGGCAGGATCGTCTCCTACCACCCGCCGGGCGGACCCGGAATCCGCGTCGACACGCATATCTACCAGGGTTACCGGGTGCCGCCCGATTACGATTCGCTGATCGGCAAGGTGATCGCCTACGGCGCGACACGCGAGCAGGCGATCAACCGCATGCGCGTCGCGCTCTCCGAGATGGTGGTCGAAGGCATCCAGACCAATCTCCCGCTGCACCGGGAACTGGTCAACGACACGCACTTCCTGCGCGGCGGCGTCTCGATCCACTACCTGGAGCAGAAGCTCGCGCAGGAGCAGAAGAAAAAGGCGAGATAGGGCGCCGGCGTGCCGTGGCTCGAGCTTGCCCTGGAACTCGAGGCCGCCGCGGCGGAGGCGTTCGGCGACGCGCTGCTCGCCGCGGGCGCGCAATCGGTCTGGCTCGAGCTGGGCGCGAACGACACGGCGGTTTGCACCCGCGTGAGCGCGATTCTCGCGCTCGAGACCGATGCGCGCGCTCTGGCTGCCGCGGCCGCGCGGGCCGCCGGGCTCGCCGCGGCGCCGCCATTCACGCTCGCTCGCCTCGAGGACGAGGACTGGGTGCGGCGGGTGCAGTCGCAGTTCGCGCCGATCGCGATCGGCGAGCGCCTCGCGGTCGCGCCGAGCTGGGTTGATCCGCCGCCGCGCGCGGCCGTCGTGGTGCGCATCGATCCGGGCACCGCCTTCGGCACCGGCAGCCACGCCAGCACCAGGCTCGCGCTGCGCTTTCTCGAGCGCGGCGTGCGCGGCGGCGAGCGGGTGCTGGACTACGGGTGCGGCTCGGGTATATTGGCGATCGCCGCCGCGAAGCTCGGCGCGGCGCAGGCCGACGCGGTGGATGTCGATTTGCAGGCGCTCGAGGCAGCCAGCGCGAACGCGCGCGCCAACCGGGTCGCGGTGCGCGTCGCCACGCCCGAGGCGCTCGCGCCGGGCTCCTATGACATCGTCGTGGCCAATATCCTCGCCCAGCCGCTGATCGTGCTCGCGCCGCTGCTTGCGGCTCGCGTCGCGCCGCGCGGGCGGCTCGCGCTCTCGGGCGTGCTCGAACCGCAGGCGGGCGAGGTGGCGCACGCGTATGCGCCATGGCTCGAGCTCGAGGTGGGCGAGGCCGAGGAGGGCTGGGAGCTGCTCGAAGGGGTGCGCCGATGAGCCTGGTGACACGCTGCCCGGCCTGCGACACTGCCTTTCGGGTGCAGCGCGATCAGCTCGCCGCGCGCGGGGGCAGAGTGCGCTGCGGCAAGTGCGGCGGCGTCTTCGACGGCGTGGCGGGTCTGGTGGAGGAGCGCGCGACGCCGCTCGTGCTGGAGCCCTCGCCGCAATTGGGGCTGTTCGACCCGTCGCGGCGCGCCGCCGGGCCGTCCGGCGCTACGGCGCGCCTGGCGGCGCTGGACGACGAAGCGCCGCTGCCCGCGTTCCTGGCACAAGACGAGCCGCCGCGCCGCATGCTGCTCGGCTGGGGGCTGCTCTCGCTCGCCGCGATCGCGGCGCTCGCCGGGCAAGCGGCGATCCAATACCGCGCCGAGATCGCGGTGCTGGTTCCGCAGGCGCGCGAGCCGCTCGAGCTGGCGTGCGAGCGGCTGGGCTGCGCCATGCGCCTGCCACGGCGCCCCGAGCTGATGAGCATCGAATCGTCCGATCTGCAAGCCGATCCGCGGCGTGACGGCGTGATCGTGCTGAACGCGGTCGTCCGCAACCGCGCCCCGTTCGCGCAGGCGTACCCCGCGCTCGAGCTCACGCTCACCGACGAGAACGACCGGGCGGTGCTGCGGCGCGTGCTCGCTCCGGCCGAGTACCTCGAGGCCGGGCGTGCGCCGAACGTCCTTGAGCGCGGCGTCGCGGCGGGCGCCGAGGCGCCGGTGCGCCTGTACCTCGATACCGGCGGCACGCGAGCCACCGGCTACCGGCTTTACCTCTTCTATCCGTGAAAAGGAGCACATGAAGATTCTCGTCACCGGCTCGATCGCCTACGACACCATCATGGTGTTTCCCGACCGCTTCAAGAATCATCTGCTCGCCGATCAGCTGCACATCCTGAACGTGTGCTTCCTCACCCCCGAGATGCGCCGCGAGTACGGCGGCACCGCGGGCAACATCGGTTACAACCTGAAGCTGATCGGCGACGATCCGCTGGTGATGGCGAGCGTCGGCGAGGACATCGGACCGTACCTCGATCGCTTCGCGGGGCTCGGCATCGGCACGGAGCTGTTCAAGCGCATCCCGGGTCAGTTCACGGCACAGGCGTTCATCACCACCGACCTCGACGACAACCAGATCACGGCATTCCACCCCGGGGCGATGAACCATTCGCACCAGAACCACGTGAGCCCCGCGGTCGGCGCCGGCCTGGCGATCATCGGGCCGGACGGCAAGGACGGCATGCTGCAGCACGCGCGCGAGTGCGCCGAGGCAGGAGTGCCGTTCGTGTTCGATCCGGGGCAGGGCCTGCCCATGTTCTCGGCCGGGGAGCTCGCCGAATTCGTGCGGCTGGCCGATTACCTCGCGGTGAACGACTACGAGGGCAAGATGCTCGAGGAGAAGACCGGCGCTCGCCTGGAGAGCCTCGCCAAGGAAGTGAAGGCGGCGGTGGTCACGCTCGGCGCCAAGGGCTCGCTCATTTTCGCCGGCGGCAAGCGTCACGAGATTCCGGGCGTTGCGGCCGAAAAGGTGCTCGATCCCACCGGCTGCGGCGATGCCTACCGCGCGGGGCTCCTCTACGGAATCGCGCAGGGCTGGGACTGGCCGACCACCGGCCGGCTCGCCTCGGTGATGGGTACGATCAAGATCGCGCACCGCGGCGCGCAGAACCACGCGCCATCGCGCGACGAGATCGAGGCGCGCTACCGGCGCGCGTTCGGCGGCTCGCTCTGGAATTGAGCTAGCGCAGCGCAGCGCGGATCTTCACGGCGTATTCCTCCAGCTTGTCGCGCGGCGGGTTCTTCGCCGGCCAGCCGAGGCTCATGCCGTCCGCTTCCCAGCGCGGCAGCACGTGGATATGGAAGTGGAACACGGTCTGCAGCGCCGCCTTGCCGTTCGCCTGGAACAGCGTCACGCCCTGCGGCTGGAAGGCTTCGCGCACCGCGCGCGCGACGCGCGCCGTGGCGCGGAACACGCCCGAGGCCTGTGCGTCGTCCAGACCGAACACGTTTTCTACATGCGCCTTGGTCGCCACCAAGGTATGACCCGGATTCACATGGCCGATGTCCATGAATGCGAGCACGTGTTCATCTTCGTAGACCACGCTCGCAGGAATTCTCTTCGCCACGATCTTGCAGAACACGCAGTCGCTCATCGCTCCTCCTTGGTCATTCAGCTCCGACCGGCTGATACCCCTTGCACGGTTCCTGGTAAAGCGCCCGGTCCTCCAGCCGCAGCGCGGTGAGCGCGCCGCCCCACACGCACCCGGTGTCGAGCGCGGCGAGCCGCTCGGTGAGCTTCAGGCCCAGCGTAGACCAGTGGCCGCACACGATCGCGGGCTCTTCGCGCTGCGGCCGCGCCTCGAACCAGGCCAGATGACCGGACGGCGGCCGCGCGCCCTTGGCGTGGAAATCCATGGCGCCCTCGCGGGTGGAGAAGCGCATGCGCGTCATCGCGTTCACGATCACGCGCAGCCGGTCCCAGCCCGTAAGCGCGTCGCTCCACTCCACCGGCGCGCTGCCGTACATGTTCGAGAGAAACTCCCGGTAACCCGGCGCGGCGAGCGCCGCCTCGACCTCGCGGCCGAGCGCTAGCGCCCGTTCGATCGTCCACTGCGGCAGCAGCCCGGCATGCACCATCGCGTAGCGGCCCTCGACGTGCATGAGCTGCCGCGTGCGCAGCCACCCGACCAGCTCGCGCGCGTCCGGCGCCCCGAGCACGTCGCCGAACGTGTCGCTCTCGCGCTGCCGCCCGATCCCCTCGTAGCGGCACACCAGGTGGAGATCGTGGTTGCCGAGGACGGTCGCCGCGCGATCGCCGAGGCCGCGCACGTAGCGCAGCACCTCGAGCGACTTCGGCCCGCGATTGACGAGGTCGCCGACCAGCCACAGCCGGTCGCGCGCCGCATCGAAGCCCGTGCGCTGGAGCAGCGCGCGCAACTCGTCGTAGCACCCCTGCACATCGCCGATCGCGTAGGTCGCCATCGGCGCAAAATATAGCAGGGTGCTCTAGAAGCGTGCGTCGAGCCGGCGGTACTGGATCGCCTCGGCCATGTGCTGCGCGCCGATCGCCGCCTCGCCCGCGAGATCGGCGACCGAGCGCGCCACCCGCATCACGCGGTGCGCCGCGCGCGCCGTGAGCCCGAGGCGCGCGATCGCCTGCTTCAGCAGCGCCGCGGATTCCGGAGCCAGCGCGCAGTGGCGCTCGATCTCGCGTGGTCCGAGCACCGCGTTCGGCTTGCCCTGACGTGCGAGGCTGCGCTGGCGTGCGGCGACGACGCGCGCGCGAATCGCCTCCGAGGGCTCGCCGCTCGCGGGCGCCATCAATTCGGCGTCGCGCGGAGCTGGTGCCTCGACCTTGATGTCGATGCGGTCGGCAAGCGGCCCCGAGATGCGCGAGCGGTAGCGCGCCACCTGCTCGGGCGTGCAGCGGCATCTGGCCTGGCCGAGCCACCCGCAGGGGCAGGGGTTCATCGCCGCGACGAGCTGGAAGCGCGCCGGGAACTGCGCCTGGCGCGCGGCGCGCGCGATCGAGATCGCTCCCGCCTCGAGCGGCTCGCGCAGCGCCTCGAGCACCTCGCGCCGGAATTCGGGCAGCTCGTCCAGGAACAGCACGCCGTGGTGCGCGAGCGAGATCTCGCCCGGGCGCGGCGGGCTCGCGCCCCCGACGAGCGCCGCGCTCGAGGCCGTGTGGTGCGGGGCTCGGTACGGGCGCACGCCCCAGCGCGCCGCATCGAACCCCGCGGTGGAGGCGGAGTGAATCGCCGCCGCTTCGAGCGCCTCCACCTCGGTCATGGGCGGCAGAATTCCCGGCAGCCGCGCGGCGAGCATGGACTTTCCGGTGCCGGGCGGGCCGATGAGCAGAACGCCGTGCGCGCCGGCGGCCGCGACCTCGAGCGCGCGCTTCGCCTGCGCCTGTCCTTTCACTTCTGCGAAATCCGGGCACGACCCGTTCGCCCTGGGCGTATCCGCGCCGCGGCTTTCCGAGAGCAATGCCTCTCCCGCAAGGTGCGCGCACACTTCGACGAGGCTCGTGGCAGGCAGCACGCGTGTGCCGGAGGCAAGTGCTGCCTGGGCGGCGTTCACCGCCGGGAGCACGAACGCGCGGCCGGCGCGGCGGCAGCCCAGCGCCATGGCGAGCGCGCCGCGCACGGAGCGCAGCTCCCCGGTAAGCGAGAGCTCGCCCGCGAATTCGTGACCGGCGAGCGCGCCCGCCTTCAACTGCCCGCTCGCGGCGAGAATGCCGAGCGCGATCGGCAGGTCGAAGCGGCTCGAGTCCTTCGGCAGGTCGGCCGGCGCGAGATTCACGGTGATGCGCCGCGCGGGAAATTCGAAGCGCGCATGGTTGAGCGCGGCGCGCACGCGGTCCTTCGCCTCGCGCACCTCGGCGTCGGGCAATCCGACGATGTGAAACGCGGGCAGGCCCGGCCCGAGGTGGACCTCGACGGTCACCTCGGGCGCGTCGATGCCTGCGAGCGCGCGGCTCGCCACGGTGGCAAGCGCCATGTGGTTCCCCGTCGCGAGCAACGCGCCGGGGGTCGATCGGGTTTACCCGGGGCGCTTGGCGCCTGCGCGCGCCTCGAGCTCCGCCAGGCGCGCTTCGAGCGCCGCCAGCCGCGCCTGCGCGCGCTCGAGCAATTGCTTCTGCACCTCGAAGTCCTCGCGCACCACCAAGTCCATGCGATCGAAGAACGCCAGCAGCATCGCGCGCAGGTTCTTCTCGATGTCCTGGGCGGGTGAGGCACGCTCCGCCTCGGCGATTCGCTCGCTCAGCTCGCTCGCCAGTCGTTTGTCGATCATCTCTGGGCGCGCCGATGAAAGGCCGCCGAGTCTAGCACCTGGGGTGCACCATTTTTGGGCAAAACCGCGTCTACCCCGCCTCAATATGGCGCGCACCGAGTCCCGGATGCCGCCGTCTCGTGAATATCACATTGATAATCAATATGAAATCCTCTGGCATAGGAGATGCTAGAGCCGTTGATGCTTTCGTCATCAATTAACGGGGAGTTCCCATGCGTAGATCCATTCTCGCCCTTTCTGTTGCTGCGGCATTCGCAGTACCTGGAATTGCTGCTGCGCAACAAGCGGCGCAATCACCGCATACCTTGACCGGCAACGTCGGCCTGGTCAGCGACTACCGGTTCCGGGGAATTATGCAGACCTACGGCAAGCCCGCGTTGCAGGGCGGGGTCGACTACTCGCACTCGAGCGGCATCTACCTCGGCAACTGGAACTCCAACGTCAACGAGGGCGCCGGCTTTCCCGCCGGGAACCTGGAGATGGATTTCTACGGCGGGTTCAAGAAGTCCTGGGGCGACTTCGGCATCGACCTGGGCGCGATCTACTACTACTACCCCGGATCGGACGCGAACGCTGCCGGGGGTACCGCGCTCGCGCACCCGACCGACGGCCGGACTGCGCACACCGGGTCCGTGGACAACAAGGAGATCTACGCCGGCGTGTCGTGGAAGTTCCTGTCGCTCAAGTACTACTACGGGCTCGACGACTACTTCTCGCTTCCCGGCACGAAACACTCGAACTACCTCGACCTCTCGGCAAACTACGACCTCGGCAACGGCTGGGGCATCAGCGGTCACGTGGGCAGGTTCAGGCTCAAGGGCTGGCACACCTCCGGCACTGATCTGACCAACGGCACCTACACCGATTGGAAGATCGGGGTCACCAAGGACGTCAGCGGCTGGGTGTTCGGCGTGGCCTACGTCGATACCAACGCCAAGGGGAGCTGCAGCGCCGCGAATCCCGGCTTCTACTGCTTCTCGAACCAGGCGCCGTACTCGGCAGTGTCGACCAAGGACGCCGGAAAAGCCACGTTGGTCCTCTCGGTCAACAAAACCTTCTAGACCACTTCGTCCGGGCGGCGCACGCCGCGCCGCCCGGCGCTCCGGGGAACCCAGATGAAACTCGTTACCGCAATCATCAAGCCGTTCAAGCTCGACGAGGTGCGCGAGGCGCTGTCGGCGATCGGCGTGCAGGGGATCACCGTGACCGAGGTGAAGGGCTTCGGCCGGCAGAAGGGCCACACCGAGCTCTACCGCGGCGCGGAGTACGTGGTCGATTTCCTGCCCAAGGTAAGGATCGACGCCGCGATCAAGTCCGAGCTGCTCGAACGGGCGATCGAGGCGATCGAGAAATCCGCCAATACCGGAAAGATCGGCGACGGCAAGATCTTCGTCTTCGATCTGGAAAAAGTCATCCGCATCCGCACCGGCGAGACCGACGCCGACGCGCTTTAGGGAGATCGACATGAAAAAACTGCTGTCCTTCATCGCACTGACGACCGCGCTCGCCTTCGGGGGAGCGGCGCTGGCGCAGGACAAGCCGCCCGCGCCCGCCGCCGACAAGCCGGCCGCCGAGGCGGCGAAGCCGGCGGCCGACGCAAAGCCTGCCGCCGAGCTAAAGAAGGAAGAAGCCAAGCCCGCGCCGACGCCCAACAAGGGCGATGTGTCGTGGATGCTGGTGAGCACTGCGCTGGTGATCATGATGAGCGTGCCCGGGCTGGCGCTGTTCTACGGCGGCATGGTGCGCTCCAAGAACATGCTGTCAATGCTGATGCAGGTGTTCGTGGTGTTCTCGCTGGTGACGGTGCTGTGGTCCATCTACGGCTACAGCCTCGCCTTCACCGAGGGCAACGCGTTCTTCGGCGGCTTCGACCGGCTGTTTCTGAGCGGCACGTTCGACTCCATCAAGAACGAGTTCGCAATGGGCGCCACCTTCAGCAAGGCGACGCCGATCCCCGAGCTCGTGTTCGTCGCGTTCCAGGCGACGTTTGCCGCGATCACTTGCTGCCTGGTGCTCGGCGCCTTCGCCGAGCGCGCCAAGTTCTCGGCGGTGCTGGTATTCATCACGTTGTGGTTCACCTTCTCCTACGCGCCGATCGCGCACATGGTGTGGTTCTGGATGGGTCCCGATGCGTACACCGATGCGAAGCTGGTCGACGAGCTGACTTCGAAAGCCGGCCTGATCTGGCAGTGGGGCGCGCTCGATTTTGCCGGCGGAACGGTAGTGCACATCAACGCCGGGGTGGCCGGCCTGGTGGGCGCCTATCTCCTCGGTAAGCGCATCGGCTACGGCAAAGAGGCGATGCCCGCGCACAACCTGCCGATGACCATGATCGGCGCGTCGCTGCTGTGGGTCGGCTGGTTCGGCTTCAACGCCGGCTCGGCGCTGGAAGCGGGCAATTCCGCCGCGCTCGCGTTCATGAATACCTATCTCGCCACCGCATGCGCGGTGCTCTCCTGGAGCCTCGGCGAGGCGGTGTTCAAGGGCAAGCCCACCATGCTGGGCGCCGCGTCCGGCGCGGTGGCCGGGCTGGTCGCGATCACGCCGGCCGCCGGCAACGTCGGCATTCCGGGGGCGTTCGTGATCGGGCTCGCCGCGGGCCTGGTGTGCCTGTGGGGCGTGAACGGGCTGAAGAAGCTGCTCGGGGCCGACGACTCGCTGGACGTCTTCGGAGTGCACGCGATCGGAGGAATTCTCGGCGCGCTGCTCACCGGCGTGTTCAACGACCCGTCGCTCGGCGGGCCCGGATTCGTCTCCGACTGGGTGACCGGCAAGGTCATCAGCGCGGGCGAATACTCGATCGCGAGCCAGTTCTGGATCCAGCTGAAGGGCGTGGTCACCACATTCGTCTGGTCCGGCGTGGTGGCGCTCGTCGCCCTGAAGCTCGTCGATCTCACGATCGGCCTGCGCGTCACCGAGGAAGAAGAGCGCGAAGGTCTGGATACCACCTCGCACGGCGAGGCGGCGTACCGAATGTAAGCGCCCGCTTACTTTCTCTGACGCACAAGGGGCGCCTCGGCGCCCCTTTTCTTTTCAGCCACCCAGCCTCTGCAATAGCGCGAGCAGCTGCGAGCGCTCCGCGGCCGAGAGCCGCGCGGCCACGCGCCGCTCGTGCACGTGAATGCGCTGCTTGACGCGGGCGAGCCTCGCGCGCCCGCGGCGCGTGAGCCACAGCCCGTTGGTGCGCCGGTCCTTTCCCTTGCGCCGCTCGATCAGCCGGCGCTCCTCGAGCGCGTCGAGCACCCCGACGATGGTCGAGCGGTCGATTCCGGCCGCCTCGGCGAGCCGGCTCTGGGTCACGCCGGGGTTCGCCTCGATCAGCATCAGGATTCCAGCGCGCCCCGGCGAGAGGTCCGAAACGCTTGCGGCGAAATCGCGGAACACCACCTGCTGCGCGAGGCGCAGCCGATAGCCGATCAGGCCCGGCAGTAGTGCGCCCGGGTCAAGCGCGCGGCGCTCGGCTTTTAGTTTGAGGGCCAAACAATTTGACGTGGCAACAAACGGAACGATACGATCCTAGCGCCTTGCGCGCGGCGCATGCAAATCGCTCTCATCCTGCCCGCCAAACCCGACCAAGGAGCGCACGCGTGAGAATCTGCCGCTTCGACGACGACCGGCTCGGCCTGGTCGAGGGAGCGGAGGTCGTCGACGTCACCCCGGCGCTCGAGGCGATCGCGGCGCGGCGCTGGCCGCTCGCACCGGGCGACGCGCTGATCGCGAACTTCGACGCGGTGCTCGAGCGCGCGCGGGCGCTCGCTCCGCGCGCCCCGCGCCGCGCGCTCGCCGAAGTGCGTCTGCGCGCGCCGCTCGCCAATCCCTCGAAGATCGTCAACGCGCCGATCAACTACCAGGCCCATATCGACGAATCGAAGCGCGACCAAGGAATCGCGCACGGGCGCGAGATCAAGAGCATCGGCGACTGGGGCCTGTTCCTCAAGTCGCCGAGCTCGCTCGTCGGCCCCGGCGAGCCGATCCGGCTGCGCTTTCCCGAGCGGCGAAACGATCACGAGGTCGAGCTCGCGGTGGTGATCGGGCGCACCGCCAACCGGGTGCGGCGTGAAGATGCGCTCGCCTGCGTCCTCGGCTACGCCATCGGGCTCGACATGACGCTGCGCGGGCCGGAGTTCCCGAGTTTTCGCAAGTCGATCGACACCTACAGCGTGCTCGGGCCCTGGCTGGTCACGCGCGACGAGATCCCCGATCCCAACCAGCTCGGCCTCTGGCTCACGGTGAACGGCGAGCCGCGTCAGCGCTCGAACACGCGCCACATGGTTTATGGCGTCGAGCGCCTGATCGAGTACGCTGCGAGCTTTTACACGCTGTATCCGGGCGACCTCATATTCACCGGCACGCCCGAAGGCGTCGGCCCGGTGCGTCCCGGCGACGAGATCCGCGCAGGGATCGAGGGCATCGGAGAATTCGCGATCCGCGTCGCTCCCGAATACGCAGGCTGACGGCGCGGCGCTTCGATCGCGAGCGGAGGAGGGCGGAGGATGACAAGCAATGCGCGCGCGCCGCGCCGCGGCGCCGGCCGTGCGCTGGAACTCGCGGCACAGGCGTTCGCCATGATGGGCGGCGCGGTTCTCGTCGCCATGATCGGCATGTCGATGACGAGCATCGTTGGGCGCACCGTCATCGGCAGGCCGCTGCAGGGCGACACGGAACTGGTGCAATTCGGTGTCGCCATCGGCATCTCGGCATTCCTTCCCTGGTGCCAGATGCGCCGCGGCAACATCATCGTCGATTTTTTCACGACGGGGCTCCCGGCGCGCGTGCAAGCCGCCCTGGATGCTTTCGGCGCGCTGCTGCTCGCGCTCGTGCTCGCGATCGTCGCCTGGCGCGCCGCGTACGGAGCGCACGCCGTCTGGGCCTCCGGCGAGATCGCGATGTTCAGCCGAGTGCCGGTGTGGATCGCCTACGCGGCGATCGTGCCTCCGCTGGCCGTCACCGCGCTCGCCGGCTTGTATACCGCCTGGGAATCGTGGCGCGCGGCGCTCGGCCGCCGGCCTGAATGAGCGGCAGCCTCGAGCTCGGCTTTGCGCTGCTCGGCGGCATGCTCGCGCTGATGGTGCTGCGCGTGCCGATCGCGATCTGCATGTTCGTCCCCGGCGCGATCGGCTACTACCTGGTCGCGGGCGAGGCGGCGTTTCTCAACCTGCTCAAGGGCAGCGCCTACGGGCGGCTGTCGAACTATGATCTGTCGGTGATCCCGCTGTTCCTGCTGATGGGCCAATTCGCGACGCAGGGCGGGCTCTCGCGTGCGCTGTTCAGTTTCGCCAACGCGCTCATCGGGCACCTGCGCGGCGGGATCGCCATGGCGTCGGTGCTCGCCTGCGCCGCGTTCGGCACCATCTGCGGCTCCTCGACCGCGACCTGCGCCACCGTCACCCAGGTGGCGCTGCCCGAGATGCGCCGCCACGGGTACTCCGGCCGGCTCGCCACCGCGACGCTCGCCGCCGGCGGCACGCTCGGCATCATGATTCCACCCTCGGTGGTGCTGGTGGTCTACGCCATTCTCGCCGAGCAGAACATCGCGAAACTCTTCGCCGCCGCGATGATCCCGGGCCTGATCGCGGCCACGCTGTACCTGATCGCGATCGCGATCTACGTGCGGCTGCGGCCCGGGCACGGGCCGGCGCAGCCGCGTCACAGCCGCGCCGAGTTTCTCGCCGCGGCGAAGGAAGTGTGGCCGATCGGCGCGATCTTCGTGCTCGTGTTCGGCGGCATTTACGGGGGCCTGTTCACGCCCACGGAAGGCGCGGCGGTAGGCGCCGCGAGCACCTTCCTCACCGCGCTCGCCAAAGGCGACATGGGTTGGGAGGCGTTCAAGCGCTCGTTCCTCGGCACCGCGGAGATCGCGGGCTTCATCTTCATGATCTTTCTCGGCGCCGACATGCTGAACGGGGCTCTCGCCCTGTCGCAGATGCCGGTGCGCCTCGCCGAGGCCGTGGGGGCGCTCGATCTGCCGCCGGTCGCGGTGGTGGCGGCGATCCTGCTCTTCTACATCGCGCTCAGCTCGGTGATGGACGAGCTCTCGATGATCATTCTCACCGTTCCGATCCTGTTCCCGCTGGTGGTGGAGCTCGACCTGTACGGGCTGAACAGCACCGAAAAGGCGATCTGGTTCGGCGTGCTGGTGCTCTCCGTGGTGGAGATCGGGCTGATCGCACCGCCGGTCGGGCTTAACGTGTACGTGGTGAACAGCATGGCCCCGGACGTGCCGATGTCGGAAACCTACAAGGGCATATTCGTGTTCCTGGCCGCCGACGCGGTGCGTACCGCCCTGCTTCTTGGCTTCCCGATCCTGTCGCTGTGGCTGATGCGGCTGATCGCGTGACATGAACGCCGCCGAACATCTGCTCGGCGCGGCTGCGCTCGCGCGGCATGGTGACCGAATCGCGCTCGTGTGCGGCGACGAGTCGGTGAGTTACGCCGAGCTGGCGGCGCGCGTGGCGCGCGCCGGCGCCGCGCTCACGGCGCTCGGCGTGCGGCCGGGCGAGCGCGTGCTGCTGCTCATGCGCGACACCCCCGAGTTCGCCGCGGCATGGCTCGGCACGCTGCGCGCCGGCGCGGTCGCGGTCGCGCTCAACACCAAGCTCTCCGAGGCCGAGTACCGCCACGTCCTCGCCGACAGCGCACCGCGCCTCGCGATCATCGAGGATCTCTTCGTCGCCGCCCGACCGGATCTCGCCGCCGAGCTCGCGGGAGCCGGCCGCCTCGCCGTCTCCGGCGCGGCGCCGGGCGGCCTGCCGTCGTGGTCCAGCCGGCTGGAGCGCGCCACTCCAGGCGTGCCGGCGGTTGACGCCGCGCCCGACGCGCCTGCGTTCTGGCTCTACTCCTCGGGCACCACCGGGCGGCCGAAGGGCATCGTTCACGCGCACAGGGGCATCCTTCACGCCGGCCAGGCGCTGCGCGAGTTCGGCATCGGCGCGGGCGACCGTGTATTCACGACTTCAAAGTGTTTCTTCGCCTACGGGCTGGAGCACGGCCTGCTCGGCACGCTGGCGCTGGGCGCCACCTCCATCGTTTGCGCCGAATGGCCGGAGGCGGAGATGGCGCTGGCGATTGTCGCCCGCCACAGGCCGGCGGCGTTTTTCAGCGTGCCGTCGTTCTACCGCCGGCTGCTCGCGCTGCCTGCGCAGCGCCTGGAGCCGTTCCGCGGCGTGCGTCGCTTCGTCGCAGCCGGTGAGCGTCTGCCGCGGCAGCTGATCGAGCAGTGGAGGAAAGCCGTCGGCGGGGAGGTCCTGAGCCTCTACGGCATGTCCGAGACCTTCTGCGCCTGCATGATCACGCCGCCGGGCACCTCGAACGGCGCGCGCACCGGCAGGCCGGTCGAAGGGGTGCAGACCAGGCTGCTCGATGCCGATGGGCGCGAGACTGCGCCGGGCGAGCCCGGCGTGCTGTGGCTCCGCCTTGCGGCGCTCGCGAGCGGCTACGTCAATCTGCCCGAGCAGACGCGCGAGCAGTTCCGCGACGGCTGGTTCTGCACGCGCGACCTGTTCCTGCGCGACAGCGAGGGTTTTTTCCTGCACCAGGGGCGCTCCGACGAGCTGGTGAAGGTCGCCGGCCAGTGGGTGCAGCCGGGCGAGCTGGAGGAGGCGGCGCTCGCCGAGGCCTCGGTCGCCGAGGCGGCGTGCGTGCCGGTGCCCGACGCCGACGGGCTGGAGCGCCTGGCGCTGTTCGTGGCCGCGCGCGGCGACGAGCGCGAGGCCGCGCGCGCGGCGGCCGAGGCCTGCGAGAGGAACCTGCCGCGGCACAAGCGCCCGAAGTGGGTGCGCACGGTGGCCGAGTTGCCGCGCACGGCGACCGGCAAGGTACAGCGCTACAAGCTGCGCGAGCTCCTCGAGCGCGAGCTCTCCGGCAAGGAATAGAATCGCGCCACTGCGTGAGGCTCTACACCTACTTTCGCAGCTCGGCGGCATTCCGGGTGCGTATCGCGCTCAACCTGAAGGGCCTCGCCTACGAGCCGCACTTCGTGCACCTCGCCAAGGGCGAGCACCGCAGGCCCGAGTACGCCGGGATCGCTCCGCAGGGGCTGCTGCCGACGCTGGTGATCGACGAGCAGCCGA
>MERQ01000069.1 GCA_001770655.1 Betaproteobacteria bacterium RIFCSPLOWO2_12_FULL_68_20
TCAACGTGTGGCTCTGCGTAGCTCATCACGTAATCCACGATACGCCGGAGGCAGGTCTCCTCATTTCCCAAACGGCAAGCCATTCTGTCTAGCCGTGTAGCTGGCGGCATACGATCGCGAGCGGCCGCGAGGAAAGAGGCAGAGCGCCAAGAAGGGTCAAGAAGCCGCAAGCGCTTAGAATCCGCAGGACATGCTGAAACCCGCCCGCGAAGAAGAATCGGCCGGGATCCAGCCCGACGTCGTCACGCTTTACGAGCAGGCTCTCGCCCGGCGCGGCTTCACCTCCGACCCCGCTCAATGGGGCGCGGTCGAGCGCCTGCAGCGCCTGTATGAGGAGTGGACCGCCTACAAGGCGCGGCGCAACACCGCGCTCAGGCGCCTGATCGTCAAGCCGCCCCTGCCGAAAGGGGTGTATCTCTGGGGCGCGGTAGGGCGCGGCAAGAGCTTCCTCATGGACGCCTTCTTCCTGTGCGTGCCGCTGGTGAGGAAGCGCCGCGTGCATTTCCACCACTTCATGCGCGAGATCCATCGCGAGCTGGAGGAGCTGAAGGGCACCGAGGATCCGATCGCGGCGGCGGCGGCGCGCGCGGCGCGGCGCTGGCGCCTGGTCTGCTTCGACGAGTTCCACGTCTCGGACATCGCCGACGCCATGATCCTGGGCCGGTTTCTCGAGCAGGCGATGGAGCGCGGGGTCGAATTCGTGATGACCAGCAACTACCTCCCCGACCGGCTGTACGCCGACGGTCTGCAGCGCGAGCGCTTCCTGCCGGCGATCGAGCTGCTCAAGAGCCGGCTGGATGTGCTCGAGGTGGACAACGGCACCGACTACCGGCGCCTGAAGATGGAGCGGCTCAAGGTCTACCACGTCGGGGCGGACGGCGAGCTCGAGCTCGAGCGCATCTTCTCGGAGCTGAAGGACGTCGAGGAGGAGGATCACCCGCTCGACGTCGAGGGACGCGTGATCCCGTTCCGCCGGCGCGCCGGCGGCCTGGTGTGGTTCGAGTTCGCGGCGCTCTGTGCGGGGCCGCGCTCCTACGCCGACTACGTGGATCTCGCGAAACGGTTTCACACAGTGATCCTGTCCGGCGTGCCGCGGCTCTCGGCGAAGAGCGCCGACGCCGCGCGGCGCTTCACCTGGCTGGTGGATGTGTTCTACGATGACCGCGTGAAGCTGGCGGTGTCGGCCGAGGCGCCGCCGGACGAGCTGTTCGTCGAGGGAAGGAACAGCGCCGAGTTCCAGCGCGCGGCGAGCCGGCTGCACGAGATGCAGACTGCCGAATATCTGCAAAGCGAACGCAGGAGGAGCGGTGGATAGGTTCAAGGCCTACAAGCTGACGGAGGTCGACAGGAAGATCCGCGCCGAATTCGTGGACATGACATTGGACGATCTCGATCCGGGCGACGTGGTGCTGCGCGTCGCGTACTCGGACGTCAACTACAAGGACGCGCTGGCGGCGACCGGCAAGGGAAAAATACTGCGGCGACCTTCGTGCGTGGGAGGCATCGACCTGTCGGGCACGGTGGTCTCGTCGAGCGACGCGCGCTTCGCCAAGGGCGATGCGGCGCTCGCGGCGGGGTTCGACCTCGGCGTCGCGCACCACGGCGGCTACGCCGAGTATGCGCGCGTGCCGGCCGACTGGCTGGTGAAGCTGCCGCGGGGCATGAGCCTGTGGGACGCGATGGCGTTCGGCACCGCCGGCTTCACCGCGGCGCTCGGCATCATCCGCATGGAGCAGAACGGGCTGAAGCCCGCGAACGGCCCGGTGATCGTGAGCGGCGCCACCGGCGGCGTGGGCTCGATCGCGACCGCCGCGCTGGCGAGGCTCGGCTACCACGTGGTGGCGCTCACCGGAAAAGCCGAGCAGGCCGATTACCTGAAAAGGATCGGCGCGAAGGAGGTGAAGCTGCGAGGCGAGCTGGACCTGACCAGAATCAAGCCCCTGGACAAGGCGATGTGGGCCGGCGCGGTCGACAATCTCGGCGGGGACGTCCTCGCCTGGATCGCGAGCACCATGAAGATGAACGGCGTCATCGCCTCGATCGGCCTCGCGGCGAGCGCGAGCGTGAGTATGACGGTGATGCCGTTCATCCTGCGCGGCGTGAGCCTGCTCGGGATCAACTCGAGCGATGCCCCGGCGCCGGCCCTGCGCAACGAGGCGTGGCGCCGGCTCGCCACCGACCTGCACCCGCCGATGCTGAAGGAGATCTGCAGGACCATCCCGTTCCCCGACCTGCCGAAAGCGTTCGACGAGCTGATCGGCACGAAGGTGATCGGCAGAATCGTCGTCGACTTGAGCCCGTGACCGCCTACCGGGAATTCCACCGCCGCTCGATCGCCGACCGGGAGGGCTTCTGGGACGAGCAGGCGAGGCTCGTGCACTGGCAAAAGCCCTTCTCGAAAGTGCTCGACTACTCGCGCCCGCCGTTCGCGAAGTGGTTCGTCGGCGGCCAGACCAACCTCTGCTACAACGCGATCGACCGGCACCTCGAGGCGCGCGGCGACCAGAAGGCGCTGGTGTGGATCTCGACCGAGGTGGACGCGCAGAAGACGTTTACCTATCGCGAGCTGCACGCCGAGGTGCAGCGCGCCGCGGCGATGATGCAGGCGCTGGGCGTGAAGCAGGGCGACCGCGTGGTCATCTACATGCCGATGATCCCGGAGGCGGCGTTCGCGATCCTCGCCTGCGCGCGGATCGGCGCCGTCCACTCGGTGGTGTTCGGCGGGTTCGCCGCGGCGAGCCTCGCCGCACGCATCGACGACGCGAAACCGAAGCTCATGATCACCGCCGACGGCGGCAGCCGCATGGGCAAGGTGGTGCTCTACAAGTCGCTGGTGGACGAAGCGCTCAGGGTCGCCAGGCACCCGCCCGAGAAGGTGCTCATCTTCAGGCGCGGCCTGGACGCGAATATGGCGAGCGTTGCCGGGCGGGACGTGGAGTGGAGGGACCTTGCGCAGAAGCACGCGGGCGCGCAGGTGCCTTGCGCGTGGCTGGAATCGAACGAGTCGTCTTACATCCTGTACACGTCCGGCACCACCGGGCATCCGAAAGGCGTGCAGCGCGACGTCGGCGGTCACGCGGTAGCGCTCGCGGCGTCCATGAAGCACCTGTACTGCGGCGAGGCGGGAGAGACCATGTTCACCACCTCCGACATCGGCTGGGTGGTGGGGCATTCCTACATCATCTACGCGCCGCTCATCGCCGGCATGACCACGATCATGTACGAGGGCGTGCCGGTGCGGCCCGACGCCGGCATCTGGTGGAAGATCGTGCAGGACCACAAGGTGGCCGTGATGTTCTCCGCGCCGACCGCGATCCGCGTCCTGAAGAAGCAGGATCCGGCGTACATGAAGAAATACGACCTCTCCTCGCTCAAGCACCTTTTTCTCGCCGGCGAGCCGCTCGATGAGCCTACGCACGTCTGGATCACCGAGTCGCTCGGGCGGCTGGTGATCGACCATTACTGGCAGACCGAGACCGGCTGGCCGCTCCTTTCGGCGCACCCGGGCGTGGAAAAGACGCCGCTCAAAATGGGCTCGCCGAGCTTTCCCTGCTACGGCTACGACGTGCGGCTGCTGCACGAAACGACCGGGAAGGAAGTCGCGGACGGCGAGAAGGGCGTGGTCGCCATCAAGCCGCCGCTGCCGCCGGGCTGCATGGCGACGGTATGGGGCGATGACGCGCGCTTCGTAGAGACCTATTTCCGGAGCTTCCCGGGCCAGCTCGTCTACACCACCTTCGACTGGGGCATCCGCGACAAGGACGGCTACTACTTCATCCTCGGGCGCACCGACGACGTGATCAACGTCGCCGGGCACCGGCTCGGCACGCGCGAGATCGAGGAGGCGGTGAACATGCATCCGAACATCGCCGAGTGCGCGGTGGTGGGGGTGGCGGATCCGGTCAAGGGGCAGATGCCTTTGGCTTTCGCGGTGGCGAAGACCCACGTGGAGGACCAGAAGAAGCTGGAGAAAGAGGTGATGGAGACAGTGGACAAGCAGCTCGGCGCGATCGCTCGGCCGCGGGCGGTGCACTTCGTGACGCTGCTGCCGAAGACTCGCTCGGGGAAGACGCTGCGAAGGTCGATTCAGGCGCTGGCGGAGGGAAGGGACCCCGGGGACCTCACTACGATCGAGGACCCCGGGGCGTTGCAGCAGATCAAGGACGCGCTACGCTAAGCCGGAAGGCGCGGGAGATCCATGACATGAAAGAGAAAGCCGCTGCCCGCACCGGGCTCTCGATTTCGCCGCTCTCCACGCAGGACCTCTCGATCCCGCTGCTCGAGTACGCGCAAAAGCTCGCACGCGCGCCGCGGGCGCGGCGCAAAGCTCCGCGGCGCAAGGCCCCTGACCAGCAGCCGTGCTGCCTGGTACGCATCGTCGCCCGTGACTCGGACGTGGCCAATGTCCGCGAGAGCACCTTGCGGCCGCCGGGCGCGCCCGCGGTGCGCATCTTCCTCTCGGGCCAGAAGCACATCGACTTCACGGTGACAGTAGGCAGGGCCGAGGATGTGGCGAAAATCAACGTCATCCAGTATCTCAAGAACGTCCGCTACACGTGGAACGGTGTCGCCGCGCAGCCCGACTACGGTCCGCGCAACCAGCCGTGGAAATGGGAGCCCGGTGCCGACGGCTACCGCGTGGACCAGGTCGAGGACATTCGCTGCCTGCCGGAGCTGCAGGGCGACAACGGCGGCACCAATCCCGGCCAGAACCAGGCGTATGGCCTGAATCGCAATCCGCAGGCGCGCACCGTCACCTGGTTTGACGAGCCCGGCCTCGACATCGCGCAGATCCGCACCCTGTTCAACGACGGGACGCTCACGGCGGCCAGCTTTCCGCTCGTCCTGAGCGCGGAATTCAAGACCGACATCCTGTGCTCGGAGGTCAATCCCTGCCGCAGGGAAAGCGCCGAAGCGCGGCAGGCTCTTGAGCAGGTATGGGCCAACTCGGTCGTCGGCAGGGTGACTTGGGAGCTGTCCGTCACGGTCGAGCGCTTCGCGGTCGGCGGCGCTAGCGTGTTTGCCTCCCGCGCCAACAACAAGCCGCAGATCACCAACATTCAGACGAGCATTCTCCTGAGGTGCCAGGAGAACCAGTGAGGCGAGCTTAAAGTATAGGCATGAAGATCGTCGACGGCGCAGCCACTGGGATCGATTTCGAGCGCTTCCGCCTGCGCCGCTTCCTCGAGTCGCTCGACGCCGGGGAGCTCGAGCGTCGTGACGCGCCGACCGATCTCGCCGACGTGGCATCGGCGCTGGAAGGAAACCCCAAAGCGGTCTGGTTCACGCGTGCAGGCCCCGAGGGCGCGCAGCTCGCCGGCAACGTCGCGGGAAGTCGTTCGCGTATCGCGGCTGCATTCGGAGTCAGCCCGGACAAGCTCCTCGCCGAAGTGCTGAAGCGCCTCGACCTGAAAGGCGAAGTGATCGAGGTCTCACGCGAGCAGGCCCCTGCGCAGCAGGTCGTGCTCACCGGCGACCAGGCCGACTTCACCAAGCTTCCGGTGAATCTCCAGCACGGCCTGGACGGCGCGCCCTACATCTCGTCATCGGTCGATTTTGCCTTCAACCGCGAAGCCGGATGGACCAACGTCGGCATGCGCCGCATCATGCTGCGCGGCCGGCGCGAGGCCGGCGTGGACCTCAACACGCCGTCCGACCTGCGCACGATCTACCAGGCGCAGGTGAAGCGCGGCGAGAAGCTTCCTATCGCGTTCGCGGTCGGCTCGAGCCCGATCGACCATGTGGCGGCGACGATGCGCCTGGTGGGAGACGAGCTTGCGCTCATCGCGTCGCTGCGCGCCGCGCCGCTCCCGGTCGTGAAGTGCGTCAGCAACGACTTGCGCGTGCCGGCGGACGCCGAGTACGTGCTCGAGGGCTATCTCGACGAGCGCGGCTACGTCGAAGCCGAGGGGCCGTACGGCGAGTTCCTCGGCTACTACGGCGTCGTCAAGACGAACCCGGTATTCCATCTCACCGCGGTCACGCGCCGCCGCGACGCGGTGTTCCAGACCTCCACCATCAGCGGCCGCACGCTCGCACGCACGGACACCGCGCAGCTGAACGCGCTGCGCGCCGAGGCGACGGTGTGGCGCGCGCTCGAGACGGCGGTGCGCGGCCTGCGCGGGATCTTCGCCTCACCCGCGAGCGGCGGCGCGTTCAACGTGCGGGTGGCGCTCGAGAGCCGCGTGCCGGGCGAAGCGCGAAACGCGATTGCGGCGGTATTCGGCTGCCTGGTCAACGTCAAGCACGTGTTCGTGGTGGACCCGGATGTGGACATCTTTTCCGACGAGCAGATGGATTGGGCGCTCGCCACGCGCTTCCAGGCCGACCGCGACGTGGTGGTCGCCTCGGGTTTCCGGGCCGTGCCGCTCGACCCCTCGCTCGCCGGGGCCCGCACCACGGCCAAGGCGGGCTTCGATCTGACGCTGCCGTTCGCGGCGCCGGGCCAGCAGCGCCCGCTCGAGCACCGCATCCCCGAGCCGCCGCGCTACGAGGGCAGGCGCTTCGACTCGGTCGAGGCAGCGCTCCAGGACGGGTCGAAGTATTTCGTCGAGCTGATGGCCGCGACCGGCAGCCGCGACGGGCGCGAGATCGTGCTCGCGCTCGACGCGCTGCGCCGGGAGGGGCGGCTCGATCGCGATGCCGAGGGCCGTTACGCGCTGAAATGACGCGCTACGTCGGGAGATCGGTCCCGCGCGTCGAGGACGAGCGCCTGCTGACCGGGCGCGGCAGGTACACCGACGACATTGCGTCGCCGGGCGAGGCCCGTTGCGTCTTCGTGCGCTCGCCGCATGCGCACGCGCGCATCGCGCGCATCGACGCGGCCGCCGCACCCCGGCTCCCGGGCGTGGTGGCAGTGCTGACCGGCTCGGATTACGCGGCCGACGGCCTGGCCGGAATCCCGCACCTCGCCAATCCTCATCACACTCATGACGTCGACAAGCGCGCCTTCGTCGCGGCGCCCGGAGCGCGCGTGGTCGAGCAGCCGCAGTGGCCGTTCGCGCTCGAGCGCGCGCGGCACGTAGGCGAGATCGTGGCCGCGGTGGTGGCCGAGAACGCCGCCGCGGCGCGCGACGCGGCCGAGGCGGTCGAGGTCTCGTACGAGGCGCTCCCCGCGGTCGTGCAAGTGCCCGACGCTCTGGAGCCGGAGGCGCCGCTGCTGTGGCCGGACATTCCAGACAACCTCTGTTTCGAGCTTCATTTCGGCGACGCCGAACGCACCGACGCGGCGCTCGCGCAGGCAGCGCTCGTGGTGCGCCGCGAGTTCGCGCACAACCGCATCGCCAACTGCCAGATGGAGCCGCGTGCCGCGCTCGGCGTCTACGACGCGGCGAGCGGGCTGCACACCTTGGTCTCGGGAAGCCAGGGCGTATCGTTCCAGAGGATGATGCTCGCCGGCGCTTTGAAGGTTGCGCCCGAGCGGGTGCGCGTGGTCTCGCCCGACGTGGGCGGGGGATTCGGCGCGCGCACGAGCCTCTATCCCGAGCAGCTGCTGGTGGTGTGGGCGGCGCGGCGGCTCGGCCGGCCGGTGAAGTGGACGAGCGAGCGCAGCGAGGCGTTCGTGTCGGACCTCCAGGCGCGCGACGGCGTCACGCGCTGCGCGCTGGCGCTCGACCGCGACGGGCGGATCCTCGGTTACGACGTCGAGCACTTCGGCAACGTCGGCGCGCATCCGGTGTACTACGTGCCGATGGCGAACGCGATGCGCATTCTCACCACCGTGTACCACGTCCCCGCGGCGCACCTGCTGATGCGCGGCGTGCTGACCAACACGCTGCCGACGGGACCCTATCGGGGCGCCGGGCGCCCGGAGATGACGCACGCCGTCGAGCGGCTGCTCGACATGGCGGCGAGGCGCCTCGGCATCGAGCGCGACGAGCTGCGCCGCCGCAACCTGGTGCGCCGCGACATGCTTCCCTACACGAGCGCCATGGGCCTGGTCTACGAGAGCACGGATTTCGCGGGCTGCATGGAGCGCGCGCTGCAGCTCGCGGACTGGCGGGGCTTTCCCGCGCGGCGCGAAGAAGCCCGGCAACGCGGCAGGCTGGCAGGCATCGGACTCGCCAATCACGTCGAGGCGCCGGTCGGAGCGCCTGCCGAGCGAGCGGTGGTGTCGGTGCGCGGCGAAGGGAGCGTGGAGGCCATCCTCGGTACGCAGTCCACCGGCCAGGGGCACGAGACGACCTTCGCGCAGGTGCTCGCCGACGCGCTCGGCGTGCCGCTCGAAGCGGTGCGCTTGCGCACCGGCGACACCGACTTCGTGAAGCTCGGGGGCGGGACGCACTCCGACCGCTCGATGAGGATCGCCGGCGCGCTCCTCGGCAGGGCGTCGGAGCAGATCATCGAGAAGGCCAAAGCCGCGGCGGCGGAGCTGCTCGAGGCGTCGGCGAGGGACGTCGTGTTCGAAGAAGGCACCTTGCGCGTCGCCGGGACCGATCGCGCGCTCGGCCTGTTCGAGGTGGCGCGCCGCACCGAGCTCACGGCAACCAGCGATTTCTTCGGCAGGATGCCGGCCCATCCAGGGGGCGCAGTGGTGTGCGAGCTGGAGGTCGACCCGGAGACCGGCGCGATCGCGCTGACTCGCTACAGCGCCGCCGAGGACGTCGGCCGGCCGATCAATCCGATGATCGTCGAAGGGCAGGTTCACGGCGGCATCGCGCAGGGGGTGGGCCAGGCGCTTTTCGAAAGCGTCGCCTACGAGCAGGGGACCGGGCAGCCGCGCGCCGGCTCGTTCATGGATTACGCGCTGCCGCGAGCCGGCGATCTTCCTTCATTCCGGGTGGCGCATGTGGAGGAGCCCGAATCGGGCAATCCGCTGCGCGTGAAAGGCGCAGGCGAGGGCGGCGCGATTCCGGCCACCGCCGCGGTGCTCAACGCGCTGTGCGACGCGCTCTCGGAGATCGGGATCGAGGATATTCCGATGCCGGCAACCCCGGGCGCGGTGTGGCAGGCCATGAGATCCCGAAAGCGCGAAGGAGGCTGAGTGAGACGCGTGGTGACTGGACACGATGCAGCGGGAAAGGCCATCGTGCTGTTCGACGGCGAGATCGACATGCTGCTCGACGATTCGGAAGTCCACTTCAGGTGCCGCATCGCGTTCGTCCTGGTCGATGCCAGGGAGCCTTGAACCTACGCCCGCATGCGCCGCTCGATGCGCAGGATCGCCGCTCCGCAGGCGCCGCCGCCGGCGGCGAACGCGAGCATCGCCCACAGCGCGGCATCCCAGCCGCCGAAGCGCGAGGCCAGCCAGGCGATCAGCAGCGGGCCGAAGAACTGGCCGGCTTGCGAGGCCTGCATCACCATGCCGTTGCCGGTGCCGATGTGCTGCGCGGTCTTCGCGTGCACCGGAAGCCCGGCGAAGATCGACGCCGGGATCACGCCGGTGCAGGCCGAAAACACGAGCACCATGGCGAAGCGCAGCGCGTCCGGCAGGGCGTCGTTCAGCATCGCAAGCTCCGAGAGCGCCGCGATCGCGGACGCGGCAATCACCAGCGGACCGCGTCGCACGCCGCGCGCGAGCAGCCAGCCCCCGGCGAGATTCCCCGGCACGTTGGCGAGGACCATCAGGGCGGTGAGCAATGCAGCGACGGTTGCCGAGGCGCCGCGCTCGTCGACCGCGAAGGTCGGCAGCCAGATCATGACCGAAGTCCATTGCGCCACGTAGCAGGCGAACAGCAGCGCAAGCGCGATGTTGCCTTTCTGAGCCAGCGTCTCGAGCACCAGCTGCAGCGAGCCGACGCGTCCGTAGCGAGGCGCGGGCACCGCGCGCGCGACGAGCGCGAAGCAGGCGGCCGCCGCGAGCGCGAGTCCGGCCCACAGCTCGCGCCATCCCCAGGCGCCGATCACGAGGGGGGCGGCGAGCAGGGCGAGGCAGCCTCCGGAAGGCATGTAGGCGCTCCACAGCCCGAGCGCCCTCGGACGATCGGCCCGCGCGGCAGCGGCGATGATCAATGCCGATCCGGACACCGTGAACAGGATGAACCCGACGCCCTCGAGGAAGCGGGCCGCGAGGAGCGGCGCGAATCCCCATGCGGCGGCGCCGAGCGTTCCGCCGCCGGACATCACCGCGAGGCCCGCGAGCGCGAGGCGCTTGTGGCCGAAGCGGTCGCACAGCATGCCGGCGAAGATCCCGACCAGCATGCCCATCACGTTCAGCATCGTGGCGATGAAACCGGACTCGACCAGCGTCAGGTCGAGGCTGCCGCGCAGCGTCGGCAGTGCCGCGGGGACTTTCCCGATGTAGGCGCCGGCCACGAGCCCGCCGGCGAACACCGCCCAGATCGCGGGCCAGTTGGTCAAGCCGCGCCGACCGGCAGCTTCAGCTCAACGATTCTCTGCTGCCACTGCGCCGGACCCGTCTGGTGCACCGACACGCCGTTCGAGTCCACGGCAACCGTAACCGGCATGTCCTCGACCTCGAACTCGTAGATCGCCTCCATGCCGAGGTCCTCGAAGGCGAGCACGCGCGCCTTGCGGATCGCCTTGGCGACGAGGTAGGCGGCCCCGCCGACGGCGATCAGGTACGCCGCCTTGTGCTTGCGGATCGCCTCGATCGCCGCCGGCCCTCGCTCACCCTTGCCGATCATCGCGAGCAAGCCGGTGTTCCCGAGCATCGTTTCGGAGAATTTGTCCATGCGAGTCGCGGTGGTCGGACCGGCGGGGCCGACCGCTTCGTCGCGCACCGGGTCCACCGGCCCGACGTAGTAGATGACGCGGTTGGTGAAGTCCACCGGCAGCTTCCGCTTGTCGTCGATGAGCTCCTGGATCCGCTGGTGCGCGGCGTCGCGCCCGGTGAGGAGCTTGCCCGAGAGCAGCAGCCTCTCGCCCGGCTTCCACGCGGCGACATGCCCCCTGTTCAGGCGGTCGAGATCCACCCTTGTCGACGAGGCGTCAGGAGTCCAGGTCACCGCCGGCCAGTCGGAGAGCCTGGGAGCCTCGAACTCTGCGGGCCCCGACCCGTCCAGCACGAAATGCGCGTGCCGCGTCGCGGCGCAGTTGGGGATCATGGCCACCGGCCGGTTGGCGGCGTGCGCCGGATAGGTCCTGATCTTCACGTCGAGCACGGTCGACAGGCCGCCCAGCCCCTGGGCGCCGATGCCCAGCGCGTTCACCTTGTCGTAGAGCTCGACGCGCAGCTCCTCGATCTTGCTCCTCGGGCCGCGCGCCTTGAGCTCGGCCATGTCGATCGGCTCCATCAGCGCTTCCTTGGCGATCAGCATGGCTTTCTCGGCGGTGCCGCCGACGCCGATGCCGAGCATGCCGGGCGGGCACCACCCGGCGCCCATGGTGGGGACCGTCTTCAGTACCCATTCGGCGATCGAGTCGGAGGGATTGAGCATGACGAACCTCGACTTGGCCTCCGAGCCGCCGCCCTTCGCCGCGACGTCGACTTCCACCCTGTCTCCGGCGACCAGCTGCACGTTGACCACCGCAGGCGTGTTGTCCCTGGTGTTCTTCCTGCCGAAATCGGATTCGTCCAGCACCGAGGCGCGCAGCTTGTTGCCGGGATCGAGATAGGCGCGGCGCACGCCCTCGTTGACGACCTCCTCCAGGGGCGCATCGAAATCGAATCTCACGCCCATCCCGATCTTCAGGAACACGTTGACGATGCCGGTGTCCTGGCAGATCGGGCGATGGCCCTCGGCGCACATGCGCGAGTTGGTGAGGATCTGCGCGATCGCATCCTTCGCGGCCGGCGAGCGCTCGCGCTCGTAGGCCCGGCCGAGAGCACGAATGTAGTCGAGCGGATGGTAGTAGGAGATGAACTGCAGCGCGTCGGCGACGCTGCGAACGAGGTCGTCCTGCGTGATGGTGGCCATGCGAGATCCTTGCCGCGTGGCACTAGGGAAAACCCTAGTCCCGGGGCGATCATTGTGCCACGGGTCTGTGACAACCGGCCGGCGCAGGTCTTAGAATTCGCCAGCTGTTTCAGCCGTCCGATCGAGGAGGAATCGTCATGGCGAAAGACAAGCCGCGCCGGCAGGTCAGCGACCAGCAAGGCGCGGAAATTTCCGAAGCGCAAATCGCGGTGCATTGGCAGGAGGAGGGCTACTACTCGCCCGCGAAGGACTTCATCGCCCAGGCAAATCTGACCGACAAGGGCGTCTTCAAGCGCTTCACGCTCGACAAGTTTCCCGGGTACTACAAGGAGTTCGCCGCGCTGCTCGACTGGTACAAGAAATGGGACAAGATCCTCGACACCGGCAAGCCTCCGTTCTGGCGCTGGTTCGTGGGCGGCAGGATCAACGCCAGCTACAACTGCGTCGATCGCCATCTTGCGAGGCACAAGAACAAGACCGCGATCCATTTCGTGCCGGAACCCGAGAACGAGGCGATCCAGCACCTCACCTACCAGGAGCTGTTCGTGCGCGTCAACGAGCTCGCCGCCCTGCTGCGAGAATTCTGCGGACTGAAGTCGGGCGACCGGGTGACGCTGCACATGCCGATGGTGGCGGAGCTGCCGATCACCATGCTCGCCTGCGCGCGGCTCGGCGTCATCCACTCGCAGGTGTTCAGCGGCTTCAGCGGCAAGGCCTGCGCGGATCGCATCACGGATTCCGAGAGCCGGGTGCTGATCACGATGGACGGCTACTACCGTGCCGGAAAGCTGCTCGACCACAAGGAGAAGGCCGACATCGCGGTCGCCGAGGCGGCCAAGGACGGCTTCAAGCTGGACAAGGTACTCGTCTGGCAGCGCCGCCCGGGCAGGAGCTCAAGCCCGACTCCGATGGTGGAAGGGCGCGACTTCGTCGTCAACGATGTTCTCGTGAAATACCGCGGCAAGCGCGTCGAGCCGGTGCAGATGCCGGCCGAGGCGCCGCTGTTCCTCATGTACACGAGCGGCACGACCGGTAAGCCCAAGGGCTGCCAGCACTCAATCGGCGGCTACCTCGCCTACGTGACGTGGACTTCGAAGATGATCCAGGACATCCATCCCGAGGACGTCTACTGGTGCATGGCGGACATCGGCTGGATCACGGGCCACTCCTACATCGTCTACGGCCCCCTTGCGCTCGCCGCCTCCTCGGTCGTCTACGAGGGCGTGCCCAACTATCCTGACGCCGGACGGCCGTGGCGAATCGCCGAGGAACTGGGCGTCAATATTTTTCACACCTCGCCGACCGCGATCCGCGCGCTGCGCAAGGACGGACCCGACGAGCCCGCCAAATACCACTACCACTTCAAACACATGACGACGGTCGGAGAGCCGATCGAACCTGCGGTGTGGAAGTGGTACCACAAGATGGTCGGCAAGGGAGAGGCGGTGATCGTGGACACCTGGTGGCAGACGGAGAATGGCGGCTTCCTGTGCAGCACGGTGCCGGCGATCCACAAGATGAAACCCGGCAGCGCGGGTCCCGGGATTCCCGGCATCCACCCGGTGATCTACGACGACGAAGGCAAGGAGTTGCCGGCCGGCTCGGGCAAGGCGGGCAACATCTGCATCCGCAACCCGTGGCCCGGTGGCTTTCAGACCATCTGGAAGGATCCCGACCGCTTCGTCAAGCAGTACTACGCGCGCTATTGCAGGAATCCCAAGAGCAAGGACTGGCGCGACTGGCCCTACATGGCCGGCGACGGCGCGGTGCAGGCGAAGGACGGCTACTACCGGATTCTCGGCCGCATCGACGACGTGATCAATGTCGCCGGCCATCGCCTGGGCACCAAGGAGATCGAGTCGGCGGCCCTGATCTGTCCGGAGGTCGTGGAAGCGGCGGTGGTGCCGGTCGCCGACCCAATCAAGGGCAAGGTGCCCGATCTCTACGTATCGCTGAAGCCGGGCCTGAAGGCGAGCGAGGAGATCGAGAAGAAGATCTCGGCGTCGGTCGTTTCCGAGATCGGCGCGATCGCGCGGCCGCGCCACGTCATCATCGTTCCCGACATGCCCAAGACGCGCTCGGGCAAGATCATGCGCCGGGTGCTCGCTGCGATCTCGAATCGGCAGGATCCGGGCGACGTGTCGACCCTGGCGAATCCGGAGGTCGTCGACAAGATCAAGGCGCTTTCGAGGTGACGCTGGCGCGGGGCGGCGCTGTAGAATCGCTGCCTCGCGGAGAGATGGCCGAGCGGCTTAAGGCGCACGCTTGGAAAGCGTGTATGCGTTAATAGCGCATCGAGGGTTCGAATCCCTCTCTCTCCGCCAATTCCGAATACGGCGGGCCTCCCCGCATTGCAGCCCGGTGAACCTGGTCAGGTCCGGAAGGAAGCAGCCACAGCCGGATCCTGCAAGTGCCGGGGTAAGGCTCGCCACCAGTTAGAATTGCCGCATGTCCTACCAGGTACTTGCCCGCAAGTGGCGGCCGCGGGAGTTCGGCAGCCTGGTCGGGCAGGAACACGTGGTGCGCGCACTGCGCAACGCACTCGAGCAAAAGCGGCTGCACCACGCGTACCTCTTCACTGGAACCCGCGGCGTCGGCAAAACGACGCTGGCCCGGATCCTCGCCAAGTGCCTGAACTGCGAGAGCGGAATCACCGCCGATCCCTGCGGCAAGTGCTCGGCATGCGTGGAAATCGACGGCGGACGCTTCGTCGACCTGCTGGAGGTGGACGCGGCGACCAACACGCGGGTGGACGAGATGCGGCAGCTGCTCGAGACCACGCAGTACGCGCCGACCCGCGGCCGCTTCAAGGTATACGTGATCGACGAGGTGCACATGCTCTCCACCTCGGCGTTCAACGCCATGCTGAAAACTCTCGAGGAGCCTCCCGAGCACCTCAAGTTCGTCCTCGCGACCACCGACCCGCAGAAAATTCCGGTGACCGTGCTGAGTCGCTGCCTGCAGTTCAACCTGAAGCAGATGCCGCGCGCCGCCATCGCCGCGCACCTGGAGTCGCTGTTGCGCGCCGAGGCAATCGCGTGCGAGCCCGAAGCGCTCGCCCTCATCGGAGCCGCGGCGTCGGGAAGCATGCGCGACGCGCTTTCCCTGCTCGACCAGGCGATCGCCCACGGCGGCGGCGGCGTGCGCACGGCGGACGTGCGCGACATGCTCGGCGCGATCGACCACGCGTACATATTTCGCCTGATCGACGCCGTGGCGCGGCCAGACGGAGCTGCCGCGATGAAGATCGCCGACGAGATGCAGGCGCGCAGCCTCTCATTCGACGCGGCGCTCGCCGATCTCGCGAGCCTGCTGCTGCAGGTCGCGATCGCGCAGATCGTTCCAGACGCGCTGGACGCCGATGCTCCGGAGCGCGCGAGCCTCGAGGACATTGCCGCGCGCCTCGATCAGGAGACCGTGCAGCTTTACTACCAGATCGCGTTGCAGGGCAGGCAGGACCTCCCGCTCGCGCCGGACGAGCACGCCGGGTTCGTCATGACGCTGCTTCGCATGCTGGCTTTTCGACCCGAAGGCGATTCCGGCGCGCTGCGCCTCACGGCGGGCGCCGCGCGGCGGCCGGGCGATGAAACGGCCGCGCCGCGGGCGCGCAGCGGCGAGTGGCCGGAGCTGGTGCGGCAGCTCGAGGTGACCGGGGCGGCGCGCGAGCTGGCGCGCAACGCGCAGTTGCGCCGCCGCGAGGGCGACGCATTCGAGCTTGTGGTCGCGCGCTCGAAGGCGTATCTCGCCGATCGCGCCTACCAGGACAAGCTCAGGAGCGCCCTCGAACAGCATCTCGGGCGCGCCGCGACCTTGAAGGTGTCGATCGGCGAGGTGACCGGGCCGACCGCCGCGGGTCTCGAGGCGAACGATCGTGAGGCGCGGCGCGCCGAGGCGGCGCAGGTGGTGCACGGCGACGGCTTCGTCAAGGACCTGGTCGACCTGTTCGACGCCACCGTGATCGATTCGTCGATCCGCGCGACACCCAAGAATTCCTGAGATCCGGCTGGAGGCAAGAATGAAAGGGAACATCGGCCAGCTCATGAAGCAGGCGCAGATGATGCAGGAGAACATGCGCCGCATGCAGGAGCAGCTGGCGAGCCTCGAGGTGGAAGGCCAGTCCGGGGCCGGCATGGTCAAGGTCGTGATGACCTGCAAGCACGAGGTGAAGCGCGTCTCGGTCGACCCATCGCTCCTCGGCGACGATCGCGAGATGCTCGAGGACCTGGTCGCGGCGGCGTTCAACGACGCCGCGCACCGGGTCGAGGCGACGGTCGCCGAGAAAATGAGCGGCATCACCTCCGGCCTCGGCCTGCCGGCGGGGTTCAAGCTCCCGTTCTAGGGCCCGTGGACAAGAGCGGCGTCCCTACCGCCAGGGGGCTTGACCGGCTCCTCGAGGCGCTGCGCGTGCTGCCGGGCGTCGGCCCGCGCTCGGCGCAACGCATGGCCTACCACCTCCTGCAGCACGATCGCGCCGGGGCCGAGCAGCTCGCCGGGGCGCTCGCCGCGGCCCTCGCGGGCGTGCGCCGCTGCGCCAGGTGCAACAATTTCACCGAGGACGAGATCTGCCCGCTGTGCCGCTCGCCGCGGCGCGACGCCTCGCTCCTGTGCGTGGTCGAGACGCCGGCGGACCTCGCGACGGTGGAGCAGACGCAGAGCTTTTCGGGGATGTATTTCGTGCTCATGGGAAGGCTTTCGCCGCTGGATGGGGTCGGGCCGCGCGACGTCGGGCTGGACCGACTGCTCGAGCGCGCCACCGACGGCGTGGTGCAGGAGGTGATCCTCGCCACCAATTTCACCAACGAAGGCGAGGCGACCGCGCACTATATCGCCGAGATGCTGCGCGCGCGCAACGTGAAGGCGAGCCGCATCGCGCGTGGGGTGCCGCTTGGAGGCGAGCTGGAATTCGTTGATATTGGTACGATCTCCCAGGCGATGATCGATCGTCGCACGCTCTGAGCGACGGGTACGACGCTAAGTGAACGGCCGCCAAGGGAATTTTGCTCCGCAACATCGTTGACTGGGCTGCCAGCGTACCGCTATAATCCCCCTCTTCGGACGCGGGGTGGAGCAGTCTGGCAGCTCGTCGGGCTCATAACCCGAAGGTCAGAGGTTCAAATCCTCTCCCCGCAACCAAC
>MERQ01000070.1 GCA_001770655.1 Betaproteobacteria bacterium RIFCSPLOWO2_12_FULL_68_20
CCTCGCGGCTGACCTGCGTCGAGCCGGGCGTGCCCACCGGCACCCCCAGCCCCTCTCCGTCCACGTTCTGGGTGAAGGTGGCTGTCGCGAGCACTTCGTTGCCGTCCCTCACGAGGCCCGACTGGCTCGTGCCGGAAAGCGCAATCGACACGATTCCCAGCTCGGCCAGCGTCTTGAGCTCCGTTGTATCGGTGCCCGCCTCGTAGCTGCCGTTGCCGTTCACGTCCACGAAGCTGCTTCCGTCGTGGTTCGCGTCCACCCAGATGCGCAGATCCGCATACTTGGCGTCGGAGGCGTCGAACACCCCATCCGCATTCCCGCCCTCCTGCGTCGCATCCAGGCTCGCGAGCGCGGCGAGGCCGTTCGCGAAGGGTTTCTCGCCCGCCTCGCCCGGCGCGCCCTGGTTCCCCGTGTAGTACTCCGAGAGCGTCTCGTGGATGCCGTCGACGACGCCGTTGGCGTTCAGGTCGTGGACGACGATCCCGTCGTTCTCATCCACCCAGCCCGTGCGCTCGAGCGGCGCCGTCCCCGTCCCCGGGTCGTTGCCGTCGTGGTCGGCGTCGAAAAGGACGGGGCTTGAGCCGTAGTCGGTGAGCTTCACCCCGTCGCCGTTCAGGTCCAGCACCAGCGGATCGGCGGGCACCGTCTGCGGCAGCCCCACCGAGCCCGTGTTGATCCCGCCTGCAAGGAGAAAGTCATCGTCGAACGCCTGATAGAACTCCCCGTAGTCGCTCACGGGGTTCTGCTCGTTGGTGTTGGCGTTGCCGGGCCGGAAGTTGTCGGTGAGGGTGTAGTTCGCGATGGCCGTCGGGCCGGAGTCCTCGTTGACGTTGCCCACGCCGGTGATTTCGACCCCGCCGAAGTCGTAGAGCGTGCTGTCGTCGGCGTTGACGGCGGAGCCGGGATCGGAGGCGCCGGATTGCCCGGGCAGGGGATCCGGGTCGATGGAAAGAATGAATTCGTAGATCACCGGTCCTGTCGGAGCGTTGCTTGGGAGGCTCGGGTCGTACGCCAAGATTGCCTGCGCGTCCGCTCCGAACCTCCCATCCTCCACCCTCGTTGCAAAATCCTGGGCATTCAGGTCACGACCGTTTATCAGGTCGAGCGCCTCTGCGGCGTTCGTGGGCGTTGCTCCGTCGATCATCAGACTCGTTGCAACGAGGTCGTTTGCCGCGCTTGGCGCCTCGTACGTGAGCGTGACAAGCTTGCCGCCAAGAGGTCTTTCGATCACTACGGAGACTTGCCCGTCTGAGGCAATAGACCATGTGCTTGTTGATAAACCTCCTTCTGTGATGTGCGTGTACGAGTTCCCCGCCGCAAGCGAGTAATCACCTGTCTCCAGGTCGCGCACCCAAAGGAGAGCTGCGCCTGGAGCGCCAGCCGCCTTGAAGCTGGCGAGGTCGGCGACGCCGTCGCCGTCAACATCAATCACCGCGAGCGACTTGCGATCGATAGGCGGATAGGTTTCTTGAGCTGAGTTCGCGACCTCCCATTCATGTCCGTAGAACTGAAAATTGGTGTCGATCGAGCTGTTGGAGGGGCCCAGCTGCGCAACGATAGGCATCATGACGCTCGCCGCCGCTGTCATGATCTGGCCAGTGGTCGGGTTTGGATCCGCGTACTCCAAGCGCAGCTCGATGGCCGTCTTATACTCAAGTTCGATCAGCCGCACCTGCTCGCCGGGGGACTGGTTGATCTCCCGTTCCACCACGTACTGATTGCCAAAACCCAAGCCTTCCTCGCGCACCCCCTGCGCGCCCGCGGCCTGGAAGCTGGGCAGCGTGTTGGAGTTGGGCTCCGGCGAAGTGGCGTGCCAGCCTTCGTGCGCCAAGACGCTCAACCAGGGATCACGCCACGAGTCGCCAGCAAATTGAGTGAATCCATAGTCGTTTGGGTCGAGGACGATGTTGCCGTTCACGGCGACACTAGTGCCAGCGCCGGGATCGCCGAACTGAATGACTTTTTGAGCGCCATCTATCGATTCCAGTTGCTGCTTAAGTGTGGGCGAGCGCTCGGCGAAAGAGATAATCGTCGTAATCTGCGCATCGGAAAGCAGATTCGGATTGCCAGGATCATTTGCGGCTCGGATTTGAGCGAAAACATCGGAATTCACTGACAACATAGCCCCTCCCTACTTTAGGTTGACGCGCAGCGTCAGATTTCTCGCGCATTCGTGCGTGTCAAACGAAAAACCAGCAACGGCGCCAGTGAGGAAACTGTATCGGACGCCCCAAATATCGCTCGGTCCGGTCTTCTTGGCGTGCGGAGACCTCGACGTCCTAATGATCTCGGTTGGCACACCCAAGGTATCAAAGAGATCCAGGTAGCGAAGACACTCGTTCCGCATGCCGAGATTGATATTTAGCGCGGCCACATGCTGCCCCTCTCGACCGACGCCGTAGCTATACCAGGTGTTTCCGGCGATTCGGTCCTTGTCGAGAAGCTGAACGAATGCCGTGTAACTTCTTGTTGTCCCTGTAAGAGGGTTGTCGCGCTCCTTGAGTTCGACTTTCGCGCCGGTGATCCTGCGGACCAACTCAAGGTCCTTCTCAGGCGATTCGCCGAATTTCGATAACGCAAGCAGGAAAGCTTGCTTGTCAACGTGAGCGTTCGACAAATCCACGGCGGGTGCTGGCTTGTTTGTCGCTGCGTCGGGTTGTGCGTGGACGGAAGCGCTCAAACTGCCCAGAATGGTTGAAAGCATGATGAAAAGCGCCTTTGTCATGACCGTGCCCCCCTAGAATTGCCTCTCAGTATTTTGCCCGTCCCATCCCGCTGGGACTCGAGGAGCAGCACGTCATAGAAGTGGCCCACTCGTTTAGACAGTTCCGGGGGTGTTTATGAGTGCAATCCCGGCGGGTTGAGGGATATCCACGGCGGCACACGCCGAGAGGCGAACCCGAGTTTTCTTCTTCGTTGTGGCGGCGTGATGGCAAATCCCAGTGACAGCATGGCGCCGACCGAATGCCGCCCTTAAACGCTTTGTGGAACTCGATGCCATGGCGGTACCCCTCCTCCCAAAGGAAAGCTTTCTTACCCCCGCCAAGACTGGACTGGAGTTGCCCCGTTTCTGTGGACGGTTGAGCGCTCATGATTAGCAAGCAGGTATCTGCAGGCTCGCCCGTGGAGCAGCATGGGCGCCGACAGGAACTCGGCAGATCGTCGGCCGTGATCGGAATCAAACGATATTCACGATAGGAGCCGCCACCAGCGACTCAAACACCGACAATCAAGGATTGCGCCGAGCATCTCCCCCTCGCGCTGGCGTTATCCAATCGGACGCAGAGATAAATCGCACAATCCGATTGCGTTTCATTAAGACGTGCCATGGAAATTCTGTCAAGCGGGTGCCGGACCCCAAGAGGACCGTCGTGAACAATACGCCCGACGAGCCGCGCGATGCCCGAGCACTCCGGCGCGGTGACGCTCCAGGCGCAGGGCGCGACCGCTGCGAAGCCGTCGATGCGCGCGTCGCGGCGCTCCGCGGTTGCCGGATCTATCCGCGCGAAGAATCGCGCGTCCGCTCGCCGGCGCGCCAGTCGGACTGCCCATCGAGCACCGCGCGCGGCGCGGCGCCGTAGGAGCCGTGGTTCAGGAACCAAATCCCTTCCTCGAGCATCCAACGGGGGCGCAGGACATGGCCGTAGGCAGGGGCGGTCATGGCGCCCATGATCGGCGATAATGCGCCCCCAGTTGAAGTCCGCTGCCGCGCCCCCGATTCGGGACGCAACCGGAAAAGGGCGGCCGCGAGCGTCATCAACGCGATGATAAAAATCGAGAATCTCGTCAAGACCTTCGGCGCGAAGCGCGCCGTGGACGGCGTCTCCTTCAACGTGGAGCGCGGCGAGGTGCTCGGCTTTCTCGGCCCCAACGGCGCCGGGAAGTCCACCACCATGCGCATGATCACCGGCTTCATGCCCCCTACCTCAGGGCGCGTCACCATCGGCGGGCACGACGTCGCCGAGTCGCCGCTCGAGGCGAAGCGCCTGATCGGCTACCTCCCCGAGAACGCGCCCTCCTACTCCGACATGACGGTGCTCGGGTTCCTGAAGTTCGCCGCCGAGCTGCGCGGGCTGGCGCGCGAGGCGAGGAAAAAGGCGGTCGAGCGCGTGGTCGGGCTGTGCCACCTCGACTCGGTGCTGCACCAGTCGGTCGACACGCTCTCCAAGGGCTACAAGCACCGCACCTCGCTCGCGCAGGCGCTCATCCACGATCCCGAGGTGCTGGTGCTCGACGAGCCCACCGACGGACTTGACCCGAATCAAAAACACGAGGTGCGGGAGCTCATTCACCGCCTCGGCAAGTCCAAGGCGATCGTCTTCTCCACCCACATCCTCGAGGAGGTGGACGCGGCCTGCACGCGCGCGATCATCATCGACCGCGGCAGGATCGTCGCCAACGGCACGCCCGCCGAGCTGCGCGCGATGTCCGGTCTCGCCGGCGCGGTGACGCTCCAGGCGCAGGGCGCCACCGCCGAGAAGCTCTCGGCCCTGGGCCGCGTCGAGCCGCTGAACGGCGCGTTCCGGATCTACCCGCGCGACAAGTCCGCGGTCGCGGCGCTCGCCCAGCAGGTGATCGAGCTGGTGAACCGCGAAGGCTGGAAGGTCGAGGGCATGTACAGCGAGCGCGGCGAGCTGGACGAGGTGTTCCGCCGCATTACGCTCCCCGACACGGTGAAGGCATGAGCGCCGTCTGGACGATCGCCAAGCGCGAGCTGGCGAGCTACTTCACCTCGCCCGTGGCGTACGTGTTCCTGGTGATCTTTCTCCTTCTTACCGGCTTTTTCACCTTCACCGCGGGCTCCTTCTTCGAGCGCGGCGAGGCAAGCCTCGCGGCGTTCTTCGGCTGGCACCCGTGGCTCTACCTCGTGCTCGTGCCGGCGGTCGGCATGCGCCTGTGGGCCGAGGAGCGGCGCTCGGGGACGCTCGAGCTCCTGCTCACGATGCCGGTGACGACCTGGCAGGCGATCGTCGCCAAGTTCCTCGCCTCCTGGATCTTCCTCGCGGCGGCGCTCGCGCTCACCTTCCCGGCGATCGTCACCGTCAACATCCTCGGCGAGCCGGACAACGGCGTGATCCTCGCCGGCTACCTGGGGAGCCTGGTCGTGGCCGGCGCCTACCTGGCGGTGAGCTGCATGACCTCGGCCATGACGCGCAACCAGGTGGTCGCGTTCATCCTCGCGGTGGTGCTGTGCCTGTTCCTGATCCTCGCCGGCTTCAACCCGGTGACGGATCTGCTGGTGCGCTGGGCGAGCCCGGCGGTGGTGGACACCGTGGCCGCGTTCTCGGTGATCGCGCACTTCGACGGCTTCCAGCGCGGCGTCATCGACACGCGCGACCTGTTCTTCTTTCTTTCGGTGATCGGCTTCGCGCTGTTCGCGACCGGCGTCATCATCCGCGGCCACCGCTCGGGCTAGGCCATGCAGAAGAAATACGAGCACCTCGTCTACGGCTCGATCGGCCTCGCCGCGCTCGCGCTGCTGCTGGTCGCGTTCAACTACCTCGCCGCGACGGTCCCGGCGCGCGCCGACCTCACGGAGGGAAGGCTCTACACGCTCTCCGAAGGCACCAAGAAGATCCTCAAAGGACTCTCCTCGCCGGTGAAGGTGAAGCTCTACGTCTCGCAGGGCGAGAGCGTTCCGGTGCAATTGAGGAGCTTCGCGCAGCGCGTCGAGGACACGGTGCGCGAGCTCAAGCAGGTCGCGGGATCGAACCTGGTGATCGAGAAGTACAACCCCAGGCCCGACTCCGAGGAGGAGGACGCGGCGCAGCTCGACGGCATCGAGCCGCAGCAGCTCGTCTCGGGCGAGTCGTTCTACCTCGGGGTCGCGGTGAGCCAGCTCGAGCGCAAGCAATCGATTCCCGCGATCCCGCCGCAGCGCGAGCGCCTGCTCGAGTACGACCTGATCCGCGCCATCGCGCGCGTCGGCGCGGCCGAGCGCCCGAAAGTGGGCCTGATGGCGGGCGTGCCGGTGCTGGGCGAGAAATTCAACCCGTACACGCGCCAGAGCTCGGAGCCCTGGGTGCTCGCGGGCGAGCTCAAGCGCGAGTTCGAGGTGAAGGAGGTGCCGCTCACGGCGAGCGAAATCGACAAGGACGTGAACGTCCTGCTGCTGGTGCACCCGCGCGACATCCAGCCGCAGGCCGAGTACGCGCTCGACCAGTTCGTGCTGCGCGGCGGCAAGCTGATCGCCTTCGTCGACCCGTACGCGTATTTCGACACCATGCCGACCCTGCCGGGCGTGCCGCCGGTCGGGACGACCTCGACGCTGCCGACGCTCTTCAAGGCCTGGGGCGTGGACATGACCCCCGGAAAGGTGATCGCGGACGTGGTGTTCGCCTCGGGCCAGGGCCAGCGCTACACGCCCACGGTGCTCTCGCTCAACCGCACCGCGTTTAGCCGCGACGACGTCGTGACCGGCCAGATCGAGACGCTCCTGTATGCGTTCGGCGGGGCGTTCGAGGTGAAGCCCGCAGAGGGGCTCAAGGTCGCCGAGCTGGTGAAGACCTCGCCGAGCTCGATGCTCGTCGACACCGCCGTGGCGACCAAGTCCGGCGACGAAACGACGAAGAGCTTCCAGCCCTCGGGGAAATCGCTGCCGCTCGCGCTGCGCCTCACGGGCAAGTTCAAGACCGCCTTCCCGGACGGGCCGCCCGCCGATGCGGCCGCCAGGGGCAAGCCAAGGCCCGCCGCCGAGCCGCAGCTGAAGGAGACCGCGAAGGACAACTCGGTGGTGCTGGTCGGCGACATGGACATGCTCGCCGACGGCGCGGCGGTGGACGTGCAGGAGGTGCTCGGGCGCAGGATCGTGGTGCCCTCGAACGGCAACCTCGCCTTCGCGCTCGGCATGGTCGAGCAGCTCGCCGCCGGCGACGAGCTGATCTCGCTCAGGAGCCGCGCCTCGGCCTTCCGCCCGCTCTCGGTGGTGCGCGAGCTCGAGGCCGAGGCACAGAAGCAGTACTTCGGCAGGATCCAGTCGCTCGAAGACGAGCTGCAGAAGACCACCGAGAAGCTCCAGGCGCTGCAGAAAAGCTCGGGCCCGGCGGCGAAGTCTGCGCAGATCCTGAGCCCCGAGCAGCAGGCCGAGCTCGAGCGCTTCAGGAAGACCGTCGCCGAGTCCAGGCTCGCGCTGAAGGAAGTGCGCAAGAACCTGCGCCGGGACGCCGAGGCGCTCGTCTTCTGGACCAAGGTGGCGAACATCGCGCTGATGCCGCTGCTGGTCGCGCTCGTCGGGCTGCTGGTGGCGCTGTGGCGCCGCGCGCGCATCAGACCGGCATGAACGCGCGCATCGCGGCGATCCTGGTGGTGCTGCTCGCGGTGCTCGGCGGTGGGGCGATCCTCTATTACCAGCAGGAAAAGGCGCGCCGGCCCTCCAACGTCGGCACGCTCGGGCAGAAGCTCCTGAAGGAGCTGAAGGCTTCCGACGTCGCCTCGATCAGGATCGTCGAGCCGAAGGCGACCCTGACCCTGCAGCGACGGGAGGACCGCTGGACCATCGCCGAGCTCGCCGGGTTTCCCGCCGATTACGCCAGGGTGCGCGAGTTCGTGGTGAAGGCGCTCGAGCTCAAGGTCGGCCAGAGCGAGCCGATCGGGGAAAAAGACCGCGCGCGGCTCAATCTCGACGCGAGCGGCACCCAGCTCGAATTCAACGCCGCAGACGGCAAGGCGCTCGCCAAGCTCTTCGTCGGCAGGAAATACTTCAGGGGCCAGCCCGAAGACGCGGCCAAGGCGATCGGCGACGGCCGGTTCGTGATGCTGCCGGGAGAGGAGAAGACGGTCTATGTCGTCTCCGACCCGCTTGTTCAGGCGACGACCAGGAGCGCCGAGTGGATCGACCGCGGCTCGTTCCAGGTCGAGAAAGTGAAGACGCTGGAAGTGCGCTACCCCGGCGGCGAGGGCTGGCGCATCGAGAGGAGCGCCGACAACTCCGACTGGAAGCTCGCCGGGGCGAAGCCGGGCGAGAAAATCGAGGTGACGAAGGCGAATTCGGCTTCGTATTCGCTCAGCCTGCTCGATCTCGCCGACGTGGCGCCGAAGGACGCGAAGGACACCGGGCTCGACAAGCCGATCCTGGTGAATGCCACCACGCTCGACGGGCTTTCGTACGAGATCAAGGTGGGGAAGCTCGAGGGCGAGAACTACTACGTCGGCTTCGCGTCGGGCGGAACGCTCATCAAGGAGCGCACGCCGGAGAAAAACGAGAAGGCCGAGGACAAGGAGCGGCGCGAGAAGGAGCAGGCCGAGCGCGTGAAGAAGATCGAGGAGCGGCTGCCGAGGGAGAAGATGCTGTCGGGGTACGTGCTCCTGATCCCGAAGTCCAAGCTCGAGGACACGCTCAAGAAGCGAGCCGAGCTGCTGGAGAAGAAGGAACAGAAGAAGTAGGTCTGGCGGCCCGGGTGCGGAAGGATGTCCGTTGACAATATCGATGCGTTTCAGGCGGGCCGCCAAAGAACTGTTCGGGCGAAGGCGCGGGCCAAGGCGGGAAAATCTCCGGCCGAGGTCCTTCGAGGAGCAGCTCTACGCGGCGCTCGCCCGCCGTGGCGACGTGTGTTTCGACATCGGTGCCAATCAAGGCGATGTCTCGCTCTACCTGGCACAGCTCGTCGGCGAGTCCGGCATCGTGGTGGCGTTCGAACCGGCCTGGCCGATGTACTCGCGGCTGTGTCGACACGTGCAGTACGACACGTCCCTGAAGGCTCCCGTCATTACCGTTCCGGCCGGGCTGGCCGACACCGAAAAGGATGCGATGCTCAGCGTCCCGAACGGCGAGTTCGGGATGGGATCGATGGCCGATCCATCCGCGTGGGGGAGAGCTCACCGGGGAGCGGCAATCGAATCCTACCGAGCCAGGTTCACGACCGTCGACTCATTCCTTTGCGCAACGGGCCTGCAGCCGCCGGCATTCATGAAGATCGATGTCGAGGGCGCAGAATTGTTCGTCCTGCGCGGTGCCGCGGGATTGTTCTCGGATGGCCATCGCCCTCTCATGCTCATCGAGATATTCGCTCCGTGGGAGAAGGCTTTCGGCTACCGCCCCTGGGATCCGTTTTCCTGGTTGCTCGAATTGGGCTACCGCTTCCTGTTCGCGTGTCCGAACGGACTGGTCGACTACCTTCCGACCGAGGCTGAGCCGTTCCCGCCGGAGTACGAGATGGGGTACAACGTCCTGGCATACAGCCCGGCCGCGCATGCCGAGCGTGTCGATGGTGCAAAGCAGCTCCGCGCCGGCGCTTTGACGAAGCTGATGCCCATGGCACCCCCGCCGCGGCCGAATCATTGAGATCAGGCTTTTCCGGGGGAAACATGGAACAGAGCGCGGCAGAAGTCAGGGTGCGCAGGATCGTCACCGGTCACGACGCCCAGGGGCGCTCGGTGATCGTCTCGGACACGACGACCGTCATGGACGGACCGCTGCATGAGCTGTGGATGACCGAAGGCACTCCGGCGCGCTTCGGCGGCGCGCCTCACCTCGGGGCGCTGCCGCTGGATCTGGAACCGCCCAAAGGGGGAACGGTGGTTCGATTCGTGCGCTTCATGCCGACGCAGGAAGTCAGCATGGAAGAGCTGGAGCAGAGGTTCTCCAAGGTCTTCGCCGACATCAAGGCTTCCCACACGCGCGTGGACACGCGCCGCCATCCGGCGATGCACAGGACGCGCACCGTGGACTACGGCATCGTTCTCTCGGGCAAAGTCACCCTGCTCATGGACGAAGGCGAACGCGAGCTCAAGCCGTTCGACGTTGTCATCCAGCGCGGGACCAACCACGGCTGGGTCAATCCGGGCCCCGAACCCGCGCTCGTGGCATTCGTGCTGATCGACGGAGCGGATTAGGGCGAAGCGCCAGCCAAGACTGGTTCAATGGCAACGATCCTCGTAGCGCACGGCGCCTGGTCCGCCGGCTGGGCCTGGAAGAAGATGCGCCCGCTCATGCGACAGCGCGGCCACGACCTCCACACGCCCACCTACACCGGGATCGGCGAGCGCGCGCACCTCGCAAGCCCCGAAGTGAACCTCGAGACGCACATCACCGACGTCCTGAACGTCCTCGAGCTCGAAGACCTGCACGACGTGGTGCTCATCGGCCACAGCTACGGCGGCATGGTCGCGACTGGCGTCGCCGACCGCGCCGCCGGACGTCTTTCCCAGCTCGTCTACCTCGACGCGTTCGTGCCGCGCGACGGCCAGTCGCTCCTCGATCTCCTGCCCCCGGACACCGCCTCGCGCATGCGCGAGGTGGTGAAAACGACCGGCGACGGCTGGCGCGTTCCCCCGAACCCGATGCCGCCCGACACGCCCGAGGCCGACCTCGCCTGGGCGATGCCGCGGCGGGTGATGCAGCCGGTGAAGACCTTCGAAGAGCGCCTTCGCCTTACCGGAGCGGTGGAAGGCCTGCCGCGCACCTACATCTACTGCACGAAGACCCCGCCCGGCGACGTGTTCGGCCAGTTCGCCCGGAGGGCGAAAAGCGAGCGGGGCTGGCGCCACTTCGAGATCGACTCGAGCCACAACCCGCACATCACGATCCCCGAGTCGTTCGCGGCGCTGCTCGACAAGATCGTAGGGGGCCGCTGATGGCGCTCGAGCTCCACGTCCCCGAGATCGCCGGCGTCATCCAGCTCGCGGTCGCGCCGGTGTTCATGCTGACCGCGGTCGGCGCGATCCTCGCCGCGCTCAACATGCGGCTCGGGCGCGCGGTGGACCGGCGCCGCATCCTCGAGGAGCGCCTGCACTCGATGACTGCCGAGGAAGCGCGCACCGCCAAGGAGGAGCTCGACACCATCGCGCAGCGCATCCGCCTCGCCTACCTCGCCATTCTGTGCGCGGTGCTCGCGGGGCTGTTCACCTGCCTGCTGATCGCCGCCGCGTTCCTCGGCGCCTTCGTCAAGTCCGACCTCTCCTACGTGATCGGCAGCATGTTCGTGCTCGCGATGCTCGCGCTCATCGCCTGCCTGCTCTCCTTCCTGCGCGAGATCTTCCTCGCCGTCGCGACCCCGCGACACGCCCCGGCCCTGCCGCCGCGACGGGCGTGAATCGCGCCCGGGCTTCCGGGCCCGCCGGGTTGCTGCTATAAACCGGGCGATACAGGCGACCAGGAGGACGCGTGTCACAGCATCCCATCAAACGCATAAGGACGATTGCGCTCGTCGGCCAGGCGGGAGCGGGCAAGACCACCCTGGCCGAGGCGCTGCTCGCCAAAGCGGGGGCGATCCCCGCCGCGGGCAGCGTCGAGCGCGGCACCACCGTCGGCGACTACACCGCGCTCGAGAAGCAGCTGCAGCACTCCCTCAAGCTCGCGGTCGTGACGTTCGACGCAAGATCGGACGGCGAAGCGACCCGCATTCACCTGCTCGACACCCCCGGCTATCCGGACTTCCTCGGCCACGCGCTCCCGGCGCTCGCGGCGGTCGAGACCGCGGCGATCGTGATCAACGCGCAGAACGGCATCGAGATGATGACCGGCCGCTTCATGCTGTGGGCGGCGAAGCGCGGCCTGGATCGCATCATCGTGGTGAACAAGATGGACGCCGACGGGGCGCAGCTGGAGGGGCTGCTCGAGCAGATCCAGCAGACATTCGGCAAGGAATGCCTGCCGCTCAACCTCCCCGCGGCGGGCCGCAGCAAGGTCTCGGACTGCTTCTTCGCGCCATCGGGCGAGGCGGATTTCTCGTCGGTCGAGGCCGCGCACGGCAAGCTCGTCGACCAGGTGGTCGAGGTGGACGAGAAGCTGATGGCGAGCTACCTCGAGAAGGGCGAGGTGTCGGCCGAAGAGCTGCACGAGCCGCTCGAGCGCGCGCTGCGCGAAGGGCACCTGATCCCGGTCGTGTTCACTTCGGCGAAGACCGGCGCGGGCGTGGCCGAGCTTCTTGACGTGATCGTGAAGCTGCTCCCCAATCCGGCCGAGGGCAATCCTCCGGCCTACGTGAGCGTCCCGGCGGGCGGCGGCGCGGCCACCGACCTGCAGCCGGTCCCCGACCCGGGCAGGCACGTGCTCGCCCACGTGTTCAAGATCGAGATCGACCCCTACATCGGGCGCGTCGCGGTGTTCCGCGTGCACCAGGGGCGCGTCACGCCCGGCGTGCAACTGTACGTCGGCGACGGCAGGAAGCCCGTCAAGGCGGGCCACCTCTACATGCTGCGCGGGAAAACGCAGACCGAGGTGCACGAGGCGCTGCCCGGCGACATCTGCGCCATCGTCAAGGTGGACGAGATCCAGTTCGACCACATCCTGCACGACTCGCCCGGCGACGCGCACGTGCACGCAAAACCGCTCGAGCTGCCGACCTCGGTGTTCGGCCTGGCGGTGCTGCCCAGGAAGCGCGGTGACGAGCAGAAGGTCTCGGACGTGCTGCACAAGCTGATGGCGGAGGACCCCTGCCTGCGCCTGGAGCACAACGCGCAGGCGAACGAGACCGTGATGCGCGGCCTGGGCGAGATGCACCTGCGCACCGCGCTCGAGAAGATGTCCGCGCAGTACAAGCTGGAGCTCGAGACCAGGCCGCCCTCGATTCCCTACCGCGAGACGATCGCCGTCAGGGCCGAGGGCCACAGCCGCCACAAGAAGCAGACCGGCGGCGCCGGGCAGTTCGGCGAGGTTTACCTCAAGGTCGAGCCGCTGCCGCGCGGCACCGGCTTCGAGTTCGTGGACAGCGTGAGAGGCGGCGCGATCCCCAACCAGTTCATCCCCTCGGTCGAGAAAGGCGTGAGGAGCGTGCTCGACGCGGGCTTCGTCGCCGGATTTCCGCTGCAGGACGTCAGAGTGATCGTTTACGACGGCAAGAGCCACCCGGTGGACTCGAAGGACGTCGCGTTCATGTCAGCGGGAAGGAAAGCCTTCCTCGACGCGCTCGGGAAAGCGCGCCCGATCGTGCTCGAGCCGATCGTGAACGTCGAGATCACCGCGCCCGAGGCGAAGATGGGCGACATCGCGGGCGAGCTCTCCGGGCACCGCGGCCAGATCAAGGGCTCGGACACGCCGCGCCCGGGCACCGTGCAGATCATGGCGCAGGCGCCGCTCTCGGAGCTGGAGCATTTCCCCGCGCGGCTGAAATCGCTCACCGCCGGGCACGGCTCGTACACGCTGGAATTCAGCCACTACGACCCGGCGCCGCCGCAGCTGCAGCAGAAGCTGGTCGCCGCGCACAAGCCGGCGGCCGAGGACTGAGCGCGCCGTGCATTTCGTCCGCGCCGGCGCCGGCGCGCCGCCGCTCGTCCTCGTGCACGGCTTCGCCTGCACGCACGCGGACTGGAAGTTCCAGATCGAGGCGCTGGCGATGTCAGGCGAGGTCGTCGCCTGCGACCTGCGCGGCCACGGCGAGACGCCGGGCCGGCCGCACGAGTGCACGATCGAGCACTACGGCGGCGACGTCGCCGCGCTCGTCAACAACCTCGGGCTCCCGCCCGCCGTCCTCGTCGGCCACAGCATGGGCTGCCGCGTGGTGCTGGAGGCGGCGCGCGGCGCGCCAGAGCGCGTCGCGGGGCTCGTGCTCGTCGACGGAAGCTGCATCGGCTCGGGCGACCCGGAAGCCGCCGAGCGCACTACTGCGCAGGCGATCCGCGCCGCGGGCTACCGGAACTTCGCGCGCAAGCTGTTCGAGGACATGTTCGTCGCCGGCAGCGACCCGCGGCTGAAAAGCGCCACGGTCGAGCAGGCGCTGCGGCTGCCCGAGGAGATCGGAGCCGTGCTCTTTCCGCGCCTGGTCGCCTGGGACGCGCGCAACATGGAGCGCTCGCTCGCCGAGCTGCGTGCGCCGCTCATGGTGATCCAGAGCACCACGCTCAACTCCGAGCGCGTGCGCGTGCCGCTCGAGCGCGGGCAGACGAGCCCGTGGCTCGAGCTGGTGCGCCGGCTCGCGCCCGGCGCGCGCATCGAGATCGTCCCTGGCGTCGGGCACTTTCCCCAGCTTGAAGCGCCGAAGGAGGTGAACCGGCTGTTGCGCGAGTTTCTGAAGTCGATGCCGAAGGCGGCACGCTAGTCCCGGTATCCGGCTTCGCGCTGATGCCGTATGCGAAGAATGCGCGCGACGTTGTGGACTGGATCGAACCGATACAGGGCGACATAGCCGCTCGCGCCGTAGCGGACCACCAGCTCGCGGCGCTCTCCGTCCACCCGGCGGCCGATCTCCGGGTACGACTCAAGAATCGTCACCGCGCCGCGAATCTGTTCCAGAGCCGACTGCGCCGAGTCCGGGGCCTGCTGGAGAAGAAACTCGATGATGCGCTCGAAATCCGCGAGCGCCGCGTTCGAGTAGATTACCCGCGCCACCGGACCGGCTTGGGCCGCTTGGCGCGGCGGCCGGCGATCTTCGCCTCAAGATAGCGGTGCACGTCTTCCGCGGCGTAACCGAGACCGCTCCGCTGCATCGCCTCGTCGGCGCGCAGCCCGTCTTCCAGGAACGCGAGATAGCGCTCCGACGCTTCGACCTGGCCTTCGAGGGCGCGCAGCATGAACGCATGCGGCGACTCGCCGGCGCGGCGGGCAAGGCGCTCGATGCGCGCCTTGAGACTGCGGGAAACCTTGAGGCTCGTGGCGGAGAGGGACATGAGCTTAACCTTCGAGTAGTCGGATAGTACTACCCAGCTCCGCCACTCGCAACTCACACGCCAAGCAACGTATCGATGAAGCGGTGCACGCGCAGCGCTTCCTCGCCGTTCACCAGCGGCTCGCGTCCCGACTCGACCGCATCCAGAAAGTCGCTCCACACTGCGCGATGAAAATCGTGCGGAAAAGCCATCGGGTCGGCGCCGCTGCCGCCGGCGCTGCCTTCCCCGCCGGCGGTTTCCTTTCGTCCGTCGTGCCAGCGGATCTCGGCGAGCGTTCCGGCGAGGGTGGCCGTTCCCCTTTCGGCGACCAGCCCGATCCGCTCCGGCGTCCCGGGATAGGCGCTCGTCGTCGCCTCCACGACCCCGAGCGCGCCGCTCTTCCATCTCACCGCCGCGCACACCAGGTCCTCGGTCTCCATGCGGTGAACCGGAGTGGTCGCCGAGAAACTTCTCACTTCCTGCGGTTCACCGGCGAGCGATAGCAGTACATCCAGCGTGTGGATGCCCTGCGTCAGCAGAACGCCGCCGCCGTCGCGCGCGCGCGTGCCTCGCCCCGGCTCGTCGTAGTAGCTCTGCGGCCGCCAGAGGTGGACGTAGGCCGAAGCGCCGGCGAGCGTTCCCAGTTCGCCCGAGGCGAGCGCTCCCAGAAGCCGCCGCGCCGCCGGCTTGTGGCGGTTCTGGAACACCACCCCGAGCTTCACCTTCGCCCTGCGGCACGTCTCCACGAGCTGCTCGGCGCGCGCGGTGCTGGTTTCGAGCGGCTTCTCGAGCAGTACGTGCTTCCCCGCCTCGGCGCAGCGGCGAACCAGCTCGAGGTGCGTGTTCGGCGGCGTGAGCAGCGCCAACGTGCCCACGCTCGCGTCCTCGAGAATCGTCTCCAGACTGTCGCACCGCGGGAATGGAAAGCGGTCGCCGAATTTCTCGCGGCGCTCCCGGCTCGGGCTGAATGCGTAGGCGACCTCGACGCGGCCGCTCAGGTCGAGCAGGCTCTTCGCGTGCGGGGTCACCGCCATCCCGAGACCGACGATGGCGACGCGCATCACTTGAAGGCGTAGAGCTCGGCCGGATTGTCCGAGAGGATCTTCCTGCGCGTTGCGTCGTCCTCGGCCCATTCGAGCAGCAGGTCGAGGAGGTCCGCGTCGTCCGGCGGGTCCTTCCTTTCCGAGGGATGCGGCCAGTTGGACGCCCACAGCATTCTCTCCGGTGCGTGCTTCACCAGCGCCTTCGCGAGCCGCCCCACGTCTTCGTACTTCGGGCGCCCGCTCTTGGATGTTTCGTAGGGCGCCGAGAGCTTCACCCAGCAGCGCCCGGTGTCCACCAGGCGCAGCAGCGCCTTGAACGGCTCCGAATCCACCGCCACCGGCTCGAGGAACTTGCCGGTGTGGTCGATCACGAATTTCCCGGGCAGGCGCTTGATTCTCTCCTCGTGCTTCGGCAGCTCGCGCCCGTCGAGCTGGATGTTGGCGTGCCAGCCGAACGGGTGCACGCGCGCCATCATGGCGTCCATCACTTCGAAGCCGAGCGCGCCGCCGTGCAGCGTCATGATGCGCAGCGCGCAGATCCCCGCCTTCGTCAGCCGCTCGAGCTCGGCGTCGGTCACGCCGAACTTCACCACGCCGACGCCCTTCGCGCCCTTTCCGATCCTCGCGATGGCATCGAGCGTCACGCGGTTGTCGTCGGCGTAGGCGTTCGGCTGCACCACCACGACGCGCTCCAGGCCAACGCGCTTCTGCATCGCCGCGTAGGCCTCGACCGGGAAATGCCCGGGCATGAAGGTGCCGGGCGCTCCCGGCACCTGCGCGTCGTAGAAGTGCATGTGCGTATCGCACGCGCCGGGCGGCGCGGCGAGCTTCGGGCGCTTCTCGCTCATTTCTTTTTCCTCTTGCTCGCTTTCGCGGGCAGCGGCGCGGGATTGGGCAGCTCCTCGACGTGCACGAAGATGCCGCCCTGGCAGGCCTCGGCCCGCGGATCGCCGGGCGTCTCGCGCGCGAGCACCCCGGCGGCGTAGGGTTCCGAGTCGTCCTGCGGCCGATAGCCGAGCCGGAGCGCGTTCGAGTTGTCGTACCAGCTGCGCCGGTTTCCCGAGACGCCGTACACGATCTCGAAGCGGATGTCCGGGTGCTCCAGGCCGATCCGCACCAGCTGCGCGAGGTCGCGCGGGCTGAGCCAGATCGAGAGTCGGCGCCTGTCGATCGGACGCTCGTTCACGTTGCCGAGGCGCATGCAGAACACCCGCATGCCGTATTTGTCGGCGTACACGCTGCCGAGCATCTCGCCGAAGACCTTGGAGATGCCGTAGCGACCGTCGGGCCTGGGATAGACGCGGTGGTCGATCACCTGATCGCGCCGATAGAAGCCGGCGGCGTGGTTGGAGGTGGCGAAGAGCACGCGCTCGACGCCGTTCCTGCGCGCCGCCTCGAACACGTTGTAGCAGCCGACGATGTTGGCCGCGAGGATCGCCTCCCACGGCCCCTCCACCGAGTAGCCTCCCAGGTGCACGATCGCGTCCACGCCCTTGGTGATGCGCAGCGCATCTCTCATACTCGAGATGTCGGCCCGTGCGAAGGTCTCGCCCTTCGCGAGACCTTTCAGCGGCCTCAGGTCGGAGAGCCGCAGCCGATAGCTCCCGGCCAGCTCGCGGCGCAGGTGCGTGCCCACGTCGCCGGCGGCGCCGGTGATGAGGACGGTTTTCATCGGATTACGCGGCCGCGCGCCGCTCGGCGGCGAGGCGCCGGTAGCGCTCGAGCGAGCGCGTGAGGTGCCTGCGCATCGACTCGCGCGCCGCCTTCGGCTCGCGCTCGCTGATCGCCTGGTAGATGCGGCGGTGCTCCTCCTGGATCAGCGCGAGGTAGGCGTGCCGCCCGCCCATGCGCTCGGGAAGCCCGTGCACGCGGCGCCGCGGAATCAGGTGGCGCCCGATAAACTGAAGGAAGCGCGCGAACTCGACGTTTCCGGTCGCCTCGGCAATCGCCCGGTGGAAGCCCAGGTCTTCGTCCACCGCGCTGCCGCCGCGCGCCGCCGAGCGCTCGATCGCCTCCAGCGCCGCGCCGATCGCGCGCAACTGCGCGCGCGTCGCCCGCTCGGCGGCGAGGCCCGCGGACTCGATCTCCACTCCCAGCCGCAGCTCCATCACGTTGAGGATGTCCTCCAGCGACTCGAGCCGCTCCGGGTCGATACGGAACGGCGCGCGCTGCGCATCCGGCGACACGAACGCGCCCACCCCCTGGCGCGTCACCACCAGCCCCTCGGCGCGCAGCGCCGCCACGGCCTCGCGCACCACGGTGCGGCTGACGCGCGCGGCGCGCGAGAGCTCCTGTTCGGTCGGCAGTCGCGCCCCCGGCGCAAGCCGGCCGCGCCTGATCTGCCCGGCGAGCTGCTCGATGAGCTCGCGGGTGAGCTTGCGGGGCGGGGCGAGGGGGCGAATGCGCACCATCTTGCGGTGCGGGGAAACAGGGTTGTATGATGACTGACGATTCTAACAGAGGAGGTTGCCATGCTTGGCTATCGTTTCATCGGCGCCGCGCTTGCGGCCGCCAGTTTCGCCGCGCTGCCCTCGGCCGGCGTCGCGCAGCAGAAGATGGTGCTCAAGGCCACCGACGTGCACGCGCTCGGCTACCCGACCGTCGAGGCCGTCGTGCGCATGGGCGCCAAGCTCGAGAAGGCGACCAAGGGGCGCCTGTCGATCCAGATGTTCCCCGCCATGCAGCTCGGCGGCGAGAAGGAGATGATCGAGCAGGCGCAGGTCGGCGCGCTGCAGTTCGCGCGCGTCTCCTCCGGCCCCCTGGGACCGGTGGTGGACGAGGTGAACGTGTTCACCCTGCCGTTCATGTTCCGCGACGAGGCGCACATGCGGAAGGTCATCGACGGGCCGATCGGCGCCGAGATACTCGCCAAGATCACCGCGCATCCGAGCGCGGGCCTGGTCGGCCTCGCCTGGATGGACGGCGGGACGCGCAGCGTCTATACGAAGAGGCCGATCAAGTCGCCCGCCGACCTGAAGGGCCTGAAAATCCGCATGATGGGCAACCCGATCTTCGTCGAAACCATGAACGCCATGGGCGGGACCGGAATGTCGATGGGCTTCCAGGAGCTCTACAACGCGCTCAAGACCGGCGTGGTGGACGGCGCCGAGAACAACCCCCCATCGCTGCTCACGCAGAACCATTACCAGGTCACCAAGTTCTACAGCCTCACCGGCCACCTCATCCTCCCCGAGATCCTGCTGTTCTCGAAGAAGACCTGGAGCGGGATGTCCAAGGCCGACCAGGACCTGATCCGGAAATACTCGCGCGAGGCGCAGTTCGAGCAGCGCAAGCTCTGGGACGCGTTCGTCGCCGATTCGAACGCCAAGCTCAAGGCCGCCGGCGTGCAGTTCGTCGAGGTGGACAAGAAGGTGTTCTACGACGCGACCAAGCCGGTGCGCGACAAGTACGGCGCCAAGTACGCCGCGCTCATGAAGCGCGTCGAGGCGACGAAGTAGCCGTCCCCGGCTCGTCGGAACGGGCCGCCGCGGGCGGCCCTTTTTTTGCGATGAGAGAACGATACCGGCAGGCGATGGAGCGCCTGTACCTCGCCTGCGTCGTCGTCTCGGGCGCGGCGCTGGTCGCGATGACGCTCGCCATTCCGTACGGCGTATTCATGCGCTACGTGATGGGCGACCCGGCGGGCTGGCCCGAGCCGTTCGCGATCCTGATGATGGTGCTGTTCACCTTCGTCGGCGGGGCGGCGGTCTATCGCGCGAACCTGCACGTCGCGGTGATGGCGCTCGTGGACGCGGTGAACGAACGCACGCGTGCCGCGATGCTCGCGACGGTGAACCTGTGCCTCGCCGGAGCGTCCCTGTTCATGCTCGTCTGGGGTACGCAGCTGGTGCGCACCACGTGGGACCAGAGCATCCCCGACTTCCCGGGACTGTCGGTCGGGCTCACCTACACGCCGATCCCGCTCGCCGGGCTGATGACGCTGCTCTTCCTCGTCGAGCGCGTCTGGCTCGGCGATCCGCCGAGGAGCTCGCTGATGTACACCGACGAGCCTCGCGATTTGCAGTGATGCGATGTCGCCGCGGTTTTTATCCGATCTCGTGACTTCCGGGTGCCTTTTCCGGAAGTCACGAGACATTGAGGCGCTTCGCCATAGCGCAGGCATCCGCGCTTGCCGACGCCCCAATGTCTCGCGACTTCGGCAAAAGCGGCCGAAGTCGCGAGATCGTATGAAAGGCAATAGCGAAAAGGCCCGATGAGCATCCTCATCCTCCTCGGCAGCCTGGCCCTCCTGTGCGCGCTCGGCGTGCCGGTCGCCTACGCGCTCGGGCTCGCGGCGATATTCGCGGCGCTGTGGGTGGACCTCCCGGTCGAAGCCGTCATGCTCAAGATCTCCGACGGCGCGGACGATTTTGCGCTGCTCGCGGTGCCCTTTTTCGTGCTCGCCGGCGCCATCATGGCCGAGGGCGGCATGGCGACGAGGCTGGTGAACCTCGCCAAGGTGCTCGTCGGCTGGATGCGCGGCGGGCTCGCGCTCGTCAACGTCCTCGCTTCGACTTTTTTCGGCGCGATCAGCGGCTCCTCGATCGCCGACACCGCGGCGATCGGCTCGGTGATGATCCCGCAGATGGTGAAGAACGGCTACTCGAAGGTGTTCGCGACCAACGTCACCATCTGCGGCTCGGTGCAGGCGCTGCTCATCCCGCCTTCGCACAACGCGGTGATCTACTCGCTCGCCGCCGGGGGCACGATCTCGATCGCGAGCCTGTTTCTCGCCGGGGTGTTCCCCGGACTGATCTTCGGCGTGTCCCTCGTGGGACTCGTGCTCTGGACGGCGCGCAAGCGGGGCTTCGCCAGGGAGCGGCCGGTGTCGTTGCGCGAGTCGCTGGGAATCGCCGTCGACGCCCTGTGGGGCCTCGGCACGATGGCGATCATCATGGGAGGGATCCTGTCGGGCGTGTTCACCGCCACCGAGTCGGCCGCGGTGGCCTGCGTGTACGCCTTCCTCGTCACCATGTTCGTCTACCGCGACTACAAGTGGCGCGACCTTCCGCACCTCATGCACCGCACGGTGAAGACGGTGGCGATGGTGATGATGCTGATCGGCTTCTCGGCCGCGTTCGCCTACATGATGGCGATCCTGCAGATCCCGGCGAAGGCGACGCAGTTCTTCCTCACGCTCACCGAGAACAAGTACGCGATGCTGCTGCTCATCAACGTGCTGCTGCTCGCGCTCGGCACTTTCCTCGACATGGCGCCCGGCATCCTCATCCTCACGCCGATCCTGCTGCCGGTGATCGTGAAGCTCGGTATCGACCCGGTGCACTTCGGCATGATTCTGCTCACCAACCTCGGCATCGGGCTCATCACGCCGCCCGTGGGCCCGACGCTCTTCGTGGGCTGCGCGATCGGCAAGGTGACGATGGAGCAGGTCTCCAAGGAGCTGTGGCCCTTCTACGGCGCGATGTGCTTCGCGCTGCTGCTGGTGACCTACGTCCCGGCGCTCTCGCTCTGGCTGCCGAGCCTGCTCGGGCCCTAGCTACTGCGGCTTCACCCCCGCGGCAATCAGGACCTTCTGGTAGCGATCGTAGTCGCTCCGCATGTGCTGCTCGAACTCCTCGGCCGAGCCGCCGGCCACATCCAGGCCGGCGTTGGCGAAGCGCTGGCGCACCTCGGGATCGGCGAGCACCGCGTTCAGCTCCTTGTTCAGCCGCTGCACGATCGCGCGCGGCGTCGCGCGCGGCGCCGTCAGGCCTTGCCAGGTGACGATGTCGAAATCCGGGATCGTGTCGACCAGCACCGGAAGGTCGCCGAACGGCCCGACGCCGCGCTTCGGCGCCGTCGTGGCGATCGCCTTCGCCCTGCCCGCCTTCACCTGGCCGAGCGCCGTGTTCGGAAGATCGAACAACAGGTGGATCTCGCCGGCGATCAGGGCATTCAGCGCCGGCGCGTTGCCCTTGTAGGGCACCATCAGCATCGGCGTCCTAACGAACGCGCGCAGCACCTCGCAGCTCACTTGCGGCAGGGCCCCGGCCACCCCGCAGCTCACCGCGTTCGGCTTCGACTTCGCCAGGGCGATGACCTCTTCGACCGTGTTGGCGGGAAACGCCGGGTTGGCGAGCAGCACCAGCGACGCGGAGTTGAAGTGGATGACGGCCGCGAGCTCGGTGAACGGATCGGTGCTGCCCTTGAAGAAGAAGGGATTGGTCACGATCCCGGTGACGGTGAACAGCAGCGTGTAGCCGTCGGGCGCGGACTTCGCAACAAAGGCGTGGGCGACATTGCCGCCCGCGCCGGGGCGGTTCTCGACCACGTTGGGCTGGCCGAGGCGCTCGCCGAGCTTCGCCGCCACCAGGCGCGCGGTGACGTCGGCAGGTCCCCCGGGCGGGAACGGCACGATCCAGCGGATCGGCTTCGAGGGCCAGTCCTGCGCCTGCGCGCCGCCCGCGAGCGCGATAGCAAGCGCCGCGAGAGTCCAAGCGATTCGTTTCGTCATGTCTCCTCCTCCGAAGTCCACGTTTTTCGCACTCGCAATCTTGCCGCGACGGCGGCGAGCTCCGCCAGCACGGCGCGCGGCAGCGCAATGCCTTCGCGGCTGCGCTTCTCGCCGGCGCGGCTCGCACGCTCCCCGGGCAGCATTATCTCGCCGCCGGGCGCGGCGGGCGGAAGCGCCTTGATCGCCCCCGCCATCTCTGCACCTCGCCTTTGAATTCCTCGAGGCCGCCGAAGCGCGCCACGTCAATCGCGATCAACATGCCGTTCTGCCTGTGAGGCCGGCTTTCCGCCTCGCCCGCGAGCCGCGGCGCGACGAGCGGATTCGCCGCGACCAGGCTCGCCAGGCATTCGATCATGAGCGAAAGGCCGGATCCCTTCGGTCCGCCGACCGGCAGCGGGATCTCGGCCCTTTGCGGATCGGTGGTCGGGTTGCCGTCGCGATCGAGCGCCGAGCCGGGCGGGAGCGTCTCGCCGGTCCTGCGCGCCTGGGCGAGCTTGCCGAAGGGCACCTGCGCGCTCGCCATGTCGAGGACGAGCGGCTCGCGGCCGCCCGGCACGGCGATCGAGATCGGCCCGGTCGCGACGCCCGCCGCGCGCGCCCCGTGGTAGGCCATGTTGGGCGCCGAGGCCGAGACCGCGATCGCCGCCATGCCCTCGCGCGCCGCGGCCTGCGTGTAGTAGCCGAGCGCGGCGGTGTGCGTGGTGCCGCGCACGAGCGCGAGACCGATTCCGGCGTCCTTCGCCTTGCGCAGCGCGTGCGCGACGCCCTCCATCATCGCCACCGGGCCGGGCGCGCGGTCGGCGTCGATGAGCACGGAGGCCGCCGTCTCGGTCGCCACACGCATCCGCGGCCGCGGATTCATCTCGCCGGATTCGAGCCATGCGACGTAGCGCGGAATGCGCATCACGCCGTGGCTGCCCACGCCGCGCAGGTCGGCCCAGACGAGCACCTCGGCGACGAGCGCGGCGTGGCGCGCGGGCATTCCCGCGCGCGCGAACACTTCGGTCGCGAAGCGCCTGAGCTCCTCTGCGGCGATCAAGCCGGGATGTGCAGGCTGAGCCAGTTGCGCACCAGGTCGATGACGAGCGGGTTGTCCTCGGCGAGCAGGAAGTGATCGACGCCCGCGACGAGGTGCAGGTCGGTCGGCTGGCCGGCGTGCAGGAAAAGCTCGATCGACTGCTCGGTCGGCGTCACCGAGTCGTCGGCGGGATGCAGCAGCAGCAGCGGCCGCGGCGCGATGCGGCCGACCACGTCGTTCGCCTTGAACGCGAGCATGCTCTCGACCACCTCGAACGGGAACTCGAGATGCGAGTCCCTGGAGAGGTTGCCGCGCAGGTGCGGCGGGATCGGCACGATGTCGAAGCGCGGAACCATCATCGGTTCGCCGCGCGCGCGCCGGCGCCGGCCTTCCTCGATCATCGCGCTGAACCTCGCCCACGCCTCGGGCGAGGCGTGCTGCTTGCGGAACTTCTTTTCGCCGTCCCCCCAGCCGCCGCTCGAGACGCAGGCGGCGATGCGGGAATCGACGCCCGCGGCGTAGACCGCGACGGCGGCGCCGAAGCTGTGGCCGAGCACTCCGATGCGCTTCGCATCGATGTCGGGCCGCGAGGCGAGGTACGACACCGCGCTCTTCGCGTCCTCGACCTGCTCGAGGCAGATGACCCGCCCGCGCTCGCCCTCGCTCTCGCCGCAACCGCGCATGTCGAAGCGCAGCGCCGCGTACCCCATAGCGGCGAAGAGCTTCGCCGTCCCGGTCGCGGTCGAGCTGTCCTTGTTGCTGCCGAAGCCGTGCAGCACCATGAACGCCGCGCGCCGGCCGTTGCCCGCGGGCCGATGCAACACGCCCGCGAGCGTCAAGCCGTCCGACCGAAACGCGACGCGCTCTTCCACGGCCGGTATCGTACAGAATGCTCCGAACGCCCGGGAACGGCCCGGTGGCGCACTGGCTGATACAATGAATACTTTGTCATACAACGTATGGAGAGCGACCATGCCCGTGACCAGCGTACGGTTGTCGCCGGAAGTGGAGGAGAAGCTCGCCGTCGTCGCCGACCGGGCCCGCCGCACCAAGTCCTGGCTCATCAACGAAGCGGTGAAGGACTATCTCGAGCGGCTGGGCGAGGATGAGCGGCGCTGGGCCGAGACGGTCGAAGCGCTCGCTTCGGTCAAGGCGGGAAGGATCGTCGGCGGCGACGAGATGATGGAATGGATCGCATCGTGGGGTAAGAAGGCGGAGAAGAAGCCTCCGCGATGAAGCTCGCGTTCTCGCGTGAAGCGCGGGGCGACCTCATCCGGCTGCGGGCTTTCATCGCGGAGCACGCCCCGGCGGCTGCGGAACGTGCCGGACGCCGGCTCATCCAGGGAATCGAGCGCCTCCTTCGGCATCCTCGGCTTGGCAGGCGCGTCAAAGTGGCGCCCGGCGAGACGGTGCCCGAGGAGATTCGCGACTGGCTGGTCGGGGACTACGTAGTCCGGTACCTCATCGCCAACGACCGGGTCATCGTTTTGCGGGTCTGGCACGGCAAGGAGCAGCGGCCGTGACAGCTAGCAGAAGTGCGCGTGGCGCTCCTTGCAGGTCGTCAGCACTTCGTCCGGGTCGCGCTTCCACCAATCGCGCTCGGAGAAGATCTCGACCTCGTGGAAGCCCGCGTAGCCCTCGCGCTCGAGCCAGGAGCGGATTCGGGGCAGGTCGATCACGCCGTCGCCCATCATGCCGCGGTCGTTGAGGAGGTCCCGCGTCGGCACGAGCCAGTCGCAGATGTGGTAGGCGAGGATGCGCTCGGCGCCCGCGCGCCTGATCTGCGCCTCGAGCTTCGGGTCCCACCAGAGGTGGTACGCGTCCACCGCGACGCCGAGCGCCCCGGATTTGCGCTCGTCGAGCGCGTCGCACAGATCGAGCGCCTGCTCGAGCGTGTTCACGCAGGCGCGCTCGACCTGCATCGGGTGCAGCGGCTCGATCGCGAGCGGCACGCCCGCGGCACGAGCGTGCGGCAGGATCGACCCGATGCCGTCTCGCACCTGGCTTCTCGCCCCGGCGAGGTCCTTCGATCCCTGCGGCATGCCGCCTACGACGAGCACCAGGCAGCTCGCCCCGAGCTCGTGCGCCTCCTCGATCGCGCGCAGGTTGTCGTCGCGCCAATTCGGCGCCGAAAAGAATCCGCCGCGGCACAGGCCCGTGACGGTCAAGCCGGCCGCCCGGGTGGCTTCGACCGCCTTCGCGAGCCCCATCCCGGCCACCTGGTCGCGCCAGGGCGAGATGCCCCGGATGCCATGCCGCGCGCAGCCCTCGATCGCTTCGGCGAGCCCCCACTGCTTCCTGATCGTCGCCGTATTCAGCGACAGCCGCGCGGGATCAGGCGATGCCATGCATCGCCAGGAGCTGCTTCATGCGCGCGCAGGCGAGCGCCGGATCGGCGAGCAGCCCGGCCGCGTCGGCGAGCCGGAACAGCTCGGCGAGATGCAGGATATGCCGCGCCGATTGCTGTCCTCCCACCATCACGAAGTGCTGCTGGTGGCCGTTCAGCCACGCCATGAACACGACGCCGGTCTTGTAGAAGCGCGTCGGCGCGCAAAAGATGTGCCGCGACAGCGGCAGCGTGGGCGCGAGGATGTCGTGGTACGCGGACCCGTCGCCCGCGGCGAGCGCGCTCAGGGCAGCGGAGGCGGCCGGCGCGATCGCATCGAAGATCCCGAGCAGCGCGTCCGAGTGCCCCCCGGCGTCGCCCTCGATCAGCTCGGCGAAGTTGAAGTCGTCCCCGGTGTACATGCGCACGCCTTGCGGCAGCCGGCCGCGCATGGCGATCTCCTTTTCCTTGTCGAGGAGCGAGATCTTGATTCCATCCACTTTCGACGCATTGCGGGCAAGCACGTCGAGACAGACCTCCATCGCCTCGTGATGGGCCTTCTTCCCCCAGTAGCCCGCGAGCGCCGGGTCGAACATCTCGCCCAGCCAATGGATGATCACGGGCTCCTTCACCTGGGAAAGGACGCGGTCGTAGACGCGGCCGTAGTCGCCGGGGGATTTCGCGCAGGCGGCGAGCGCGCGGCTCGCCATCAGGACGATGCGCCCGCCGAGCTTCTCGATTGCGCCGCACTGCGCTTCATACGCTGCGATCACTCCCGGTATATCGGCGGCTGCGACGTGATCCGTTCCCGCCCCGGAGGCGACCAAAGCGCCCGGCACGTCCTTCGCCGCCTCGATCGTTCTGCGGATCAGCTCCAGGGAATTGGGCCAGTCGAGCCCCATGCCGCGCTGCGCCGTGTCCATCGCCTCGGCCACGCCGAGGCCCCACGACCAGAGGTGCCTGCGATAGGCGAGCGTCGCTTCCCAGTCGATCGCCGGCGCGAGCCAGGGTTCTGCCGCGGACCACGGATCGGCGACCACGTGCGCCGCGGCGAGCGCGCGGCGCGTGAAGGGCTTCGCCGGCCTCTCGAACCGGCGCGGCTCGCGCACCGAGTAGTCCTCCAGCCGGCCGCCGGCGGCGGGCAACTTGATCGTCAGTATCGCGTCGCGCTTCATGCCTTGATCCTCGGCACCTCCAGCCACCTCTTCTGCCGCCAGCTCTTCAATCCCAGCGCGGCGAGCTGCACGCCTTTCGCGCCTTCGAGCAGACCCCAGCGAAACGGCCCCTCGCCCGCAACGTGGCGCAGGAAAAGCTCCCACTGGACCTTGAAGGCGTTGTCGTAGCTCTCGTCCGGCAATTCCTTCCAGCCGGCGAAAAAGTCGATCGGCTGCGGGACGTCCGGGTTCCACACGGGCCGCGGCGTATCGGCATAGGACTGCACGAGGCACCTGCGCAACCCGGCGACCGCGCTGCCTTCGGTGCCGTCGACCTGGAGCGTCAGCAGGTCGTCGCGCCGCACGCGCACGGTCCAGGAGGAATTGAAATGCGCGATCACCCCTCCCGCGAGCCGGAAGCTCGCGTAGGCGGCGTCGTCCGCGGTGGCCTTGTACCTCTTCCCGTCCTCGTCCCAGCGCCAGGGGATGTGCGTCGCGCCCAGGCACGAGACGGCCTTCACCTCGCCGAACAGGTTGTCGAGCACGTAGCGCCAGTGGCACAGCATGTCGAGGATGATGCCCCCGCCGTCCTGCTTGCGGTAGTTCCAGGACGGGCGCTGCGCGCTCTGGCGGTCGCCCTCGAACACCCAGTAGCCGAACTCGCCGCGCACCGAGAGGATGCGCCCGAAGAAGCCTTCCTCGCGCAGCTTCCTCAGCTTCAGGAGCCCGGGCAGCCAGAGCTTGTCCTGCACCACGCCGTGCTTGACGCGCGCCTTCTTCGCCGCGCGGTACAGGCCGATCGCCTCGGCGAGCGTGGTCGCGACCGGCTTTTCGCAGTAGACGTGCTTTCCTGCCGCGATGGCGCGCTTGAGGATCGAGGGCCGCAACTGCGTCGAGGCGGCGTCGAAGAAGATCGCGTCGTCCTTCGATCGCAGCGCCTCGCCCAAGTCGGTGCTCCAGCGTTCCAGGCCGTGCTGCCTCGCCAGAGCCCGGAGCTTGTCCGCGTTGCGGCCGAGGAGCATCGGTTCGGGCACGAGGCGCGAGCCGTCGCGCAGCGCCACCCCGCCCTGTTTTCTGATCTCGAGAATCGAGCGCACGAGGTGCTGGTTCATGCCCATGCGGCCGGTCACCCCGTGCATGATGATGCCGATACGCCTCGTTTTCATTCCGTCTTCATCTCCCTCATGGCGCTCCAGTCGGGCGCGGCGCGGCTGGCGAACCCCGGGCAATCGAGCGAGCCGATCGCGAGCATCCCGCCCGCGATCCTGAGGCGCACCGCGCCGTCGCTGCGCTCGTACAGATCCGGGTGCGCGGCGAGAAACGCCTGCTGCTCCGCCTCGGCCAGCCCCGCCATGCCGTTCACGTAATGATGGCCGTTGCGCTCGACGTGCGCGAGGCCGAGGAGCGAAGCGAGCGCGAGGTCCTGCTGCACCGCGAGTCCCGCCTGCGCGGTGAGGTCCTCCCCGGACATGAAATAGCGCTCGCCGCCCTCCTCGCGGTTCCACAGCACGCAGCGCGCGCGGTTGATCAAGGACTTGTACAGGCCCTTGCAGGCCTTCGACGACACGCCCGTGTACCCCATCCTGCGCGCCAGCGGGAACGCCTCGAGCGAGTCGTCCGATTCGTCGATGATCACCGGCTTCTCCTCGGCGAGCCGCGCGACGTGCTGCACCATCGTCGCCGAGCGCCGCACCGGCTGCTCGATGAAGGCGATGCTCGCCGCGAACCGCGCGAGTTTCTTCAGCGACGCCACGCGGCGCAGCAGCTCGATCACCCCCTCGACGTCTCCGTACTGCTCGTTGCCGTCGAGCGTGGTGTGATAGTCCCCGGCGACGCGCTCGAGCACGAGCGCGACGGCGGTGAGGCGCTCCATGTCGGCCGCCGGATCGCCCGAGAGCTTCACCTTGTACCAGCGGTGCCCGTAGCGAGCCACCACCTCCTCGAGCGTCTGCGGCAGCCCGTCGTGCACCCGGTCCTTCAGGTCGCGCGCGCGCACGGCGTCCGCCAGCCCCACCGTGTGCCGCGCCGCGATCTCGGCCCCGGGCGCGAGCGAGGCGAGGAAGCCGCCCATGTCGAACTCGGCGATGTCGGCCTGCCAGGAGGGCGCGGCGATGCCGGGGAGGTTTTTCCGGATCGCCTCGTAGAACGACACGCCGAGCGCGCGGCACAGCGCATCGAGCAGCGCGCGGTCGACGAGCGCCGGGCCGAAGCACGCGGTGAGGCTGTTCAGCCCGCGCACCGCGCCGAGCCCGATCTGCGCCCCGTAGCTGTCGATCCAGTGTCCGAACGCGGTGTTCTCCCCGCCGGCGAGGTAGGCATCCCGGGCCAGGGCGAGCGAGCTGCGCAGCTGATCGAGATTCTCCTCGTCCGAGAGCGCGGGGTTCTTGTCGAACCACTTCGGCACCAGCAGCTCGGCGGCGGCGCCCTCGGCCTCGCGCCCGTCCTCGAGCCGGATGCGCGCGCGCACGAACGCCTGCGGCGCGCGCGTGAGCGTCGCCGCGCCGAAGCGGAACGGCAGCCGCAACGCGACGTCGCGCTCGTAGAGCGCGATTTCCGGCACCGAGAGGCGCGGCGCGCTCATCCCGCTTCGAGTCCCTCCATGATGCCGCGAATGTATCCGATGGCGCGCGCAGCGGCACCGGGGCCGTCGGGCACGTAGTCGAACGGCTCCACCGCCAGGTCGCCCGCGTAGCGGTGCCGCTTGAGCGCCGCGAGCAGCGGCGCGAAACGCTGCTCGCCCTGCCCCGGTCCGCGCCGGTTGCGGTCGTTGAGCTGCACGTGCGCGATCACCCCGCGCGGCAGCCAGCGCTCGGCGAGCGCGGCGAGCGGCTCGCGCTCGGCGCGGCCCGCGGCGCTGCAGTCGAGCATGCTGCGCACGGCCGGGCTGCCGATCGAGCCGACCATCGCCGCCGCTTCCTCGAGCGTGTTGATGAGCGGCGTAGCCTGCGGCGCGAGCGCCTCGATGCAATAGAGCACGCCGCGCTGCTCGGCCTGCTCCGCGATCGAGGCGAAGCAGTCGCGCGCGCGCGCCAGCGCCGCATCGCGGGTGTCGCCGGGATCGATGCGGCGCTGCTGCGGCGAGCCGTGCACCAGGTAGCGCCCGCCCAGCTCGGCGCAAAGATCGATGAGCGAACGCATGACCTCCACGGTGCGGCGGCGAACCGCCTCGTCGCGCGCGCTGATCGACAGCCCGGGCGGTTTCACCAGAAGCCAGTGAAGGCCGGTGACGGCGATGCCCGCGTCGTCCGCGGCGCTGCGCAGCGCCGCGATCCTCGCCGCTCCCATGCGGTGCGGCTCGTCCGACAGGGTGTAGGGCGCGAGCTCCAGGCCGTCGTAGCCGAGCTTCGCCGCGTAGTCGCACTGCGCCGGGAACGGCATCGGCGCGATCACCTCGTTGCACAGCGCGATGCGCATGGCGCTATCGACGCAGCGCGTTCAGGACCATGGCAACGATGTGGCGGGCGCGCGCGCCGAGCGCGCGCCGCGCCACCAGGTCGCGACCGAAGATCCGCGACAGCGTATAGCGGTTGCTGAGATAGAAGTAGCCCTCGCCGGCGATCGAGATGTAGAGCTGCACCGGATCCACCCCCTTGCGGAACAGTCCCTCGCGTTCGCCGCGGCGCAGGATGCCGCGCAGCGTCTGCACCAGGGGCGTGTGCAGCTCGCGCACGCGCCTGGAGCGCCGCACGTGCCGGCCCTCGTGCAAGTTCTCGCTGCCCAGCAGGGTCATGAACTCGGGATGCCCGAGGTAGTAGTCCCAGGTGAACTCCACCAGCCGCTTGATGGCCTCGCGCGGGTCGCGGTGCTCGAGATCGAGGGCGCGCTCGGCGTTGCGGATCTGCGCATAGCTCTCCTCGAGCGCCGCGAGAAACAGATCATCCTTGGAGCCGAAGTAGTAATAGAGCATGCGCTTGTTCGCGCCGGCCCGCGCGGCGATGCGATCGACGCGGGCGCCGCCGAGGCCGTGGCGCGCGAAGTCCTGCGTCGCCGCCGCGAGGATGCGCGAGCGCGTGCGGTCCGGGTCCCGGTTGTTCTTCATTCCATCCCCAGCAGCCGGTAGATGCGCCGGCTGTACACGCCGAACTGCTCGTGCGTCTTCATGTCGAGCGTGCGCGGGCGCGGCAGCTCGATGACGAAGTTGTCCGCCATGCGCGCCGGCCCCGCCGTGAGCACCACCACGCGGGTGCCGAGAAACACCGCCTCCGAGATGCCGTGGGTGACGAAGACGATGGTCTTGCCCGCCTCCTTCCAGATGCGCAGCAGCTCCAGGTTCATCTTCTCTCGCGTCAGCGCATCGAGCGCGCCGAACGGCTCGTCCATCAGCACCAGCTTCGGATCGTGCACCAGGGCGCGCGCGATGGCGGCCCGCTGCTGCATCCCGCCCGAGAGCTCGTAGGGATACTTGTCCTCGTGGCCCGAGAGGCCGACCAGCGCGAGCAGCTCCCTCGCCCGCTCGCGCGCCGCCGCGAGCGGAAGGCCGAGGATCTCGGCCGGCAGGAGCACGTTCTCGAGGACGCGCCGCCATTTGAGCAGCAGCGGCGCCTGGAACACCATGCCGACGTCGCGCGACGGGTCGAACGGATTGGCCGCCGAGCCGATGCGCAGATCGCCGCCGTCGTGCGGGTGCAGTCCGGCGAGGACCTTGAGCAGAGTCGATTTGCCGCACCCCGATGGTCCGACCAGCGAGACCAGCTCGCCCGGCATGACGTCGAAGGTCGCGTCCGAGATCGCGAGATGCTCCTCGCCGGCCGTGCGGTAGACCTTGCGCACGCCGCAAAGGCGGATGAACGGCTCAGGCGACACGGGCGTCCTTCGGCACCACCAGCCGCTCCAGGCCGAGCACCATGCCGTAGAGAGCCACGCCGAGCAGCGTGATGAGGATCACCGCCATGAACATCGCCGGCGTGTCGAGGGTCACCTGCACCTGCAGCATGAGGTAGCCGAGGCCCTTGTCGGAGGCGAGGAACTCGCCGACGACGGCGCCGGCGACCGCCAGGATCGCCCCCACCTTCATGCCCGAGAAGATGTACGGCAGCGCGCCGGGAAGCTGGATCTTGGTGAACAGCTGCCAGCGCGAGCCCTTCAGCGAGCGCACCAGGTCGAGAAGCTCCGGCTCGATCTCGCTCAACCCGCGCGCGGTGGTGAGCAGGATCGGGAACACGGCGATCGAGAACGCCATCAGCGAGTTCGGCAACATGCCGTACTTGAACCAGACGATGATGAGCGGCCCGAGCGCCACCTTCGGGATCATGTTGAGCGACACGAGAAGCGGCATGAAGAACGCTTCCAGGATCTTCGACCAGGTGAAGAACAGCGCCAGCGCGACGCCGACGACCAGCGCGAGGAAGTAGCCGGCGAAAATTTCAGTCCCGGTCACCGCGATGCCGCTCCACCAGTCGTAGTTGGGCTCGAGCAGCGCCTCCAGCGTCGCACCGGGCGAGGGCATCACGTACTTCGGCACGTCGCCGAAGCGCACGAACAGGTACCAGGCGAGGATCAGCGCGACGTGCGCGAGCGCGCCGAGCGTGTAGCGGGCGAGCATTTGCCGTGTCTCGGAACGTGTCATGCGAGCCACCTCGACAGGTTCTCCCGCACGAAGGCGTCGTCGGCGAGATCGGCGTGGTCGCGGGCGACCCGGTCGATCTCCCGCGCCTGTCCCGGCGAGAGCGTTTCGTTTTGATCGAGACACCAGATGCCCTCGAGCAGCCCCTGGCGCCTCAGCACTTCGTGGCAGCCGGCGATGCAGCCGGTGAAGCCGTTCGCGGCGTCGAAGAAGGCGCCGTTGCAGTCGGTGATGCGCGCGTCCAACGCGAGCAGGTCCTCGTCGATGCTGCCCCGCTCGACCGCGGCGCGGATGCGCTCGAGGAGCGCGACCGCGGTCTTCGTCCACACGCTCCAGTGCCCGAGCAGTCCGCCGCGGAAGCGCAGGCGCAGCTCCGCGCCGTCGCGCCTCACCGCGAAAGGCGCGACGAGGTCGAGCACGATGTGATCGTCATTGCCCGTGTACAGGGTGACGCGGTCCTCGGCGCGTGCCGCCGCCACCCCTTTCACCACGTCCAGCGTGCGGTAACGGTCGAACGGCGCCGCCTTGATGGCGACAACGTTGTCGATCGCGGCGAAGCGGCGCCAGAACTCGGCGCCAAGCGGGATGCCGCCGACGGCAGTCTGCAGGTAGAAGCCCACCAGCGGGATTTCTCCGGCCACCGCGGCGCAGTGCTCGACCAGCTCGTCGACCGACGCACCCCCCATCGGCGCAAGCGACAGCATGCCGGCCGAATAGCCGAGCGCGCGCGCGATCGCGGCTTCGCGCCTTGCCTGCGCCGTCCCGCCGCACAGGCCGGCGACCAGCACGAGCGGGCGCTTCGCCCAGTCGCGTGCCTCCGCGGCGGCGATCCCGAGCACCGGCTCGTACAACCCCGCCTCGCGGATCGCGAACTGGGTGGCGTGCACGCCGACCGCGAGCCCGCCGCAGCCGGCGTCGATGTAGTAGCGGGCGAGCGCGCGCTGCCGGCGCTCGTCGAGCCGCCGCGCGGCATCGAGCGCGAGCGGATGCGCGGGAATCACCGTGCCGCGCCGCAGCAGGGCGAGCACGTCCGCGGGCAGGCGGGACCAGTGCATTGCTTGTTAACCGGACGGTTACTTCATGATAGCATCGGCCCGTTCACGACGAGGAGGACTCCATGCGCCGATTCCTGATAGCCGCTGCCGCGGCACTGGCCGCGTCGCCCGCCGCCGCCCAGCAGAAGATCGATTTCATGCTCAACTGGGTGCCGGGCGGCGATCACGCGCCGTACTACTACGCGAAGAAGCAGGGCTGGTACGCGAAGGAAGGCATCGACCTCAACCTCGAACCCGGCAAGGGCTCCGCGCTCGCGGTGCAGAAGGTGGGCGCGGCCGCCAATCCGATCGGCCTCGCCGACATGGGCAACGTTCTGATCGGCAAGGGCAAGGGCGCCGACACGGTGGGTGTGTTCAACGTCTACGCCAACTCGCCGCAGGGCCTGTACTGGAAGAAGAGCTCGGGGATCAAGGGCATCAAGGATTTCTGCGGCAAGAAGATCGGCAACCCGGCCGCCGACGGCGCGCGGCCGATGTGGCCGGCGCTCGCCAAGGCGAACGGCATCGATCCCAAGTGCGTCACCTGGGTGAACGTCGATGCGAACGCCAAGCTCGCGGCGCTCAAGTCGGGCTCGATCGACGTCACCACTTCGTTCTACAACATCCACCACATCTTCCAGCGCGAGCTCGGCGCGGATATGGGGTTCGTCGCCTGGCGCGACATCGGCCTCAACCCGTACGGCAACTCGGTGATCGTGAACAGCGAATTCCTGAAGAAGAACCGGGAGGTGGTCGGCAAGTTCGTGAAGGTGACGCAGCGCGCGTTCCAAGCCTGCGTGAAGGATCCCAAGCCCTGCGTGCAGGCGCTCGTCGAGGCGGGCGGCGCGCTCAAGCTCGACAACGAGATGCAGAACTGGGGCCTGGTCGAGGTGCTGATGAGCGACAAGTTCGCGCGCGAGATCGCGCTCGGCATCCACGAGGACGGCCGCATGAAGGCCGACTACGAGCTGGTGCGCGGCTCCATCGGCATCGACAAGCCGTTCGACGTGAAGACGGTGTACACCAACGAGTTTCTCGACCGCTCGATCAAGATGCCGAAGTAGGCCGGGTGCGCGCTGGAAAGGCTGCTGACAGCCTTCAGCCGAGCTCCGGCCCGGCGACCAGGAACACGTAGCGCTCGTCGCCGGGCGCGCGGGCCGCGCCGCGCACCATGCGGGTGAACGGGCGCTGGAAGACGAAGCCGCGCGCCTCGAGCCACTCGCGCAGCGCAGGCGCGTGGTCGACGACGTCCACGTAGATCGGCGGCTCGACCAGGCGTAGCGCCTGCGCGAGCAGCGCCTTGGCGGTGCCGGCGTCGCGTGCCACGAGCGGCCCGAGCTGGCGCGCATCGCCGCCGTCGCGCCCGAGGATGAAGCCGCCTGCTTCGCGCACCAGCGCCGCTTCCGGCATGCGTCGCGCGAGGGCCCGCAGCAGCCGTTCGCGGCTCGCGCCGAACGCCATGCCATCGAGCTCGAGCATCCAGCCCCAGTCGCCCTCGCCGAGCGCTCGCACGCCTTGCACCGTCAGGGGCGGCGTCGAGACGCTTTTCGCGGCGAGGCGCGAGAAGCTCCATTGCTCCGCGAAGCCTTCGCGCCGATAGACCTCGCGGCCGGCCGGAGTGGCATCGAGAACCGGAGTCAGGCCACCGCTTTCCAGGTCGTCGAGCGCCACGCGCAGCAAGCGCGACGCGTAACCCATTCTGCGATGCTCGGGCAAGACAAGCACCATGCTCACCCAGGCAAAGCGCCCGCCGTAGGGCAGCACGAGGGTCGTGGCGGCGAGCGTGCCGTCGGCGAGCGACAGGCCCCAGCCGCGGCCCAGCGCGAGCATCAGGCGCCAGTCGGCCTCGTTCTGGTTCCAGCTCGCCGCCCGCGAGAGCGCGAGGCAGCCCGCGAGGTGCCGCTCCCCGAGCGGGTGCTCAATACCTTCCATCGCGCGTTTCGAAGTGCGTCGGCTTGCCGAGGCTCGGCAGGCCGCGCGCGATCCAATCGGCCTGCCAGTCGACGAGCGTCGCGAGCGGAACGCGCGGCGGCCCGAGGAGGCGCCGCGCCATCGCAGTGTCGACCAGCCACGCCGTGGGCGCCTCGGCCCCGGTGACTCGCGCCTCTTTCCCGAAGCGCCGGCCGAACTCGTGCGCAAGCCGGCGCACGCTCGCCACTTCGGGTCCGCTCACGTTCAGACCGGAGGTCGGCGTCGTGCCATGTGCGAGCAGGCGCAATGCCTGCTCGTTGGCGTCGCCCTGCCAGATGACGTTGACGTGGCCCATGGTCACGTCCACGGGCTCGCCCGCGAATACCTTGTGCGCGATGTCGTGCAGCACGCCGTAGCGCATGTCGATCGAGTACTCGAGCCGCATCAGGCGCCCGGGCGTGCCGTGGCGCTGCGACCCGTAGCGGAACGCCTGCTCGCGGCCCACGCACGAGTTGGCGTAGTCGCCCGGCGGCGGCGTCGTCGGCGTGTCCTCGGTCGCGCCGGCTCCGGTCACCGGCACGTATGGATACACGCAGGCGGTCGAGAAGGCGACGATGCGCGCCTCGCGCCACGTCTCCGCCACGCTGAACGGCACGGCGACGTTCATCGCCCAGGTGAAGGCGGCGTCGCCGGCGGCGCCGAACTTGTGCCCCGCCATGAAGACGACGTTCGGCGCGCGCGGCAGGCGCTCGAGCGCCGCGCGCTCGAGCAGATCGCAGGCGATGCACTCGATGCCCCAGCGCTCAAGTTTCCCGCGCAGCCCCGGCTCGGAGAAGCGCGCGACGCCGATCACGCGCCGCGCCGGCGCCGCGCGCTTCGCCATGCGCGCGAGCGTCGGGCCCATTTTGCCGCCGACGCCGAGCACCAGGATGTCGCCCGGCGCGCGCGCCAGGTCGGCTTCCAGCGCCGGCGTCGGCGCGCTCATGAATTGTTCGAGATCATCGACGCCTGCGAAGCGTGCAGGCAGCGAATTAACCATCCGGTGAATTATAATCGGCGCGATGAAGCCGCCGCGCATACTCACGACGGTCGTCGGCTCGTATCCGGTTCCGGATTGGCTCGCCAGGGCGCCCTCGGAGCAGGCGCTCGTCGATGCGACGCGCGTCGTCATCGCCACCCAGGAGCGCGCCGGCATCGACCTGGTGTGCGACGGCGAGCTCTACCGTTTCGACCCCGACCACCCCGAGACCAACGGCATGATCGAGTACTTCGTGCGCCCGATGTCGGGCGTGCGCCGCGACATCGGCTTCTCGGAATGGCTCGCCTATTCGCGCGGCGCGGGCATGCGCTTTCGCGCCAGGCCGCCCGGCGTGGTGGAGGGGCCGATCGGCGCCGGGACGCTGAACCTGGTGGTCGCCTGCGCGCGCGCCCGCGCGCTCGCCAGCCGGCCATTCAAGTTCACCGTCACCGGCCCGCACATGCTCGCGAAGACCGTTCACGACCGCCACTACCGCGATCCCGAGAAGCTCGCGCACGCGATCGCGGAAGTCCTCGCCGCGCAGGTGAGGCAGCTCGACGCCGACGTCGTGCAGCTCGACGAGGCCAATCTTCCCGGCCACCCGAACGAATGGAGATGGGCGGCCGCGGCGATCAACAAGGTGCTCGGCGCGGTGCCGAAGAAGGCGAAAGCGGCGGTGCACCTGTGCTTCGGGAACTACGGCGGGCAAGCCGTCCAGAAGGGCGCCTGGGCGAAGCTGCTCGGCTACCTGAACGCGCTGCGCGTCGACCACGTCGTGATGGAGACCGCGCACCGGCCGCCCGAGGAGCTGGCGGTGTTCAGGGAGCTGCGCCGGGACATCGGCTTCGGCCTGGGCGTGGTGGACATCAAGCGCACCGAGATCGAATCCGCCGACGAGATCGCGCGCGCCATCGAGCGCGCGGAAAGAATGCTCGGCCGCGGACGCGTCAAGTACGTTCACCCCGATTGCGGTTTCTGGATGCTCAAGCGCAACATCGCCGACGGCAAGATCCGCGCGCTTGCGGCCGGGCGCGATCTCTACGAGGGGCGAAAACCTACTTGAGCTTCGAACCCCAGGCCGGCTTCCAGTCGTTGCCCAGAAAGTCCGTCTCGCGCCCGTCGGGCTGGAAGAACCTGTTCGGGACCTGGAACATCGCGAGCATCAGGCCACCCTGCGGCCCCGCCCAGGCCTCGTGGCGGCTGCCCGCGGGGCGCCACACGAACTCGCCCGCCTTGCACTCGCCCTCCGGGCACAGCAGGCTGCCTTCGAGCACGTAGGTCTGCTCGATCAGCACGTGCTCGTGGTCGGGAAGCTTTGCGCCCGGCGCCATCCT
>MERQ01000071.1 GCA_001770655.1 Betaproteobacteria bacterium RIFCSPLOWO2_12_FULL_68_20
GCGGGATTGCCTCGGGGTGATGCCGACGGGGGCCGGGAAGTCGGTGACGTACCAGATCCCGGCGCGGCTGATCGGCGGGGTGACGCTGGTCGTGTCGCCGTTGATTTCGCTCATGAAGGACCAGGTTGACGCGATGAGCGAAGTTGGGATCCGCGCGACGTTCCTGAACTCGTCGCTTGACGCAGCGGAGCGGTCGCGGCGCGCGGCGCGGCTGCGCTCGGGCGAGTTCGAGATGCTCTACGCCGCGCCGGAGGGAATCGACGCGTCGGTCGGGCGGCTCCTGGACTCGCTCGACCTGAAACTGATCGCGGTCGACGAGGCGCACTGCATCAGCGAATGGGGACACGACTTTCGCCCGTCCTACCGCAACCTCGCCGGCCTGAAACAGCGCTTCAAGGGAATCCCCGTCCTCGCCCTGACCGCTACCGCGACGCCGCGTGTGAAGAACGACATCATCGAGCAGCTCGCGCTGCAGGATCCGCTCGAGGTCCGCGGCTCGTTCTTCCGCCCCAATCTGCATCTGTTCGCCGTGAAAAAAGGCAAGGGCGACGGGGTGCGCGACATGATCTTCCGCCTGGTGCGCGCGCGCCGCGGCGAGTCCGGGATCGTCTACTGCCTGTCGCGCAAGGCGGCCGACGCGACGGCCGGGTTCCTCGAAGGCAAGCGCGTGCGCGCGGCGGCGTACCACGCCGGGATGACGCCGGAGCAGCGCGCGAACACCCAGGACAAGTTCAGCCGGGAAGACCTCGACGTCGTCTGCGCGACGATCGCTTTCGGCATGGGGATCGACAAGTCCAACGTCCGCTTCGTCATCCACCGCGACCTGCCGCGCTCGATCGAGGGGTACTACCAGGAGATCGGTCGCGCCGGGCGCGATGGCGCTGCCGCCGACTGCGTGCTCTTCTACTCCTGGGCCGACGTCATGTCGCTTGACCGCATCCTCTTGAACTCAGAGGTCCAGGATCCCGAGGTCGCCGACCAGCAGCGCCGCGCCGTGCGCCGCATGTTCGATCTCGCCGATCGACCCGGCTGCCTCTGGCGCCGTCTCGCCGGCCATTTCGCGGAACACATCGCAGCCTGCGGCGAGTCCTGCGGGAGCTGCCTCAAGCGCGACATCGTCGAGGACGCGCGCCCGGCCACCGGGGCGCCGGCAAAGAAGGAACGGACGAAAGTGCGCCCGGCGCCAACCGAGGCGATCCCGGACCCGGGGCTGTTCGAGCGGCTGCGCGCGCTGCGGAAGACGTTGGCGGACGAGCGGAAGGTGCCGGCGTTCGTGGTCTTCAGCGACCGGGCGCTGCAGGACATGGCCGCGCGCAAGCCGCGGACGCGCGACGAGTTCCTCGACGTGCACGGAGTGGGGCGGAAGAAGCTCGAGGAATACGGGGATTCCTTCCTCGCGGAAATCCTCCGGGAGCGTTGAGCGCCACCCACCTCTTGAGCCTCGCGTGCATCGTTTAGTCGGGGTGTACCACGGTGTACCAGCCCTCAATCACGCTCTATGAAATCAGTCCAATCCATCATCGGCGCGACGCAGAGGCGGTGTGTCATCGCATGTCCAGCGCGCGCCGGCGCGTGAGCTCCACGATGCAGGCAAGCTGCACATCGTCGGCGCCGACGCCCTTGGGCGCGTGATCGCGCCGCCGCACGCACTCGGCGTCGCGGTAGCGGCGCCATTCCTCGTTCGCCTTGCGGTAGGCGGCCTCGAAGCGATCGCCCTTCGCCGCGGCGTCGCGCTCGCGCGCTTCCTGGAAGCGCTGCGCGTATTGCTGATTCAGCTCGGCCTCGGCGAGCTGCTGCAGCAGATCAAGGCACGGACGGGGCTTCGCGCGCAGCTCGTCGCTGCGCACGCAATGCGCGAGCGCAGGCGCATCCTGGCGCGGCAGCCAGTTGAAGAACACCGGGCGCTTCTCGTCGGCGAGCAGGCAGATGAAAGCAAGCTCGGCGCTCGGGGCGCCCTCGAGCACCACCGCGCCGTTGCCGGTGAGGATCGAGGCGACGAACTGGCTGCCGAGCTTGCGCGCGTAGCGCTCGATCACCAGGTGCCGGTCGCGGTCGAACACCACGTCCTTCGCCGTCGCGCCTTCCCGGTTCTGCTCCTGCCTGGCGTAGGCGCGGCAGGCCTCCACGGCCGGGCCCTGGTATTGCGCCAGCCCCGGCAGCGCGATCGACGCCAGGAGAAGAAAGCAGAGCGTTCTCATGCCGCGCGCCGGTACTGCCCGGTGGCCTGCGCGCGCACGCGGATCAGGCCGAGCACGCTCTCGGTGTTCGGCGCGGCGACTGCCGCCTTGCGCGCGATCTCCAGCGTGCCGGCGAGCAGCCCGTCGATCTCCAGCGCCCTGCCGGACTCGAGATCCTGCAGCATCGAGGTCTTGAAGTCGCCGAGCTCGCGCGCCATGTCGATGCGCGCCTCCGGGTCGATGTCCGCGTCCACCCCGACCGCGCGGCCGATCGCGAGCACCTCGCGCATGATCCGCACCATGTATTCCTTGACGTACGCGTCGCCGATCAGCGGTTGCGCCTTGGAAAGCGTCAGTGCCGAGACCGGGTTGAAGCTGACGTTGCCGAGGAGCTTGACCCAGAATTCCTTCTCGATCGAGTCGGTGGCGATCGCCTCGAACCCCGCCTCGGACAGCGCCTCGGCGATGCGCCGGGCGCGCCCGGTGTTCCTGCCGCCCGGCTCGCCGAGGATCAGCTTTCGGCCCACGCCGTGGCTGACCAGCCCGGGCTCGGGGATCGAGGCCGCGAGGTGGATCACGCAGCCCACGATCCTGTCCGTCGGCATGGCGCGCGAAAGCCTGCCGCCGGGATCGAGCGACTCGAGCCGCAGCGTGCCGCCGCCGAACGCGAGGCGATCGAAGAACCACCACGGCACGCCGTTCATCGCGGTGACGATCGAGGTGCCGGCGCCGAGCAGGGGGGCGATGCGGCCGGCGACCTGCGCTAGGTCCTGCGCCTTGACGGCGACGATGACGCAGTCGTGCGCCCCGAGCGTCGACGGATCGCCTTCGGCGCGCAACCGCATCGTCTCGATCGCTCCGCCGGCGCCGGAGCGCACGCGCAGCCCGTCGCGCCGGATGGCCTCGAGATGCGCGCCGCGCGCGACGACCGACACGTCGTGTCCGGCGCGCGCGAGCCAGGCGGCCATCAGCCCGCCGACCGCGCCGGCGCCGTAGATGCAGATTTTCACGGTGTTATTCTAGCGTCCGAGGAGATTCGCCCATGTTCAGGTTGAAGAAGAAGCTGACGCAGCTGATGCCCGCCGCGAGCACGCTGCCCGGGCGGTCGGCGGCGCCGCCGGTGCCGGAGCGCCATTTCGTGAACGGCCATTCCCTCAAGCCGCCGTTTGGCGAAAGCATTCAGACCGCGGTGTTCGGCATGGGCTGCTTCTGGGGCGCCGAGCGGCTGTTCTGGAACACGCCCGGCGTGTACTCGACCGCGGTCGGCTACGCGGGCGGCGAGACGAAGAACCCGACCTACGAAGAGGTGTGCACCGGCCTCACCAACCACACCGAGGCGGTGCTGGTCGCTTTCGATCCGAAGCTCGTGACGTACGAGGAATTGCTCAAGGTGTTCTGGGAAGGGCACGACCCGACGCAGGGCATGCGGCAGGGCAACGACGCGGGCACGCAGTACCGGTCGGCCATCTACACCTACGGCGAGGAGCAGGCAAAAGCCGCGCTAGCATCGCGCGACATGTTCCAGCAGTCGCTGCAGAAGGCTGGCTTCGGGAAGATCACCACCGAGATCCGCGCGGCGCCGGAGTTCTACTACGCCGAGGACTACCACCAGCAATACCTCGGCAAGAACCCGAGCGGCTACTGCGGCCTCGGGGGAACCGGCATCTCGTGCCCCGCCGGCGTCGCGGAGCGGGCCTAGTCGGGCAGGACGGCCCAATCCTCGACGCGCAGCCGCGCGGCGATCTCGAACCCGTCGCCGCGCGGGCGCACCACCGCGATCTCGCCCTCCGCGAGATGCGGCGGCCCGGCGACCGCGCGAAACGGATTGCCGTGGCTCGCGATGAGGCGGTTTTCCTTTTTCGGCACTTCCCGGGACAGAAGCCTTCTCAGCGGCTCGTAGCGCTTCGGGTCGTCGGGGCTTGCGGAGCCGCCGCGCACATCGCTCGACGCATCGGCCTTGCCGAAGGCGAGCCGCGCCGTCTCCATGGTGCGGCACATCGGGCTCGCGAGCACCGGACCGCGCGCGACCCGCAGGCGCTTGAGCTGGCGCGCGATCTCGCGCGCCTCGTCGCGCCCCTTGTCGCTGAGGTTGCGCTGCGTCGAGCAATCCTCGTACGAGCGCATGCCTCGGTCGTTCTGGCTGAAATCAGTAGAGGTGTGGCGGAGATAGAGCACGTAGCTGCCCTTGCGCAACTCATCGACGAGGGCGGCCCCGGACAGCGCCTGCGCGGAAGCGAGGCCCGACCACAGGAAAACGAGCAGCCAGCGAAAGCGGATCACTTCCCCCGCTTGACCATCATCGCCCGCCCTCGCGGGACGCGTCGTAGGAGCTCGGCGGCTCGCTTGCTCTCTCGAGCATGGCTTCGAGGTTGGCGAGCAGCGCCGGGTCGTGCCGCTCGACCTCGCGGCGGACCAGCGCGAGGTCGAGCCCCGGGAGCGCGCGGATGAGCTCGAGCGCGTCGACGAAATTCTGCTCCTTGTCCGACACCAGGTAGAGCCACAGCAGAGCCTCCGGCGAGGCCGCCTTGACCCTGGTTCCCAGGATGACCGCGTCTCGGGAATTCGCCAGCGCGAAGTCCTCGGTCCTCGCTCCCGCGTAGCGGATGTCGATCTCGACTTCGCCGTCCTTGAATTTGGAATGGAACCTGCCGATGTGCACCAGCTCGAAGCGCTCCGCAAGCAGCCTGTCGAGATCGTCCTTGCGGTCGGGGTCGACGAAAGCGTCGATGTCGACCGTCATTCTGGGCTTGACGTACAGCGCGAGCGCGTTCGCGCCGCCGATGACGTAGCGAACGCCGCGGGCGCCGAGGATCTCGATCAGCTTCGCCAGCGTCGCTTTCATGTCGGGCAGCACCGCGTCGACCAGGACGTCGAATGCGCTCATGGCGACATTGTGATGCAGTCCGGCTGCCTCTGTTCTCAGGCAGCTTTGGATGCCGCCGGCCCGGCCCTGGAGATCAGCTCGCGCAGCACGTAGGGCAGAATGCCGCCGTGCTTGTAGTAGTCGACCTCGATCGCGGTGTCGATGCGGGATTTGACGGTGATCGTCCTCGCGGCGCCATCCGAGCCCGTGATTCTCAGCTGAAGGTCCTGCTGCGGCCGGATGTCGTCCAGGCCCTGCACTTCGACGGTCTCGTCGCCCTTGATGCCGAGCGACTGCGCAGAGTCGGCTCCGGTGAACTGCAGCGGCAGCACGCCCATGCCGACGAGGTTGGAGCGGTGGATGCGCTCGAAGCTGCGCGCGATCACCGCCTTCACGCCGAGGAGCTGCGTGCCCTTGGCGGCCCAGTCGCGCGAGGAGCCGGTGCCGTACTCCTCGCCGCCGAACACCACGGTGGGGACGCGCTCGGCGACGTAGCGCATCGCCGCCTCGTAGATCGGCAGCCTCTCGCCCTTGAATAGCGTCACGCCGCCCTCGGTGCCGGGGAGCATCAGGTTCTTGATGCGCACGTTGGCGAAGGTGCCGCGCATCATCACCTCGTGGTTGCCGCGGCGCGCGCCGTAGCTGTTGAAATCAGCCACCGCGACGTCGTGCTCCTGCAGGTAGATGCCGGCGGGCGAGGTGGGCTTGATCGAGCCGGCGGGCGAGATGTGGTCGGTGGTCACCGAGTCGCCGAAGATGCCGAGAATCCTCGCGCCGGAGATGGCGCCGACCTTGCCCGGCCGCATGCCGAAGTCGCGAAAGAACGGCGGCTCGGCGATGTAGGTGGATTTCGGCCAGCTGTAGACCTGGCCGCCCGGCGCCGACACCTTCTTCCACAGCGGGTTCGCCTCGCCGAGGTTCGAGTAAAGGCGCTGGAAGGTCGGCGCGTCCATCGCCAGCTTCATCAGCGCGCGCACCTCTTCGGCGCCCGGCCAGATGTGGCCGATGTAGACGTCCTGCCCGTCCTTCGATTTTCCGACCGGCTCGGTGCGGAAATCCCTGAGCATCGTGCCGGCGATCGCGTAGGCGACCACCAGCGGCGGCGAGGCGAGGAAATTGGCGCGGATGTTCGGATGGATGCGCGCCTCGAAGTTGCGGTTGCCCGAGAGCACCGCCGCGCACACCAGGTCGTTCTTGACGATCGCCTCCTCGATCGGCTGCGCCAGCGGCCCGGAATTGCCGATGCACGTCGTGCAGCCGTAGCCGGCGAGGTAGAAGCCGAGCTTTTCCAGGTAGGGCAGCAGCCCCGCGCGGGTCAGGTACTCGGTCACCACGCGCGAGCCCGGGGCGAGGGAGGTCTTGATGTGCGGCTTCACCTTGAGGCCGAGCTCCACCGCCTTCTTGGCGAGCAGCCCCGCGGCGAGCAGCACGCCGGGGTTGGAAGTGTTGGTGCACGAGGTGATCGCGGCGATGACCACGTCCCCCGAGCCGATGTCGATGCCGTCGAAGGTCTTGAAGCGGCGCGCCAGGTCCTGCGGCTTCTTGTTGAAGCCGCTCTCGGCGACGGGTTTCGAGAACAGGGCCGTGAACGCGCCCTTCACCTTGTCCAGGTTGATGCGGTCCTGCGGGCGCTTGGGCCCGGCGAGCGAGGGCATGACGCTCGCGAGGTCGAGCTCGAGCAGCTGCGAATAGTCGATCGCGCCCGCCTTCGGAATCCCGTACATCCCTTGAGCCTTGAAGTACGCGGAGAACGCGGCGATCTCCGTCGCGGTGCGGCCGGTGCCGCGGAAGTAGTCGACGGTCTTGTCGTCCACGGGGAAGAAGCCCATGGTCGCGCCGTATTCGGGGGCCATGTTGCCGAGGGTCGCGCGGTCGGGCACCGCGAGCGAGGCCGCGCCTTCGCCGAAGAACTCGACGAACTTGCCCACCACTTTCGCCTTCCTCAGCATCTCGGTGACGGTGAGCACGAGGTCGGTCGCCGTGCAGGCGGGGTGGAGCTTCCCCTTGAGGTGCACGCCGACCACGTCCGGCGTCAGGATATAGAGCGGCTGGCCGAGCATGCCGGCCTCGGCCTCGATCCCGCCCACGCCCCAGCCGACGACGCCGATGCCGTTGATCATGGTGGTGTGGCTGTCGGTGCCGACCAGCGTATCGGGGTAGTGCACGCCGTCGCTCGAGCGGTGCACTCCGCGCGCCAGGTACTCCAGGTTCACCTGGTGCACGATGCCGATTCCCGGCGGCACTACCTTGAACGTATCGAAGGCCTGCATGCCCCACTTCATGAACTGATAGCGCTCCTCGTTCCTCCTGAACTCGAGCTTCATGTTGAGGTCGAGGGCGTTCTTGGTGCCGTAGTGGTCGATCTGCACCGAGTGGTCCACCACCAGGTCCACCGGCACCAGGGGCTCGATCACCTTGGGATCCTTGCCCAGCTTCTGCGCTACCCCGCGCATCGCGGCGAGGTCGCAGAGCAGCGGCACGCCGGTGAAGTCCTGCAGCACGATCCTCGCCACCACGAACGGGATCTCGTCGGTGCGCGGCGCGTTCGGCTTCCACGCGGCGAGCTGCCGCACGTGCCCCTCGGTGACCTTCTTGCCGTCGCAGTTGCGCAGCACCGACTCGAGCACGATGCGGATCGAGACCGGAAGCCGCTCGATCTCGACCCCGAGCGCCTTTCCCAGCTGCGCGAGCGAGTAGAACTTGCCGCCGTTCAGCGGCTGCAGCGTCCCGTGCAGGTCATGCGGCATGCATCCCTCCGTCGTTGACCCAGATCGCCTGCGCATCGCAGCTGCCGTGCTCGTCGAGAGCCGCCAGCCGGGACATCAGGCGGGAGCGCTCTTCGAGCAGCGCCGCGAGCTGCTCGTCGCAGCGCGCGATGGGCGTCGGGTAATGGCGAATTTCGCGCGACAGCTCGGAAATGCGGCGTTCCAGCCCGATCCTCATATCACGAACAGGTCCATGAACTCGTTCACCGGCATCCTTTCCAGCCGCGGCGCGTCGAGGCAAAGGTCGAGGATAGCCCCGCGCCGCTTCTCGGGGAAGCGGCGCGCGAGATTGGTCCTGAACTTTTCCACCAGGATCGGCATGCCTTCCCTGCGCCGGCGCTTGTGGCCGATCGGATACTCGCACACGAACTCGCCCAGGCGCCTGCCGTCCTTGAATTCGACCGTGAGCGCGTTCGCGATCGAGCGCTTGGCGGGATCGTGGTAGTCGCGGGAAAAGCCCTTGTCCTCGGCGCAGGTAATCCTGGCGCGCAGCGCGTCGATGCGCGGGTCCCTGGCCACCTCGTCCTCGTAGTCGTGCGCGGTCAGCCGTCCGAAGAGGATCGGCACCGCGACCATGTACTGGATGCAGTGATCGCGGTCGGCCGGGTTATGCAGCGGGCCTTTCTTGTCGATGATGCGCAGGCAGGCTTCGTGCGTGCGGATGGTGATCTTCCGGATGTCCTCCGCCTTGCGCCCCTGCCGCCTCAATTCGGCGTGGATGTCCATCGCGCACTCGACCGCCGTCTGTGCATGGAACTCGGCGGGGTAGGAGATCTTGAACAGCACGTTTTCCATCACGTAGGCTGCGAACGGGCGCTCCAGCCTGAACGGCTTGCCGCCGAACAGCACGTCGTAGAAGCCCCACTTCTTCGCCGTGAGCGCCGAGGGGTAGCCCATCTCGCCGGTCTTGGAGATGAGCGCCAGCCGCACCGCGCGGCTCGTCGCGTCGCCGGCCGCCCAGCTTTTTCGCGAACCGGTGTTCGGCGCGTGCCGGTAGGTGCGCAGGCTCTGACCGTCGAGCCACGCCTGCGAGACCGCGTTCACCACCTCGTCGTAGGAGCAGCCGATCAGGTTCGCGACCACCGCCGTCGAGGCGACCTTGACCAGCACCACGTGATCGAGGCCGACGCGGTTGAAGCTGTTCTTCAGCGCAAGCACGCCCTGGACTTCATGCGCTTTGATCATTCCCGTCAGCACGTCCTTCATTATCAATGGTTTTGTGCCGCTCGAACCGGCCGCGCGGGAAACCCAATCCGCGGCCGCGAGGATGCCGCCGAGGTTGTCCGATGGATGCCCCCATTCGGCGGCGAGCCAGGTGTCGTTGAAGTCGAGCCAGCGGATCATCGCGCCGATGTTGAACGCCGCCTGCACGGGGTCGAGCTGGAATTGCGTGCCCGGCACGCGCGCGCCGTTCGGCACCAGGGTCCCGGGCGCGATCGGCCCGAGCAGCTTGGTGCAGGCCGGGTACTCGAGCGCCTCCAGCCCGCAGCCGAGCGTATCCATCAGGCAGTAGCGCGCCGTCTCGTACGCCTCGCGGCTCGTCACCGTGTAGCCGGTGACGTAGTCGGCGATCTGGGTGAGGACCTTGTCAGGCTTCGGGCGGACGTTCGAGATGTGCGAGGACATCTGCGGCGGCCTAGAAGAACGTCGGCAGCAAGCCGGTGTCGTGCATCGTCTCGATGAATTCCCACAAAGCGAATGCCCATAGGAACCACATCGCGTCGAGGATTCCCCTGCGGATGTGCCGAGGCGACGCGAATACAATCTCGGGTTCCTTGTACAGCGACCAGTCGGGAACCCACCGCGGCACCCGCGTGCAGTAGCTCCGGTAGTGCTCGCCGAATTTCTCCGTCAGGCGCGCTTCCTCCTTCGCCACCACTCTCGGGTAAAGGGCGAAAAAGAGCAGGGCGAGCGCCAAGGCGAGATAAGGCTGCTCGACCGCGAAGCCGAAACCCGTGGCGCCGAGAAAGTTGCCGGCGTAGAGCGGATTTCTCACCACGGAGTACGGGCCGGACGTCGCCAGCTCGCCGTCCTTCGTCCCGCCGATGAACACCAGGCACCAGATGCGCCACAGGGTCGCGGCGACGAGCAGCGCGTAGCCGAGCAGCTCCGAGAGCTCCGCCGGCCAGCCGAGCAGCACCTTGGGAGGTGAGCCGAGCAGGACGAAGAGCAGGGCGCCGGCGACGATCGCGCGCGACCACGCGATGCGGTGGCTGGCGAAATGCCCGGCGATCATTCTTTTTCGACCTCGCTGTCGTCGTCGGCGCGGAAGAGGTGCTCCGAGCCGCCCGCGGGCAGGAACGTGTGCTCGGCGCCGCCCGATTTGGGCGCGTGGCGCATCGAAGGGGAGGACGAGCGCGTCTCGGAGGTCTTGTCCCACCAGGCGGCGCGGCCTTTCCTCTGCGATTCGATTTCTTCCGGGTGCTCCTTTAGGAACTGTTTCATGAACCTGGTGAGGTCGGATTCGTACATGCCGGCGCTCCTACTTGACTTCCTGCTGGGCCGCGATTTCATCGCGCCGATCGATGATGATCGTGTCGCCCATGATGACATTCACCTTGTTCGGATACTCGTAGCCGGTGCCCTTGCTGTGGTCGATGATCGCCCCGATGCCGCCGCCGAAAATGATGTTGCCGAACATGCCGCCGTGCGCGCGCGACACCAGCTTCGCGAGCCCCGGAGACTGGCCGTCCTTGCGGCAATCGACCTGGATATCCTCCGAATCGCGCACCACCATCACGCTCGAAGGCGTCGAAACCTTCCACAAGCCCCTCGGGCTTTGGAGCGCGCACTCCGCTTTCTCCACCGCGTCTCCCGCCTTGGTCTTGGTCGAGACCAGGATGCTTTGCATCTCGCTTCCGGTGATGCTGGCACAGCCGCTGCCGAGCATCAATGCCGCAGCCGCTGCCGTCGCGTTTCCGATCCTCATCATCCCCTCCCTGAAAAGGCCGTAACTCCTATCGTTGTGAAATCGGCACCCACTTCCGGTTCTCCGGTCCGGTGTAATTCGCGCTCGGCCGGATGATCTTGCCGTCGATCCTCTGCTCGATCACGTGCGCCGACCAGCCGCTCGCGCGCGTGATGACGAAGACCGGCGTGAACATGGCCGTCGGTACGCCCATCATGTGGTACGACACCGAGCTGAACCAGTCGAGGTTGGCGAACATCTTCTTCTCGCGCCACATCACCGCCTCGATCCGGTCGGCGATGTCGAACAGCTTCATGTTCCCCGCGCTCGCGGAGAGCCGGCGCGCGATCTCCTTGATCACCTTGTTGCGCGGATCGCCAGTGGTGTACACGGGATGCCCGAAGCCGATCACGATCTCCTTGGCGGCGAGCCGCCGCAGGATGTCCTGTTCGGCCTCGTCGGGTGTCCGGTAGCGGCTCTGCACCTCGAAAGAGAACTCGTTCGCGCCGCCGTGCTTCGGCCCGCGCAGCGCGCCGATCCCGCCGCAGATCGCGCTGTAGAAATCCGAGCCGGTGCCCGCGACCACGCGGCAGGCGAAGGTGCTGGCGTTGAACTCGTGCTCGGCGTAGAGGATGAGCGAGGTGTGCATCGCGCGCACCCACTCGGCTGAGGGCTCCCTGCCATGCAGCAGCCACAGGAAATGCCCGCCGATCGAGTCGTCGTCGGTCTCGACCTCGATCCTGCGCCCGTGATGGCTGTAGTGGTACCAGTACAGCAGCATCGAGCCGAGCGATGCCATCAGCCTGTCGGCGATGTGGCGCGCGCCGGCGACGTTGTGGTCTTCCTGCTCGGGCTCGAGCGTGCCGAGCACCGATACGCCGGTGCGCAGCACGTCCATCGGGTGCGCCGAGCGCGGCAGGCATTCGAGCGCGGTCTTGAGGGAGGGAGGCAGGCCGCGCAGGCTCCTCAACTTCTTCTTGTAGGAATCCAGCTCCGCCTGCGTCGGCAGCTTCTCGTGCACCAGCAGGTAGGCGATTTCCTCGAATTCCGCCTCCTCGGCGAAGTCGAGGATGTCGTAGCCGCGATAATGGAGGTCGTTGCCGGTGCGCCCGACGGTGCAAAGCGCGGTGTTGCCTGCCGCGACCCCGGAGAGCGCGACCGATTTCTTCGGCTTAGGAGCCGCCCCGCCTGGCAAAGAGCTCATCGAGTTTTTTCTCGTAGGCGCGGTAGCCGAGGAAATCGTACAGCTCGTCGCGCGTCTGCATGTCCGCGAGCACGCCCTTCTGCGTGCCTTCGCCGCGCAGCGCCATGTATACGCCGAGCGCCGCCTTGTTCATGGCGCGGAATGCCGACAGCGGGTAGAGGGCGATCGCGACGCCCGCCGAGCGCAGCTCCTCCAGCGTGAACAGCGGCGTCCTGCCGAACTCGGTGACGTTCGCGAGCACCGGCGCCTTCACTGCCGCCGCGAAGCTGCGGTACATCGCCAGTTCCGTGACTGCCTCGGGGAAAATCATGTCGGCGCCGGCCTCTACGTAGGCGCGCGAGCGCTCCACGGCGCGCTCGAGGCCTTCGCCCGCCAACGCATCGGTGCGCGCCATCACCACGAAAGTGGGATCGCTGCGCGCGTCCACCGCCGACTTGATGCGGTCGCACATCTCTTCCTTCGCGACCAGTTCCTTGCCGGGGCGGTGGCCGCAGCGCTTGGCGCCCACCTGGTCCTCGATATGCATCGCCGCGGCTCCCGACTTGATGATCGATCGCGTGGTGCGCGCGACGTTGAAGGCGCTCGCGCCGAAACCGGTGTCCGCGTCCACCAGCAGCGGCAGATCGCATACGTCGGTGATGCGCCGGATATCGGTCAGCACGTCCTCGAGATTGGAGATGCCGAGGTCGGGAAGCCCGAGCGACCCGGCGGCGACTCCGCCGCCCGAGAGATAGATGGCGCGCAGCCCGGTGCGCTTCGCCATCAGCGCGTGGTAGGCGCAGATCGCTCCCGCGACCTGGAGCGGCTTCTCGTCCTGCAGCGCCCGGCGGAATTTTTCGCCGGGGGTCATGAGCCGAGCAGGTGCCTGACGCCGTCGCGCTCCTCGTGCAGCTCCTTGAGGGTGGCGTCCATCCTCCTGCGGCTGAAGTCGCTCAGCTCGATGCCCTCGACGATCGCGTACCTGCCGCCCTTGCAGGTCACGGGATAGCCGTAGATCACCCCCTCGGGAACGCCGTAGCTGCCGTCCGAGGGAATGCCCATCGATACCCAGTCTCCGTCCCGCGTTCCCTTCGCCCAGTTGCGCACGTGCTCGATCGCCGCGTTGGCGGCGCTCGCCGCCGAGGAAAGGCCGCGCGCGTCGATGATCGCGGCGCCGCGCTTCTGCACCGTGGGGATGAAGCTCGCCTCGAGCCAGGCCTGGTCGTTGATCATCGGCCAGACCCTGCTGCCGGCGTGCTCGGCCTGGAACACGTCCGGGTATTGCGTCGAGGAGTGATTGCCCCACACCGTCACCTTCGTGATCGAGGCGGTCGGCTTGCCGATCTTCAGCGCGATCTGCGACACCGCGCGATTGTGATCGAGCCGCATCATCCCGGTGAACTGCGCCGGACTCAGGCCCGGGGCGTTCTTCATCGCGATCAGGCAGTTGGTGTTCGCCGGGTTGCCGACCACCAGCACCTTCACGTCGCGCCTGGCGAACTGGTCCAGCGCCCGGCCCTGCGGGGCGAAGATCTTGCCGTTCGCCTCCAGCAGGTCCTTGCGCTCCATTCCGGGCCCGCGCGGGCGCGCGCCGACGAGAAGCGCGACGTCGGCGTCCCGGAAGGCGACCGTCGGATCGGCGGTCGCGACCATTCCATCCAGCAACGGAAAGGCGCAATCGGCGAGCTCCATCATCACGCCTTTGAGCGCCTTCTGCGCCTTCTCGTCCGGGATCTCCAGGAGCTGCAGGATCACCGGCTGGTCCGACCCGAGCATGTCGCCGGCGGCGATGCGGAACAGCAACGAGTAGCCGATCTGGCCGGCGGCGCCGGTGACTGCGACGCGCATCGGGGCTTTGGACATGGAGGAGTGGCGCCGGAATGGGGAGTTTCGAATTTTACCGCAGCGATCCCGCCGCACGCGGCGAATCGGCACATCGGTCGATGCGCGCCGCGCTTATAATTGCCGTCGCCCGGAAGAGGGGCCGGGCCACCAGACCATGTCGAGCGCGGCAGCGAAGAAAACACGGCCGAAATACCTGAGCCTCACCGCGCTGCTGTTCGAGATCCGCCTGCCGCTGCCGGGATGGGTGTCGATCCTGCACCGCGCCTCGGGAGCGCTGCTGTTCCTCGCCGGCGTGTGGGTGCTGTTCATCCTCGACCGCAGCCTCGCCTCGCAGGACGGCTTCGAGCTCGCGAAGCATTACCTGAAGCTCCCGCTGGTCAAGCTGTCGCTGCTGGTGCTGGTGTGGGCGTACTGCCACCACTTCTGCGCCGGGATCCGCTACCTGTTCCTGGATCTCGACAAGGGAGTCGATCTGAAGACGGCCCGGCTGACGGGCGGCGTCGTCATCGCGGCGGGCCTCGCGCTCACCGCGTATTTCGGGGCGATGCTGTGGTGAGCCGCGTCGTCGTCGGGGCGCATTACGGGCTGCGCGACTGGCTCGCGCAGCGCATCACCGCCGCCATCATGGCGGTCTACTCGGTGATCGTCGCGGTGGTGCTGCTGTTCGGCCAGCCGATCAGCTACCCGGTATGGCGCGACCTGTTCGCCCAGGGCTGGATGCGGGTGGCGACGCTGCTGTTCGCCGCGAGCCTCGCCTGGCACGCCTGGGTGGGCGTGCGCGACATCCTGATGGACTACGTCAAGCACGACGGGCTGCGGCTGGCGTCGCAGGTGGTCGTGCTGCTGGTGATCGCAGGCTACGTGGGCTGGACGATCGAGATTCTGTGGAGGTGAGGGTGGCGCTGCCGGTGCGCAGGTTCGACGCGATCGTGGTGGGGGCGGGCGGTTCGGGCATGCGCGCGGCGCTGGAGCTGGCGCGCGCCAACCTGAAGGTCGCCGTGCTCACCAAGGTGTTTCCCACGCGCTCGCACACCGTGGCGGCGCAGGGCGGTGTCGCGGCGCCGCTGGCGAATTCGGCCGAGGACAACTGGCACTGGCACATGTACGACACCGTGAAGGGGTCGGACTACCTCGGCGACCAGGACGCGATCGAGTACATGTGCCGGCGCGCCAACGAGGTGGTGGTCGAGCTCGAGCACATGGGCATGCCGTTCGACCGGCTGGACAACGGCAGGATCTACCAGCGCCCGTTCGGCGGCCACACTCAGGACTACGGCAGCGCCAAGATGGCGATGCGCGCCTGCGCCGCGGCGGATCGCACCGGGCACGCGATGCTGCACACGCTGTACCAGCAGAACGTCAAGGCGAACACGCAGTTCTTCGTCGAGTGGATGGCGCTCGATCTCATCCGCGACCCGCAGGACGGGGCGGTGATCGGCGTCACCGCGCTCGAGATGGAGACCGGCGAGGCCTCGATCTTCCAGGCCAAGGCGACGCTGCTGGCCACCGGCGGCTCGGGCCGCATGTTCTTCAGCTCGACCAACGCCTTCATCAACACCGGCGACGGCCTGGGAATGGCGGCGCGCGCCGGAATTCCGCTGCAGGACATGGAGTTCTACCAGTTCCATCCCACCGGTGTGTACGGCGCGGGGGTGCTGATCACCGAGGGCGTGCGCGGCGAGGGCGGCTACCTGCTCAACAGGGACGGCGAGCGCTTCATGGAGCGCTACGCGCCCAATGCCAAGGACCTCGCGAGCCGCGACGTGGTGTCGCGCGCCATGACCACCGAGATCAAGGAAGGGCGCGGCTGCGGGCCGGACGCCGACCACGTGCTGCTCAAGCTCGATCACCTCGGCCCGGAGGTGATCAACCAGCGCCTGCCCGGGATCCGCGAGATCTCGATCAAGTTCGCCAACGCCGATCCGATTCGCCAGCCGATCCCCGTGGTGCCGACGGCGCACTACCAGATGGGCGGCGTCCCTTCCAACTACATGGGGCAGGTGGTGGCGCCCGAGGGCGCGAGCGCCGAGTCCATCGTGCCCGGCTTGTATGCCGCGGGCGAGTGCTCGTGCGTCTCGGTGCACGGCGGCAACCGGCTCGGCTGCAACTCGCTGCTCGATCTGCTGGTGTTCGGCAAGTCCTCGGGAGAGCAGATGATCAAGGATCTGCGCGTCCTGCCGCGGCCGCACCGCAATCTGCCGCAGGACGCGGGCGAGGCCTCGCGCGCGCGCCTGGCGCGTCTTGACGGCGCGATGTCGGGCGAGCGGGTGGCGGAGGTCGCCCTCGATTCGAGGCGCACCATGCAGGCGCACTGCGGCGTGTTCCGTTTCCCCGAGCTCCTGGTGGAGGGGGTGGAGAAGATGAGGCGGATCGTCGAGCGCGCGCAGCACACGTTCATCGCGGACAAGTCGAAGGTGTTCAACACCGCGCGTATCGAGGCGCTCGAGCTCGACAACCTGGTCGAGGCCGCGATGGCGACGATCGTTTGCGCCGAGGCGCGCAAGGAATCGCGTGGCGCGCAGGCACGCGCCGACTATCCCGAGCGCGACGACAAGAGCTGGCTCAAGCACTCGCTCTGGTACAAGGAAGGGGACCGGCTCGCCTACAAGCCGGTGCACCTCAGGCCATTGACGGTCGCGATGTTCGAACCCAAGGTCAGGACCTACTGATGCGATTCCGCATTTACCGCTACGAGCCGGAGAAGGACGCGCGTCCCCGCATGCAGGACTACGAGGTCGCGCTCGAGCCGACCGACCGGATGCTGCTCGACGCGATGATCAAGATCAAGTCGCAGGACGACTCGCTCGCGTTCCGGCGCTCCTGCCGCGAGGGCGTGTGCGGCTCGGACGCGATCAACATCAACGGCAGGAACGGGCTCGCCTGCGTCACGCGCATCGCCGACCTGCCCGCGCACGTGACGCTGCGGCCGCTGCCGGGGATGCCGGTGATCCGCGACCTGATCGTGGACATGACGCAGTTTTTCAAGCAGTACCATTCGATCAAGCCCTTCCTGGTGAACGACGAGGCACCGCCGGAGAGGGAAAGGCTGCAATCGCCCGAGGAGCGCGAGGAGCTGAACGGCCTCTACGAGTGCATCCTGTGCGCATGCTGCTCGACTGCCTGCCCTTCGTTCTGGTGGAACCCGGACAAGTTCGTCGGCCCGGCGGGACTGCTGCAGGCCTACCGCTTCATCGCCGACAGCCGCGACCAGGCGACCTCGCAGCGCCTCGACGACCTCGAGGACCCGTATCGCCTGTTTCGCTGCCACACCATCATGAATTGCGTGGACGTCTGCCCCAAGAACCTCAACCCGACCCGCGCGATCGGCAAGATCAAGGAGCTGATGGTCCGCAGGGCGGTCTGATGGACCGCGCCCGCCGGGAAAGGCTCAAATGGAAGGCCCGCAGGGGGCTGCTCGAGCTCGACCTGGTGCTGCAAAGGTACCTGGAAGGAAATCCCGGCGACGAGGAGCTGTTCGAGCTGCTCGATCTCCCGGACAATGATCTTTGGGATATCGTGAGCGGCCGCAGCGAGCGCTTCGACCCGAAGCTCGGCGGCCTGGTGGCGCGGTTGCGCTCGGCATAGAACGGGGGACCCGATGGACAAGAAAGCGACTTTGCACCTGGGCGACGGGCGCTCGTTCGAGTTCCCGATGCTCGCGGGCACGACCGGCCCGGAGGTGGTGGACATCCGCACGCTGTACGGAAAGGCAGGCGTGTTCACCTACGACCCGGGATACCTCTCGACCGCGAGCTGCAACTCGACCATCACCTACATCGACGGGGACCAGGGCGTGCTGCTGTACCGGGGCTACCCGATCGAGCAGCTGGCGCAGCACTGCGATTTCCTCGAGGTGTGCTATCTGCTGCTTTACGGCGAGCTGCCGAGCGCCAAGCAGCAGGCGGAGTTCGTCGGCATGGTGACGCACCATACGATGGTGCACGAGCAGCTGGCGCGCCTGTATCAGGGGTTCCGGCGCGACGCGCATCCGATGGCGGTGATGGTCGGGGTGGTCGGCGCGCTGTCGGCTTTCTATCACGACGCGCTCGATATCAGCAGTCCCGAAGACCGGTCGATCTGCGCGTTCCGCCTGATCGCGAAGATGCCCACCATCGTGGCGATGTCGTACAAGTACTCGATCGGTCAGCCGTTCGTCTACCCGCGGAACGACCTGTCGTACACCGCGAACTTCATGCGCATGATGTTCGCGGTGCCCGCCGAAGACTACAAGGTGAACCAGGTGCTGGTGCGCGCCCTGGACCGCATCTTCATCCTGCACGCCGACCACGAGCAGAACGCGTCGACCTCGACGGTGCGCTTGTCCGGCTCCTCCGGCGCCAATCCGTACGCCTGCATTGCCGCCGGCATCGCCTGCCTGTGGGGGCCGGCGCACGGCGGCGCGAACGAGGCCTGCCTGGAGATGCTCGAGGAGATCGGCGACGCCTCCAAGATCGGCGAATTCATCAGGAAGGTGAAGGACAAGTCGAGCGGCGTGCGGCTGATGGGCTTCGGCCACCGCGTCTACAAGAACCACGACCCGCGCGCGAAGCTGATGCGCGAAACCTGCCACGAGGTGCTGAACGAGCTGGGCTTGCACAACGACCGCCTGTTCAAGCTCGCGCTCGCGCTCGAGAAAGTGGCGCTCGAGGACGACTATTTCGTGTCGCGCAAGCTCTACCCGAACGTGGACTTCTACTCCGGCATCGTGCAGCGCGCGCTCGGCATCCCGGTGGCGATGTTCACGTGCATCTTCTCGCTCGCGCGCACCGCGGGCTGGATCGCGCAGTGGCAGGAGATGATCGCGGATCCCGAGTACAAGATTGGCCGGCCGCGCCAGCTCTACAAGGGGGCGACGCGCCGCGAGGTGAAGCTGATCGCGCAGCGGTGAACGCCATGATGAAGCAGTTCCTCGACAGCTCGTACCTGTTCGGCGGCAATGCGCCGTTCATCGAGGAGCTGTACGAGAAGTACCTCGCCGACCCCGGCTCGGTGCCCGGGGAATGGCGCGAGTACTTCGACCGCATGCAGATGCTCCCCCCGGCCGGAGGGGGCGCGGGCAAGGACGTCGCGCACGCGCCGGTGGTCGAGTCGTTCGTGCAGCGCGCGAAAAGCGGGCAGCTGGGCGTAGCCGCGCGCGCGCTGCCCGAGGAGCCGATGACCCCGGAGCGGCTGCAGGTCGCCGCGTTGCTTCTGGTCACCGCGTACCGCATTGCGGGCGCGCGCTGGGCGACGGTCGATCCGCTGAAGCGCGTGCTGCGCCCGCAGGTGCCCGAGCTGGAGCCCGGGTTCTACGATCTCACCGAGGCGGACCTCGACCACACGGTGAACGCCGGCTCCTTCGTCGGCCTCGACCGCGTGACGCTCAGGACCCTGGTGCAGGCGCTGCGCGACACCTACTGCCGCAACATCGGCTTCGAGTACATGTTCATCGGCGAGCGCGCGCAGCGCCAGTGGATCCAGGAGCGCATCGAGCCGGTGCGCGCCGTGCCGGCGTATGCCGCGGAGCAGCAGCGCCGGCTGCTGCAGAAGCTGACCGAGGCCGAGCACCTGGAGCGCTACCTGCACACGCGCTACGTCGGGCAGAAGCGCTTCTCGCTCGAGGGCGGCGAGAGCCTGATCCCCTCGATCGACGACCTGATCCAGCGCGCGGGCGCCGCGGGCGTGCAGGAGATCGTGATCGGCATGGCGCACCGCGGGCGGCTCAACGTGCTGGTGAACGTGCTCGGCAAGATGCCGCAGGACCTGTTCCTCGAGTTCGAGGGCAAGCACGCGTCCGAGCTGCCTTCGGGGGACGTCAAGTACCACAACGGCTTCTCGTCGGACATCCCGACCCCGGGCGGCCCGGTGCATCTCTCGCTGGCGTTCAATCCGTCCCACCTCGAGATCGTCAACCCGGTGGTCGAGGGCTCGGTGCGCGCGCGCCAGCGCCGGCGCGACGACAAGACCGGCGACCAGGTGCTGCCGATCCTGGTCCACGGCGACGCGGCGTTCGCGGGGCAGGGCGTGGTGATGGAGACGCTCAACCTCTCGGGCACGCGCGGCTACGGCACCGGCGGCACGGTGCATCTCATCGTCAACAACCAGATCGGCTTCACCACCTCCGACCCGCGCGACACGCGCTCGACCATCTACTGCACCGACGTGGCGAAGATGGTCGAGGCGCCGATTTTCCACGTCAACGGCGACGACCCGGAGGCGGTGCTGTTCGTCACGCAGCTCGCGCTCGACTACCGCCAGGCGTTCCATAAGGACGTGGTGATCGACATCGTGTGCTTCCGCAAGCTCGGCCACAACGAGCAGGACGAGCCGTCGGTCACCCAGCCTTTGATGTACAAGAGGATCGGCCAGCACCCGGGAACGAGAAAGCTCTACGCCGACAAGCTGGTGGCGGGCGGTGTGCTCGGAGCGGGGGAGCCCGAGCAGATGATCAAGGCGTTCCGCGACGCGCTCGATACCGGCCGGCACACGCTGAACCCGGTGCTCTCCAGCTTCAAGAGCAAGTTCGCGGTGGACTGGTCGCCGTTCCTCGACTCGAAGTGGACCGACGCCGCCGACACGCAGGTGCCGCTCGCCGAGCTGCAGCGGCTCGCCGAGCCGCTGACCAGGGTGCCCGAGGGCTTCAAGCTGCACCCTACGGTGGCGCGCGTGCTGGCGAGCCGCCGCCAGATGGCCGAGGGCAAGCTCCCGGTGGACTGGGGCATGGCCGAGACGCTCGCCTACGCCTCCCTCGTCGCCAACGGCTACGACGTGCGGCTCTCCGGCCAGGACTCCGGGCGCGGCACTTTCGCGCACCGGCACGCGGTGCTGCACGACCAGGAGCGCGAGCGCTGGGACCTGGGAACCTACCTGCCGCTGCAGAACATCGCCAAGGACCAGGGCGACTTCGTGGTGATCGACTCCTTGCTCTCGGAAGAGGCGGTGCTCGGCTTCGAGTACGGCTTCGCCACCGCCGAGCCGAACGCGCTCGTCATCTGGGAGGCGCAGTTCGGCGATTTCGCCAACGGCGCGCAGGTGGTGATCGACCAGTTCATCAGCTCGGGCGAGACCAAGTGGGGCCGGGTGTGCGGGCTGGTGATGCTGCTGCCGCACGGCTACGAAGGGCAGGGACCCGAGCACTCCTCGGCGCGCCTGGAGCGCTACCTGCAGCTCTGCGCCGAGCACAACATGCAGGTCTGCGTGCCGAGCAACGCCGCGCAGATCTTCCATTTGCTCAGGCGCCAGATGCTGCGGCCGTTCAGGAAGCCGCTCATCGTCCTGTCGCCGAAATCGCTGTTGAGGAAGAAGGAGGCCTCTTCTCCGATCGACGAGCTGGCCGGCGGCACCTTCCAGGCGGTGATCCCGGAGGTGGACGCGCTGCAACAGAAAGACGTGAAGCGGGTGATCGGCTGCTGCGGCAAGGTTTACTACGACCTTCTTTCAGCGCGCCGGACCCGGCAGCTCGACCAGATCGCCATCATCCGCGTCGAGCAGCTCTATCCCTTCCCGCACAAGCAGTTCGCCGCCGAAATGAAGCGCTACCCGAACGCGCAGGAAGTGGTGTGGTGCCAGGAGGAGCCGCAAAACCAGGGCGCGTGGTACCAGACGGCGCATTACCTGCGCGAGAACATGCGCGAGGATCAGAAGCTGCACTACGCCGGGCGGCCGGCCTCGGCGGCGCCTGCAGGAGGCTACATGTCGCGTGACACGGAGCGACAGAAAGCTCTTGTCGAACAGGCACTTGGACGGCTTAAATGAAGTGAGTTCGGAATGCCAGACCCGGCGCGTTACGCGCTGGTTTTTCTCAACCCGGCGGAAGCCAAGCGGAAACCGGGGAAAAATCAAACGGGGGAAGCAATGATTGTCGAGGTCAAGGTCCCGCAGCTTTCGGAGTCCGTCGCCGAGGCGACGCTGCTCGACTGGCACAAGAGGGAGGGCGAAGCGGTCTCGCGCGACGAGAACCTGATCGACATCGAGACCGACAAGGTGGTGCTCGAGCTGCCGTCGCCGGCCGACGGCGTGCTGGTCAAGGTCTTGAAGCAAGCGCGCGGCAGCGTGACTTCGGGCGAAGTGATCGCGCAGATCGACACCGAGGGCAAGGGTTCTTCTGTTTCTCCTGCGAAACCTGCTGCGCCCGCAAAGGCTCCGCCACCCGTTATGCCCTCGGCCCAGAAGCTCGCCTCCGAACAGGGCGTCGACACCTCCAAAATCCTCGGCACCGGCCGCGACGGCCGCATCACCAAGGGCGACGTGCTGGAGCACGCGGGCAAGCCCGGTTCTGCGGCCGCCGCCCCGGCTGCGGCGAAACCCGCAATGCCGCAGCCGAGCCCGCCGGTGGACGTCGAGCAGCTGCTTGCCGGACGTCCCGAGCAGCGCGTGCCGATGTCGCGCCTGCGCCAGCGCGTCGCCGAGCGGCTGGTGCAGTCGCAGTCCACCGCGGCGATCCTGACGACCTTCAACGAGGTCAACATGGCGCCGGTGATGGAGCTGCGCAAGAAGTACCAGGAGCGCTTCGAGAGGGAGCACGGCGTGCGCCTGGGCTTCATGTCGTTCTTCGTCAAGGCATCGGTGCACGCGCTCAAGCGCTTCCCGGTGGTCAACGCCTCGGTGGACGGAACGGACATCGTCTACCACGGCTACTTCGACATCGGCATCGCGGTCGGCAGCCCGCGCGGCCTGGTGGTGCCGATCCTGCGCGATGCCGACCGCATGGGCTTCGCCGAGATCGAGAAGCGGATCGGCGACTTCGGCAAGCGCGCCCAGGACGGCAAGCTCGCGATCGAGGAGCTGACCGGCGGCACGTTCTCGATCTCGAACGGCGGCGTGTTCGGCTCGATGCTGTCCACGCCGATCATCAATCCGCCGCAGTCGGCGATCCTCGGCGTGCACCTCACCAAGGACCGGGCCGTGGTGGAGAACGGCCAGATCGTCATCCGGCCGATGAACTACCTCGCGCTCTCGTACGACCACCGCATCATCGACGGGCGCGAGGCGGTGCTGTTCCTCATCGCGGTCAAGGAGGCGCTGGAAGACCCCGCGCGGCTGGTGCTGGAGATCTGACATGGCGCAAAGCTTCGACGTGGTGGTGATCGGAGCCGGGCCCGCCGGCTACATCGCCTCGATCCGCGCGGCGCAGCTCGGGCTCTCGACCGCGTGCGTCGAGAAATGGAAGACGCCGAAGGGCGAGTACGCGCTGGGCGGCACCTGCCTCAACGTCGGCTGCATTCCTTCGAAGGCGCTGCTCGAATCCTCGGAGAACTACGAGCGCGTGCTGCACCGGTTCAAGGCGCACGGCATCTCGGCCTCGGGCGTCAAGTTCGACCTCAAGACGATGCTCGAGCGCAAGGACAGGATCGTCGGCAGGATGACCTCCGGCATCGCCGGCCTGTTCAAGAAGAACAAGGTCACCTGGCTGCAGGGGCACGGCAAGCTCGCCTCGGGCGGCACCACGTGGAAGATCGAGGTCTCGGATGGAAAGAAAACCGAGAGCGTCGAAGCGAAAAACGTGATCGTCGCGACCGGATCCAAGGCACGGCAGCTTCCCGGAGTGCCGGTGGACAACAAGGTGATCTGCGACAACGAAGGGGCGCTCGCCTTCGACTCGGTGCCCGAGCGCCTCGGCGTGATCGGCGCCGGAGTCATCGGGCTCGAGCTGGGCAGCGTGTGGCGGCGGCTCGGCTCGAAGGTGAAGGTGCTGGAGGCGCTCCCGGCATTCCTCGGCATCGCGGACGAAAGCGTGGCGCAGGAAGCGTGGAAGCTGTTCACCAGGGATCAGGGCCTCGACATCGAGCTGGGAGTCTCGATCGCCGAGGTGAAGCTATCGAAGAAAGGCGTGTCGATTCAATATGCTGGCGCCGACGAGTCATCCAAGACCCTGGAAGTCGACCGGCTGATCGTTTCGGTCGGCCGGACGCCGAACACGGAGGGCCTCGGCGCCGAGAATGTCGGCCTCAAGCTCGACGCCAAGGGCTTCATCGAGGTGGACAAGAACTGCCGCGCCAGCCTGCCGCGCATGTACGCGATCGGCGACGTGGTGCGCGGGCCGATGCTCGCGCATAAGGGCGAGGACGAGGGCGTGATGGTGGCCGAGATCATCGCCGGCCAGCACGGGCACGTGAACTACGACGCCATCCCCTGGGTGATCTACACCGCGCCCGAGATCGCCTGGGTCGGCAAGACCGAGCAGCAGCTCAAGGCCGAGGGCGTCGCCTACCGGGCGGGACGCTTTCCTTTCGCCTACAACGGCCGCGCGCTCGGGCGCGAGGAGCCCGAGGGCTTCATCAAGATCCTGGCCGATGCGGCGAGCGACCGCATCCTCGGCGTGCACGCGATCGGGAGCCTGGCGAGCGAGCTGATCGCCGAAGCCGTGGTGGCGATGGAGTTCGGTGCCTCGAGCGAGGACCTCGCGCGCATCTGCCACGCGCACCCGTCGATGTCGGAAGTGATGCGCGAGGCGGCGCTTGCCGTTGACAGACGCGCGCTGAACGGCTGAAGTATCACCTGGCACCCGATGGGAGAGAGACGATGAAGAAGACCGTTGCTTCCGCGCTCGCCGTCCTGGCGTCCGCAGGCATGCTTGCCGTTTCCGGGCTCGCGTTCGCGCAGGCCGCCGCCGACTGCCCGAAGAAGTGCGACGCCGAGAAGGTCTCGCGCGACGCGAATTGTCCGGCGCTCACCGACTACACCGAAGCCGTGAGGACGGACTGCCTGCAGCGCAGTCAGAAGGCCCGTAGCGCCTGCGTGAGCCGCTGCGCGGCGCCCGCCTCGAAGCCGGCTCCGGCGCCTTCCGGCAAGTAGCCCATGCCGTGCGCCGCCGCGCCCACGCTGATATGGCTTGCAGCTGTCAATAGGGCGAGCGGTTTTCTGCCAGCACGGCAAGGTGGGTGTGAAACGGACCCGATAGGGGACGCGGC
>MERQ01000072.1 GCA_001770655.1 Betaproteobacteria bacterium RIFCSPLOWO2_12_FULL_68_20
GTTTTTCACTCCCGAGCAGCGCGACGCGCTGGACGCGCGCCGCAAGGCGCGGCTGCCCGACAAGCCTTCCGCGCCGGCCATCGTCTCGCCGACCACGCGCCTCGACGGCTACGTCATGCGCTCGGGCGGCAAGTCCACCGTGTGGGTGAATGGCGAGTCGATTGTCGAAGGCACGCAGCCCGAGGGGCTGCGCGTCGATCCGGCGCGCGGCGATCCCACCCGCGCCGCTGTCACCGTCGGCGAAAGCGAATTGCGCGTGCCGCTCAAGGTCGGCGAGACGCTCGATCGCGGCTCGGGCGAGGTGCGCGATGTGATCGGGGACGGGGAGATCAGGGTGGGGCCCCAGCGCCGCCGCAGCCGCTGACGGCGCAGACGTCATGAAACGACAAGCGATGACCGCGAAGACTCAGCGTGGCGTGGCACTGGTCGCGCTGCTGGCCCTGTTCGTTATCGGCGGCGCCTGGTACCTCGTGGCGCGGCTCGACGCGATGAGCGCCAATTTCACCGCCGCCACACGCCAGCACAACGCGGGGGTTCTCAATCAGGCGAAGCAGGCTCTGATCGGCTACGTGGCACAGCAGGCGGCGACCGCGGGAGAAAACAATCCCGGGCGCCTGCCGTGTCCGGAGGCGCCGGGCGACTACGGTACCGTGAACGAAGGGCGCGCCGCCGGCAACTGCACGTTGCCGGCGGTCGGGCGACTTCCCTGGCGTACCCTCGGGATCGACAAGCAGGTCGACGCCGCGAGCGAGCCTTTGTGGTACGTGGTTTCGGGCGGCTGGGCATTGAGCAATGGCACGGTGCCGCCATTGACCACTTTCATCAACTCGAATTCGCAGGGCCAACTGACCGTTGATCTCGCTCCCAACGACTCGGTCGCCCTCATCATTGCTCCGGGTCCGCCGATCTCCGTGCAAGCGGCGACCGGCTGTACGGCTTGGTCGCAAGCGCGCTCGGCCGTGGGTCCGCCGGTCCTGCGCAACTACCTCGAGTGCGAGAACGCGACCTCGCCGGCCGATGCAGTCTTCGTCACGACCGGGCCAAGCGGCTCGTTCAACGACCAGGCGGTTCGGGTTACGACTCGTGATCTGATGCCGGCGATCGAAGGCGCGATCGCGCACCGCATCGAACGCGAGGTCGTGCCGCTGCTGAAATCAATCTATGCCACCAGCACGTGGGGCGCCAACGTGTCCGCAGCAAACCCGGTGTACCCGTTCCCGGCGCCCTTCGCCAATCCGGCGAACACCGCGAGCTTCCTGGGAAGCGCCGTCTCCTGCGCGGGAGGCGCCTGCCAAGGACTTCTGCCGCTGACCTTTTCCTTTACCGCGGGCACCACCACCCGTTGCACCCCTGGCGCGGGATCGTTGTGCGACCCCGCCTTCGTGGTGTGGCAGACCGTGACGGTTACGCGCATCAGCGGTGCGACACTTACCCCCGATCCCACGACCTGCGCACTGGCCGCGGACGGCGCGACGTGCACGCTGAACATCACGACTCCGCTATTGGGCGGCGAGACCATCGATGTCCGAATCGACGCGACAGAACGCAACGTCGCGATGGCCATGCGCCAGTTCAACAGCGCGGTGGCCATTTCGGGATGGACCCTGTTGTCCGGTCCCACCGTGACGATGAATGCCGACGGGTCGGCGACCGTGACGGCCACCGGGCGCGTCACCACAGGAGCGGGAGGGCCTGGGCCGCCTGGAGGTGGTCCCCCTCCGATCGTCGGAGATCTGCTGTGTGGCCTGCCGCCCCCTATCTTTAATTGCCGCGAGTACACGGTCACCGTGCCCGACACGTTCTTTCCGGACCACGCGTTTCTCAACAACACCGCCGATCCGACCTACGGCTGGTTCTGGCGCAACGAATGGTATCGCCTGCTCTATTACGCGACCGCCCAGGGAAACACGGCATCTGCGTTGCCCGGGACGCCGGCCTGCACCACCGGAGGCACCTGCCTGACGGTCACCAACTTCACGCCGGCGAACGACAAGCGCTCGATCCTGCTGCTCGCGGGCCGCTCGCTCACCGGCATGGCGCGGCCGAACGACACCTTCACCGATTTTCTCGACAGCGCCGAAAATCGCAACCTTGACGCCGTGTTCGACAAATTGCCGGCGGGCTCGAGCAGCAACGATCGCGTCGTCGTCGTCGACGCAAATCCGTGATCCGGCTCGAGAGTGTGTTCCCGGCGCTGCGACAGGCGCGCGGCTTCACGCTTGTCGAACTGGCGGTGGTCATCGCCATCGTAGGGTTGCTGCTCGGAAGCCTGATGTACACGCTTTCCGCGCAGTCCGACCAACGCAGCTTCGATGAGACGCGCCGCCGGCTCGAGCAGGCGCGCGAGCTGTTGCTGGCGTACGCGATCGTGAACGGGCGCCTGCCGTGCCCGGCGCGCAGCAGCAGCGCGGGGGCCGAGGTGCGCGACGCCGCTGGCGAATGCAAGGATGGCGCCGCGGTCGAGGATTACTACGGCGGAACGCTCTCCGACGGCACCACGGGCGGGCTGCTCCCCGCCGTCACGATCGGATTCCAGTCCGCCGACAGCGCAGGATTCGCCGTTGATGCCTGGGGGAACCGGATCCGTTACGCGGTCGCGAAGACGATCACCGGAACCGGCTGCGGAGGGACGCTTCCGCACTTCGTTCACGCCACGAAGCTCAAGGCAAACGGCATCACCTGTGTTCCTTCCGACCTGATCATCTGCAGCGTCACGCAAACGATCCTGGCGGGAAACGCGTGCAGCTCGGGAACCGCGGTCACCAACAAGGAAGTGGTCGCCGCCATCGTCTTTTCAACCGGAAAGAACGGCGCTTTGGGTCCGCAGGGCTCGAACGAAACCGAAAACGTGAACGGTCAGGGAACGGTGAACCGCGTCTTTGTCAGCAAGACGCCCGATCCGGCGGGCGTCGGCACGGGCGAATTCGACGACTTGATGGTCTGGATCCCCGTCGGCGTGCTCTACGGCCGGCTCATTGCGGCTGGCGTTCTGCCTTAAGCGCGAAGCACACGTCGCCGTCACTGTTCGACTCGAGGCTGAGCGCGTAGCCAGCCGCCTCCGCCTGCCGGGCGGACTGGTAAAGACCTATCCCGAGCCCGCTCGCCGAGCGCACCGGAGCGCGCAACAAAGCGCCCTCCAGGTCGCCCGCCACTGCGCGATCTGCTGGTCTGCGCGGGCTGGGCGGCCGACGTGGGTATCTCCACCTCCGCCCCGAGCTGCGGCTCGGCCGCTTCGGTGACCAATACGAGCGTCGTCGTCGCCGTCGTCTGGTCCCAGGGCAAGAACTTTTCGACCGCGTCCTCCGGCGGCGTGGGGGGCAGGCCCGGGAACGACGAGATGCTGAATAACAAGACCACGACGAACAGCAACCGCGGCGTGTTCGTCGATCACGTGCCCGCGCCCTCCAGGGTAAGCGGCGGCGAATACGACGACCAGATGGTCTGGATCCCGGCGGCCCTGCTCTACAGCCGGCTGATCGCCGCCGGCGCGCTGCCCTAGCTCCGCGCCCAGTTCTCCACTTTCAGCCTCGGAACGCGCCCGAATTCCCGCTCGTTGTTGCCGACCAGAACGAGCCCCGCCGCGCGCGCGTGAGCGGCGATCCACAGGTCGTTTGGGCCGATCAGAGCGCCAGCCTTCTGTAGCGCCGCGCGGATTTCCCCGTAGTGTTCAGCGGCTTCAGATGGCAATTCAAGCGCAGGCACCAACCGCGCAAAAGCGCGTAATCGCTGCAGATTTTCCCTTGCCTTTGCGCTCGCGTGCGCGCCCCAGATCAGCTCGCCGTAGGTGACGACGGACATCCCGACGTCGCCCGCCGCAGCGGCGGCAAATCGTCTGCGCACCGCTTCCGGTCGGTTGTTGACCACATAGATGCAGATATTGGTATCGAGCAGGTAGCGCACGCTCAAGCCTTGAGTCTCGCGCGGCGCTCAAGCGGCGCATCGTCCTTCCGTCCGCTCGCGAAGAAATCGTCGGAAAGCCCGGCAAGCAATTCGAACGCCTGTTCCAGCGTCTGCGGGCTTTCACGCAATACGACTTCCTCGCCGCGCCGGTAGATCTCCACGACCGGGGAGCGAAAGCGGAATTCTTTGGGCAAGCGAACCGCCTGGCTGTTGCCGGATCGGAAAACCCGGGCTTTGGCGCTTTTCATGGATCGAGTCCCTTGACGGATATACGCGCAGTATATACATCTCGGCGACCGCTGTCGATACTGACTAGCGCCCGCTCGCCTGCTCGCGCAACGCGAAGCAGACCTCGCCGTCCCGGTTCGATTCCAACGCAAGCACGTACCCTGCTGCCTTCGCTTGTTTGGCCGACTGGTAAAGGCCGATCCCGAGCCCGGCGAGCGAGCTCACCGGGGCGCGCAGCAGGTCGCCCGCCATCTCGGCCGGCACCGCGCGGCCGGTGTCGCGCACCCGCAGCTCGATCCCGCTCTCGCCCTCCAGCGTGACCCGGATGCGCGTGGCGCCGTCCGCGGCGCGCTTGGCGATCGCGTTGCGGAGCAGGTTGTCCGCCACGCTGCTCAAGAGCGCCTGCGGCAACTGCACTCCGTCGCGCAGCGCCCGCGCCTCGAATTCGACGCCCTCGCCGCGGTACTGCCTGACGAGCCCTTCCCACCAGTCCCGGGCCGCGACGTATTTTTCCGCCGCATCCTGCGGCCGCTGCAGCTTCTCCAGCGTCTCCGCGAGCCGCTGCGTGATCGCCGGCAGCTGGCGCCGCACCAGTGCCTGCAACTGCGGCGAGTCGCGGCCTTCGTCTCGCGCGGCGACGGAGCACAGCACGTTGAGCGACTGCAGCAGGTTCTTGATGTCGTGCGTGAGGCGCGCGCCGGTCTCGTACACCGCCTGCAGGTAGCTCGCCTGCCTGAGCTTCTGCTCGCGCAGCTTCGCGACGTAGAACTCCCCGAGGAGCTGCCCGAGCAGGTGCAAATGCCAGTGCAGCGCGGGGCTCACGCGGTGGCGAGAGAAGATCGTGAGCGAGAGCTCGCTGTTGTCGAACTCGACCTCGTGAACGGTGCGCTCGCCGGTCGCGCCCGCCTCGCCCGCCGCGCGCCACGCTACGCCCGACACCCAGGGCAGGCGCAACAGCCCGGCCACCGCCTCGGCGAGAAAGCGCTCGGGGCGGACCTCGATCGCCGAGAGCTCGGCGAGGAAGTGCAGCCATCGCTCCGGAGGCAGCCCGATCGAGAACAGGTACCTCGAAAAGAACACGTTCATCCCCGCGAAGCCGGTGCGCGGGTTCCACGCCAGCCCGACCAGCAGCACCGTGCCGCCGATCATCAGCACCGTGTAGGTGAGCGCCTCGAGGTACCCGGTGCGCCCCAGCGTCATCAAGGTGAAGCTGCCGAGGATCACCACCACCAGCACCAGCATCAGGAAGATGCTGTAGAAGAAATCGATGATCTGCGCCGCGTCCGGCGCTTCCTCCTCCGCCGGAAACAGCGCGATCAGCACGAACAGCAGCGGCAACCCGTACTGCGCGGCGTCGCGGATTTCCGGCGAAATCTCGCGCCGCGGCGCGATCTCGGGAAGGATCACGACCGCGAGCAGCGCCAGCAGATAGACGAGCATCACCAGGTAGGAGCGCCGCTGCCAGCGCGCCTGCTGCTGATAGACCTTGCCGCCGACCAGGCCCGCGAGCACCACCACCCAGAGCGCGAGCAGCCACCAGTCGAGCCACAGCATGACCGCCACGGTCGCTGCGCCGAGCACGAGCGCCTGAGCCGGCGACACGCGCCGATCGCCGTGCAGGAACGGCTGCCACAGTAGAAGCAGCCCCAGGTGCGCGAGCATGAGCGAGCGCGCCCAGACGTCGGTGGCGCCGCTGAACGCGGCCACGTGAAGCATCGCCAGCATCGCCACCACGACAAAGCGCCGGTAGCGCCGGCTGAGACCCCAGGAGGCGTTGGCGAGGCGCGAGAAAAGCGGCGCAGTCGGGATCGCGGGTTGCATGATCGCGGCGCGGCGACTAGTCTACAAACGAAAGCATGCCAGCGGTCATTCTCGCCCGTTTCGTCCTGCTCGAGGCCCGGCGCAGCGGCCTGCCCTGGCTCATCGTCGCGAGCCTCGCCGCGGGCCTCGGCCTCGCCGCCTTTCTCTCCCAGGTCGCCGTCACCGAGAGCGTTTCGCTGCAGACCGCGATCGTCGCGGCGTTCCTGCGCGCCTGCGCGGTGTTCCTGGTCGCCGTGCACGTCGCCTCAAGCACCCAGCGCGAGATCCAGGACAAGGGGCTCGAGCTGATGCTCTCGCTGCCGCTCGCGCGCTCGACCCACTACCTGGGGCGGCTCGCCGGCCACGCGTGTGGCGGGGCCGTGGTGGCAGCCTGCTTCGCGCTGCCGCTCGCGTACTGGGCGCCGCCGCCCGCGGTCGCACTATGGGGATTGTCGCTCGCGATCGAGGCGGCGCTGGTCGCGGCGGCGGCGCTGTTCTTCGCCATGGCGCTCGCGCAACTGGTCGCCGCGATCGCGTCGGTCGCCGGCCTGTACCTGCTCGCGCGCTCGATCACCGCCATCCAGGCGATCGCGAGCGGCCCCCTCGCGGAGGAGTCACTGCTGGGCCGCCTCGCACGCTGGAGCGTGGACGCGGTGGCGTTGCTGCTGCCGCGGCTCGACGCGGTGACGCGCACAGAGTGGCTGTTGTACGGAATTCCCGCGCCGGCGCAGTACGCGCAGGCCCTGGGCGCGGTCGCGCTCTACGCGCTGCTGCTCGTCGCCGCGGGGCTGTTCGATTTCCACCGCCGCAACCTGTGAGCCGCAACGAGCGAACCCTCGCCGCCGTCCCCGCCTGGGTGCTGGCCGCGCTCGGCGCGAGTCTCGCTGCGCAGGTGGCCTCGCAGGCGGCCTGGAGCCCCGGCCCGCCCGGCGCTTCGGACCTGCCGCCCGCGCCGCGCGTAGAGACGCTGCGGCTCGCGAGCCTCGGCGAGCCCGAAGCGTTCGCGCGCGTCGCCATGCTCTACCTCCAGGCGTTCGATCTCGGCGGCGCCAACGAGCTTCCCTACGGCCGGCTCGATTACGCGCGCCTCACGGGCTGGCTGCGTGCGATCCTCGCGCTCGATCCGAAGAGCGACTACCCGCTTTTTTCGGCTGCGCGCATCTACGCCGAGGTACCCGATCAGGCGCGCGCAAGGCAGGTCCTCGAATTCGTATACGAGGAATTCCTGAAGGATCCGAACCGGCGCTGGCCCTGGCTTGCGCACGCGGCGCTGCTTGCCAAGCACCGGCTGAAGGACCTGCCGCTCGCGCGCCGCTATGCGGCCGCGGTCGATCGCTA
>MERQ01000073.1:0-180 GCA_001770655.1 Betaproteobacteria bacterium RIFCSPLOWO2_12_FULL_68_20
ATCCAGGCTGCCGGCGAGGAGCTGCGCCTGCCCGAGCGCGCCGAGCACGCGCGCGAGCACGCGCCGCTCGCCCGCCGCCCGGGCGATCCCGAGCGCGCGCTCGAGCTCCGCGATCGCCTGCGGGCGGAAGCCGAGCGCCTGTAGCTGCTGCGCTTTGGCGGCGAGCGCTTCGGCCTCGCG
>MERQ01000073.1:239-15837 GCA_001770655.1 Betaproteobacteria bacterium RIFCSPLOWO2_12_FULL_68_20
TGCCACGCAAGGTCCTCAACGTCGGCGGCAACAACCGCGAGATCGCCATCCCGAAAGTATATGACGGTTGGGCGCACCACCTGCTCGACATCGACCCGGCCGGCAAGCCCGACATCGTCGCCGACGCGCGCGAGCTGGACAAGCTCCCCGCCGGCGCCTACGACGCGGTGTACTGCTCGCACAACCTGGAGCATTTCCACTCGCACGAGGTGCCGAAGGTGCTGGCGGGGTTCGCGCACGTGCTGAACGACGAGGGCTTCGCGGATATCCGCGTGCCCGACGTCGGCGAGCTGATGAAGCGCGTGGTCGAGCAGAAGCTCGATCTGGATGCGGTGCTCTATACGTCTCCGGCGGGCCCGGTCACGCCGCGCGACGTGCTGTGGGGCCACTCGATTTCGATGCTGCGCCTGAAGAACGAGTATTTCGCGCACAAGACCGGGTTCACCCAGGCACTGCTGAGAAAGGTGCTCGCGGAAGCCGGGTTCAGGAAGCTCTACTTCGGCGCGGGCGAGCTGGAGATCCGCGCCATCGCCTTCCGGCGCGAGCCGAGCGACGAGCAGCGCGGCTGGTTCAGTCTGAAGGGCTAGCGCGGGGTGGCGCAGGATCCGCTGCTCGAGCAGGTGCGCCGACGGCTGCGCGGCGGAGGCAAGGCAGCGCAGATCGAAGCGGCCGAGATCGGGAAGCTGATCGAAGCCAAGCGCCACGCCGAAGCGTTCTCGGCAGCGCGCGCGGCGTGCGCTGCGGCGGGAGCAAACCCCGCCTACGCGTACTGGATCGGCGTCGCGGCGGCGTTCGACGGCCGGCACGCCGAGGCGGAGCCGTGGCTCCAGCTCGCGGTCGAGGCGGATCCTGCCGACGCCGGAGCGCATTCGGCGCTCGCCTACGTCGGGAAATTCCTCGGCCACGGAGCGGCGCGGCTGAAGCACTACCGCAGGGCGATCGAGCTGAAGCCTCAGGGTCCGAAACTGCGCGCGAATTACGCATTGCAAAATGCCCATTCCATGGGCTGTGCGCCCGCCGGCAGAAACTCAGCCGACGAACGTCAGCGGGCGACGCTACGGCACTGCGGCGCTGCGGCCGATTCGCTAGCCGAAGCGCCCGCTGACGAGCGAATAGCTCGTGCTGCGCCCGCCGCCCGGATTCCTCTCCAGGACGCCGCGCTCCACGAGATCGAGGATGTCGCGATAGGCGGTGTCCTGCGAGCAGCGCGCGAGCTTCGCCCACTTGCCGCTCGTGAGCTTTCCTTCCAGCCCGTCGAGCAGACGGTTGAGCACCTTGCGCTGCCGCTCGTTGAAGCCCGCGGCGGCATGCCGCTCCCAGAAGCGCGCCTTGCGCAGCGTGGCTCCCAGCGTTTCTCCCGCGCTCTCGATCGCGCGCGAAAAGCACCCCAGGTACCACTCGATCCACACCGTGATGTCGAGCGCGCCCTTCTGCGTGCCTTCCAGAACGTCGTAGTACGCGTCGCGCTCGCGCTGGATGCGCGACGACATGCTATAGAAGCGCTGCGCGCTCGCTTCCGAGCGCGCCAGCGCCAGGTCGGCGACCGCCCGCGCGATGCGGCCGTTGCCGTCCTCGAACGGGTGAATCGTGAGGAGCCACAGGTGCGCGATGCCGGAAACGAGCACCGGGTCGGCCGCGGGTTGGCCGTTGAACCAATCGAGAAACGCCGCCATTTCGCCGTCCACGCGTTCCGCCGGCGGCGCGACGAAGTGGACCTTTTCCCTACCCACCGGGCCCGACGTGACCTGCATCGGCCCCGCGCGGTCGTCGCGCCAGGCGCCGACGACGATCCGCCGTATCCCGCTGCGCCCGGTCGGAAAGAGCGCCGCGTGCCAGTCGAAGAGCCTGCGCCGGGTCAGCTTGCGCTCGAAGTTGCCGGTGGCATCGAGCATCATCTCGACCACGCCCTCGACGTTGCGGTCGGCGCGTACGAGGCCCGCCACGTCCATGCCGAGGCGCCGCGCGAGCGAGGAGCGCACCTGCGCCGGATCGAGCCGCTCGCCCTCGATCGCGCTCGTCTTCAGCACGTCCTCGGTCAGGGTCCTGAAGCTCGCCTCCTGGCGCAGCGGAAAACCGAGCGCCAGCATGCGGCCGAGCAGCACCCCCTGGCGGTGCCGTGCGGCGGCCAGCGCATCGGCAATACCGCTCCGATTCCATTGGAATTTCGGCCAGCCGGGCCGCTGCCACAGGTACACCCTTAATCTCCGCACATTGTGCGGAGATTATACGCGCCAATCTCCGCGCGCCCTAGTCTGTAGCGCAGCCAGCCCGGACGAGCTGGAGATCCGGGCGATCGCGTTCAAGCAGGAGCCGGGCGAAGAGCAGCGCGGCTGGTTCAAGCTGAAGGGTTAGATCCGCAGCCTGCGATGAACGGCGCGCGAGCAGTCGCGCGCGAGCTGCGCCGCGACTTCGCTCATGACGGCGTGCAGCCTTTGCGCGATCGTATCGCGCAGCGGCGCGAGCGGCGCCGGCAGGCGCACCGAACGGCTCAGGGCTCGCGTCTCCTCGGCGTACAGCCCGAGCACCTCGAGGATGCGCCGCTCGAGCTCGTCGCTCGTGAAGGCGTCGCGCAGCCTGCGCCTGCGCCGCCACGCGTCGAGAATCCGGTAAGCCCCTTCCAGCACAATGCCGATGCGCTTCAATCGCAGCGGCGCGATGCGCTCGTACGGGACCTCGATGCGGACCGGAAAGCGGCCGAGGCGATCGAGGAAGTCGCGGTCGATCTCCTTGGTCGCGTCGAGCAGCTGCCGCGCGGCCTGCGGCCCGGGCGCCGCGCCCGCCGCGAGCGCCTCGCCGGCGCGCCGGATGACGAGCGCGTCCTTGCGCACCTCCTTGGCGACGTTCTGCGCCAGGAACGGCTGCAGGTGCGGCAGCGCGACGCGCAGCGGCAGCACGGCGCGCAGCGCGTCGGTGGTGCGCCGGCTGTAGGCCTCCAGCATGCCGCGGTTCAGCGCCGCCAGCGCCTCCACCCGGTCCATGTGCGGGCCGGCGCGCGCTCAGCCCGGAGGGGGCTTGACGGCGCGGTGAAAGCCGAGCATGCCGCACAGGACGGTGCTCGCGCGGACCTCCACATAGCCGAGCTCCCGCAGCACGACGCACAGTTCCTCGGCCGAATAGAACATCCTGAGCGCGTTGATGAAGTACTCCTTGCATTTGCGCGCCGCGGGGCCGCTCCTGAACAGGATCGCGGTGAATTCCAGGCACGTCCGCAGGTACGCGTAATACAGCTGCTCCACCACGCGGCTCGCCGGGCGCAGCATGTCGCAGTGGTGAAATCGCCCGCCCGGCTTGAGGACGCGACGGATTTCGGCGAACACCCTGCCGACCCGCAGGTGCCGCGAGGCGAACTGAATCGTGACAAGATCGAAGTGGTCGTCGGGGAACGGCAGCGTGTGCACGTCGGCGATCACGCTGCGGATGCGCAATCCCCTCGATTCCGCGCTGCGCTGCCCCACTTCCTGCATCGCGGCGCTGCGGTCGATCGCATGGACCTCGAGGCTCGGCTCGCGTTCCAGCAGCGCGATGCCGATCGCGTTGGTCCCCGCGCACACGTCGAGCACCCGCTCGCCGGGGCGCACCTCGACGGTCGCCATGAACTGCCTCAGGAACCGGCCCCACAAGCCGAGGCTGGCGATGGTGTTCGCCCGGTCGTAATACGGCGCGACGTCCGCGAAGACGTCGTTCAGCTGGTTGTTCCAGACCTCGTTGAATCGCTCTTCCCGGGCGATTTCCCGCGCGGCGATGGGCGGCGGACTCATGGTTGTCGGCGTCTCGCCGCCAAGCATACCAGCCCCGAACCGATCGACACAGGTCAAACGGGAACCGGGATTCGAGCGGCTACCCGAACCTGCCGGTGATGTAGTCCTCGGTCTCTTTCTTCTTCGGCTTGATGAAGATCTCGTCGGTGACGCCGAACTCGATGAGCTCCCCGAGATACATGTAGGCGGTGTAGTCCGACACGCGCGCCGCCTGCTGCATGTTGTGGGTGACGATGACGATGGTGACCTTGTTCTTCAGGTCGTGGATCAGCTCCTCGATCGAGGCGGTGGCGATCGGGTCGAGCGCCGAGGTGGGCTCGTCGAACAGCAGGATCTCAGGGTCGGTGGCGAGGGCGCGCGCGATGCACAGGCGCTGCTGCTGCCCGCCGGAGAGGTTGAACGCCGGCTCCTGGAGCCGCTCCTTCACCTCCTCCCACAGCGCCGCGCTGCGCAGCGCCTCCTCGACTTTCTCGTTCAGCGTCACGCGCCGGCTCTCGCCGCGCACGCGCAGGCCGTAGGCGACGTTCTCGTAGATCGACTTCGGGAACGGGTTGGGCTTCTGGAACACCATCGAGATGCGCATGCGCACCTCGATCGGATCGACGCCCGGCGCGAGCACGTTCACGTCGTCCGGGAACAGCCGGATCTCGCCCTCGTAGCGGTTGCCCGGGTAGAGATCGTGCATGCGGTTGAAGCTGCGCAGGAAGGTGGACTTGCCGCAGCCCGAGGGCCCGATCAGCGCGGTGACCTTCTTCTCGTACACCGGCATGTCGATCGCCTTCAGCGCGTGGAAATCGCTGTAGTAGAAATTCAGGCCCCTGACCTCAGCCTTGGCGACCACGGGCGCGGCTTCCTGCGCGGAGACGGCTACCATTTGATTTTTTTCCTCAGGCTGTAGCGCAACCAGATGGCGAATCCGTTCATGGCGAGCGTCATCAGCACCAGCACGAATCCGGCCGCGGCGGCGTTCTGCTGGAACGCGGCCTCGGGGCGCGAGGTCCAGTTGAACATCTGGATCGGCATCACGGTGAAGCCCGAGAACAGCCATTCGAAGCTGACGAACGGCGGCTCGGCCTTGAGCGGCGCTCCCGGCAGGAACGCGATGAAGGTGAGCGCGCCGATGGTGATGATCGGCGCGGTCTCGCCGATCGCGCGCGCCATGCCGATGATGACCCCGGTAAGGATCCCCGGCATCGAGTACGGGATGATGTGGTCCTTGCACACCTGCCACTGCGTCGAGCCGAGCGCGTAGGCGCCCTCGCGGATGCCCTGCGGGATGGAGCGGATCGCCTCGCGCGTGGCGACGATCACCACCGGCAGGATCAGCAGCGCGAGCGTGAGCCCCGCCGACAGCACCGACTGGCCGAAGCCGAACTGGTACACGAACAGCCCGAGCGCGAGCAGCCCGTAGACGATCGAGGGCACTCCCGCCAGGTTGGTGATGTTGATCTCGATCACGTCGGTGACCCAGTTCTTGGGCGCGTATTCCTCGAGATAGATGCCGGCCGCGACGCCCAGGGGCACCGCGAAGAACGCCGTCACCAGCATGACGAGCGACGAGCCGACCCAGGCCGACAGGATCCCCGCCTGGGCGGGCTTGCGCGAGGGAAAGCTGGTGAAGAAGTCCCAGTTGAGCCGCGGGATACCGTCGATCGCCATGTCCACGAACAGCGCCGCGAACGTGAGCACGCCGATCATGAGCGCGAGCAGCCCGCACAGGCCGAAGATCATGTCCCAGCGCTTGTGCTTCGCGATGAGCGCGCGGATCGCGCCGAGGTCCCTGGCGGCTTCCATCAGTAGGCCTCGCGGAAGCTTTTCCGGAGCACGTGACCGCCGATGTTGCAGGCGAGCGTGAACAGCATCAGCGTGAGCCCCGCCGCGAAGATCGTCTGGTAGCCGATCGATCCGTGCGGCAGGTCGCCCAGCGCCACCTGCACGATGTAGGCGGTGATCGTCGCGGCGGGCTCGAGCGGATTGAAAGTGAGGTTGGGCTGCATGCCCGCCGCGACCGCGAGGATCATGGTCTCGCCGACCGCACGCGAGATGCCGAGGATGTAGGCCGAGGCGATGCCCGAGATCGCCGCCGGCACCACCACCTTGACCGCGGTCTGGAAGCGCGTCGCGCCCATCGCGTAGGAGCCCTCGCGCAGGCTCATCGGCACCGCGCGCATCGCGTCCTCGGAGATCGAGCTGACGTAGGGAATGATCATGATGCCCATCACGATACCCGCCGCGAGCAGGTTGAAGCCCGGCAGCTCCGGGTAGATTTTCTGCAGCAGCGGCGTGACGAACAGCAGCGCGAAGTAGCCGTAGATGATGGTCGGCACGCCGCCCAGCAGCTCGAGGAAGGGCTTCGCGACCTCGCGCACCGCGAACGGCGCGAACTCCGAGAGGTAGATGGCGATGATCGTGCCCAGCGGGATCGCGATCGAGAGCGCCACCGCCGAGCTGGTGAGCGTCCCCGAGAGCAGCACCATGATGCCGAAGTGCGCGTCGTCGAACAGCGGCGTCCACTGCGTGTCGGTGAGGAAGTCCCAGAACGGGACCTCCTCGAAGAACACCACCGATTCCTTCACCAGGATGTACACGATGCCCACGGTGGTGAACACCGACACCAGCGCCGCGACGAACAGCACCGCCTCGATGATCCGCTCCCCGACGATGCGCGAGCGCCGCCGCGCAAGCCGGACGGACATCGCTTCGCTGGGCATGGAGGTGGCGGCGCCGGGTGCGACGGCGGACATGTAAATACCCGGGACCCCTTATTATGAACGAAAACCCGCCCGCGGCCTTGCGCGGGCGGGTCCCATGCGACGCGTTACAGCTTGGGTGCGCGTGCGAGCAGCTCCTCGACCTTGACGCCGACTTCGGGCTTGCCGCCGAATCCCGTGCCGAGCTTCTTCGACGCGAAGTTCTTGAGCGCCATGCTGTAGTGCTGTTGCGAAAGCGGCACGTAGCCGACCTCCCTGGTCAGCTTCGGCGCGTTCTTCAGGTAGAACTCGACGAGCTCCTTGACCTCCGGGCGGCCCATCGCCTTCTCGCTCACATAGATGAAGATCGGACGCGCGAGCGGCTGGTAGCTGCCGTCCATCACGGTCTCGAGCGAGGGCAGCACCCCCTTGCTCGACCCCTTGCTCACGATCGGGACCGCCTTCAGCTTGTCCTTGTTCTCCACGTAGTAGGCCATGCCGAAGTAGCCGACGGCGTTCACGTCGCGCGATACGCCCTGCACCAGAACGTTGTCGTCCTCCGACGCGGTGAAATCGCCGCGGCTCGCCTTTTCCTTGCCGTTGATCGCGTCGGTGAAGTAGTCGAACGTGCCCGAGTCGGCGCCGGGCCCGAAGAGTTTCAGCGGCGCTTTCGGCCAGGCCGGGTTCACCTGATTCCACGTCGTGACTTTGCCCTGTGCGCCGGGCTCCCACATCTTCTTCAGCTCCTCGACCTTGAATTCCTTGACCCATGAGTTCTTCGGGTGGATCACCACGGTGAGCGCGTCGAACGCGACCGGCAGCTCCACGTAGCGGATTCCAGCTTCGGCGCACGCCTTCATCTCCTTCTCCAGGATCGGGCGCGAGGCGTCCGAGATGTCGCTCTCGCCGCGGCAGAACTTCTTGAAGCCGCCGCCGGTGCCGGAGATTCCGACGGTCACCCTGACGGCGCCCTTCTTCGCCTTCTGGAACTCCTCGGCGACCGCCTCCGAGATCGGGTAGACGGTGCTCGAGCCGTCGATTTTCACGATCTTGCTCTGGGCAAGCGCCGGCACCGGCGCAAGAACCGCAGCCGAGACTGCCCCTGCGACGGCCAACTGTCTGAGACCTTTCATGAATTATCTCCTCTTGGACCCCGCGCACACCGCATTGCAGCGCAGTCTAGGTGCGCCGTGTTACACGCCGATGACATCGTGCTTTGCCATGCGCCGCCCGCAAGAGGGAATGTTGATCTAGATCATCCGCCCCGGGGTGGCCAGGTGCGAAAAGATGATATTAGAAAGCCATGAAATACCTGAGCTTGGCGTGGTTCCTGGTCGCGATGTTCCCGCTGGCGAGCGCGCTCGCCGAACCTCCCCGCGGGGCTCAGAAAGACGAGCCGCGTCTAGCGCCGCCGCCGGCCGCCCGGCAGGCCGATCCCGGACTGGAGGCTCGCGTGTGGCCGGAAATAGGAATCGTGCTGCCGATCGATTGGGAGAAGCTTGTCACGCAGCTCACCGCCGCCGGGGTGCTGGACCGCGAAAAATTCGCGGGGTTCTACCGCAAGGGCGGAAAGCTCGATGCGCAAGCGGCCAGTCTGCTGGACGGCACCGACAATGGATCGCGGAGCATGACCAGGGACAATGCGTCTCTCCTCCTGAATCTGCTGTGGGCGTTCGGATTGGGCAACAAGAGCGAAATCCTGGAGCAGGGCGACATGCAGGCGCCGAGGTTCGGAGGGGCCGGACGATTTGCATCGACCGGAGGGTGGACCCTCGCCAGGGGCGACGCGATGGAGCATTTTTCCAGGCACCGGTTCGTTTACCTGGACGCCGAGCAGACGCGGCGCGTCGCGCGCGTTGCGGCCGGCATTTACCGCCCCTGCTGCGGCAATCCGACGCTGTTTCCCGATTGCAATCACGGCATGGCCATGCTGGGGCTTCTGGAGCTGCTGGCCGCACGGGACTTCGCGGAGTCCGAAATGTATCGGATCGCCCTGGCCGTGAGCTCGTACTGGTTCCCGGATGCCTATCTGACCATCGCCAGGTACGTCGAGTCGAAGCAGGGACTGGGCTGGGAGCAGGTCGTGCCCGTGAAAATCCTCGGGGCGGAATATTCGTCCGCAAGCGGATACCGGCGGATCGTGAGCGAGATGACGCCGGTGAGCGGCCAAAGCGGCACCGGCTGCGCGATTTAGGGAGAAACGGCCGAGACAATTGATGGACCCGCTTTACGGAACATCGATCGTCGCGGCTTTCGTCGCCGGGGTGGCGGCCCTGTTCGCGCCGTGCTGCATCTCGGTGCTGCTGCCCTCCTACCTGGGTTCGGTCTTCAAGGAGCGCTACAAGGTCGTGCTGATGACCTTCGTCTTCTTTCTGGGCGTGCTCACGGTATTCCTGCCCATCGGGCTGGGCGCTTCGGCGATGGCGCAGGTCTTCAACCGCTATCACAACCTGATCTTCACCGCGGGCGGGCTGATGCTCGCGGCCCTCGGGATCGCGCTGGTCTTCGGCAAGGACCTGTCGCTGCCTTCTCCCATTCATCGCGACGTCAGGGGGCACGGCGTCGGCTCCGTATATGTGCTGGGCCTCTTTTCGGCGGTCGCCACCACGTGCTGCGCGCCGGTGCTAGCCGGGGTGCTGGCGCTCTCCGCGGCGAGCGGCAGCCTGTTCTGGGGCGGGGCCTACACCCTGAGCTACGTGCTGGGCATGGTGGCGCCCCTGTTCTTCATCGCGGCCTTCCTGGACAAGATCAACTTCACCGGGAAATTCATGTCGCTGCGCAAGCCCCGTTCCTTCGAGGTGCTCGGCTTCCGGTGGCGGTTCGTGCTCTCCGAGCTCACCGCCGGCATCGTATTTCTCGCCATGGGCGCCTACATCCTCTACCGGGCGCTGACCGAGCAGCTGATCATGGAATCCGAGCTCCAGCTGGAAGCCAACATCTTCCTCGCCGGCGCCGTGCATTCCATACACCGCTGGACGGTGAGCGTCCCGGAGCTCGCGTGGGCCGTGCTGGTGGTCGCCGTCTTTCTCTTTCTCGTCTTCTACGCCGTCATTCAATCGAGGAAACCATGAAATACACCCTCAGGATCCCGCGGCGCGCCGGCATCGTCCTGGCCGCCCTGCTCGTTCTCGGCATCGCCTCGATGGTCGGCGTTCCCGCGCAGCAGGCGCGCGCGGCAGGCGACGCCTACGCCATGGTCGGCAAACCCCTGCCGGATATCGAGTTGCGCGACAAGGACGGAAAGGTCTACCCGATGCAGCGACTGCGGGGCAGGACGGCGATCCTGTTCTTCAGCGAGGGCTTGATGTGCTACCCGGCCTGCTGGGACCAGATCGCGGCCTTTGCCAACGACCGCAGGTTCGACGGCAAGGACATCGTCGCGATTTCCGTCGTGGTCGACCCGCCGCGGGTGTGGCAAAAAGCGGCCGCGAAAATGCCCGACCTGGCCAAGGCCACCGTGCTGTTCGACGCCGGCGCCTCGATTTCCCGGCGGCTGGGGCTGCTGTCGCTCAGGTCGTCCATGCACCCCGGGCAGCTGCCGGGGCACACCTACGTGCTGGTCGACGGCCGGGGCGTGGTGCGCGATGTCATCGACGACGCCAACATGGCCGTGAACAATGAAATGCTGCTCAAGCTCATCGCGAAGCTGAAGCGCTAGGACGCTCGGTTCAGCGCGCGCTTCTCGCTGCCGGGCTTGCCGATCTCGTCGAGCCTCCTCTGCAGCGTCAGCCGGTCGAGCTTGTCCATCGGCAGGCTGAGGAACAGGTTGATGCGCGTGGCGAGCTCGTTGTAGGCGCGGAAGAACGCGCGCCGCCTGTCTTCCTCGCTACCGACGGTCCCGGCCGGATCGGTGATGCCCCAGTGAAGCGGCCCTTGCCGGCGGCGTTGAGGTACGCCTCGGCCAGGATCGAGCGCGCCGAGTTGCCGGTGCAGAGGAAAAGGACGTTGAACGGCGCGCTGGACATGCGAATTTACGTTTTTGTCGCCGGAGCGCCCTGCTCGTACCAGCGCCCGCTGGCATTCACCACCTTCACGACCGAGAGCATCACCGGCACCTCCACGAGCACCCCCACCACCGTCGCGAGCGCCGCGCCGGAGTCGAAGCCGAACAGCGTGATCGCGGCCGCCACCGCGAGCTCGAAGAAGTTGCTCGCGCCGATCAGCGCCGAGGGCCCGGCCACCGAGTGCGCGACGCCCAGGCGCCGGTTCAGCCAGTAGGCGAGCGCCGAATTGAAATACACCTGGATCACGATCGGCACGGCGAGCATGGCGATGATCAGCGGCTGCGCGAGGATCTGCCGGCCCTGGAACGCGAACAGCAGCACGATCGTCGCGAGCAGCGCCGCCGTCGAATAGTGATGCAGGCGCGCGAGCGCGGCGCGCAGGCGCGCTTCGCCTCCGCGCCGCATCAGCAGGCCGCGCCAGGCCTGGGCGAGCACAACCGGCACCACGATGTAGAGCGCCACCGAGATGAGCAGCGTGTCCCAGGGCACCCCGATCGACGACAGGCCGAGCAGCAGCCCGACGATTGGCGCGTAGGCGAAGATCATGATGGTGTCGTTGAGCGCCACCTGGCTGAGCGTGAAGTAAGGATCGCCCTTCGTCAGCCGGCTCCACACGAACACCATTGCGGTGCAGGGCGCGGCCGCGAGCAGGATCAGCCCGGCGATGTAGCTGTCGAGCTGTTCCGCCGGCAGCCAGGGCGAGAACAGCTGGCGGACGAAAATCCAGCCGAGCAGCGTCATGGAAAAGGGCTTCACCGCCCAGTTCACCGCGACCGTCACCGCCATGCCGCGCCAGTGCCGCCGCACCTCGTGCATCGCGCGGAAGTCGATATTCATCAGCATCGGGATGATCATCACCCAGATGAGCGCTCCGACCGGGAGGTTGACCTGCGCCAGTTCGAGCCGGCCGAGCGCCTGGAACAACCCCGGCAGCCACTGGCCGAGCGCAATGCCTGCGACGATGCAAAGGAGCACCCACAGCGTCAGCCAGCGCTCGAAGAAGCCGATCGCCGGTTTCGGCGCGGCAACGGCCGCGGCGCTTTCATGGTCAGCCGGCAACTGCTTTACGCACCACCGAAGCTATTGATTGGGCAGCGGATTCGATGACCTCCCGCGGTTCGCCCTCGACCATCACCCGCAGCACCGGCTCGGTGCCCGAGGGTCGCAGCAGCACCCGGCCGCGACCGTTCAGCGACCGCTCTGCCTCCGATTGCGCCTTCGCAATCGCCGCGTGGGCGTGCCAGTCGAAGCCGCGCGGTACCTCGACGTTGACGAGCACTTGCGGATACATGGCTAGGTCGGCGGTGAGCTCGGCGAGCGAGCGGCCCGACTGGCGCATCGCGCCGAGCACCTGCAATGCCGAGACGATCCCGTCGCCCGTGGTGTGCTTGTCGAGGCAGATGATGTGGCCGGAGTTCTCCCCGCCGAGCAGCCAGCCCTTCCCGCGCATCAGCTCCAGCACGTAGCGGTCGCCGACCCGCGCGCGAGCGAACTGGATGCCGAGGCGCGCCATCGCGTTCTCGAACGCGAGGTTGGTCATCGGCGTGCCGGCGACACCCGCTACTCGTTCCTTCGCGGCGCGATGCTTCACGATCGCGTAGAGGAGCTGGTCGCCGTCGTAGGAACGCCCTTTTCCATCGACGATCAGCACGCGGTCGCCGTCGCCGTCGAGCGCGACGCCGAGGTCGGCCTGGTTGCCCTGCACTTCGGAAACCAGGTTCCTCGGCTCGTTGATGTTGAAGCCGTCGGGCTTGACGCCGACCGCGGCGACGTCGGCGCCCAGCTCGTGGAACACGTGCGGCGCGGCGTTGTAGGCGGCGCCGTGCGCGCAATCGACCACGATCCTCATGCCCTTCAGGTCGAGCTCCGGCGGGAAGGTGGATTTGCAGAACTCGATGTAGCGCCCGGCGGCGTCGTCCACGCGCCGCGCGCGCCCGAGCTTCCCGGCCTCGTTGCATCCCATCGGCTGCTCGAGCGCCCGCTCGATCTCGGCCTCGATCGCGTCCGGCAGCTTGAAGCCGTCGCCGGAGAAGAACTTGATGCCGTTGTCGGGATACGGGTTGTGCGAGGCGCTGATCACGACGCCCGCCGAGAGGCGCAGCGCGCGCGTGAGGTAGGCGACCCCGGGTGTGGGCAGCGGCCCGCAGAGCAGCACGTCGGTTCCTGCGGCCGAGAACCCGGCTTCGAGCGCAGCCTCGATCATGTAGCCGGAGATCCGGGTGTCCTTGCCGATCAGCACCGCGGGATGCTCGCCCCGGCCGGAGAGCACCCTGCCCGCCGCGTAGCCCAGGCGCAGCACGAAGTCCGGCGTCATCGGGCTTTGCCCGATGGTGCCGCGCACGCCGTCGGTGCCGAAGTGCTTTCGCGTCACTCGCGAGTCGCCTTCCCAAGTCTTGGCGGCGACGCCCGCATGAGGCGCCGACGCTCCACTGACGAGACGGCGGGCACACGACGCGGATCTTTGAAGATCAACGTCACCTTCCCTTTCACGCATTCGCCTCGATCCATGCGGCGCGCAGCGTCCTTGGTCAGCGCAAAAAAGTCCTCCGCCGTACCCGTTCGTACCGTAAGTCGTCGTTTGCTCATCTCTTTGCCACGCGATTGCTTCATCCGCGCCACGCCTGCCACACTGAAATCACGTCCCGGGTCTCCTTAACGTCATGCACCCTCAGTATTGTCACCCCGCCCTGCAACGCGAGCAACGCGGCGGCGAGGCTTGCCGCGAGGCGCTCGTCCACCGGGCGCCCGGTGATCGTGCCGAGCGTGGACTTCCGCGACCAGCCCGCGAGGAGCGGCACGCCCAGCGCCTTCAGCTCGGGGAGGCGCCGCAGCAGCGCGAGGTTGTGCGCCGGCGTCTTGCCGAAGCCGAAGCCGGGGTCGGCGACGATGCGCTCGCGTGCGACGCCGGCGCGCTCGCAAGCGGCGATCCTTTGCGCAAGGTAGTCCTTCACCTCGCGCACCACATCGTCGTATTGCGGCTCGCGCTGCATCGTCGCCGGATCACCCTTCTTGTGCATGAGGCAGACCGCGCAACCGCTCTCCGCTACCGCCTCGAGGGCGCCCGGCGCCTCGAGCGCCTCGATGTCGTTGATCATCGAAGCTCCGGCGGCGAGCGCCTGCTTCATCACCTGCGGCCTGCGCGTGTCCACGGAAACGGGAATCTTCAATTCGCCGAGCGTGCGCAGAACGGGCCCCAGGCGCTTCAGCTCCTCTTCCTCGGAGACAGGCCCGGCGCCGGGACGGCTCGACTCGGCGCCAATGTCCACGATGTCGGCGCCTTCCTCGGCAAGACGGCGTGCGTGAGCGATCGTGGCATCCGGCGCGAAATAGCGACCGCCGTCGGCAAAAGAATCTGGCGTGACGTTCACCACGCCCATCAAGAGCGGCCGATCGAGCGGCAGGGAAAACCTGCCGCAGCGGAGTTTCATCGTCGCTCGACGCGTTCGAGGAAAGGTTGAAGCAATCTGCTGCCGTGGATGACCGCCGCGATCAGTATCCTCTCCGCCTCGATGCGGTAGATGACCCGGTAGCTGTAGACGAACCGCTCGCGAATCGACGGATTCCCCACCTCCGGCACAATCCGCCCGAGTTCGGGAAATTCGGGGATCGATTCTGCGGTCTCGACGATTTTCGAGGCGACGGCCTTGGCGTACCAAGGGGAATCGCGCTCGATGTACTCCGCGATTGCTTCGACGTCCTCGACGGCCTCGGGCGACCAGCCTAGCCCGAGAGCCATTTTCCGAGGCGGACCTTTGCGTCCTCGTGGGAGACGGCTCCTTCAGTCTCCGCACGTTGCAACCCGCGTTTGACCTTCTCAAGAACATACAGGTGGTACTGGATGTCCTCGAGACTACTGCTGTCGGGCAACCCCCCCAGCATGCTCGAGACCTCTGCTTTCGGCGTGCTCATCCGGTTCTCCGCCTGCGCACCCGCAAAAGTCAGGCCGCGGGCGTCGCCGGCGCGGGCGCGACCTGCGCGCCGCCGTCGGTCGCGGCGCTGGAGGCCTGCGCGCCGGAGGGCTTGGGCGGGCGCGGCGGCCTGCCGGCCATGATGTCGCCGATCTGCTCGGCGTCGAGCGTCTCCAGCTCGAGCAGCGCCTTCGCCATCGCCTCGACCTTGTCGCGGTTGTCCTCGATCAGCTTCCTCGCCAGCTTGTACTGCTCGTCGATGATGCGGCGGATCTCGGCGTCCACCTTCTGCATCGTGGTCTCGGACACGTTCTTGTGCGTGGTGATCGAGCGGCCGAGGAAGATCTCGCCGTCGTTCTCGCCGTAGACCATCGGACCCAGCTCGTCGGACATGCCCCATTGCGTGACCATGCGGCGCGCGATCTCGGTCGCGCGCTCGAAGTCGTTCGCCGCTCCGGTGGTCATCTGGCCCATGAACACCTCCTCGGCGATGCGCCCGCCGAACAGCACCGCGATGGTGTTGAGCAGCCGCTCGCGGTCCTGGCTGTAGCGGTCGTGCTCCGGCAGCTGCATCGTCACGCCGAGCGCGCGGCCGCGCGGGATGATCGTCACCTTGTGAACCGGGTCGGTCTTGGGTATGAGCCGCGCGACCACCGTGTGGCCCGACTCGTGGAAGGCGGTGTTCCTGCGCTCCTCCTCGGGCATCACCATCGAGCGGCGCTCCGCGCCCATGATGATCTTGTCCTTGGCGGACTCGAAGTCCTCCATGTCGACCAGGCGCTTGTTCTTGCGCGCGGCAAACAGCGCCGCCTCGTTCACCAGGTTGGCGAGGTCCGCGCCGGAGAAGCCCGGCGTGCCGCGCGCGATGATGTCTGCCTTGACGTCCGGCGCGAGCGGCACCTTGCGCATGTGCACCTTGAGGATCTCCTCGCGGCCGCGGATGTCGGGCAGCGGCACCACCACCTGGCGGTCGAAGCGCCCCGGGCGCAGCAGCGCCGGGTCGAGCACGTCGGGCCGGTTGGTCGCGGCAATGACGATCACGCCGACGGTGGCCTCGAAGCCGTCCATCTCCACCAGCAGCTGGTTGAGGGTCTGCTCGCGCTCGTCGTTGCCGCCGCCCAGGCCCGCGCCGCGCTGGCGGCCGACTGCGTCGATCTCGTCGATGAACACGATGCAGGGCGCGTGCTTCTTCGCCTGCTCGAACATGTCGCGCACGCGCGCCGCGCCGACGCCGACGA
>MERQ01000074.1 GCA_001770655.1 Betaproteobacteria bacterium RIFCSPLOWO2_12_FULL_68_20
ATCGCGCGTGCGAAGGCGTCCACGATCCCGGCGCCGTCGGTGACCGGAAACGGCGTCTTCGCCTCGACCACCTGCGCGCCGGCGCGGGCTGCCGCGCAGCAAGCGGCGTTGCGCACGCCCGGATAGGTGTGGCGTGAGATGACGACCTCGTCGCCGATGGCGAAGCGGAGCGAGCGCAACACCGTGTTCGCGCCTGCGGTTGCGTTCTCGACGAAGACGAGCGAGCCGGGAACTGCGCGGACGAGCTCGGCGAGCCGCGCTGCCGCGGCTTCGAGCGCTGCGGGCGCTTCCTTCGTCATGAAGCGGTCGGGGTGGCGCTCCATGCGGCTGCGCCACTCCGACTGCACATCGAGGACGACGCGCGGCGCGGCGCCGTAGGAGCCGTGGTTCAGGAGGCGAAGGCTTTCGTCGAGCAGCCAGTGGCGGCGCAGCGCACGGCCGTAGGCAGGGATCGGCATGGACCCACGAGTGTAACCGCCAACCCACTTCAGACTCGCGGCCCCGACCCGGCCGCGCCAGATCAGTAGAGCGGCTCTCGCTTTTGCAGATTGACCGCGATTTCGAGCGAGGTTGCAACGGAAGCGACGAATGCCGACCCGCCAGCGACGGTCGAGCCTCCACCGAGGCTGGCAACCGAGGAAACTCCCCCGCCAACCCGGTTGCTGCGAATTGCCGGCGCCGTGTCGATGCTGGGCGCGCTCGTCGACGGAGCAGGAGCGGCTCCGGAGCCGCCAGTTCCCGACCCAGGGATATTTGCGGTATTGCCGGAATTGTTTACCGTGATGATCGTACCGTTTGTTGCTGTCACATTGTTCGTGCCAAGGACAACACTCCCGTCGACTCGCGCCTGACCGGCCACTGAGATTTGACCGGTCATAGTCACTGTGCCTTGAGACTGCAAAGCAATGTCGCCAGCCGCTGTAATACCGCCATCGATGGTGATCGGTCCAGAGGAACTCAACGAAATGTTTCCGCCCGCCGCGACATTACCGTTTGACACCGTCAAACCGCTATTCGAAAGGCTCACACTCGCCGTCACCGATATGACGCCAACCTCGGCCTGAATACCGGTCCCGCCGCTAAGAAACGCGGCGTTCCCGGAAAGGAAATCGTTGTCCGGGACATCGAACGTCGTCGCCACAAACGCGGCCGTGTTGATCTGGGTGCCGGAGCCGAACAGAACACCGTTCGGATTGATCAGATAGACCCGGCCATTAGATTGCAGGCTTCCAAGCAGGGAGGAGGGATTCTGGCCGATGACGCGGTTGAGCACCGCGCTCGCAGAATTCTGCTGAATGAAGCTGGTGATCTCGTTCGGGCTGATCGAGAACTGCTGCCAGTTGATGATCGAGTTGGGGGTGTTCGTGATCGTCAGGATATTTCCGTTCGGGCTGATGGTGCCGCCACCGGCAACGAAGGTCCCGCCGGTCGGATTCGCGAATGCGCCTAACGTCGCAAATAGGGAAGCGACGAGTACCGCTGCCCGCCCCGCTTGAAACCGGATTTTCCCCATCTGCCCCCCTAGCTGCCGTACTTGAAGCAATCCTATCAGAACAACCGGCGCACGACGAACCAGACCCGGGGCCGCCGGTCAGGGTCTGTCACAGGGACGTCATCCGCGCGCCACGCGAGCGTGACTTCGGCGTTGAATACGTCACGGACGCTGACTGCCAGGCCCAGGCCGTACCCCGAGATCTTCCTGGCATTGCCCGCCGAGCCCGGCACGGGGTTCTTGTCGATCTTGCCGCGCCCGGTGTCGAAGAAGGCAATTGCTCCCCAGCGCCAAGCTCCCTCGATCGAGATCACCCGTCGATATTCAATGGTGGCGACGTACCCCTCATCCGCGACCAGCTCCTCGGTCGAATAGGCGCGCACTCCTTCCGGTCCGCTGATCTGCAATTCCCGGCCCGCGTCGAGGTTCTTGGACGCGAATTGGGTGCCAAGCGAAAGCAGCAGGCTGGAGCGCGCATCCAATGTCTGCACACGCTCGAACCGCACGCGGCTGCGATCGAAGCGGCCGTTCACCTGCAGCGCCGCCGCGTCCGCGGCGGCCGCCGCAGGCGTGTCCAGGTACACACGGCCTGTCTGGTGCTCCACTTGCACCCTGTTGCGTCCCTCGCCGAGCAGTCGGTCGACCCAGTCCCCCACTACCGTAGCCGTCGCGTAGCGATGTCGGCTGTCGTTCACCAGCCCGAACGCTTCGATGCGATCGTGGTAGCCGATCTCGCTCAGGGAGAGCGAGCCTTGAATGTTCCGGTCATGCGTGCGCAAGAAAGGGTGCGTCACCGCCAGCGTTCCGCGCGTCCACTTGCCCCGAATCCGCAGCAGCTCGAAATCGCCGCCGACCCGCGTGTGCTGGTTTCTCACCGCCACACCTACGCGTGTGCCCGAGTAGTTGACCGGCAGGCTGTAGCTCGCCGAGCCGAGCGTCCTTCCGCCGGTGTGCGACCGAGTAAGCTCTGCCGTGGCCAAGTCGCCGATGCCGAGTGGATTGCGCAACCGCAGGTGACCGGTCAGCTCGTACTCGCCGAGCTCGCGAACCTGATGATTGTCCAGGCGCAGAAAGCCTCCCGCGACCGGCTCGTCCTCGACGCGCACGATCAAGTCGGCCGCCACCGGTTCGCTCCAGCGCGTGAGCGCCGGCGTGACCCGCACCCCGGGCAGATCGTTCAGGATCAGCAACGGCGTATCGAACTCGCCGCGCGCAATTCGCGTCCCGGGTCTAAGCGGCGCGAGGACTCCCTCCGCAACCGAGCGCTTTAGGCGCGAATCCTCCGGCATCTCGAGCTTCACGCTCCCCAGCCGCCCCTCGACCACCGCGATCTCCACCACGCCGTCGACGATGCGCTGGTCGGGCAGGAAGGCGTAGGCGACGTAGAGCCCGCGCTCGCGCAGGCGCCCGGTCAAGGCCCCCGCGGCTTGCGCGAGATCGGCCGCGGAAAGCTCTCTGCCGATCCACGGCGCGAGGACGGAATCGAGCTCCGCGGGATCGAACGCCGTCAGCCCGGAAATCCGGAAACGCGACACCGTGAGCGTTCCCACGCCCTCCAGTTGGGGCGTCGGCGGCGCGAGCGGCTTGATTTCCAGCCCGGAGGGCCGACGCTCCTCGGGCGGCGTCTCGGGGACCCCGATGTCGCGCCCCGTCCCGGGCGGCACCTGGGCAAGGCTCGCGCATGAAACGATGGCGCCGAGAAGCGCCGGCAGTACCTGCCTAGCGAGAGGTGCGCGGAACCGCATTTCTTCCTAGCGCACCGCAACGATATTGCAGAATCCGCTCCCTGTTGCGCGATAGTCCGCCCCTTGGTCCGCCGCCCCGAGGCTTAGGTGCCATACAGAACAAACGGAGCCCAGAATTCCTCGCGGGAGTACTGCGGGTGCTTCATGAACTCACGCTTCGTTTGAGCCAGAGCCCCAGCTTGCGTCTGCCCCTGCCGAAGGCGTTCGAAGAATCGAGTCATGAATTCTGCCGTTGCCGCGTCATGGACGGGCCAAAGTGTCATGAGCGTATTGCGTGCGCCTGCCAGGAACAGCGCGTAGGGAAGACCGACGATGCCTTCGCCGCGCACGACCTTGCCGATACCGGTATTGCATGCGGAGAGCACGACCAAATCACTCCTCAGGCGGTACCGCGCCCAATCCGCCGCGGTCACATATCCGTCTACGGCCGGCGTGGCCCCCAGAACCAGGCTGCTCAACGCCGGTTCCACTGTGGACAGGTAGCCGTGAGCGGCGAAGTGCAGGAACCGATAGTTCTGAAGTTCACCTGCATCGTTCAGTGCACGCAGCCTCTCTTCGGTGGCCGCCTCCCGCTTGAGCAGAGTGACGTCCGAAGTGGGGAACAGCGCAGCGATCGCCTCGACCTCGCGCTCGCTACCAGGTAGCGGAAGCCACCGCGCGCCGATCAGGTGGAAGCCGCGCGCTGTTTCGTCTTCGTTGCCGCTGCGCAGCTTGATCAGCTTCGATATTTCCTCGATGGTATACAGCGGGCGCGGAGAAACACCCTTCAATTGCACCGGATGCGTACCGTAGTCCGCACCTCCCATTGCCAGGAGCGCCTTGCGTCCGACAAGCGCCGAATACTCGCGTTCGCGCCGAGCGAGCAGCGGATACATCGACAAGGCAGGAATCACGCTTACGTCGTGCCGCCGCAGCACGGGAGCTCCGTCGACGCGCAGGACCTCGAGAGGGACAAGCGACAACTCTGCATCGGGAGAGACAATCCACCGCGTTTTCGCTGCGACCACAGGGTATATCGGCGCCAGCAGCTTACTCCCCACGAATTCCGCGATTTCCGAGGAATCCGTCACCTCGCCGACCGCATGAGACGGGCGCTGTGCCGCTGCAACGAACGCGCCATTGTCGAGCTTCCACACTGACGGACCCCGCTGTACTCCACCTACCGTCCTTCGGCCGAGGAGCTCGCGCAACGCACGGAGGCTATCCGTGAGTCCGGCATGCACGGGCGTTTTCAGGCCCTTGCTGCTCTCGCGCGTTATGACGTAGACGAGAGCCTGGTCGTCAAAGAGCACGAAGCTCAGTACGGCGACGTCGGCAGGAACCTGTGCCTGAATCTCGCGGACCGTAACAGTCTTGGATTGCACTCGCGATTCAAGCTCCGGGTGACGCACGAGAAAAGACTGCCACGCCGACCGCAACTGCGCGACTTTGCGGTTCTTGTCGGCTTCGATCAGCGCGCGCAAACCAGGTTGACGCCCCTGCAATGCCAGTCGTTCGTTCAGTGTCGCAATCTCCGCCTCGATCCTGGACAACTCGGCCTGTGCGTCTGCGGGGAGCGCAACGGCGGCGTCCCGCAAGAGCGACGACTCGAGGAGCGTACGCGCCTTGACAAGCTCCGTCGCGCGGAACGAGCCATCCAGGTCTCCGGCCTTGGCCGCAAGGATGGCCTGATTGCGATAGAGATTGCTCCACTGCGCAACGAATGCCTGTCGACTCTCGGGTGAAACGACCTGCTCGCTGCGCAGCCTTTCCGCGACCTCGATGGCTCGCTTCGCAACCCGCGCGGCGTCTGAATCGCGGTCGCTGTACGCGTACGGCAAGACCAAATTGTTGAGCGTGACGAGCGTGCGCGGGTGCACTTCACCAAGCACGCGCACTTGCGATTCCAGTACCCGCTCGTAGGAAGCAATCGCGTCTCGGTGCCGACCCGCCTTGGTGAAAACAAGTCCGAGAGAGGTAAGGGCTTCGAGCGTTTGCGGATGATCCTCTCCAAGATTGGCACGCCGCACTTCGACGGCCTTTGCCGCGAGTCGCGTGGCCTCCTCGTGCTTGCCGGCACGGGAAAGAATCACCGCGTACTGCTCCGATTGCGTCGCAGCCGCGACACTGTTTTCGCCCGCCAGGCGCACCCGAAGCTCAAAGGCTCGCTTCGCGAGACTCACCGATTCTTCGAGCCTGCCCAGCTGCGCCAGCACGCCGGCGAGGTCGGACATCAGACTGATCGTTTGCGGGCTCGCTTCACCGAAAAGGAGCGTTCGATCCTTGAGCCCCTGACTGTAAAGGCCTGCCGCCTCGCGGTAGCGACCGAACTGCTGGTACATGTGCGCGACGCTGCGCTGCGTTTGCAACGTCAAATCATGCTTGAAGCCTAGCGCGCGCCGCGTCACCTCGTAGAGCGCCTCGTACTCCGCCAACGCCTCGCCTTGCCGGCCGAGGCGTGCGAGATAGTTCGCTATGGTCTTCCGCGCACCCAGCGTCACGACATGCTCTTCACCCAATGTTCCCTTTGCTGAGGCCAGTCTTCCCCTCATGATCGACAGCGCTTCTCCGATGCGGCCCGCCTCCTGAAGCGTGTCGGCGTATTCCCCGAGATAAACCTGCGTTGACGGGTGGTCTTCGCCGAGCGCGCGCCTGGAAGTTTCCCAAACCTCCCAGGAAAGCTTGACGGCGTCTTCTCGTTGACCAGTGCGGGCAAGCGCGTCCGCGAGGCCGGAGCGCGCAGAGAGGGTTGCCCAATGGTGAGACCCGTATTGCCGCTCGGCAACGTCGATCGCCGCACGAAAGACGTCGATCGATTCAGAATGGCGCGCCAGCCCGTTTAGAGCATGCGCCCGTTGAAGCGCGCAGCTCAACTTTTCCGGCTGGTAGTCCGGCAGCCTCGCGGACTGCGCGACGCATCGTGTCGCCACATCCAGTGCCAGTCCGGAGTGCCCGGCGGATCTCGCGCGCGCCGAGAGTTCGCTCATGGCGTGAAGGGTTCCCGGCGCTGAAGGTCCCTGTGCCGCGGTGCGCAGAGCCACATTCGATTCCAGGATCTTGATCGCCTCGGCGTCACGGCCAATACGCCCCAGATTCGCCGCGTAGTTCGATTGCGCGGTCAGCGTCTTCGGGTCGCGCTCGCCGTGCAATTCACGAAGCTGGCGATATGCCTTCTCGTTGATCGGCAGCGCCTGGGCGTACAGCCCTTGGTGGGCGAGAGAGGCTCCGAGATTGCCGAGCAGGACGACAGTGCCGGCGTGTCCTTCACCGAGAACGCGGGCAGAAACGGACAGCAGGCGCTCGAATTCCCGCCCCGCTTTGACGCTCTCCCCCATCTTCTCCCACAGGACCGCAATCCGGCGCGCTCCCTCGATGCCCTCGGCGCTCTCCGGGCCGAGCGTCTCGAGTCGAAGCGTTTGCGCCTTCTCCAGGAGTTCCAGCGCCTCCCGGTAGCGCCCCGCAGTGAAGTGAACGGCTGCTTGACGCGATAGCTGATCGACCTCGGGCCGATCCGCGGCTATTGCAGGAGGCACGGCGACGGCAAGCGCCGTCGCCACCGCCATGAAGAGATCGACCAGCCGACCGATGCGCGCGCAGACGCGGTCGAGAAGAATTTCCATCGCCTGAGCCTACCCCGGTCAACGCTCGCTAAGGGCATGCATTTTCGGCGATAATCCGCCCCTCTTGAAGTCCGCCGCCCCTGCCCCTAAGTCCGGGCCCGCCAGAGCAGGGCGGCGCAGAGCGTCACCAACCCGATGATCAAGATCGAAAATCTGGTCAAGACCTTCGGCGCGAAGCGCGCCGTGGACGGCGTCTCCTTCAACGTGGAGCGCGGCGAGGTGCTCGGCTT
>MERQ01000075.1 GCA_001770655.1 Betaproteobacteria bacterium RIFCSPLOWO2_12_FULL_68_20
GGGCGGATCGGCGGCGCGTTTCTTTTCGGGCTGCCCGGGAACCCCGTCGCCGTGATGGTCACGTTCTACCAGTTCGTGCGCGACGCCCTGCTTCACCTCTCCGGGCGTACCGACGATTACGCGCTGCCGCTCTTGAAGGTCCCGGCGTCGGTCCCGCTCAGGAAAGTGCCCGGGCGAACGGAGTATCAGCGCGGGATCCTTTTCCTCGACGGCGGCGAGTGGAAAGTGAAGGCCACCGGCCAGCAGGGCTCGGGCGTGCTGCGCTCGATGTCCGAGGCGAACTGCTTCATCGTTCTGGAGCACGAGCGCGGCAGGGTGGAGGCGGGAGAGCTCGTCGGCGTGCAGCTCATGGACGGACTCGCATAGGGAAGAGCGGCCGGCGGTCGCGCACCGCCCGGTAGGCAATCAGGAACGCGGCGGCGTTCCACGACTGCCCCGGCACGCCCCGCGGCTTGAACGTGCGCCCATGCAGCCACTCGTTGAACGCCCAGCCGCCGAGCGCGTTGGCGCGCGCGAGCTTGACGAGCTCGCGCCGCGCCTTCTAGCGCTCGCCCGCCTGCGCGAGCGCCGCGACCCAGAACCCGCCCACGAACGGCCAGATTCCGCCGTTGTGGTACTGCCAGGCGAAGTTCTGGCGGTGGCGCGACATGTAGGGGCGCCACAGCGGGCCGGTCTCGAGGATCGGGTCGCACACCACGCGCACCGGGTAAGGCTCGTTCACGCGTGCGCGCTCCAGCGCGCGCAGGATGCGCCCCGCCGCCGCCCCCTCGGCGAGCCCGCAGAGGATCGCCAGCAGGTTCCCGAACACGTCGCCCTCGTCGCCCCAGAACGAGAAGTTGACGAAGCTCAGGTACAGGTCGCGGTTCTTCGCCCGCTTGCGCGCGGAGTGCGAGAGCAGCCGCGCGCGCCGGTAGTCGGACAGCCCGGTGGAGAACGGATGAAACAGGTGTCCGAAGTTACGCCGGGTGTCCTCGACTCGCCGGAGGCGGTACAAGCGCTTCACGAGGTACCACAGCGAGTTCGTGTAGAGCACGAACCCCGAGCGCGGCATGATGTCGGCCCAGTCGCTCGCCTCGTTCTGCTGGAGGAGAAAGAAGCGCTGGTGCTCCTGGGCTTGCAGCCATCGGATCGCGCGTTCGACTTGCGCGGCAAACCTCCCCTTCAGGCGCAGGGCCGCGACGGCGATCAGCCACCACAGCGTCGCGTCGATGCAGCCGAGGTACCAGAAATCGGCCTCACCGCGCCGCGGATCGACGAACTTGGGGATCTGGCCGTTCGGCGCCTGGTGCGCGGCGAGCGTGGCGAGGCCCTTCGGCGCGGCGGCGGCAAGCGCGGCGTCGCCCGAGAGCGCCATGCCGATGGCGCAGATCGCGCTATCGCGGCCGAAGATCGCGGCGTAGCCGCGCGCGCGGGCGCGCGGGCCCGGGTGCGCCGCCAGGATCCCCTGCGGCGTGAGGTTCCCGGCGAGCAGCCGCAGCGCGCGGACGCGGCATTCCTCGACGAGCACCTCTTCGGCCGCCGGCAACACGCTCATCGAGGAGGGATCAACGTGGCCAAACGCCCGAGCAGAAGCTCGACCTCGTCGGTGTTCCTGAGGACGTAGGAAGCCGCCGTGGCGCGCGGCCGTTCCTGCACGGCAATGCCGATGCCGTGCGTCCCGAGCGCGCGGAAGGCGTCCTCGTCGGTCTCGTCGTCGCCGATGTAGATCGCCGCCGACTCGCTGCCCAGCCCCAGGGCCTGAAGCAGCCAGCGCAGCGCAGCGCCCTTGTCCCATGCGATGTCGGGCAGAAGCTCGCAGACCATCTTGCCCGGCATCTTGCGCAGCGACGGGTGCGCGCCCAGCGTGCGATCGACCGCAGCGTGCACGGCCGGCACGCGCTCCGGGTGCACTTGCCGGTAATGCGCCGCGATCGAGAACCGCTTGCGCTCGACGAGCGCGCCGTCGATCGCACCGAGCGAGCGGCGGAGCATCCGCTCCGCCGCGTCGAGCTCGAGCAAGGTGGCGAGCGGGAGCGGCGGCGCCGCGCGGGCGCCGCGCGGCGCGGCGATGTCGAAGCCGTGGCTGCCGGCGTAGCAGATCCCCTCCACCGCAACACGGCGCTCGAGGTCGGGCAGATCGCGCCCGCTGATGACGGCCACGGTGGCGCGCGCCGCCAGAGCGCGCAGTGTGCCGCGCATCGATTCGGCGAGCTCGGCCAGCTGCGGACGCTCGACGATCGGCGTCAGCGTGCCGTCGTAGTCGAGGAACAAGCCGAGCGGCCGGCCCGCGATCGCGGAGAAAATCGAATCCAGGCGCTCCAGGGCAGATAGAGGCGCCGCCTGCGTGCCGCTCGCGGTCATGGGGCGCATTTTCGCATCCGCGCCGTGCGGCTTTGTGGCGCCTCGCGGCCTATGCTAAATTGCGGGCTCCACTGCGGCCGCGCGCCGCATCCAAAGCTCGCTGGCGGACCTCGCAGCGAGGCAAGGTGCTGACCGAGCACGACGTCTATCTCTTCCGGGAGGGGAGCCACGGGCGGCTGTACGAGCGCCTGGGGTGCCGGCTCGCGCCCGCCGAAGGCGGCGCGCAGTTCGCCGTCTGGGCGCCCAATGCTCGCGCGGTATCGGTGATCGGCGACTGGAACGGATGGGCACCGGACCGCGACGTGCTGTCGCCGAGACCCGACGGCAGCGGAATCTGGGAAGGCCGCGCCCGCGGGGTCGAGCGCGGACAAGCCTACAAGTACCGCATCGAGTCGCGATTCGGCGGGCACGCCGCCGACAAGGCGGATCCCTTCGCCTGCTTCGCCGAGGTGCCGCCCGCCACGGGCTCGCGGCTCTGGACGCTCGAGTACGAATGGAACGACGCGCAATGGATGGCGACGCGGCGCGCCAGGAACGCGCTCGACGCGCCCATCTCGATCTACGAAGTGCACCTCGGCTCCTGGCGGCGCAGCAACGGCGCGTTCCTCGGCTACCGCGAGCTGGCGCGCGAGCTGGCCGGCTGCGTGCGCGATCTGGGGTTCACGCACGTCGAGCTGCTCCCGGTCACCGAGCATCCCTTCTACGGCTCGTGGGGCTACCAGACCACGGGCTATTTCGCTCCCAGCGCGCGCTACGGCACGCCGCAGGATTTCATGTACCTGGTCGATCACCTGCACCAGAACGGCATCGGCGTGATCCTCGACTGGGTGCCGTCGCACTTCCCGACGGACGGCCACGGCCTCGCGTTCTTCGACGGCACTTACCTCTTCGAGCACTCCGACCCGAAGCAGGGCCTCCATCCGGAGTGGAATTCGAGCATCTTCAACTACGGGCGCAACGAGGTGCGCGCGTTCCTGCTCTCCTCCGCCCTGTACTGGCTCGACAAGTACCACGTGGACGGCCTGCGCGTCGATGCCGTCGCTTCCATGCTTTACCTCGATTACGCGCGCAAGGAAGGCGAGTGGGTGCCGAACGCGTACGGCGGCAAGGAGAACCTCGAGGCGATCGCTTTCCTGCGCATGTTGAACGAGGCGGTCTACCGCGATCACCCCGACTGCGTCACCATCGCCGAGGAATCCACCGCCTGGCCGATGGTGTCGCGACCGACTTACCTCGGCGGCCTCGGCTTCGGCATGAAGTGGAACATGGGCTGGATGCACGACACGCTCGCATACATGAAGCAGGACCCGATCCACCGCAAGTACCACCACGACCAGCTCACGTTCTCGCTCATCTACGCGTTCCACGAGAACTTCGTGCTGCCGCTCTCGCACGACGAGGTGGTGCACGGCAAGGGCTCGCTCGTCGGCAAAATGCCGGGCGACAGCTGGCAGCAGTTCGCCGGCCTGAGGGCGCTGTACGGCTACATGTGGGCCCACCCCGGGAAGAAGCTCCTTTTCATGGGGGGCGAGTTCGGCCAGCGCCGCGAATGGGGCCACGACGGCGAGCTGGAATGGCGGGCGAGCGCCCTGCCGGAGCACCACGGGCTCAGGCGCTGGGTGGCCGATTTGAATCGCACCTACCGGGCGCAGCCGGCGCTGTGGCAGGTGGACTTCGCGCAGCAAGGCTTCGAGTGGGTGGATTGCAGCGATGCCGAGAACAGCGTGATCTCGTTCCTGCGCAAGCCGCGCGACGGCGGCGCGGCCGTGCTCGTGGCGTGCAACTTCACGCCGCTGCCGCGCCCGAATTACGTCCTCGGCGTGCCCGCGGGCGGCTTCTGGCGCGAGATCCTGAACAGCGACGCGCGCGATTACGGCGGCGCGGGCTGGGGCAATCTCGGCGGCGTGGAAGCGTCGCCGATCGGCGCGCACGGCCGGCCGTTCTCGTTGAGCCTCACGCTGCCGCCGCTCGCCACCATCCTCCTGAAGCACGAGCCGCATGGCTGAGGCGCGCCCCGGGACGCCGGCCGACGGCCGCGTGCGCGCGGTGATCGACGCGGTGCGCCCGTGCGTGGACCGCGGGCGCTTCGCGGTAAAGCGGATCACCGGGGACGCGGTGGAAGTCGAGGCCGACTGCTTCGCCGACGGCCACGACGCGCTGCGCGCGGTGCTGCTATGGCGGCCGGAAGCCGAGAGCGCGTGGCGCGAAGTCGAGATGACCTCGCCCGGCAACGACCGCTGGACGGCGAGCTTCGTCGCCGGCCCGCCGGGGCGCTACCGCTACACCGTGGTCGCGTGGGTGGACCATTTCCTCAGCTGGCGACGCGGGCTGGCGCGCCGCGAGGATCCCGAAGACCTGCGCGTCGCGGCGCTTGCCGGTGCCGAGCTCGTGATGCGGGCCGCGGCGCGCGCCGCCGGCGAAGACCGGGAACGGCTGTCGGATTGGGCGGCGAGACTGCGCCGGGAACACGATGCTCGCGCCTTGAAAGACCTCGGGCTGGACGAAGCGCTCGGCGCGATCGCCGCGCGCTACCCCGATCGCGGCCTCGCCGCGGCCTGGCCGCTCGAGATGCCGCTGGTGGTGGACCGCGAGCGGGCACGCTTCAGCACCTGGTACGAGTTGTTTCCGCGCGGCGCCTCGACCGAGCCTGCGCGCCACGGCACGCTGCGCGACGTCGAGGCGCGGCTCGAATACGTCGCCGGAATGGGCTTCGACGTCGTCTACCTCGCGCCGATCCACCCGATCGGGCGCACCCAGCGCAAGGGCCGCAACAACGCGCTCGCCGCGGCCGATGGCGACCTCGGCAGCCCCTGGGCGATCGGCACGGCCGAGGGCGGGCACAAGGCGCTTCATCCCGCGCTCGGCACGCTGCAAGACTTTCGCCGCCTGCTGGCGAAAGCGCAGCAGCTCGGGCTCGAAATCGCGCTCGACCTCGCCTACCAGTGCTCGCCCGACCATCCCTACGTGAAGGAGCACCCGCCGTGGTTCCGCAGGCGGCCCGACGGCTCGGTGCAATACGCCGAGAACCCGCCGAAGAAATACCAGGACATCTACCCCTTCGATTTCGAGACCGAGGACTGGCGCGGCCTGTGGGAAGAGCTGAAGAGCGTGCTCGATTTCTGGATCGGCGAGGGCGTCGGGATCTTCCGCGTCGACAACCCGCACACCAAGGCGTTCGCGTTCTGGGAATGGCTGATCGGCGAGGTGAAGCGCGAGCACCCGGAGGTGATCTTCCTCTCCGAGGCGTTCACGCGGCCGAAGCCGATGCACCGCCTCGCCAAGCTCGGCTTCACCCAGTCCTACACCTATTTCGCCTGGCGCAATACCAAGCACGAGCTCACCGAGTACTTCAGCGAGCTGGCGCACGGGCCGGGGCGCGAGTACTTCCGCTCCAATGTCTGGCCGAACACGCCGGACATCCTCACCGAGGCGCTGCAGTTCGGCGGCCGCCCCATGTTCATGGCGCGGCTCGCGCTCGCGGCGACGCTCGCCGCGAGCTACGGCATCTACGGCCCCGCCTACGAGCTGATGGAGGCGGCGCCGCGCGAGCCGGGCAGCGAGGAGTACCTCGACTCGGAGAAATACCAGTTGCGCCACTGGGACCTCGAGCGCCCCGGCAGCCTGCGCGCGTTCGCTGCGCTCCTGAACCGCATCCGGCGCGAGAATGCCGCCTTGCAGTCGGACTGGAGCCTGCGCTTTTTTGCCACGGACAACGACAGCCTGCTCTGCTACGCGAAAACGACCCCCGCGCGCGACAATGCGATCGTCGTCGTGGTGAACCTCGACCCCCACAACGCGCATTCGGGCTGGATCGAGCTCGACCTGCGCACGCTCGGCGTCGAAGAGGGCTCGCAGTACCAGATGCACGACCTGCTCTCCGGCGCGCGCTTCCTGTGGCAGGGCGCGCGCAACTTCGTGCGCCTGGACCCGGCGCGCGCGCCCGCGCACATCTTCCGGCTGCGCCGGCGCGTGCGGCGCGAGCAGGACTTCGACTACTTCCTGTGAGCGCCCGCGTGGACGCGCCCGCCGCCCGGCCGCTCGAGGCCGCCCCGCAGCCTGAGCTGCCGGGCGCCGCCGCGGAGCCGCTCTGGTACAAGGACGCGGTCGTCTACCAGCTGCACGTCAAGGCGTTCTTCGACTCGAACGCCGACGGGGTGGGCGACTTCCGCGGCCTTACCTCGAAGCTCGACTACATCCAGGAGCTGGGCGTGAACGTGGTGTGGCTGCTGCCGTTCTATCCCTCGCCGATGAAGGACGACGGCTACGACGTCGCCGACTACCACAACGTGCACCCCCAGTACGGCACACGCGCGGACTTCCGCCAGTTCGTGCGCGAGGCGCACCGGCGCGGCCTCAGGGTGATCACCGAGCTGGTGGTCAACCACACCTCCGACCAGCATCCCTGGTTCCAGGCGGCCCGCCGGGCCCCCGCCGGGTCGTCCAAGCGCGATTTCTACGTCTGGAGCGACACCGACAGGAAGTACGCCGGCACGCGCATCATCTTCACCGACAGCGAGCCCTCGAACTGGACCTGGGACCCGGTGGCGAAGGCCTACTACTGGCACCGCTTCTTCAGCCACCAGCCCGACCTCAATTTCGACAACCCGACGGTGCTCAAGGCGGTGTTCCGCGCCATGCGCTCCTGGCTCGAGATGGGCGTGGACGGCTTCCGCCTGGACGCGATCCCGTACCTGTGCGAGCGCGACGGCACCTCGAACGAGAACCTCCCCGAGACGCACGCGGTGATCAAGCGCATCCGCGCCCTGCTCGACGGGCGCTACGGCGACCGCATGCTGCTCGCGGAGGCCAACCAGTGGCCCGAGGACGTGCGCGAGTACTTCGGCGACGGCGACGAGTGCCACATGGCGTTCCACTTCCCGCTGATGCCGCGCATGTACATGGCGATCGCGCAGGAGGACCGCCACCCGGTGGTCGAGATCCTGCAGCAGACGCCCGACATCCCGGAAAGCTGCCAGTGGGCGATCTTCCTGCGCAACCACGACGAGCTGACGCTCGAGATGGTGACCAGCAAGGAGCGCGACTACATGTACCGCATGTACGCCGCGGACGCGCGCGCGCGCGTCAACCTCGGCATCCGGCGGCGCCTCGCGCCGCTGCTGGAGAACGACGCCGACCGCATCAAGCTGATGAAGAGCCTGCTGCTGTCGATGCCCGGCTCGCCGATCCTCTATTACGGCGACGAGATCGGCATGGGCGACAACATCTACCTCGGTGACCGCAACGCCGTGAGAACGCCGATGCAGTGGAGCCCGGACCGCAACGCGGGCTTCTCGCGCGCCGACCCGCAGCGCCTGTACATGCCGCCGATCATGGACGCGGTGTACGGCTACGAGGCGGTCAACGTCGAGGCGCAGGCGCGCGACGCCAGCTCGCTCCTGTCGTGGATGAAGCGCATGCTCGGGATCCGCAAGTCGAGCCGCGCGTTCGGGCGCGGCCGGCTGGAGCTCCTGCGCCCCGGCAACCGCAAGGTTCTCGCCTACCTGCGCGAGCACGGCGAGGAGGCGGTCCTGTGCGTCGCCAACCTCGCACGCTCGGCGCAGCCGGTCGAGCTGGACCTCAAGCGCTTTCGCGGCCGCGTGCCGGTGGAGCTGCTCGGCCGCACCGCCTTCCCGCCGGTGGGCGAGTTGCCTTACCTGCTCACGCTGCCCGCGTACGGCTTCTACTGGTTCAGGCTCGCGACCGACGTCGAAGTGCCGCACTGGCACGAGGATCGCCCGCTGCGCGAGGACATGCCGGTCCTGGTGCTGTTCGACGGCTGGACGAGCTTCTTCCGCGACCAGGTGGTGCCGTGGCGCATCGGCATGGCGGAGAAGCTGCGCATCCGGCTCGAAGAGGAGGTGCTGCCGGGCTACCTCAGGGTGCAGCGCTGGTACGCGGCGAAGGGCGAGGCGCTGAAGCGCGTGCGTCTGGAGGACCACGCGATCTGGAAGGCCGGGAACGCGAGCTGGCTGATCGCTCTCGCGAGCGTCGAGGGCACGGCGCAGCCGGCGACCTACTTCGCGCCGCTCGCGCTCGCGTGGGAGGACGGCGACGAGGAGCTGGCGCGGGCGCTCGGGCCGACGCTCGCCCGCGTGCGCCAGCAGGCGAACGTCGGCACGATCGCCGACGCGCTCGCCGACCAGGCCTTCTGCCGGCAGGTCGTGAGAGCGATCGGCGCGGGCCTGGAGGTCGCGACCGCCCGTGGCAAGCTGCGCTTCGCGCCGACGCGCGCCTACGCCGAGATCGCCGGCGAGGACGCGGACAGGCTCCCCGTCGGCCGCATGCAGAGCCAGAGCTCGAACACCGTGGTGACGCTCGGCGAGCGGCTGTTCCTCAAATGCTTCCGCAGGCTGCGCGCGGGCCTGAACCCGGAACTGGAGATCGGCCGCCATCTCACCGACGTTGCGCGCTTCCCGAATTGCGTGCCGCTCGCCGGCGTGCTGGAGCACGTCGCCGCCGACGGGACGCCGACCACGCTCGCGCTGCTCCAGGCGTACGTGCCGAACCAGGGGGACGGCTGGAGCACCACGCTGGCCTATCTGGAGCGCTTCCTCGAAGGCCGCCGCACCGCCGCGGATGCGCCTCCCCCAGACGCGCACGCGGGCTACCTGTCGCTCGTGCACACGCTGGGAACGCGCACGGCCGAGCTGCACGCCGCGCTCGCGCGGGGCGCCGGCGAACCCGCCTTCGAGCCCGAGCCGGTCGCGCCGAAGGACATCGAGGTGTGGAAGAAGCGCGCGCGCGCCGAGGCCGAGGAGTCGCTCGCACTGCTCGAGCGCGGCGCCGAGTCGCTCGCCGGGCCGGCGCGCGAGCTCGCCGCGAAGCTGCTCGCCGCGCGCCGCGCGCTGCTCGCGCGCATCGACGCCTGCGCGCCGCCGCGCGGCCCGGCGTTCAAGGCCCGGCATCATGGCGACTATCATCTCGGCCAGGTGCTGGTGAGCAGGAACGACTTCGTGATCATCGATTTCGAGGGCGAGCCGTCGCGCCCGCTCGCCGAGTGCCGCGAGAAGCATTCGCCGCTGCGCGACGTAGCCGGCATGCTGCGCTCGTTCGCCTACGCCAGGTGGACGGCGATCGCGCGCGCCGTCGAGGCCGACCCCGGATTCGAGAAGCAGGCGGGCGCGCTCGCGGCCTGGGAGGCCGACGCGCGCCGCGATTTCCTCGCGGCGTACGATCAGAGCGCGCGCGCCGCCGGCCTGTACGCCTCGCTCGAGGACGCGCGCGGATTGCTCGAGCTCTTCGAGCTGGAGAAGGCGCTCTACGAGCTGCGCTACGAGTTGAACAACCGGCCGGCATGGGCCCACGTACCGCTGCGGGGCCTGCTTGCGCTGCTGGGAGAGGAGTGAACCATGGACCGCTTCGAATTGCTGCTGGAGCCCGTCACCGCTTTCCTGCGACAGGTCGGGGAGTTCCTGCCCAGGCTCGCGCTCGCCCTCGGGGTGCTGATCGCCGGGTGGCTCATCGCCAAGGCGGTGAGGTTCGCGATCGAGAAGGGCCTGCGCGCGATCAATTTCCACGTGCTCGCCGAGCGCGCCGGAATGGACGGGTTCCTGCGCCAGGGGGGCATCCACGCGGACACGACCGCGATCTTCGGCCTCTTGTTCTACTGGCTGGTGATCCTGGCGGCGCTGGTCATCGCGTTCAACAGCCTGGGCCTCACTTTCATCACCGACCTGCTCGGCAAGGTGGTGCTGTTCGTGCCCAAGGTGATGGTGGCGCTGCTGATCCTCGCCTTCGGGGCCTATTTCGCGCTGTTCATCGGCCAGACGGCCACCACGTACTGCAGGAACGTGGGCATCCAGGACGCGGATTTCCTCGGCAGGATCGCCCGCTACGCGATCCTCGCCTTCGTGGTGCTGATCGCGCTCGACCAGGTGAACGTCGCGAGCGACATCGTGCGGCTGACCTTCCTCATCGTGCTCGCCGGCGTGGTGCTCGCGCTCGCGCTCGCCTTCGGCCTGGGCGGCCAGCGCTGGGCCGCCGAGCTGCTCGAGCGCTGGTTCCCGCGGCGCGACCGGGACGCATGATCCTCGCGGGGGACATCGGCGGCACCAAGTCGCTGCTCGCGCTGTTCGCGGGCGAGGCGCGCGCGCCGCTGTTCGAGAAGCGCCTCGCTTCGCGCGAGTGCGCCGATTTCGAGGCGCTGGTGGCGCGCTTCCTCGAGGAGGCGCACGCCGCGCTCGGCGCGGCGCCGCGGCCCGAGGCGGCGTGCTTCGGCGTCGCCGGCCCCGCCGAGGAAGCTCGCGCGCGCCTGACCCACCTGCCGTGGACCCTGGAGGCCGCATCGATATGCCGGCGCTTCGGGATGGCGCAGGTTCGGCTCATGAACGATTTCGCCGCCGCGGCCTGGGGCATCGACGCGCTCGAGCCCGCGGATGTGGAGACGCTTCAGGCGGGCGAGCCGCTCGCAGGCGCGCCGCGCGTCGTGCTCGGCGCCGGCACCGGCCTCGGCGTCGCCTACGCCTTCTTCGACGGCGAGCGTTACGTCCCGGTGGCGGGCGAGGGCGGGCATGCCGCCTTCGCTCCCTCGAACGCGCAGCAGGCCGCGCTGTGGCGCAATCTGTACGCGCACCACGGCCGCGTCGAGATGGAGCACGTCCTGTCCGGTCCCGGCCTCGCGCGCATCCACGAGTTCCTCGGCGGCACGCCCTGCGCGCCCGAGGCGGTCTCGGGCGAGGCGCTCGATCTGTTCATCGCCTGCTACGGCGCGGCCGCGGGCGATCACGCGCTCAACGTGCTCGCACGCGGCGGCGTGTACGTCGCCGGGGGCATCGCGCTGCGCATCCTGCCGCGCCTTGCCGCGGGCGGCTTCGTCGCGTCTTTCAACGACAAGGGCGCGTTCTCGGAGCACGCGCGCCGCATGCCGGTGCGCGCGGTGAGGAGCGAGCGCCTCGGCCTGCTCGGCGCGGCGCACGCCCTCCTGCGGGCATGAGCGGCCAGGGACCCATCAGCGTCGTCTGGCCGGGCCGCTCCTACCCGCGCGGCGCGACCTGGGACGGCGAGGGCGTGAACTTCGCGCTCTTTTCCGAGCACGCCGAAGGAGTCGAGCTGTGCGTCTTCGACCCCGGCGGGCGGCGCGAGGTGCAGCGCATCGAGCTCAAGGAGCGGACCGACGATGTCTGGCACTGCTATCTTCCGGAGGCGCGTCCAGGCCTGATCTACGGCTACCGCGTGCACGGGCCCTACAAGCCCGAGGACGGGCACCGCTTCAATCCCAACAAGCTGCTGCTCGACCCGTACGCGAAAAGCATCGTCGGCGCGCCGCGCTGGAGCGATGCGCTCTACGGCTACACGGTCGGCAGCAAGCGCGAAGACCTGTCCTTCGACCGGCGCGACAGCGCCCCCGGCATGCCGCGCTGCAAGGTGATCGACCCCGCGTTCACCTGGGGCGAAGACCGGCGCCCCGACATTCCCTGGCACGAGATGGTGATCTACGAGGCGCACGTGCGCGGCCTCACCGCGCAGCACCCGGAGGTGCCGCCGCCGCTGCGCGGCACCTACGCGGGGCTCGCCTGCGCGCCGGTGATCGATCACCTCAGGCGCCTCGGCGTGACCAGCGTCGAGCTGATGCCGGTGCACGCGATCGCCGACGAACGGCGCCTGATCGGCCGCGGCTTGCGCAACTACTGGGGCTACAACTCGATCGGCTACTTCGCTCCCGAGGGCCGCTACTGCGCCTCGGGCAAGGTGAACGAGCTCAAGACCATGGTGAAGACGCTGCACTCGGCGGGCATCGAGGTGATCCTGGACGTGGTCTACAACCACACTGCCGAGGGCGACCAGCTCGGCCCGACGCTGTGCTTCCGCGGCATCGACAACGCCTCCTACTACCGGCTCAAGCCCGACAACCGCCGCTACTACGTCGATTTCACCGGCTGCGGCAACACGCTCAACATCGTGCATCCGCGCGTGCTGCAGCTCATGATGGATTCGCTGCGCTACTGGGCGACCGAGATGCACGTCGACGGGTTCCGGTTCGACCTCGCGTCCGCCCTCGCGCGCGAGCTGCACGAGGTGGACCGGCTGGGCGCCTTCTTCGACATCATCCGCCAGGACCCGGTGCTGAACCGGGTGAAGCTCATCGCCGAGCCCTGGGACCTCGGCCAGGGCGGCTACCAGGTGGGCGGCTTCCCGGCCGGCTGGGCCGAGTGGAACGACAAGTACCGCGACACGATGCGCGCCTACTGGAAGGGCGACGGCGGGCTGATCGGGGAATTCGCCAAGCGCCTCACCGGCTCGAGCGACCTGTACAACCGCTCCGGCCGCCGCCCTTACGCGAGCATCAATTTCATCACCGCGCACGACGGCTTTACGGTCGCCGACCTCGTCTCCTACAACGACAAGCACAACGAGGCGAACGGCGAGGAAAACCGCGACGGGCACAACAACAACCTGTCGTGGAACTGCGGCGCCGAGGGCCCCACCGACGACCCGGCGATCGGCGCCCTGCGAGCGCGCCAGAGCCGCAACTTCCTCGCCACGCTGATGCTCTCGCAGGGCGTGCCGATGCTGCTCGCGGGCGACGAGCTCGGGCATACGCAACGCGGCAACAACAACGCCTACTGCCAGGACAACGAGCTGTCGTGGCTCGACTGGACCCTGGACGAGGCGCGCAGGCAGCTGCTGGAGTTCGCGCGCCGCGTGATCGCGCTGCGCCGCGCGCACCCGGCGTTCCGGCGGCGCGACTTCTTCCAGGGGCGGCCGCTGTCCGGCGGCGGCGCCAAGGACATCCTGTGGCTGAAGCCGGACGGCGCCGAGATGACCGCCGAGGAATGGGAGCGCGAGCACGCGCGCTGCCTCGGCGTGTACCTGTCAGGCGCCGGGCTCGCTGAGGTGGACCGCTACGGGCGCCCGGTGCGCGACGACGATTTCCTGCTGCTGTTCAACGCCCACCACGAGGACATCGCGTTCGTCCTGCCCGCGCTCGCGGGCGAGCCGTGGAGCGCTCTCATCGACACCGCGCTCGAGCCGGCGGCCCCCGATCCCCGGCGCCTCGCCGGCGGCGAGACCTACGCGCTGCGCGGGCGCTCGCTCGCGCTGCTCTCGCGCGCGGCGCCGCAGGGCACGTGAGGCGCGCGCATGCGATGCCCTTCGGCGCCGAGGCTCGGCGCGGCGGCGCGACGCGCTTCCGCCTGTGGGCGCCGGCGCGATCGAGCGTGGAGATCGAGCTCGACGCGCCGGGCGCGCGGCCCAGGCGCCTTGCGATGAGCGCGATCGCCGGGGGCTGGCACGAGCTCGAGGCGCCAGACGCCTCTGCGGGGACGCGCTACCGCTTCCTGCTCGGCGACGGGATGGCGGTGCCCGATCCCGCCTCGCGCCGCAACCCGCAGGACGTGCACGGTCCGAGCGAGGTCGTCGATCCGCTCGCCTACGAATGGCGCGACGCCGCCTGGCGCGGGCGGCCCTGGGAGGAGGCGGTGATTTACGAGCTGCACGTCGGGGCCTTTACTCGCGAAGGCACGTTCGCCGCGGCGCGCGCGCGGCTGCCCGAGCTCGCCGAGCTCGGCGTCACCGCGGTGGAGCTCATGCCCGTGGCCGACTTTCCCGGCGGGCGCAACTGGGGTTACGACGGCGTGCTGCCGTTCGCGCCCGACGCGAGCTACGGCCCACCGGAGGAGCTGAAAGCGCTGGTGGACGAGGCGCACCGGCTGGGGCTGATGGTGCTGCTCGACGCGGTCTACAACCATTTCGGACCGGAGGGCAACTACCTGCACGCGTACTGCCCGCAGTTCTTCAATCCGCGGCGCCACACGCCCTGGGGCGCGGCGATCAACTTCGACGGCGCCGGCTCGCGCACGGTGCGCGAGTTCTTCGTGCACAACGCGCTCTATTGGGTCGAGGAGTACCGAATGGACGGGCTGCGCCTCGATGCGGTGCACGCGATCCGCGACGCCTCGGACCCGCACATCGTGTGCGAGATCGCCGAAGCGCTGCGCGAGGGGCCTGGGCGCGAGCGCCACGTGCATCTCGTGATCGAGAACGACCGCAACGAGGCGCGCTATCTCGGCCGCTGCGCGACGGCGCAGTGGAACGACGACGTGCACCACGCGCTGCACGTGCTCGCCACGGGCGAGCGCGACGGCTACTACGCCGACTACGCCGAAGCACCGCTCGATCGCCTCGGACGCGCGCTCGCCGAGGGCTTCGCCTTCCAGGGCGAGCCTTCCGCGTACCGCGGGGGCAGGCCGCGCGGCGAGCCGAGCGGCCACCTGCCGCCGCAGGCGTTCGTTTCCTTCCTGCAGACCCACGACCAGGTGGGCAACCGCGCGGCGGGCGAACGCATCGATGCGCTCGCCGACGAGAAGCCGGTGCGCGCGGCGCTCGCCTGCGTGCTGCTCTCTCCGCAGGTGCCCATGCTCTTCATGGGCGAGGAGTACGCCGCCTCGAGCCCGTTCCAGTTCTTCTGCGATTTCGCGCCGGAGCTCGCCGCGGCGGTGGCGCAGGGCCGGCGCGAGGAGTTCGCCCGCTTCTCGGCGTTCGGAAGCGCGCCCGCGCGCATCCCCGATCCCGGCGACCCCGAGACGTTCGCGCGCTCGAAGCTCGACTGGTCCGAGCGCGAGGCACCGCGACACCGGGAGCGGCTCGCGCTGGTGAAGGAGCTTCTCGCCGTGCGTCGCGCGCAGCTCGTGCCGCGCCTCGCCGGCACGCGCGGCGCCGGCTATGCGATCGAGAACGGAATGCTGCGAGTCGAATGGCGGTTGGGCGACGGGACGGGCTGGCGGCTGCTCGCCAATTTCTCGCGCGAGGAGAAATCACCGCCCGCGCTGCCGGGAGAATCGGTCTTCTCGCTCGGAGCGCCGTTCGCTTCGGGCAGCGTACAGGTGTCTCTGGAGCGTGCGCGTGCCTGAGACGCGCGAGCAGCTCGAGCGGCGCTGCGAGCGCGCCGGCATCGAGACGGCGTATCACGACATCTGGGGCAAACGGCGCGAAGTGCCGGAGGCGAGCCTCGCGGCGCTGCTGCGCGAGCTGGGCGCGGACGGCGCAGCGCAGGAGCCGGCGCGCGAGGCCGTTCCCCCGGTCGTCGCGATCGCCGCCGGTGCGGCGCCCTGGCGCGTGGCGCTCGCGGCCGCACCGGGCGAGCGGCTGCGCTGGAGGATCGAATGCGAGGACGGCGCCGTGCACGAAGGCGAGGCGGCCGCGGGACCGCTCGAGCTCGCGCTGCGGCTGCCGCGCGGCTATCACCGGCTCCGGGTGGAATCCGCGCAAGGCGCGCTCGGCGAGGCGCTCGTCGTCGCCGCGCCGACGCGCTGCTGGCGCCCGGAGGCGTTCGAGGGCGCCGCGCGCACCTGGGGACCGTCGCTCCAGCTTTACTCGCTCCGCTCGGTCCGCAACTGGGGCATGGGCGACTTCGGCGACCTCGCGCGCGCGCTCGAGCTGTTCGCGCCGCTCGGCGCGGGCATCGTCGGCCTGAACCCGCTGCACGCGCTCTTTGCGCACGACCCGGCGCACGCGAGCCCCTACGCCCCGTCGTCGCGCCTCGCGCTCAACGTGCTCTACCTGGACGTCGAGGCGATCGTCGATTTCGGGGAGTGCGAGGAGGCGCAGCATCTGGTGCGCGCGCCCGAGTTCCAGGCGCGCCTTGCGCGCCTGCGCGAGGCGCCGCTGGTGGACTACCCGGGCGTCGCGGCGGCGAAATTCGAGGTGCTCGAGCGCCTGTACGCGCACTTCCGCGCTCGCCACCTCCAGGCGCCGCAGCCCGGCCGCCGCGCGCTCGAGTTCCACGATTTCCAGGCCGCCGGCGGCGAGATGCTGCGCCGCCACGCGCTCCACGAGGCCCTGCGCGAGCATTTCGCTCGCGCCTGGCAGGACTGGCCGGATCCCTACCGCGACCCTGCGCGCGAGGAGGTGGCGCGCTTTGCGAGCGAGCATGCCGAGCGGGTCGAGTACTACCAATACCTGCAATGGCAGGCCGAGCTGCAGCTGGCGCGGGTGGCGCACCGCTGCAAGGCTCTCGGGCTCGCGGTCGGCCTGTATCTCGACCTCGCGGTGTCGGTGGACCGCGCCGGATCCGAGGTCTGGGCGCACCGGCGCTGCTACGCCGACCGCGCGAGTGTCGGCGCCCCTCCCGACGAATTCAACCTGAACGGGCAGGACTGGGGCCTGCCGCCGCTCAAGCCCGGCGAGCTGCGCCGCGCGCATTACGAGCCGTTCGTGCGCGCGCTGCGCGCGAACATGCGGCACGCCGGGGCGCTCAGGATCGACCACGTGATGGCGCTGATGCGGCTGTACTGGATCCCGCCCGGCGCGACGGCGAGCCAGGGCGCGTACGTGCGCTACGCGCTCGACGAGATGCTCGCGATCGTCGCGCTGGAGAGCCACCGCAACCGCTGCATGGTGATCGGCGAGGACCTCGGCACCGTGCCCGACGAGGTGCGCGCGAAGCTCGCGCAATACGGCGTGCTCTCGTACCGGCTGCTGTACTTCGAGCGCGACGCCGCGGGCGAATTCAGGCCCCCCGCCGACTACCCGCGCGAGGCGCTGGTGGCGGTGAGCACGCACGACCTGCCGACGCTCGCCGGCTGGTGGGAGGGCAGCGACTTGCGCCTGCGCCAGGAGCTGGCGCTGTTTCCGAGCGAGGCGGCGCGCGAGGCGCAGATCGTGGCGCGCGGCCAGGACCGGGTGAGGCTGCTGCTCGCGCTCGAGCGCCACAAGCTGCTGCCGTCCGGATTGCGCGCCGACGCGCCGCAGCCCGCGCTCGGCGCCGGGTTGGCGCAGGCCGTGCACGCCTACGCCGCCGCCACCCCGGCGCGCGTCATGATGGTCCAGCTCGAGGACGCGCTCGGCGTCCTCGATCAGGCGAACCTGCCCGGCACCGTGACTGGGCATCCCAACTGGCGGCGCAAGCTTCCGGCGTCCCTGGAACAGCTCGCCGACGACGCGCAGCTCGCGGGGCTCGCCGCGGCGCTGACGAAGGAACGGCCGCATCCTTCGCGTGCGGCGCGCACGGCGCCCTCGAGCGGCGCGCGTGTACCGCGCGCGACCTACCGTCTCCAGCTCGGCAGCGCGTTCACGTTCGACGACGCGGCGCGCGTCGTCCCGTATCTCGCCAGGCTCGGCGTCAGTCACCTGTACTGCTCGCCGATCCTGCGCGCGCGCGCCGGGAGCAGCCACGGCTACGACATCGTGGACCACCGCTCGATCAACCCCGAGCTCGGCGGGCGCGAGGGCTTCGAGCGTCTGGTCGAAGCCCTGCGTGCGCACGGCATGGGCCAGATCGTCGACATGGTGCCGAACCACATGGGGGTGCTCGGCGCCGACAACGCGTGGTGGATGGACGTGCTCGAGAACGGCCCGGCGTCCTCGTACGCGCATTACTTCGACATCGACTGGGTCCCGGTCAATCCCGACCTCGCCGGCAAGGTGCTGCTGCCGGTGCTCGGCGACCACTACGGCGAGGCGCTCGCGCGCGGCGAGCTTGCGCTCGGCTACGAGCACGACGCGGGGACGCTCGCGGTGCGCTTCCACGCCCACCGCTTCCCGATCGACCCGCGCGAATACCTCGCGGTCCTCGCGCGCGCCGGGGCGCTGCTTGCGGCCGGCGCGGACGCCGCCGTGCGCGCGGAGCTCTCCAGCCTCGCCGCGGCGTTCGGCCACCTGCCTTCGCGCGATGCGCCCGAGCCCGAGCGGCGCGCCGAGCGGGCGCGCGACAAGGAGCTGCACAAGCGGCGCCTGGCCGAGCTGGCGCGCCGGCATCCCGCCGCGGCGCGCGCAATCGAGGCCGCGGTCGCGGAGATCAACGCCGACGCGAGCGGCGCGCTGCACGCGCTGCTCGAGGCGCAGGCCTACCGGCTCGCGTTCTGGCGCGTCGCCTCGGACGAGATCAACTACCGGCGCTTTTTCGACATCAACGAGCTCGCCGCCCTGCGCATGGAGGACGAGGAAGCGTTCGAGGCGACCCACGCGTTCCTGCTCGGGCTCGCCGCCGAGGGAAAGATCGACGGCCTGCGCATCGACCATCCCGACGGGCTGTTCGACCCGGAGCGCTACTTCACGCGCCTGCAGGAGAGCTACGCCCGGCTCGCCGGCGCCGAGGCCGCGCCCGGCGCAGACGGCCGGCCGGCGCGGCCGCTGTACGTGGTGGCCGAGAAGATCGCCGCCGGGCACGAGCGGCTGCCCGAGAGCTGGGCGGTGCACGGCACCACCGGCTACCGCTTCGCCGCGGTGGTGAACGGGCTGTACGTGGACGGCGCCGCGCGGGCGCGCCTGGACGCGATCTGGCGCTCCTTCACCGGAGAGGACTTCGACTTCGAGGAAGCCGCGTACCGCGGCAAGCGCTCGATCATGCGCGGTGCGCTCGCTTCCGAGCTGACCGTGCTCGCCGCCGAGCTGCTGCGCATCGCGCGTGCGGACCAGCGCACGCGCGATTACACCTTCAACACCCTGCGCGAGGCGCTCGCCGAAGTCGCCGCGTCGATGCCGGTCTACCGCACCTACATCGCCGGCAGGCCCTCGGCCCAGGACCGGCGCTACGTGGACTGGGCGGTGGCGCGCGCCGCGCGCCGCAGCCGCGCCGCGGACACCACGATCTTCGGCTTCGTGCGCCGCGCGCTGCTCGGACAGGCGCCGCAGGGCGCGCCGCCGCAGCTCGGCGAGCGGATGCTGCGCTTCGCGATGAAGTTCCAGCAGTTCACCGCGCCGGTCGCCGCGAAAGGCGTCGAGGACACCGCGTTCTACGCCTACAACCGGCTCGCCTCGCTGAACGAGGTCGGCGCCGATCCGCGCGCGTTCGGCTTCCCGGTGCGCGCCTTCCACGGCGCGAGCGCCGACCGGGCGGCGCGCTGGCCGCACACCCTGCTCGCCACCTCGACGCACGACAACAAGCGCTCGGAGGACGTGCGCCAGAGGATCAACGTGCTCTCCGAGATGCCGGGGGCGTGGCGCGCCATGCTCGGACGATGGAGCGCCATGAATCGCGGCAAGGCGGCGAAGCTGGAGGACGGCGCGGCGCCTTCGCGCGGCGACGAGTACCTGCTCTACCAGACGCTGCTCGGCACGTTTCCGGCTCAGGGCGCGCGCGGCGCGGCGCTCGAGGCCTATCGCGGGCGCATCGAGGGCTACCTGCTCAAGGCGGCGCGCGAGGCGAAGCTGCGCACCAGCTGGATCAGCCCCAACGAGGGCTACGAGCGCGCGCTCGCCGCCTTCGTGCGCGCCCTGCTCGGCCGGGCGCGGCCCAACCCCTTCCTCGACGACCTGCGCGCGCAGGCCGCGACGCTCGCCTGGTTCGGCGGCCTCAACAGCCTGTCCATGGTGCTGGTGAAATTCACCTCTCCCGGAGTGCCCGACCTGTACCAGGGCAACGAGCTCATCGATCTCAGCCTGGTGGACCCGGACAACCGGCGGCCGGTGGACTACGCGCTGCGCGAGCGGCTGCTCGACGAGCTGCGCCCGCTCGACACGCGCGACCTCGCCCGCGCGGCGCGCACGCTCGCCGAATCTCCCGCCGACGGGCGCGCCAAGCTCTTCGTCACCTGGCGGCTGCTGCAGCTGCGCGCGCGCCGCACCGCGCTGATGCGCGACGGCGGCTACGCGGCGCTCGCCGCGCACGGCGCCCGCGCGGCGCACGTCCTCGGCTACGCGCGGCGCCACGGCCGCCACGTGCTGGTCGTGGCGGCGCCGCGGCTCTTCGCCAAGCTGCTCGGCGAGCCGGGACGGCTGCCGCTCGGCGAGAACATCTGGGGTGACACCGTGCTGGAGGCGCCCGGAGTGCCCGACGGCACCCGCCTCGCCAACGTCCTCACCGGAGAGGAAGTGGAAGTTTCGGAAGGACGGATCCGCATCGCGCGCGCGTTCGCGAGCTTTCCCGGCGCGGCGCTGCTGGGCGAAGCGCCGGGTTGATCGTCTGCGGTGTTGCTTTTCATCGATCTCGCGGTTTCCGGCCGTTCTTGCCGGAAACCGCGAGACATTGGGGCGTTCGCATTTACGCGAACGCCTTCGCTATTCGACAGCCTCAATGTCTCGTCATTTCCGCAAAAAGAAAAAACGCGGAAATGACGAGATCGTAGAAAGGCGAAAAACCCCTACTGCCGCGCGGAAAGCAGCCGAGCGCTGCGCGCGCGGGAGACGACGCGCCTGCGGTGCCGCATGCGCGAGGCGTCCATCAGCATCCTGCCCGCCCAGCGGTACACGTTGAACTCCTGCACCAGGTTCCTCATGCTGCGCATGCGCACGCGCTGCTCCTCGACCGGCATGCCGAGCGCGAGGTGCATCGCCGCCGCGCTCTGCTCGAGGTCGTAGGGGTTGATGATCAGCGCCTCGGCAAGCTCGCGCGCCGCGCCGGTGAACTGCGACAGGATCAGCACCCCCTGCTCGTCGTCGCGCGCGGCGACGAACTCCTTGGCGACCAGGTTCATGCCGTCGTGCAGGCTGGAGACGCAGCAGAAATCCGCGGCGCGGTACAGCTCGTAGACGCGCGCCGCGTCGTGGTGCTCGAGCCTGAGCGCGATCGGCTCGTAGCCGGGCCTGCCGAAGCGGTGGTTGATGCGCTGCGCGAGCACGCGCACCTTCGCCTCCAGGTTCTGGTACTCGTCGATCGAGGAGCGCGACGGCGCCGCCGCCTGCACGAACACGAAGCGGCCGATCCAGTGCGGCTCCAGCTCGAGCAGCCGCTCGATCGCCATGAAGCGCTCGAGGATCCCCTTGGTGTAGTCGAGCCGGTCCACGCCGATGCCGATGCGCGCCTCGGCCGGGAGGCCGAAGCGCTCGCGCACGTTCCTGCGGCAGGCCTCCACCGGCGGCTGCGCGGCGAGCGCGGCGGGCGGCCACTCGATCGAGATGGGATAGCGGCGCACCTCGGTCGGGTCGCCGCCGTAGGAGATGGTGAAGGTCTCGCGGTCCACGCGCGCCTCGAGGAAGCGGTCCACCGTGTCGAAGAAGTTGTTGCAATGGAACTGCGTGTGGAAGCCGAGGATCGAGGAGCCCAGCAGCCCGTCGAGCACCTCCTCGCGCCAGGGCAGGATGCCGAACGCCTCGGGGTTCGGCCACGGGATGTGCCAGAAGGCGATCACCGTGGCATTGGGCAGGCGCGCGTGCACCAGGCGCGGCAGCAGCGCGAAGTGATAGTCCTGCACCAGCACGATCGGGTCCTCGGTGCGCGCCTCGTCCACCACCACGTCGGCGAAGCGCCGGTTGACCGCCTGGTAATGCGCCCAGTCCTCGGCGCGGAACACCGGGCGCGCGTGCGCGATGTGGCACAGCGGCCACAGGCCCTCGTTGGCGAAGCCGAAGTAGTAGCCCTGCTCCTCCTCCTTGGAGAGCCACACCCGCCGGATGCGGTACGCGGGCCGCTCCGGCGGCACCATCACGTGGTCGTGCTTGTCCACCGTGTCGCGGTCGGCCGAGCCCGCGCCGTGCGCGATCCAGGTGCCGGAGCAGGCGCGCATCACCGGCTCGAGCGCGGTCACCAGCCCGCTCGCCGGGCGCTGGATCTCGATCACGTTGTCCTTGCGCCGCATGTGCAGGTAGGGCTCGCGGTTGGAGACGATCAGCACCTCGTCGCCTTTCAGGTCCTCGCGCAGGATGCGGCGCAGCGCCTCCGGCCCCCAGCTCGTCTGCCCCTCGTCGCGCGTGCGCCGCTCGGCCTCGAGGTCGCGCACCAGCGCCTGCAGGTCGCGCGCGATCGGGCGCAGCTCCGCGGTCACCTTGAGCCCGCCGCGCGAGCCGAGCAGCGCCTCGCCCGAGATCACGCGCTTCAGGCCCGCCACCCAGCCGCGCCAGCTGACCTCGGCGATCACCACGGTGATCAGCGCCACCACCGCGGCGATGGCGGCGAACAGATAGAAGATGTACTTCTTGGTGTCCTCGCTGCGCCGCTGCACGAAGCTCATGTCGTGCACGATCACCAGCTCGCCGAGCGCCTCGCCCTCGAAGGAGAGCGGGACCGCCGAGACGTGGATCGGCCCGTGCGCCAGCTCGACCACGCGGTTGCGCGCCGGCGGCGCGCCGCCTCCGGAGCAGCGCACGGCCTTCGGAAACGCGTAGGTCGAGTGCACCAGCACGCCGCGGCTGTCGCAATAGCCGAGCGCGAAGATGCGCTGGTCCTGCACCAGGCGGTCGAAATAGCGCTGCACCTTCTGCTTCGCGCCGGCGCGGGTCACCAGCTCCGCGAGCGGCTCCTGCACGGCGCTGGCGATCGACTCGCTGCGCGTATCGAGGTCGCGCACGAACCACTGCAGCGTCAGGCGGTCGACCAGCGGCACCACGGCGTAGGCGATGGCGGCGAGCGCGATGCCGAGCGGAAGGATGAAGCGCAGGGAAATTCGCATGGGGCGTGCCCGCCGGGAGGTCCGGCCGGGCCGGTTATTGGGATTTTAGAGCGAAAAATGAAGCACATGGTTCCGTCGCCGGGGGGCGACGGGGAGGGTCTGCTTTTGCTTCTCATCGATCTCGTGGCTTCCGGACGCTTTTGCCGGAAGCCACGAGACATTGGGGCGGTCGCGTTTACGCGAGCGCCTGCGCTATTCGACGGCCTCAATGTCTCGTCATTTCCGCAAAAGAAAAGGCGCGGAAATGACGAGATCGGAGAAAGCCCAAGAACCCCAAAAGCGAAAAACCAGTTGCTACAGCGCCATCGTGCGTGCCATCTCCAGCAACCCCGCGTCCGCAGGCCGCATGCGGCCTGCGATCTCCCCGAGCGCTGTCTGCTCGATCTCGTTGCGCACCAGGCCGACCAGCACGCCGTGCCGCCCGGCCGCAAGCGCATCGGCGGCGGCCGCGCCGAGGCGCGTGGCGAGAACGCGATCGGCGGCGCTCGGCGCGCCGCCGCGCACCACGTGCCCGAGGCGCGTCAGGCGCAGCTCGAAGCCGATCGAGTCGCGGTGCTCCTTGTAGTGCTCCATCAGCGCGTGCACGCCCCGGCGCGCGCCTTCGGCCACCACCACGATGGCGTGCGTCTTGCCGCGCCGGTACGCGGCGCGCAGGCGCTCGGCGACCTCGGGCGGCTCGATATCGCGCTCCGGGATGACGATCACCTCGGCGCCGCCGGCGATGCCCGCCATCAGCGCGATGTAGCCGCAGTCGCGTCCCATGGTCTCGACCAGGAACGCCCGCTGGTGCGAGGACGCCGTGGTGCGCAGCCGGTCGATCGCCTCCAGCGTCACGTTGATCGCGGTGTCGGCGCCGATGCTGACGTCGGTGCCGTAGAGGTCGTTGTCGATCGTCGAGGGGATCCCCACCACGGAGAATCCCTCGCGCGAGAGCGCGGCGGAGCCGGTCTGCGAGCCGTTGCCGCCGATCACCACCAGGGCCTCGACGCCGCGCGTGGCGAGGTTGCGCAGCGCCTTCTCCCGGCCGGCCGCTTCAGTGAACTCGGGCGAGCGCGCGCTGCCGAGCGCGGTCCCGCCGTCCTGCATGATTCCGCCCACGTCGCGCGCCGCGAGCGGCTCCATGGTGCCGGCGACGAGGCCGGCGTAGCCGTTCCTCACCCCCAGCACCTCCCAGCCCTTGGCGAGCGTGCCGCGCGTCACCGCGCGCACCGCGGCGTTCATGCCGGGCGCGTCGCCGCCGCTGGTGAGCACCGCGATGCGCTTCATATCAGGGACAGACCACCATTTCCGGCTAGTTCTTCGACTCCCCGACCTGCTTCGGGAAATGGTGGTCTGTCCCGGGTTTTTCCTCCAGCTCGGCGGCCTCGATCCTCTGGAACTGCTGCGTAATCTTGCTTCCGGTGATCTGGATCTTGTCCACGTCGTCCGCCGCCTGCTTGATGTGCCGCGCCACGTCCTTCATGCGCTCGTCGAAGCGGCCGAACTCCAAGGCGAGCCGCGACAGCGCCTCCTTGATGACGTGGATCTGCTTGCGCGTCTCGACGTCCTTCAGCACCGCGCGCGCGGTGTTGAGCACCGCCATCAGCGTGGTCGGCGATACGATCCATACGCGCTTCGCGTTGGCGTAGTCCACCACCTCGCCGTGGTAGGCGTGGATCTCGGCGAACACCGCCTCCGCCGGGATGAACATCACCGCGCCGTCGGAAGTCACGTCGGGGATGATGTACTTCGCGGCGATGTCGTCGACGTGCTTTCTCACGTCGGCACGGAACTGGCGCTGCGCGGCCGCGCGCTCGACGTCGTTCGACTCCGGCCCGACCATGCGGCGGTAGTTGTCAAGCGGGAACTTGGAGTCCACGCACACCAGCCCGGTCGGCTCGGGAAGCCGCAGCACGCAGTCGACGCGCGCGCCGTTCGGCAGCGTGTACTGCATCTCGAACGCCGCGGGCGGCAGGACGTTGCGCACCAGCGCCTCGAGCTGCACTTCGCCGAAGGCTCCGCGCGACTTCTTGTCGCCGAGCAGCTCCTGCAGGCTGACCACGCTGCCGGTGAGCTTCTCGATCTGCTTCTGCGCACTGTCGATGACGGCGAGCCGCTGCATCACGCTGACGAAGGTCTCGTTGCTCGACTTGAAGCCCTCGTCCAGGCGCCGCTCGACCTTGCCGCTCACCGTCTCCAGCCCGGCGTGCAGGTCGAGCAGCATCTGGCGGTGCTTCGCATCGAGCGTGCTCTGCACGCGCAGCACCAGCCAGATCGCGATCGCCACTGCGACCAGCGCGACGCCGACGGCAATTTCGGCCATGCGCGAGATTACACCGAACGCATGAATCCGGCGCGCTTCACAAATGGTGCTGCAAGCGGCCCGCCGGCGAGGAGCCTGGAAAGAACCGCGTTGCTTCCTTCAGCGACGGTTCGCGTCCTCGCGGTCGAAGCGGAAGCCACGCGTGTCCAGCACCGGAGCAGGCCACTTCGCCGTTTTCCGGCGATCGCTGCGTCGCATGTCTCGGCTTGACGAGCGACGTCGAACATTCCGGACGCGCTTCGACACGGTCACCCCCTGTAGACCTCGCGCCGATGCCCCACGGCAAGCGCGAGGACGACCAGTCGCCCGTCCTGAATGTCGCAGATCACGCGGTAGTCACCGATGCGATAGCGCCACAAGCCGGCCCTGCCGCCTTTGAGCGCCTCGCCGAAATGTCTCGGGTTCTTGCATCCTTCGATCCGATCATCCAGCCAGTCGACGATGCGCCGCCTCACTGGGGGGTCGAGCTTGCGCAGCTGCCGCTCCGCCGTGTCCGCGATCTCAACGGTCCAGGCCAAGCTCTTTCCTGAGCTGCCGCAACGTCTTTTTCATGCGGGTGGTACGCAGCGCCTTCTCGACGAGCTCGAGATCTTCCTCGTCCTCGATCATGCGCACGATCGCGTCGCGCACCACTTCGCTCTTCGAGCGCCCGCGCACTTTGGCGAGCGCCGCAAGCTTCGCTTCCAGATCTCTTTCCAGCCGTAACGCCAGCATCTGCGCGCTCCGTATAACGTTGTATAACAATCCTAGAGCAGCCCCCCGCCTTGGTCAAGCCTACACGCTGTCGCGCAGCGTCAGCGCCGGCGACGCACGCAGCACCTTGCGCGACGAGATCCACGCGTTGAGCGACAGCAGCGCGATCCCCGCGAGCGGCCCCGCGATCCACAGCCCGAGCCCGGGCGGGAGATCCAGCTCGAACACGCGCCGCGCGAGCAGCTGGCCGATCGCCGCCGCGCCGAGCGTGGCGAGCAGCCCCGCCACCGCGCCCATGGCGAGGAACTCGGCGCGCTGGCTGCCGGTCACCTGGCGCCGCGAGGCGCCGTAGACGCGCATCACCGCCGCCTCGCGCCTGCGCTCGTCCTCGGTGGCGACGAGCGCCGTGTACAGCACCAGCACGCCCGCCGCGAGCGCGAACAGGAACACGAACTGCACCGCGTTGATCAGCTGGTCGATCACGCCCTGCGCCTGGCGCAGCGCGGCGCCCACGTCCACCAGCGTGAGGTTGGGAAAGCGCCTGGTGAGCTCCAGCAGCGCGGGCTCCCGCCCCGGCTCGATCCGGAACGCGCTGATGAAGCTCGCCGGAAAGCCCTCGAGCAGCGCGGGCGGCGCGATCACGAAGAAGTTCACCTTCATCGAGTCCCAGCGCAGCTTCCTCATCGAGGTAACGCGCGCCGTGAACGTCTCGCCGCCGACGCTGAAGCTGAGCTCGTCGCCCAGCTTCCAGCCCAGGCGCTCGGCGATGCCCTGCTCGACCGAGAGCTCGCGCGCCGCGGGCGAGTCGAACCACTTTCCGGCGGAGATCCGGTTGTGGCCGGGAAGCTCTTGCGTATAGGACAGATTGAATTCGCGCGCGACCAGGTGCCTGGCGCGCTCCTCCGCGTAATCGGCCTCTCGCACCGGCTTGCCGTTCACCGCGGTGACGCGCCCGCGCACCATGGGATAGAGGTCGGGCACGGCGATCCCGCGTTCGGCGAGGAAGGCCTTTACCGCCTCGAGCTGGTCGGGCTGCACGCCGAGCAGGAAGCGGTTCGGCGCATCGGGCGGCGCGCTGCGGCGCCACGCGTCCACCAGGTCGTTGCGCGTGAAGGTGAGCAGCAGCACCGCGGTGAGCCCGAGCGCGAGGCTCGCCACCTGCACCGCGTTGCCGCGCGCGTGGCGCCTGAGGTTGGCGAGCCCATAGCGCAGCGTCCGGTGACTGAGCCGCGCGATCAGCGCGCGGTGCGAGACGATCCTGATCACGGCCAGGGAGACGAGGAAGAACACCAGCACCGCGCCGGCGAATCCGCCGACCACGGTGCCGCCCATCTTCAGGTCGCCCGCCTGCCACACCAGCAGCCCCGCGAGCGCGGCGAGTCCGGCCGCATAGGCCGCGACGGTGCCGCTCCTCGGCGTGCCCGATTCGCGGCGGATGACGCGCAGCGCCGGCACGTTTTTCAGTTGCACGAGCGGCGGAAGCGCGAAGCCGAGGAGCAGCACCAGCCCGACGAGGAAGCCTTGCACCGCGGGTAGCGCGCCCGGCGCCGGGAGCTCGGCGCGCAGCAGATCCGCGAGCGCACCGGCAATCGCCGCCTGCGCGGCGAAGCCGAGCGCCGCTCCGGCCGCGCACGCGGCGAGGCCGAGCGCGAGGAACTCGGACCCGTAGAGCGCGAGCAGCCGCGCCTGCGTGGCGCCGAGGCAGCGCATCACCGCGCAGCCGTCGAGGTGCCGCTCGACGAAGCGCCGCGTGCCGAGCGCGATGGCGACGCCCGCCAGGATCGCCGCGAGCAGCGCGGTGAGGCCGAGAAAGCGCTGCGCGCGCTCGATCGAGGCGCGCACCTCGGGCCGGCCGTTTTCCAGGTTGTCGACGCGCTGGCCGCGCTCCAGGCGCGGCTTCGCCCACGCCTCCAGCCCGGCGACCGCGCGCGGCTCGCCGGCGGCGTAGAGGTAGTACCAGACGCGGCTCCCGGTCTGGATCAGGCCGGTCGCCTCCAGGTCCTCGGCATTCATCATCAGGCGCGGCGCGATGTTGAAGAAATTGGCGCTCCTCTCGGGCTCGAGCGTCAGCACCGCGGCGACCTCGAGCTCGGCGCGGCCGAGGCGGATCTTCGAGCCCACCGGCGCCTCGAGCGCGCTCACCAGCCGCTCCTCGATCCACACCGCGCCCTTCGCCGGCCCGCCCGGCGCGGGCGCGTCGGGCGCGCCGGGCGATGGAGCGATCCGCAGCCGGCCGCGCAACGGATAGTTGTCGGTGACCGCCTTCACCCCGGCGAGCTGGCTGCGCTCGCCCGCGATCGCCATGCTGATGAAGTTCGCCGCCGCGGCGCCGGCGAGCCCGCGGCGCGCGATCTCGCGCGGCACCTCGAGCGTCCAGGGGCGGTCCGAGACCAGCACCAGGTCGGCACCGAGCAGCTGGTAGGCGTCGCGCACCAGCGCCTGGCTGACGCGGTCGGCGAAGAACGCGACGCTGGTCACGCTCGCCACGGCGATGACGAGCGCCAGGGCGAGCACGCGCAGCTCGCCCGCCCGCCAATCGCGCGCGAGCATCCTCAGCGCCTGCCTCACTGAACGATCCTCCCGGCGGCGAGCCGCACGATGCGCGTGCAGCGCGAGGCGAGGCTCTCGTCGTGCGTCACCATCACCAGCGTGGTGCCGTATTCCTTGTTCAGCTCGAACAGCAGCTCGATCACCCCGGCGCCCGCCTCGGCGTCGAGGCTGCCTGTGGGCTCGTCGGCGAGCAGCAGCTTCGGGCGCACCACGAAGGCGCGCGCGAGCGCGACGCGCTGCTGCTCGCCCCCCGAGAGGTGCTTGGGATAGTGGTGCAGCCGCTCGGCGAGCCCGGCGCGCGCGAGCACCTCGCGCGCCATGGCCTCGGCGTCCGCCCGCCCGGCGAGCTCTAGCGGCAGCATGGTGTTCTCGAGCGCCGTGAGCGCCGGCAGAAGCTGGAACGACTGGAACACGAACCCGACCGAGCGGCCGCGCAAAGCGGCGCGCGCGTCCTCGTCGATCGAGAAAATGTCCACGCCGTCCAGCTCGATTTTGCCGGAGCTCGGCGTGTCCAGCCCGGCGAGGATCGCGAGCAGCGTGGATTTTCCCGATCCCGAAGCTCCGACGATCGCCACCGCCTCGCCCGGCGTGACCGCGAGATCGATCTCGCGCAGAATGACGAGGTCGCTCGTGCCGCTCTTCACCACCTTGCCCATGCCCCGCGCCATCAGGACGTTGTTGTTCAGCATGCTGTTCGCGGTTGCGGTCGGAGCGCCTGCGGCGCCGGAAAGATCCATCCTGGTTTACGGGGACAGCCTGTCAGCCGCCTACGGCATCGCGCAGACGCGCGGCTGGGTGGCGCTGCTCGAAGAGCGCCTCAAGCGCGAGCAGCCGGATTATATAGTCGTCAACGCGAGCATCTCGGGCGAGACCACCGCGGGAGGGCTCGCGCGCATCGGCAAGGCGCTCGCGCAGCACCGTCCGCGTGTGGTGATCCTCGAGCTCGGCGCGAACGACGGCTTGCGCGGCCTGCCGGTCGCGGAAATGAAAAAAAATCTCTCGGCGATGATCGGGCAAACGCAGAAGACCGGCGCGAGAGTGCTGCTGGTGGGGATGCAGATGCCGCCCAACTACGGCCCCGACTACGCGCAGGCGTTCGAAGGCGTCTATCCGGAGCTGGCGAAGCGGCACAAAACGGCGCTGGTTCCGTTCCTGCTGGATGGTTTCGCCGAGAAGCCGGAGCTGTTCCAGCCGGATCGCATTCACCCGACCGCGGCGGCGCAGCCGCTGATGCTCGAGCGCGTGTGGAAGGCGCTGCGGCCGCTGCTCAGGTAGGTTGACTGGAATTTCCCCTCCTCTTCGAGGAGGGGCGGCGCGAAGCGCCGGGGTGGTGAGCAGCGCGGGTGTTGCATGAACGTCTACACCACCCCGCCGCCTGCGGCGGCACCCCTCCTCGGCGAGGAGGGGAATGCAGCGCCGTCATGTCACAGTGAGCTGCGCAGGTCCCGCGCTCAGCTTCCCGATCGGGCGCGCGCCATCGAAGCCGCGCTTGGAGAACTCCTTCAGCACGTCCTTTTCCGCCTCCGGCGCGCAGGCGACGAGCAGCCCGCCGCTCGTCTGCGGATCGGTGAGGAGCGCCCTCTGCCAGTCCGGAGCACCGGCCGCGAGGTGCACGTCGCTCCCGTAGCTCTTCCAGTTGCGGTCGGTGGCGCCGGTCCTGGTGCCCTGCTTTGCCCACTCGAGCGCCTCGGGAATCACCGGCAGCGAGTCGAACTTCACCTGCGCCGCGAGCTTCGAGCCGCGGCAGATCTCGAGCAGGTGCCCGGCGAGGCCGAAGCCGGTCACGTCGGTGAGCGCGTGCACCGCGCTCATCCCGGCGAGCGCCTCGCCGGGGGTGTTGAGCTGCGTCGTCGCATCGAGCATCGCCCGGTAGCCGGCGTCCGAGAGCTTTCCCTTCTTGAGCGCCGCCGACAGGATCCCGACCCCGATCGCCTTGCCGAGGATCACCACGTCGCCCGCTCTTGCCGAGCTGTTCTTCTTCACGTGGTCGGGATGCACCAGGCCGAGCGCCACCAGCCCGTAGATCGGCTCCAGCGTGTCGATCGAGTGCCCGCCCGCGATGGGGATGCCGACCTCGGCGCACACCGATTCGCCGCCCTCGAGGATGCGCTGGATCACCGACACCGGGAGCTTCTCGAGCGGCATGCCGACCACCGCGAGCGCGAAGATCGGCTTGCCGCCCATGGCGTAGACGTCCGAAAGCGCGTTGGTCGCCGCGATGCGGCCGAAGTCGAACGGGTCGTCGACGATCGGGGTGAAGAAATCGGTGGTGGCGACCAGCGCCTGCGAGTCGTTCAGCTTGTACACCGCCGCGTCGTCCGAGGTCTCGGTGCCGACCAGCAGCTCGGCCGGCAGCCCGCGGATCGGCGTCGAGGCGAGGATCTCGGAGAGCACCGACGGGGCGATCTTGCAGCCGCAGCCGCCGCCGTGGCTGAGCTCGGTGAGGCGGATCTTCTCTGGTGCGTTCATGGGCGTAGAATTTTATCCGATGAAACCGTCCCATTCGGTCGCGATGAGCGCCCCGGTCCTTACGGATTTCGACGCCATTCTAGACACCCGCTCGCCCTCCGAGTACGCCGAAGACCACATTCCGGATGCGGTCTCGGCGCCCGTGCTCGAGGATGACGAGCGCGCGGCCGTGGGAACGCTCTACAAGCAGGTGTCCCAGTTCGACGCCAGGAAGCTCGGCGCCGCATTGCTGGCGAAAAACGTCGCGCGCCACGTCGGGACGCTGTTCAAGGACAAGGGCCCCGGCTGGCGGCCGCTCGTCTACTGCTGGCGCGGCGGCAAGAGATCGGCCGCGATGGCGCACATCCTGCGCGAGATAGGCTGGGACGCGAGCACCCTGGAGGGAGGCTACAAGGCCTACCGGCGCTGGGTGGTCGGGCAGCTCCAGACCCTGCCTGGCAGGTTCGATTTCCGCGTCGTTCAGGGAGCGACCGGAAGCGGCAAGAGCCGGCTGCTCGCCGCGCTGCGCGAGGCGGGCGCGCAGGTGCTCGACCTCGAAGCGCTCGCCGCCCACCGCGGCTCGGTGCTGGGCGACCTCCCCGGCCGGCCGCAGCCGTCGCAGAAGTGGTTCGACAGCCTGCTGCTGAAGGAGCTCTCGGCGCTCGACGCCGCGCGGCCCGTGTACGTCGAGGGCGAGAGCCGCAAGATCGGGCAGGTCCAGGTGCCCGAGGCGCTGATCGGGAACATGCGCGCCTCGGAGTGCATCGTTCTCGAGGCGGACGCGGAGACGCGGGTCGCCCTCCTGCTCGACGAGTACCGGCATTTCCTCGCCGACACGAAATCGCTCGAGGCGCAGCTCGATTGCCTGGTCGGGCTGCACGGGCGCGAGAAAGTGAACGCCTGGAAGTCGCTCGCGGCGCGCGGCGAGTGGCGCGAGTTCGTCGCGCGGCTGCTCGTCGAGCACTACGACCCGGCGTACCGGCGCTCCTCGGCGAGCAACTTCGCGCGGCTGCCGCAGGCCGAAATCGTGCGCATCGCCTCGCCTGACGAGGCTTCGTTCGCGCGCGCCGCGCGGTCGCTCCTCGCGCGCCGCGCCGAGGCCGTTCCCGCGTGAACGCGCTCGCCGCCGCCGTGCTCGCCGCTGGCGAGCTGATCTGCGAGTTCAACGACGGCTACCGCAAGAGCCTGCTCGCGGCGATCGCGGGCGATCCGCCGCGCGCGGAGCTGATGCTGATTTATGAATCCGTGACGCTGCAGTCTGCGGAGGTCTTCTCCTCGCGCAAGCCCGGCCGCAGGCCGGTCGTCGTGAGGGCGACCGATCGGTACGTGCACTTCATCCAGGACGACGGGCCGAGCGTGCGCGTCACCACCCTCACCGAGTGCACGCGCAGCAAGTTCCGCGGCGACGAGGAAGTCTGCACCCGGTGGAGCGCGCTGCACGCGTGGCATTTCGACGCGCTCGCGCGCATCTCGCCGGACAGGTCGTTCGAGCGCGCGCCCTCGGGTGCGGCGACTGGAAGCTGCGAGCCCTGGAAGCTCGATTAGCAGGCGGCGGGACGGCGCGATCTGGCAGTAGAGATCTGCCGGCATATCTGAAGATCTACAGGTAGATCGTTGCATCTACATATAGATCGTTCTAGCATCCCCGGCACTACGTCTAATCATAAAGTTAGACCGCAGGAGAGAACCATGGATTGGAACGCAGTGGCAGCGGTTGGCAGCGTACTGGCTGCGATCTCCGTAACCCTCACAGTTGTATACCTCGCGATTCAGATTAGGAAGAACACGCACGCCACGCATTCCCAGACGTACCAACAGGCGACGTCCGCTCTCGCGGAAATGGCCGGGATAATTGGGAGCAGCAAGGAACTTGCTCGGATCTTCCGTATCGGGATGACAAACCCTGACAACTTAGACGCAGATGAATTTGCTCAGTTTGGTTACCTCGGAATCAGTCTGTTCCGCCGTTTCGAGAATGTCTTTTTTCAGTATCAGTCAGGCATGATTGATAGTGACTTCTGGACGGGACACCGAGACAACATCTTGTGGTTCTTTCACCAACCTGGCATGCAACGATGGTGGAAGGATCGAAAGTATGCTTTCAGCAAGAGCTTCCGCGAATTCCTAGACAAATCGACACCAGACGAAATCACATCGCCGGAGGGTCGTCGATTGTGAGGGTCCAGCGGTCTAATCGGGTCGGGGCGGGCTTTTAGCCCGCCCCTCCCACACCACCCGGCATGCGGGTCCGCACCGGGCGGTTCATGAACATGCGATACACGCCGCTTGGCGTACACGGCGTTAGCGCAAGATCAAGGCTGGTGGCATGACCCAGCGCCAGCGATGGCTCACCCGGTCGGGTTCGGCGCCACGCACGAGCTGTCCACGACTCCTCCTTGTGTCCATGTTCGGCCCTTCGTTGCCTCTGTCTCTTGTGGAAACCTCCGCAACTACTATGGCCTCTGCTGACCTCTGCCCGTTCACGTGCGCAATTGCTCGCGCACGCGCTCCCGGCGCCCGCCCCAGGGTCCGGTGGCATCTCCACGCCTTTCGGCGTGGGCCTCAGTCCGGCTCCCATAGCGAACCCCGATCGCCCTTCGGACAGATCTCCCCGAATAAGAACATAAGCCTTCAGTGCACAACCGCCGCATTTACCCTGCTCCTGGACACCGCGGGCTTCGTCATCTTGTGCTGACTCGCCCCAGAGCTGAGCCTTCTATGCGATTTCTGTTCGTCGGCTCGCACCTTTGCGCTCGGGCTTCCTTCAGACAAATCCTCGCGGACTTGCCCTTGCCTTCGGCTCGTGGTTATCCTGATTGCATCGGGTCCTCCCACAGGGGACTTTCACCCCACAAGCTCATGCCCATGTCGGGCGTACACCTCCGCTTGCAGGGGACGCGCCGCAAGCGGCGCGCCCCTGAAGCGGGGCGTTACGCCGCAAGCGATGGCGGCCTTGACATGTCATATATGGTATAGCCACAATGTGGCATGTGGCGCATCGAGGAGCACCGCCGCGTCGACAAGCAGCTTTCGAGAGCGCCGCGGGAAATCCTCAAGCGGTACGAGAAATGGAAGGACATCGCGATGCTTTCCGGACCACCCGGCCTTCGCCTCATCCGAGGGTTTAACGACGAGGCCTTGTCCGGGAAATGGGACGGTCACCGATCTTCCCGCCTCGGGCTGCAGTGGCGCGTGATCTACCTGACCGTATCGGATCAGCAGCTGTTTCAGGTGATGACGGTTACCCCTCACGACTATCGGAGGCCATAGATGAGCCAGTTTCGACCTGCGAAGAAGCGCATCACCGTCTCGGTGGGTGAGTCCGTACGCATCGTTCGTGAGCTGCAGGGCCTGAGCCAGAATCAGCTCGCCGAGCGCACGGGCATTCCGCAAGCGACCCTTTCTGCCATCGAGAACGACCGCGTCCGCTTGGGTGTTGAGCGTGCGAAAGTGCTGGCCCGGGCGCTCAAGTGCCACCCGGCTGTTCTGGTTTTTCCGGGCTGGGAAGACCGTCTTGCATCTGCGGCATAAGCTGGCGCCTAACTCGGAAGCAGAACCGCAAGCGGCGCGCGTCTGAAGCCGGGCATTGAGCATTTCGCAACCGATGTCTCTGATTCGAAAAAGTCGTGAAGCAGATTCGGCGGCGATGCTGGCAATTGTCAACGCCGCTGCGCAGGCTTATCGAGGGGTGATCCCGGCCGACCGGTGGCGGGAACCCTATATGCCGCCGGATGAGCTGGACAAGGAGATTGCGGATGGCGTCATCTTCTGGGTGGCGGAGGAAGACGGGCGTCTGTTGGGGGTTATGGGAATTCAGGACAAGGAAGAAGTCGCTCTGGTGCGCCACGCCTACGTCGCTCCAAGCGTGCAAAGGAGGGGCGTGGGGACAAATCTTTTGCGCCATGTGCAGGGCCTTACGAGCAAACCCATTTTGATCGGCACCTGGGCCGATGCTTCGTGGGCCATCGAGTTCTATCGGAGAAACGGATTCACGGTCGTCCCGAACACGTACAAGGATTCCCTGCTTCGGAGATACTGGTCGATCCCGGCAAGACAGGTCGAAACGTCGGTGGTACTTGCCGATGGACGGTGGATGGATGCCCAACAGTAACGATTGATGAACTCCACCCGCACCGCCCGCACGCTCACCCGCTACAACGCCTGGGCGAACCAGGTGATCTTCGACGCCGTCGCCAAGCTCCCGCCCGGCGAAGCGACCAAGGAGCGACAGACCCTGTTCAAGAACATGGTCCACACGCTCAACCACAACTACGTCATCGACCGCATCTTCCAGGCGCACCTCGAAGGCCGCCCGCACGGCTACACGGCGCGCAACACGCCCGATCACCCTCCCCTCGATGAGCTGTGGCGCGCGCAGCAGGAGATCGACGCGTGGTACGTCAAATGGAGCGACGCACTCACCGATGCTGCGCTCGAGGGGCGCGTGAAGTTCACCTTCGTAGGCGGCGGCGAGGGCGAGATGACGCGCGGCGAGATCCTGCTGCATCTCGTCAACCACACGTCGTATCACCGCGGCTTCGTCGCCGACATGTTCTTCCAGGTGCCGGTGCGCGCGCCGGTCACCGACCTCACCGTGTTCCTGAGAGACGCACGACCTCACCTGGATTGAAGGAGGATTCATGAAAGTCGGAGTGCTCGGTTCGGGCGCGGTCGCCCAGACGCTCGGGAGCGGTTTCCTCAAGCACGGCCACGAAGTGACGATGGGAACGCGCGACGCGAAGAAGCTCGCCGATTGGGTGTCGCAGAACCCGAAAGGCCGCGTGGCGAGCTTCGCTGAGGCGGCGAAGTCCGGCGAGCTGGTGGTGCTGGCGGTGAAGGGAGCGGTCGCCGCGGAAGCGTTGCGCGCCGCGGGCGCCGCCAACCTCTCTGGCAAGCCGGTGATCGATGCGACCAACCCGCTCGCCGACTCGCCGCCGGTCAACGGCGTGCTGAAGTTCTTCACCAGCCTCGACGAATCGCTGATGGAGCGCCTGCAGCGCGATCTTCCGGACGCGAAGCTGGTGAAGGCGTTCAACTCTGTGGGCAACCGCCGCATGGTGAACCCGCAGTACGCCGGCGGGAGACCCACGATGTTCATCTGCGGCAACGACGAAGCCGCGAAGAAGACGGTGAGCGGGATCCTCGATCAGTTCGGCTGGGAGGTCGCCGACATGGGGAAAGCCGAAGCCGCGCGGGCGATAGAGCCGCTATGCATGCTGTGGTGCATCCCGGGGTTCCTCGGCAACGAGTGGACGCACGCTTTCAAGCTGCTGCACTAGGGGTATTGGGCCCCTCCTGCGGGCTCACTGTGTAAACGGGTTCGGCTCTGCCGCGTTAAGGCAGACGGGGACGATGATTCCGGTTGAGGAACTCGACAGAGTCGCGCGGGCGCGCCTGGACGACGCCAAGGCGCTCCTCGCGGCGAGCCGCTACGACGGTGCGGTGTACGTCTGCGGTTATGCGGTCGAAGTAGGATTGAAATCGCGAATCTGCCGCACGCTCGACTGGGCTGAGTTTCCGGGTACGAGCGGCGAGTTCCAGGCATACCGGAGTTTCCAGACGCACGACCTCGATGTGCTGCTCCGCCTCTCTGGTCAAGAGGCACGCGTCAAGAGGGATCGCTTCGATCAGTGGAGCGCGCTCGCCGTGTGGGAACCCGAATCTCGATACAATGCCGTCGGCACGGCACAGCCTGCCGACGCTGCGAAAATGGTCGAAGCCGCAGAACAGCTTCTGGGAGTGCTATGAGGCTTGCAGAATTGACCGAGAGATTCCGCCGGCTCGAGTCACATGTCTCGCAACAGAAAGGCGACTTTTCGCTATTTGCGTTGCTGTTGCGTGAAGGCGCACCTGACCGGTGGGACCTGATCGTTTCGGCGCCCTGGGTCATGCACGACAAGGAGAGCGCTCTCGACTATTTCGTCGAAACGATCAAATCGGTGCTGGGCGCCGAGGAGCTGGTCAATCTCTCCAGGATCGTATTCGTCGATCCGGACGATGTGTCGATAGCGGATCTGAACCGTACCGTCAGCGTGGAGCATGGAAGCGTCGAGATGAGAGACACCACGTTCTCCGGTCAGCCGATCAGGCAGGGCGTGATCATCACGTCCAAGAGGCTTGCTGCCGTCGCAAGCTAGGTCGCTCCGGGGCGAGGCATTGCCACAGCCTCTACGCATTCAGCTCCGCCAGCACCCGGATGTGCTGCACCGCGCTCCTTCCCAGCGCCGATAGCGCGTAGCCGCCCTCGAGGCAGGACACGATCCGCCCCTTCGCGTGCCGGTCGGCGATCGCCTTCACCTGCGCGGTGACCCAGGCGTAGTCGCCGTCGGTGAAGCGCAGCATCGCCATGTCGTCCTCGGCGTGCGCGTCGAACCCGGCCGAAATGACGACCAGCTGCGGCTTGAACTCGTCCAGCGCCGGCACCCAGGCTTCCCTCACCGCCTCGCGAAGCTCGCGCGAGCCCGCGCCCGCGGAGAGCGGCACGTTCACCATGTTCGGCGCCGGGTCCTCGGTGCCGCAGTACGGGTAGAAGGGGTGCTGGAAGGTCGAGGCCATCAGCACCTGCGGGTCGCCCTCGAAGATGTCCTCGGTGCCGTTGCCGTGGTGCACGTCGAAATCCACGATCGCGACCCGCTCGAGCCCGTGCGCGGCGAGCGCGTGGCGCGCGGCGACGGCGACGTTGTTGAAGATGCAGAAGCCCATCGGCCGCGAGCGGCAGGCGTGGTGCCCCGGCGGCCGCACGCAGCAGAACGCGCTCTTCGCCTCCCCCGAGACGACGAGATCGGTCGCCAGCACCGCCGCACCGGCGGCGCGCAGCGCCGCCCGCAGGCTCCAGCGGTTCATCGCGGTGTCCGGATCCAGGTGCACGGTGCCCTGTTCCGGCGCGACCTGGCGGATGGCCTGCACGTACTCGAGCGGGTGCACGCGGGCGAGCTGCTCGTCGGAGGCGAGCGGCGCGTCGTATCGCTTCAGGAACTGGCCGATGCCGGAGGCGATCAGCTGGTCCTCGATGGCGGCGAGCCGCTCCGGCCGCTCGGGATGGTGCGCGCCCATCTCGTGCTTCAGGCAGTCGGAATGCGTGACAAACGCGGTCTGCGCCACGCTCGAAATCTTAACGCATCGAGTACAATCGCCGCATGCTGCTGAAAGCCGATTTCCACCCGCAATCCGCCGCGCGATCGCCGATCGAGCGCGTGATCGGAGCGGCCGGCAGGGTGATCCTCGGCAAGGAGCAGCAGGTGCGGCTCGCGCTCGCGTGCGTGCTCGCGCGCGGGCACTTGCTGATCGAGGACGTCCCGGGCGTGGGCAAGACCATGCTCGCGCACGTGCTCGCCAAGTCGCTCGGCCTGCAGTTCCAGCGCATCCAGTTCACCAGCGACATGCTGCCGGCGGACATCATCGGCGTGTCGGTGTACGCCCGCGAGACCGGGACATTCAATTTCCACCCCGGGCCGATCTTCGCGCAGGTGATCCTCGCCGACGAGGTCAATCGCGCCACGCCGAAGACCCAGTCGGCGCTGCTCGAGGCGATGGAGGAGCACCAGGTGACCGCCGAGGGCGAGACGCGCAAGCTCCCGGAGCCGTTCTTCGTCATCGCCACGCAGAACCCGACCGAGCAGGTCGGCACTTTCCCGCTGCCCGAGTCGCAGCTCGACCGCTTCCTGATGAGGATCGAGCTGGGCTATCCCGCGCACGACGCCGAGCGCGCGCTGCTCGCCGGCACCGACCGGCGCGATCTGCTCGCCACGCAGGAGTCGTGCATGACGCCGGGCGAGCTGGTCGAGCTGCAGGAAAACGTGCGCAAGGTCCACGTCGCGCCGGCGCTGCTCGACTACGTGCAGGCGATCGTCGAGCACACCAGGCGCTCGCCCGAGTACGTGGCGGGGCTCTCGCCGCGCGCGGCGCTCGCGCTGGTGCACACGGCGCGCGCCTGGGCGCTGCTCGAGGGCCGCGACAAGGTCATCCCGGAGGACGTGCAGGCGGTGCTCGCCGGGGTGGCCGCGCACCGGCTGCGC